>JBKJIN010000073.1:0-23137 GCA_046598425.1 Marmoricola sp. | reverse complement strand
CCCGTACACCGGCTCGGCCATCGGCCAGGAGTGGATGTACGACGGCAAGCACGTCCTGATCGTGTTCGACGACCTGACCAAGCAGGCCGAGGCGTACCGCGCCGTGTCGCTGCTGCTCCGCCGCCCGCCGGGCCGCGAGGCGTACCCGGGTGACGTCTTCTACCTGCACAGTCGTCTGCTCGAGCGTTGCGCGAAGCTCTCCGATGACCTCGGCGCGGGCTCGATGACCGGTCTGCCGATCATCGAGACCAAGGCCAACGACGTCTCGGCGTTCATCCCGACCAACGTCATCTCGATCACCGATGGTCAGATCTTCCTGCAGTCCGACCTCTTCGCGGCCAACCAGCGTCCGGCCATCGACGTCGGTATCTCCGTCTCCCGGGTCGGTGGCGCCGCCATGACCAAGGCGATGAAGGCCGTCACCGGCTCGCTCAAGGTCGACCTGGCGCAGTTCCGCGCCATGGAGGCGTTCGCGATGTTCGCCTCGGACCTCGACGCCGCGTCCCGCCAGCAGCTCGACCGCGGTGGTCGCCTGATGGCGCTCCTCAAGCAGCCGGCGTACTCGCCGTACCCGCTCGAGGAGATGACCGTTTCGCTGTGGATCGGTACCACCGGCCGCCTCGACAAGGTCCCGACCGGCGACGTTCTCCGCTTCGAGCGCGAGTTCCTCGACTTCCTCCGCCTCTCGCACGGGCAGATCCTGGACGCAATCCGGGAGACCCAGAAGTTCGAGGAGGGCACCGAGCAGAACCTCGAGGCTGCCTACACCTCGTTCCTCGACCAGTTCGAGACCTCGGACGGCCAGTCCATCAAGGCAGGCAAGGAAGTCCACGAGGCACTCGAAGAGGGCGACGTCGAGCAGGAGCAGATCGTCAAGCAGAAGCGGGGCTGACCCATGGCCCTTTCGGTGCGCGAATATCGCGCGCGGATCAAGTCGACGCAGTCGATGAAGAAGATCACGCGCGCCATGGAGCTCATCGCTGCGTCTCGCATCATCAAGGCGCAGCAGCGAGCGGCTGCCGCAGCGCCCTACAGCCGCGAGCTCACCCGGGCGGTCTCGGCCGTGGCGACGTTCTCGAACGTCGACCACGCGCTCGTGACCGAGCCGACCGAGTCCGACCACGCCTCGATCCTGATCATCACCAGTGACCGCGGTCTGGCCGGTGCCTACTCCTCGAGCGTCATCAAGGAGGCCGAGCGCCTCATCGAGAAGCTCAAGGGCGAGGGCAAGGACGTCACCGTCTACACCTCGGGGCGGAAGGCGGCGGCGTACTTCAAGTTCCGCAACCGTGCGGTCAAGCAGAGTTGGGCGGGCTTCTCCGACCAGCCGACCTACGCCGACGCCCGCGAGATCGCGGACACGCTGATCGCAGCCTTCGTCGCGGACCAGGACGCCGACTCCACCGATGAGGTGCACGTCGTCTACACCCGGTTCCGCTCGATGCTCGTCCAGGAGCCGACCGCGCTGCGGCTGCTCCCGCTCGAGGTCGTCGAAGGCACCGAGGCTCCTGAGCCCGGCGACGTGCTGCCGCTCTACGAGTTCGAGCCGTCGGCGCACGACGTCCTGGACGCGTTGCTGCCGAAGTACGTCACCAGCCGGATCTTCACCGCCCTGCTGCAGGCTGCCGCGTCCGAGTTGGCGGCCCGACAGAAGGCCATGAAGTCCGCGACGGACAACGCTGAAGAGCTCATCAAGAAGTACACCCGAATCGCCAACCAGGCCCGACAGGCCGGCATCACCCAGGAAATCAGCGAGATCGTCGGTGGCGTCAACGCGCTCGCCGACGCCACCGCAGGGAGCGAGTGAGAGACATGACTGCCACTATCAACGAAACCAACACTGACGCGGCCGGCGGCGGGGGCGTAGGGCGGATCGCGCGGGTCATCGGCCCGGTCGTCGACATCGAGTTCGGTGCTGGCGAGATGCCCGCCATCTACAACCTGCTCGAGACCACCTTCGAGCTCGTCGGCGAGACCAAGAAGCTCTCGCTCGAGGTCGCTCAGCACATCGGCGACGGCATGGTCCGCGCGATCTCGCTGCAGCCGACCGACGGCCTGGTCCGCGGCGCGCAGGTGACCGACACCGGTGGCCCGATCACGGTCCCGGTCGGCGATGCCACCCTCGGTAAGGTGTTCAACACCCTGGGTGAGTGCCTGAACCTCGAAGAGGGCGAAACCCTCGACGTCAAGGAGCGCTGGGGGATCCACCGCAAGGCGCCTGCCTTCGACCAGCTCGAGTCGAAGACGGAGATGTTCCAGACCGGCATCAAGGTCATCGACCTGCTTGCGCCGTACGTGCTGGGCGGCAAGATCGGTCTGTTCGGTGGTGCCGGTGTCGGCAAGACCGTTCTGATCCAGGAAATGATCGCCCGAGTCGCCAAGGACCATGGTGGTGTGTCGGTGTTCGCCGGTGTCGGCGAGCGGACCCGTGAGGGCAACGACCTCATCGTCGAGATGGAAGAGGCCGGGGTTATCGGTCAGACCGCTCTCGTGTTCGGTCAGATGGACGAGCCGCCGGGGACGCGTCTGCGGGTCGCACTGTCCGCGCTCACGATGGCGGAGTACTTCCGCGACGTGCAGGGCCAGGACGTGTTGCTCTTCATCGACAACATCTTCCGGTTCACCCAGGCAGGTTCTGAGGTCTCGACGCTGCTCGGTCGGATGCCGTCCGCGGTGGGGTACCAGCCGAACCTGGCTGACGAGATGGGCACGCTCCAGGAGCGGATCACCTCGACGCGCGGTCACTCGATCACCTCGATGCAGGCGATCTACGTCCCCGCCGACGACTACACCGACCCGGCTCCTGCCGCGACCTTCGCGCACCTCGACGCCACCACCGAACTGTCGCGTGAGATCGCCTCGCTCGGTATCTACCCGGCCGTCGACCCGCTGACCTCGACCTCGCGGATCCTTGACCCGCAGTACATCGGTCAGGCTCACTACGACTGCGCCATCCGGATCAAGCAGATCCTGCAGCGCAACAAGGAACTCCAGGACATCATCGCGATCCTCGGTGTCGACGAGCTCTCCGAAGAGGACAAGATCATCGTGTCCCGCGCCCGTCGCATCCAGCGGTTCCTGTCGCAGAACACCTACGTCGCTAAGCAGTTCACCGGCATCGAGGGTTCCACCGTCACGATCGAGGACACCATCGAGGCGTTCAACAAGATCGCGGACGGCGAGTACGACCACATTGCTGAGCAGGCGTTCTTCATGTGCGGCGGTCTTGATGACGTCGAGCGCAAGTGGGCCGAGATCCAGAAGAGCCTCTGATCATGGGTTCCTTGCGGGTCGAACTCGTCTCGGCCGACCGCCTCGTGTGGTCGGGCGAGGCGACCATGATCATTGCGCGGACGTCGGAAGGTGATGTCGGCATCCTGCCGGGCCACGCCCCGATGCTCTCGGTGATGGTGGACGGCGTCGTCGACGTCACCACCGTCGACGGCGAGACCTGGATCGCAGCAGTCGACGCCGGATTCCTCTCGGTGGCCGACAACCGGGTCTCGGTGCTCGCCGAGCACGCGGAGATGGCGCACGACATCAACCTCGAGAAGGCCAGGGCCGACCTTGAGCGGGCCCACAAGGCTGGCGAGGACGACGAGACCCACGCTGCGGCGCTCGCGGCTGCCTGGGCCGAGGCTCGGATCCGCGCGGTCGAGAAGTCCAACTAGTCTCGGGTCATCCGGCCCTGGCACCACAAGAACAGCGACCAGAAAGGGATGAGGGAGAGGGATGCCGTTGTGGCAGTGGCTGCTCGATTCAGCCGGTGTCCTGCTGCTCCTCGTCGCGTCCTACGGTTGTCTGCTCGTCGTACGTCGTCGTCTGATCGCCCGTAACGGCGGCACTTTCGAACTCTCCGTCCGCGTCCGGTCCGCCAGGGCCGGGCGCGGCTGGGTTCTCGGGATCGGGCGCTACCACGCCGAGGACCTTGAGTGGTTCAGGATCTTCTCGCCCTGGCCGCGACCGCGCCAACGCTGGGCGCGTGCGGCACTGCATATTGTCAGCCAGCGGGAGCCGTCGGACCCGGAGTCCTTCGCGCTCTATAGCGGCCACCGCATCATCGAGTGCCGGACGCCGGACGGTCCGGTGCTGCTCGCAATGAGCCCGTCTGCGCTGACCGGCTTCTCCGCGTGGTTGGAGGCGGCGCCCCCGGGCACCGACTGGGACCAGCCGCCGCAGCAGCGCTGAGGTTTCGACAGGCTCAACCAGCGGAGGGGCGGTCGCCGCCGGGTACCCAGAGGACATCGCCCTGGGCACGGTTCGCGTACCGGGCCAGGATGAAGAGCAGGTCCGAGAGCCGATTCAGATAGGTGATCGCCAGCGGATTCATCGCCGCCGCGTACTCGCTCCAGGCCGCCCACGCCTCCCGCTCCGCCCGCCGTACAACGGTGCGCGCGACGTGCAGGTGAGCGCCGGCCGGCGTGCCGCCGTTGAGGATGAACGACCGCAACGCTGGCAGGTCCTCGTTGTACCGGTCGCACCAGCCCTCGAGCCGGTCGATGTAGTCCTGCTCGATCCGCAGCGGCGGGTACTCGGGGTTCTCCACGACCGGGGTGCACAGGTCCGCCCCGACGTCGAAGAGGTCGTTCTGGACGTGGGTCAGCACGGCGACCACGTCGTCCTCGAGGCCGCCGGTGGCCAGCACCACCCCGAGGTGTGCGTTCGCCTCGTCGACCCCGGCGTACGCCTGCAGCCGTGGGTCGGTCTTGGTGGTCACGCTCATGTCGCCGAGTCGGGTCTCACCGGCGTCGCCGGTACGGGTGTAGATGCGCGTGAGGTTGACCATGGCGCCAGCGTAATAGGCTCGGTCTCCATGGAGAGCTTCCAGGTCACCTCGGCGGGACCGCACGCGCACCCCCTGGACGGGACCGTCTACGTGGGGGGCGCGAAGAACTCCGCGCTCAAGCTGATGGCGGCCGCGCTGCTGGCCCCGGGTAGCAGCACCATCCGCAACGTCCCGGACATCCTGGACGTGACCGTGATGGGTCAGTTGCTGCGCCAGCTGGGCTGCACGGTCGAGATCGACCACCCCGTCGACGCGGACCCGACCCAGGGCCTGATCAGCGGCGTGGTGCGGATCGACGTACCTGAGGAGCTGGGCTGGGAGGCGCCATACGAGCTGGTACGGCGGCTGCGCGCCTCCATCGCGGTGCTCGGCCCACTTGTCGCCCGGTGCCACCGGGCCAGCGTGGCGCTGCCCGGCGGCGACGCGATCGGCTCCCGCGGCCTCGACATGCACATGGCCGGGCTCCGCGAGCTCGGTGCGGTGGTCCGGGTGGAACACGGCCAGGTCGTTGCGGAAGTCCCGAACGGACTCAAGGGTTCCGCGCTCTGGCTCGACTTCCCGTCGGTGGGTGCCACTGAGAACCTGCTGATGGCCGCGGTCCTGGCCGACGGGACCAGTGTGCTCGACAACGCCGCCCGGGAGCCGGAGATCGTCGACCTGTGCCAGATGCTCGTCGAGATGGGAGCCAGGATCGACGGGATCGGCTCGTCGACGCTGACGATTGAGGGCGTCGACCGGCTGAGCCCGGTCGACCACGTCACGGTCTCGGACAGGATCGTCGCCGGGACCTGGGCGTTCGCGCCGGCGATCGCCGGCGGCACGGTGACGATTGCCGGGGGAGTCGCCACCCACCTCGACCTAGTGCTGGACAAGCTGGTCGACGCGGGCGCCGAAATCACCACCCACGGCGACGGGTTCACCGTCAGCGTCGGCAAGCGGATGCGCTCTTTCGACGTCGTGACGCTGCCGTTCCCGGGTTTCCCGACCGACCTGCAACCGTTCGCGATGGCGCTTGCCTCGGTCAGCGACGGCACCGCGATGATCACCGAGAACGTCTTCGAGTCCCGGTTCATGTTCGCCCAGGAGCTTGCCCGACTGGGAGCCGACGTGCACACCGACGGGCACCACGCCGTCGTACGCGGGGTGCCCCTGCTCTCGGGCGCCCCGGTGGTCGCGCACGACATCCGCGCGGGAGCCGCGCTGGTCCTTGCTGGGCTGGCCGGTGTGGGGGTCACTACGGTCGCCGAGTCGCACCACATCGACCGCGGCTACCCGCATTTCGCCGAGGTTCTCGCCAGCATCGGCGCCGACGTGGTGCGGGTACCCGACCCGGCGGCGTGATCTGGACCACGGGGGTGTGACTAATCGGACGTCGTTCTCGGCTCCCTGGGCATTACCCATCAGTAGCCCGACGATTTACCCTTCGTTCCATGACATCGAAGGACAAGCCCAAAGATCGACCCTGGGTGATGCGCACCTACGCCGGCCACAGTTCGGCGGTCGAGTCGAACAAGCTCTACCGGGGTAACCTCGCGAAGGGTCAGACGGGACTGTCGGTCGCGTTCGACCTGCCCACCCAGACCGGGTACGACCCGGACTCCCCGCTCTCGCGGGGCGAGGTCGGCAAGGTCGGCGTCCCGATCCAGCACCTCGGTGAGATGCGGAAGCTGTTCGCCGACATCCCGCTGACCGACATGAATACCTCGATGACGATCAACGCCACCGCGATGTGGCTGCTGGCGATGTACCAGGTCACGGCGGAGGAGCAGAACCCGGGGATGTCGCCGGCCGACGTCGCCGCGAAGCTCGCCGGGACCACCCAGAACGACATCATCAAGGAGTACCTTTCCCGCGGGACCTATGTCTTCCCGCCGGAGCACTCG
Organism: Marmoricola sp.; assembly: GCA_046598425.1. GTDB lineage: Bacteria > Actinomycetota > Actinomycetes > Propionibacteriales > Nocardioidaceae > Marmoricola. The sequence continues at coordinate 16,468 of JBKJIN010000073.1, read as the reverse complement.
CTGCGGCTGATCAGCGACATGATCGCCTACACCGTCCACCAGATCCCCAAGTGGAACCCGATCAACATCTGCAGCTACCACCTGCAGGAGGCTGGCGCGACGCCGACCCAGGAGCTCGCCTACGCGCTCACCACCGCGATCGCCGTCCTGGACGCGGTCAAGGACGCCGGTCAGGTTTCCGAGGACGACTTCGAGCAGGTCGTCGGGCGGATCTCGTTCTTCGTCAACGCCGGGGTGCGGTTCATCGAGGAGACCTGCAAGATGCGGGCCTTCGTTCAGCTCTGGGACGAGATCACCACCGAGCGGTACGGCGTCACGGACCCGAAGATGCGTCGCTTCCGGTACGGCGTCCAGGTCAACTCGCTCGGCCTGACCGAGGCCCAGCCGGAGAACAACGTCCAGCGGATCGTGCTGGAGATGCTCGGGGTGACGCTCTCGAAGAACGCCCGGGCCCGAGCTGTCCAGCTGCCGGCCTGGAACGAGGCGCTCGGCCTGCCGCGGCCCTGGGACCAGCAGTGGTCGCTGCGGCTCCAGCAGGTGCTCGCCTTCGAGTCCGACCTGCTCGAGTACGAGGACATCTTCGAAGGCTCGCACGTGATCGAGGCCAAGGTGGCTCAGCTCGTCACCGACGCCCGCGCCGAGATGGACCGGGTGCAGGCGATGGGCGGTGCGGTCGCAGCCGTCGAGTCCGGCTACATGAAGCAGGAGCTGGTCTCCGCGCACGCGGCCCGTCGCGCCCGGATCGAGAACGGCGAGGACATCGTCGTCGGCGTCAACAAGTTCGAGACCACGGCGGTCTCGCCCCTGACCGCCGATCTCGACGGCGCGATCCAGACCGCGGACCCCGAGGCGGAGCGGACCGCGATCGACTCGCTGAACGCGTGGAAGGCCGATCGGGACGAAGCAGCGGTGACCGCGGCGCTGGCGCAGCTCGCCGCGGACGCGAAGACCGACACCAACCTGATGGCGGCTACCCTCGTCGCCGCCCGCGCCGGTGCGACCACCGGCGAGTGGGCCGGCACCCTGCGCGAGGTCTTCGGCGAGTTCCGGGCGCCCACCGGCGTGGCCGGGGCCGTCGGGGTCGCCGAGGCAGGCGCGGAGCTCACCGTGGTCCGGGAGGCCGTCAAGGCCACCGGTGACGAGCTCGGTGGCCGCCTGCGTCTGCTGGTCGGCAAGCCCGGCCTGGACGGTCACTCGAACGGCGCCGAGCAGGTCGCAGTCCGGGCCCGCGACGCCGGCTTCGAGGTCATCTACCAGGGCATCCGGCTGACCCCGGACCAGATCGTCTCCGCGGCCGTGGCCGAGGACGTGCACTGCGTCGGCCTCTCGATCCTGTCCGGCTCGCACATGGAGCTCGTCCCCGACGTCCTGGACCTGATGAAGGCCAAGGGTGTCGGTGACATCCCGGTGATCGTCGGGGGGATCATCCCCGAATCGGACGGCAAGAAGCTCAAGGAGCTCGGCGTCGCCGCCGTGTTCACGCCGAAGGACTTCAGCCTGACCCAGGCGATGGCGGGCATCGTGCAGGCCATCCGCGCCGCCAACGGACTCGCCTGACGGTTGCGGTCCTGGCTAGTCCTTTTGTCCCAACTGCGTCATTTGCGCGTGGTTGGGGCGTCCTCTCGTTAGCATGAGTGAGCGCCGGGTAGGGAGCCCGATGCGTGGTGAGGGAGTTGCGTGTGACCAGCACGGGCTCGGGTAATGAGCAGAGTCCGTCCGACCTGGGCGGACTGCTGGAGGCCGCCCCGGACGCGATGGTCGTCATCGACCGGCAGGGGACGATCGTCCTGGTCAACGCCCAGACAGAGAGTGTCTTCGGCTACTCGCGCGCGGAGATGCTCGGCAAAGGTGTCGAGATCCTGGTCCCGGAGAGCCTGCACGAGCGCCACCGGAAGCACCGGGACGACTACGTCAGTGAACCGCACGTTCGCACCATGGGATCCGGGCTGGATCTCCAGGCGCGGCGCAAGGACGGAACCGAGTTCCCGGTGGAGATCTCGTTGGCGCCGCTGGAGACCGGCGGGGGGCTGCTGATCTCGGCCGCCGTGCGCGACGTGTCGAACAAACGCCGGGAGGAGCGCCTCTTCCGTGGTCTCCTCGAGGCAGCGCCGGACGCGATGGTCATCGTCGACCAGACCGGCACGATCGTGCTGGTCAACGCCCAGGTGGAGCGGCGGTTCGGGTACGAGCGAACCGAGTTGATCGGGCAGCCCGTCGAGATGCTCGTCCCCGAGCGGTTCGCAGGCATGCACGTCGCGTTCCGTTCCGGGTACGTCGCCGGGCCGCGCACCCGTCCGATGGGCCTGGCGGGCGATCTCTTTGCGCAGCGCAAGGACGGGTCCGAGTTCCCGGTGGAGATCTCGTTGGCGCCGTTGGAGACCGAGGAGGGCCTGCTCGTCTCCGCCGCGGTGCGCGACATCAGCGAGCGGCGCCGGATGCAGGAGGAAGCGGACCGGGTGAAGGACGAGTTCTTCGCCACCGTCTCCCACGAGCTCCGGACGCCGCTGACCTCGATGCTCGGCTACAGCGAGCTGATGGCCGATCTCGAGCAGCTCAGCCCTCAGGGAAAGCGCTTCCTCTCGGTGATCACCCGCAGCGCCGAGCGCGAGCTGCGGCTCGTCGACGACCTGCTCACCCTGGTCGCGATCGAGGAGAGCGGGCTGGCGATCCGCACGGCGATGATCGATCTGGAGCCGCTTGTGCGCGATGCCGTCGAGGCGGCTCGTCCGCGGGCTGAGGAGGTCGACATCGACCTCAGCCTGGACATCCCGGGCTTCCCGGTCCAGGCCATGGCCGACCGCGACCGGGTCGGCCAGGCGATCGACAATTTGCTCTCGAACGCCCTGAAGTTCACCCCGGCCGGCGGATCGGTCAAGGTGCGCCTGCGTGCCAACGCCACTGACGCCGAGATTGAGGTCACCGACTCCGGCACAGGCATCGGGGACGTCGACCCCACCCGGATCTTCGAGCGGCTCTACCGTTCCGGCTCGGCCATTGCCCAACAGGTTCCGGGCGCGGGTCTGGGACTCACCATTGCCCTCGCCATCGTCGAAGCCCACCGCGGGACGATCGGTGTGGTGAACACTGGCGCCAGCGGGACGACGTTCCGAATGAGCTTCCCGCTCACGGACTCAGCGGCGGCGGCGAACCCGGAAGCCGGCCCACGCGCCGGGGTTTTCCCTGACCCCGCTCAGATGCCCGGCGGTGGCGACACCGTGCCGGTTGTCGGGTCGTCCAGGCCGCGCAACGCGTTGTAGTCCACGACCGCGCAGGCGATGCCGCGGTCCTCGGCGAGCACCCGGTCCTGCGGCTTGATCTCCTGGGCCGCGAAGATCCCGCGGACCTCTCCGTTGGTGGTCAGCAGCGGGTCGCGGTTGAGGAGCTCGAGGTAGCGGGCGAGCTGTTCGTCCCCATCGATGCAGTCGGTACCCGCCGTTTCCTTTGATGCGTTCTGGATTCCGGCATGATGATGAGGTGGCAAGCGATGACGACGTAGACATTCGGCTCTCGGCAGACGAGGCATTGGTTCTGTTCGATCTGCTCCACCGATGGGAAGACCATGGCTCGATCGATGGTCCGGTCGATTCTGGTGAGCAAACGGCCCTCTGGGCATTGTCGGCCTTACTCGAGAGGGCACTCACGGCCCCGTTCTCGCCGAACTATTCAGATCTGGTGCAGCAGGCCCGAACGAGGCTTACTGCGACCACCTGAACGCGACCCGAGCCAACTAACGGGCCGTTCAGGTCGGTTCCGGGAGGCGTCGTACGACCTCATTCAGAGTGGTTTCGATCTGGTTGAAACGGCCGCGGGTCTCGCTGCGAAAGTCATCGATCAGTTCGTAGATCGACTCGGTCTCGTTCTCAAGCCGAGAGACGCGGCGCTCGATCTGCGGATCACTAGTCATTCGGCCACCGTAGGCCGCGTTCGACGGACTCGCCAGTCGCCGTATTGATTTTGTGGATAGTCAGAAGAGGCGCTCTGTTGGGTCGTCCAAACCACGCAGGGCGTTGTAGTCGACAAGCGCGCACGCCATGCCCTTGTCCTCTGCCAACACCCTTGCCTGCGGCTTGATCTCCTGCGCCGCGAAGATCCCGCGAACCGGTCCCTTCACCGTCAACAAAGGGTCCCGGTTCAGCAATTCCAAATATCTTTCGAGCTGAAGGACCCCATCGATGTCACCACGCCGCTTGATCTCCACCGCGACCGACTTGCCCTTGCCGTCGCGGCACATCAGGTCGACCGGGCCGATGGCGGTCGGAAACTCGCGTCGTACGAGGGTGAGACCGTCGGCCAGAGTGGCGGGGTGGTCGGCGAGGAGTTCCTGGAGGTGCTTCTCGACGCCGTCCTTCTGCAGGCCCGGGTCGACGCCGAGCTGGTGGGAGGTGTCGTGGAGGACCTCCTCGATCAGGATCCGCAGGGTATCGTCCGGCCCCTTGGAGGTGCTGCGACTGGTGACGACCCACTCGATCTGGCCTTCGTCGCTCGTGCCCTCCCGGACGGTGCACGGCGGGCTCATCCAGTTCAGCGGCTTGTACGAGCCGCCGTCGGAGTGCACCAGCACCGACCCGTCGGCCTTGAGCATCAACACCCGGGTCGCCATCGGCAGGTGGGCGGACAGGCGGCCGGCGTAGTCGACCTGGCAGCGTGCAACGACGAGTCTCACGCGCGGAGCCTATGCGACAGCCGATCAGCGGCCGCGCACCCGGCGTACGACGTCGCGGGCGACCGCACTACCGATGGTGACCGGGTGGTTGGCCAAGGTGGCGATCCGGCCGCGCAGCGTCAGCGGGTCGTGGGCGATCCCGAGCTGGCGCAGGATGGTCGCTGAGTCGAAGTACGGGCGCTCGCAGACGATCCCGGCGTCGTCGTCGAACTCGAAGACCGCGATACACCGGACCTTGAACGCGCGCCCGGTCGCCGGGAGACCCCGGAACGGGCCGAGGTGGGTGCCGAGCAGGTAGAACTCGACCACGATCGAGGAGTCGCCGTGGTGCAGCGAGATCAGCTCGTTGCGTTGGTCGGGGAACGCGGTCCGGGACTCGGCGAAGTACTCCAGCACTCGTTCGGTGCCGTCGAAGACGTCGCCGGTCGGGACGATCTCGTAGCGCGGGTGCGAGAACGTCGCCATCGTGACGTCGTACTCGTGGGAGTTCTCCGACTCCATGTGCTCGCGGATGACGGCTTCGCGGCGCGCACGCAGCGCGGCGCTGGGGGCGGGGGTCATGAGGTCACGCTAGCCCCGGCCCTAGGCTCACCGGTATGGCTGTGCGCGACACCGATCACCTCGACACGAGGCTGCTCTCCACCGGTGCCTCGATCTTCACCGCGCTCTCGGGGACAGCGAACGTCGTGATGCAAATGAGCCGCCCCGAGATCGGGTACGGCGTCAAGGACAGCACTGTCACCGAGGGCAGCCTGTTCGGGAACCCGCGGCGTCGGCAGCGCACGACGGCCGGGCTGCTGGCGGTCGCGGTGCTCGGCACTCCCGAGGAGCGGGCGACCTACCGGGCGGCCACCAACTCCTCGCACGCTCGGGTCCCGAACGCGTTCGACCCCGAGCTCCAGCGTTGGGTGGCAGCGTGCATTTACAAGGGTTTCGAGGAGGCGCGCGAGTACACCTACGGCCCGCTGGTCGATGCTGAGCGCGAGGAGTTCTACCGGCAGGGGATGATCTTCGGGGCGATGCTGCAGATGCCGCCCGACCTCTGGCCACCCGACCGGGATGCCTTCGAGGAGTTCTGGACAAACTCGCTGGCGGCCGCCCGGATCGATGATGCGGTCCGCGACTACCTGCTCCGAGTGATCCGCCTGGAGTACTTGCGCCGGTCGGTCCCTGACCGGGTGATCCGGTTCCGGTTCTGGCTGGTCAGCGGTTACCTGCCGGCCGGGCTCAGGGCCCAGTTGGGTCTGACCTGGACGCCGCGGCAGCAGAGCCGGTTCGTCCGGTTCAACCGGGCGCTGGGCCTCGTCGTACGGCGGCTGCCCGCGCGGGCGCGCCCGTGGCCGTTCTCACGGTCGATCCGTCACATCCGGGAGCGGATCGCCGCGGGGGAGCACGTGTTCGGGTCCTGAGATGACTTACTCATGAGTAGGTTGCCCGGGAATTTGCGTGGCAACATTCTCGCCATGACTGACAACGCCCAGATCGCGCAGACGCTTGTCCTCCCGTACCTGAACCACGCCGTACGCATGTACGAGCAGAGGTACGCCTCCCGCGGCGACATCGACGCCGCGATGCGGTTCGGCTGCGGCTACCCGCGGGGTCCGCTGACCACGCTGGACGAGCTCGGCCTGGACACCGTCCGCGACGCGCTCGCCGCGCGGTACGCCGAGACCGGTGACAACCTGCACAAGCCCGCCGACCTGCTGGAGGAGCTCGTCGCCGCCGGCCGCACCGGCAAGGCTGCCGGCCGCGGCTTCTACACCTACGCCGAGGGTCCGGACGGCAGCACCGTGACCGCTGACGAGGAGACCCCCTCTGCGGACAACGCCCCGCAGCTCAAGCGCGAGATCACCAAGGTCGGCGTCGTCGGCACCGGGACGATGGCCTCGGGCATCGCCCAGGTCTTCGCCCAGGCCGGGTACGACGTGGTCTTCGTCGGCCGCGGTGACGACAAGGTGGCCGGCGTGATCGCCGGGATCACCAAGGGACTCGACAAGCTCATCGAACGCGGCAAGTCCGACGAGGCGACCAAGGTGGCCGTCCTCGGCCGCCTGACCGGAGCCACCACCCGGGAGGCGCTCGCCGACGTCGACATCGTCGTCGAGGCGATCGCCGAGGACCTGGACCTGAAGCTCGAGCTCTTCCGGGACTTCGACCGGATCATCAAGCAGGGCGCGATCCTGGCGACCACCACCTCCTCGCTCCCCATCACCCAGCTGGCCGAGGCGACCTCGCGTCCCGAGTCGGTCATCGGCATGCACTTCTTCAACCCGGCCACCGTGATGAAGCTGGTCGAGGTCGTCACGGCTCCGTCGACCGGCGCCGACGTCAACGAGACGACCCTGGCGCTGTGCGCGAAGGTCGGCAAGGTAGCGGTCTCCTGCGCGGACCGTTCCGGCTTCATCGTCAATGCGCTGCTCTTCCCGTACCTCAACGACGCCTGCACGCTGGCCGAGGCCGGCACGGAGCTCAGTGTGATCGACGACGCCATCAAGGCTGAGGCGGGCTTCCCGATGGGTCCGTTCCAGCTCCTCGACGTGGTCGGCAACGACGTGTCGCTAGCGATCCAGAAGGAGCTCTTCGCGGAGTTCAAGGAGCCGGGCTTCGCGCCCGCCGCGTCGCTGGAGAAGGTCGTCGCCGAGGGCAACCTCGGTCGTAAGACCAAGAAGGGCTTCCACGATTACAGCTGAGGCTCGTGGTTCCAGGTTCGAGGCCGCCGTCGGGACCCGACGGCGGCCTCGCTGCGTCTCAGGCCGGTTCGGGTTCCGGCAGTGATGCCCCATCGTGGTGAACGGGTCGCCGGGCGGGCAAGAGTTCGACGGGCCCCGGTGTCGGGTCCGGGGCCATTCTGACAGGCTGGCGCCGTGAACCAGCAGTCACGGCTCCACCTGACGTCGTACGGCGACCAGGGCAGTCGCGTGGTCTTCCTGCACGGCCTGTTCGGGCAGGGGCGGAACTGGACCCAGTTCGCCAAGGCTCTGGCCCCGCGGCACCGCGTCGACCTGGTCGACCTGCCCGATCACGGACGGTCGGCCTGGGTGGAGCACTTCGACCTGATCCAGGTCGCCGACCTGCTCGCCGAGGACCTCGGCGCGGGCGGGCCGTTCGCCCTGGTCGGTCACTCGCTGGGAGGAAAGGTCGCGATGGTGTTGGCGCTGCGGCACCCGGCCCTGGTCGAGCGACTCTGCGTCGTCGACATCTCCCCGGTCGCCTACCAACGGATGGGCGAGTTCTCCGGGTACATCGATGCAATGTGCGCCCTGGACCTGGCAGCGCTGAACCAGCGCGCGGACGCGGATGCCGCCCTCGCGACGGCGGTACCGAACGCCACGGTGCGCTCGTTCCTGCTCCAGAACCTGCGCCGCGAGGCGCTCCCCGACGGCCGCAGCGGCTGGCGCTGGCAACCGAACCTGCTGGGACTGCGCGCGGACCTGCCGGCGTTGGGCTCCTGGCCCGAGGAGGGCCTGGCCGGCTCAGCCCCGTACCCGGGTCCGGTGGTCTGGGTCGCGGGGGAGCGGTCGGACTACGTGGCCGAGGAGTACGTCCCGGCGATGGACCGCTGGTTCCCGCGCAACCGGCGGGTGACGGTCAAGAACGCCGGCCACTGGGTGCACTCCGAACAACCCGAGGTCTTCGGTGAGGTGCTGCGGCGGTTCTTGCGGTAGTCCGCTACTCCGCCGCCGCCGCCGGCTCGTCCTCGTCGTCGGACCCGAAGCCGGCCACCACGTCCTTGAGTGCGCCGAGCTGGGCGACGATGGCGTCACGGCGCTTGGAGACCCGGTCGACCTCGGCCTTGATCGTACCCAGCGCCCGCTCGGACTCGGCGTGCCCGGTGCTGCGGATGCTCTCGACTTCCTTCTTGGCCGAGTTCACCAGCTGCTCCGCTTCGCGGCGTGCCTTGGCGAGCAAGGAGTCAGCCTCGACACCGGCCTGGTCGCGGTGCAGGTTCGCGGCGTTGATGGCCTCGCGGGACCGCTCCTCGGCCGCGTTGGCGCGAGCCTCAGACTCCGCGACGAGGCGCTGGGTCTCGGCCGTGGCGGTCGCGTGGTGCTCGGCGGCCTCCCGGACCAGGCGCTCGCGCTCGACGGCCATCACCCGGCGAGCCTCGGTGACCTCGCGGTCCGCCCCGGCGCGCATCTGCTCGATCTCGCGCGCGGTGTTGGTCCGCAACGCGTCGGTCTCTTGGGTGGCCGCCAGGCGCTTCTGGTCCGCCTCGCGCTGGGCGGCTGCGAGGTGGTCGTCGGCGTCGGCCTTGAGCCGGCGGCGCTCGGCCTCGAGCTCGGCCATCGTGCGGGTGCGCAGGTCGTCGAGCTCACCGAGCTGGACGACCCGCATGTCGTCCGCGTCGTTCTCGGCGCGGGCCCGGATCGCCGCAGCGTCCCGCTCGGCCTGGGCGAGGAGGGTCTCGACCTGTTGGTTGGCTTCCCGGACGACGTCCTCAGCCTGCTCCTCGGCCAGCCTGAGCATCTCGCTGGCGCGACCGCCGAGGCCGGCGTACGAGGGTGTCTCGATCTCGCCGACCTTCTCCTTCAGTTGGGCGTTCTCCGCCTGAACCCCGCGCAGCTTCTCCTGGGCCTCGTTGAGGCTGGCGATCAGACCGGCCTTCTCGGCCGAGGTGGTGCGCAGGAACTTGTCGACGGCGTCCTTGTCGTAGCCGCCGCGGCGGACCAGCGGAAGGGCCGCGGCGCTGGTCGACGCCGCCTTCGGCGGGATCAACGGGGCGTTGCCGGAGCGCGGTACGCCGGTCTGGGTCCCGGTGGCCCCGGCCTCCGCGGGCTTGTCGGCTGCGGCCTCGACTCGGGGGATCACCTGCGTCGGCTCGTCGCTCTCGGCGGCCTCGGCGGCCTCGGCGTCGAAAATGGACAGGCCACGGTCTTCACTCATGATTTCCCTCGCGGTAGGCGGTGCATCGTTCCCCCTCGCGCCCCAGTCTCGCTGATTCGGCCGACGATCCCAAGCCGGGCCGGTGAGAGAGACGCAACAGGGGCCGATTCCCTTCCGGAGAAGGCGAATCGGCCCCTGATGCTGTGTCCAGCTGCGCTCAGATGCCGCGGAATAGGTTGATCTTGTCCAGGTGCGTCGCCCGCAGCTCTGCGTTCCGGACGCCGAGGCCTTCCTCGGGGGCCAGGCACAGCACGCCGACCTTGCCCTGGTGCTTGTTGTGGTGCACGTCGAGGGCGGCCTGGCCGGTGTCCTCGAGCTTGTAGGCGCGCGACAGGGTCGGGTGGATCTTGCCCTGGGCGATGAGGCGGTTGGCCTCCCACGACTCGCGGTAGTTGGCGAAGTGGCTGGAAATGATCTTCTTCAGATTCATCCACAGGTACCGGTTGTCGTACTCGTGCATGTAGCCCGAGGTCGACGCGCAGGTGGTGATCGTGCCGCCCTTACGGGTGACGTACACCGAGGCGCCGAAGGTCTCCCGACCCGGGTGCTCGAAGACGATGTCGATGTCCTCGCCGCCGGTGAGCTCACGGATGGCCTTGCCGAAGCGCTGCCACTCCTTCGGGTTCTGCTGGGTGCCCTCGTCGTTCCAGAACTTGGGGGCGAGTTCGGAGCGGTTGATCACCATCTCGGCGCCCATATTGCGCACGATCTGGGCCTTCTCCTCGTTGGAGACCACGCAGATCGGGTTGGCGCCGCCGTTGAGGGCGTACTGCGTGGCGAAGCCGCCGAGGCCGCCCGAGGCGCCCCAGATCAGCACGTTGTCGCCCTGCTTCATGTTGCCGCCGTTGGTGGAGACCAGCTGGCGGTACGCCGTGCAGTTCACCAGGCCGGGGGAGGCGGCTTCCTCCCAGGTCAGGTGCTCGGGCTTCGGCATCAGCTGGTTGGCCTTGACCATCGCGACGTCGGCAAGGCCGCCGAAGTTGGTCTCGAAGCCCCAGATCCGCTGAGAGGGGTCCATCATCGTGTCGTTGTGGCCGTCGGGGGCCTCGAGCTCGACCGAGAGGCAGTGCGCGACCACCCGGGCGCCAGGCTTCCACTTGGTCACGCCGGGGCCGACGGCCAGGACGACGCCGGAGAGGTCGGAGCCGACGATGTGGTACGGCAGGTTGTGGCGCGCGCCCAGGTCGGACTCGCGGCCGTAGCGCTCCAGGAACCCGAAGGTGGAGACGGGCTCGAAGATCGAGGTCCAGACGGTGTTGTAGTTGATGGCGGAGGCCATCACGGCGACCAGCGCCTCGCCGGGGCCGAGCTCGGGGAGCGGTACCTCGTCGAGGTGCAGCGACTTGCGGGGGTCCTTGTCGCGGGCGGCGAGGCCCTCGAACATGTCGACCTCGTCCTTGTGGACCGTCATGGCCCGGTAGGACTCGGGGAGGGCGAGGCTGGCGAAATCCTCCGCGGAGGTGTCGTCGGCGAGAATGGCGTCGAGGATGTGCTGCACGTCAGGGACTCCTGATCTGAAGCGGATGCGTCGGGCGGGAATGTTACCCGTGAGTCATGTTCTGTGGTGGTTCCTGTGGGCGACGTCTCAGACCCAGAAGTCTCAGACCCATGGGAGATCAGTGCCCGGTCAGTGCCCGTCCCGGGCCGGTTCGACGAGCTCGACCAGGACCCCACCGGCGTCCTTGGGGTGGATGAAGTTGATCCTGCTGTTCGCCGTACCGCGCTTGGGTGCGTCGTAGAGCAGGCGCATGCCGCGCTCGCGGAGCACGTCGGAGACCTTCTCGACGTCGGTCACCCGGTAGGCGAGCTGCTGCAGGCCCGGGCCGGAGCGGTCCAGGAACTTGGCGATAGTGGACTCGTCGTTCAGCGGCGCGAGCAGCTGGATCCGCTGGGTGCCAGACAGGTCGGCGTCGCCGGCGCCAGTGCTGATCTGCACCATCGCCTCCTCGACCTTCTGCTCCTCGTTGACCTCGCGGTGGGCCACGGTCATGCCGAAGACCGTCGTGTAGAGCTCGATCGCAGCGTCCAGGTCCGGTACGGCGACGCCGACGTGGTCGATGCAGACGAACAGGTCTTCGGGGAGGTCCAGGGGAGTGGTCATGCCGACATCCTCAACCACGGCGCCGCTGCGCTCAACTGCTCCGGCGCCGGTGTGATCACGACGACACCGCCTGCGGTGCGAGACCCCTCCCCAGAATCGTTACCGGTAGGTAGTGTCTGTTGGTACCCAATTTTCCGTTCCAGGAGGACCGCATGTCCGTAAACGTCATCGTCGCCGGCGCCCGTACGCCGATCGGCCGCCTGCAGGGCGGCCTCAAGTCGCTTTCTGCGGCGGACCTCGGTGGCGTCGCCATCGCCGGCGCTCTGGAGAAGGCGGGCGTTGCCGCCGACCAGGTCGACTACGTGATCATGGGCCAGGTCATCCTCGCCGGCGCGGGCCAGAACCCGGCGCGGGCCGCGGCCATCGCCGGCGGCATCCCGGCCAACGTCCCCTCGATCACGATCAACAAGGTCTGCCTTTCGGGCCTGAACGCGATCGCGACCGCGGACCAGCTGATCCGCGCGGGCGAGCACGAGATCATCGTGGCCGGCGGCATGGAGTCGATGACCCAGGCCCCGCACCTGCTCCCGGGCTCGCGCGACGGCTTCAAGTTCGGCGACACCAAGCTCGTCGACTCGATGGCCTACGACGCCCTCTACGACCAGGCCACTCAGCAGGCCATGGGTGGGCTCACCGAGCAGATCAATGCCGAGGGCGTGAAGCTCACCCGCCTCGAGCAGGACGAGTTCGCGGCCAAGTCGCACCAGAAGGCCGCCGAGGCGTGGAAGAACGGACTCTTCGATGACGAGGTCGTCCCGGTCACCATCCCGCAGCGTCGCGGTGACGCAATTGTCGTCACTGCTGACGAGGGCGTCCGCGGGGACACCACCGCCGAGTCGCTCGGCAAGCTGCCCGCCGCGTTCGCGAAGGAGGGCACCATCACCGCCGGGTCCGCCTCGCAGATCTCCGACGGCGGCTGCGCCGTGGTCGTGATGAGCAAGGCCAAGGCAGAGGAGCTCGGCCTGGACTGGCTCTGCGAGATCGGCGCGCACGGCATGGTGGCCGGCCCCGACTCGAGTCTGCAGTTGCAGCCGGCCAACGCGACCGCGCTGGCCTGCCAGAAGGAGGGCATCGCCCCGACCGACCTCGATTTGGTCGAGTTCAACGAGGCGTTCGCCGCGGTCGGCATCGAGTCCGCCCGCCAGCTCGGCCTGGACGACGCCAAGATCAACGTCAACGGCGGCGCGATCGCCCTGGGCCACCCGGTCGGCATGTCCGGTGCCCGGGTCGTCCTGACTCTGGCGCTTGAGCTCAAGCGCCGCGGCGGCGGCGTCGGCGCGGCTGCTCTCTGCGGCGGCGGCGGCCAGGGTGACGCCCTGATCGTCCGGGTCCCGAAGAACTGAGCAAGCTCGGGCACTCGGTAGCCTCACACCGTGAGCCGTAGAAGCACCAACGACGTCCCCGGACTGGTCGAGAAGGCCAGGTCCGGGGATGCTCGTTCTGTCGCCCGGTTGATCTCCCTGGTCGAGGACGCCTCGCCGGCTCTGCGCGAGGTGATGGCGCTGCTGGCCCCGCTGGCCGGCTCTGCCCGTCCAGACGGCGGGGCCCACGTCGTCGGGATCACCGGCTCCCCGGGAGTCGGTAAGTCCACCTCGACCGGTGCCCTGGTCGGCGCGCTGCGCAAGCAGGGCAAGCGGGTCGGGGTGCTGGCCGTGGACCCGTCCTCGCCATTCTCCGGTGGGGCCCTGCTCGGTGACCGGATCCGGATGCAGGACCACGCGCTCGATCCCGAGGTCTACATCCGCTCGATGGCCTCCCGCGGACACCTCGGCGGACTCTCCTGGGCGGCGCCGCAGGCGATCCGGGTCCTGGATGCCGCGGGTTGCGACGTGATCCTGGTCGAGACCGTCGGTGTCGGCCAGAGCGAGGTCGAGATCGCCTCGATGGCCGACACCACGCTGGTACTGCTGGCGCCGGGCATGGGCGACGGCATCCAGGCGGCCAAGGCCGGGATCCTGGAGATCGGCGACCTCTATGTAATCAACAAGGCCGACCGCGACGGCGCCGACACGGTCCGCCGCGAGCTGCGCGGCATGCTGTCTCTCGCCCAACGACCCGAGGGCGCCTGGGTCCCCGAGATCATCAAGACCGTGGCGATGACGGGGGCGGGCATCGACGAGGTCGTCGTCGCCCTCGACGCGCACCTGACCCACCTCAGGTCCTCCGGGGAACTCGCGCTGCGACGTACCCGCCGGGCCCGGGAGGAGATTGAGGCCATCGCCGTCACCTCGCTGCGCGAGCGCTGGGGGGACGTGCACGCCCGTACCGAGCTCGACGTCCTCGCCGAGCAGGTCGTGGCCGGCGCCTCGGACCCGTACGCTGCCGCCGACGAGCTCCTGGAGACCCTGTGATCGTGGAGGCACCGTGACCATCGCCACCGCGCCGGTGACCCAGCTCTGCTGGGTGACCGAGGACATCGCCGCGACCGAGACCTTCCTGTCCACGAACTTCGGGGTTGGCGCCTGGACCCGCCTGAACGACATCCGCTTCGACCCGGAGAACTGCACCTTGCGCGGCGAGCCCGCCGATTTCACCGTGCACGTCTCGCTCGGGTACGCCGGCGACCTCCAACTCGAGATCATCCAACCGGTCAGCGGCGACTCGATCTACACCGAGTTCCTGGCAGTCTCCCCGCCGGGCCTGCATCACCTGTGCTTCGAGGTCGACGACATGGCGGTCGCGCTCGCGAGCGCCCGCGAGGCGGGGATCGAGATCGTCCAGGCCGGGTCGATGATGGGCGGCGGGATGGAGTTCGCCTACCTCGACGGCGCCGCGCACGGCGTTCCGTACGTCGAGCTCGCCCGGCTCGGACCGGAGATGAAGGCGTTCTACGAGGCGATCAAGGCCGGTTGAGCCACCGCCTCTGAGCGCGCCTCCCCGATATTCGGTCCTCCGATTGGTAGAAACACCGGAGACGTGTGCGCAATCGGGTGCGTACTTGCCGGATCCGAACAGGAGCAATGCGATGGCGCTGAAGAAGGTCGTGCCCCTTCTCCTGGTCGTGTTCATCGGCTACTACATGTTCACCGACCCCAACGGCCTGGCCGAGCTCGCGAAGGACGGCGGCACCAGCGTCTGGGATGGTCTGACCCAGCTGTTCTCGGCTGTCATCGACTTCCTCGACGCGATTCTGTCCTAGGACGAGGCTTCGATGGCCTTGCTCCCGCGGTTCCTGATCGACCCGGACATCGGGCGCCACTTGCTCCGCGAGGAGGGCGAGGTGATCGTCGACGAGGTGCGCAAGCACTGGGTCGTCTACGTGGTCCCGGTCCTTGCTGCCGTCGCCGGGATAGGCCTGCTGATCGCCTCCAGCCTCGTCGACGCGGACGTGTCGATCGTGCCGCTGCTCTGCGGGCTTGCTGCGCTCGGCTGGGCAGGCTGGCGTTCGCTCGCTGAGAACGTCGACCGGTTCGTGATCACCAACATGCGGGTCTTCCGGGTCAAGGGCGTGCTCGCCCGGTCGCTGGCGACGATGCCGCTGGGGCGGATCCTCGACATAACCGTGATCAAGCCGATGACCGGGCGGGTCCTGGGCTACGGACATTTCACCTTCGAGTCCGCAGCGCAGGACCAGGGCCTTCGGGAGATCCGCTTCGTCGGCAGCCCGGACCAGCGCGACCTCGCCATCCAGCGGGTCGTCCAGCGGGCGGGCCTGCGCGGCCCCCGTGTGAACTAGGGGGCCGGATGCTCGACTTCGACCCGATCGACGAGGCTGCCCGGCAGTGGGGGTTGCGCTGGGACGGCGTGCCGGTGATGCACGCGGTCACCTCGCTGATGCGCGTCCACCAGTTGGTGCTCTCGCGCCTTGACGCCATGCTCAAGCCGCACGACCTGACCTTCGCCCGCTACGAGGCGCTGGTACTGCTCTCGTTCACCTCGAAGGGGTCGCTCCCGCTCGGCAAGATGGGGGAGCGGCTCCAGGTGCATCCGACCTCGGTCACCCCGATCGTCGACCGACTCGAACGGGCTGGCCTGGTGCGACGGCGCCCGCACCCCGACGACCGTCGCGCTGTGCTGGCCGAGATCACCGACGCAGGCCGCGCCCTGGTCGAGACCGCGACCGCGGACCTGCTCGGGGCCGGGTTCGGACTGGGCGGCCTCGACGAGGACGAGCTGCGCTCCGTCTCCGCGTTGCTCCGGCCGGTCCGCGAGGCGGCCGGCGACTTCTGATCCGGCCGAGGCTTCCCAAAACTAGTTGGGTGTCCTACTATCGTGCCATGGATGAAAATGCCCGGCAGCGTTGGCAGGCACGCTACGCCGCCTCGCGCCTGCGCGACGCGGACTTCACGACACTGTCCGGGATGGACGTCGAGCCGGCCTACGGCACCGATGAGTCCGAGTGGCCCGGCGAGTTCCCGTTCACCCGCGGGCTGTACGCCGCCGGCCAGCGCGCGCGGACCTGGACGATCCGCCAGTTCGCCGGCTTCGGCAACGCGGAGCAGACCAACGAGCGCTACAAGATGATCCTCGGGCGCGGTGGCGGCGGGCTATCGGTCGCCTTCGACATGCCGACGCTGATGGGCCGCGACTCCGACGACCCGCGCTCGCTGGGCGAGGTCGGGCACTGCGGCGTGGCGATCGACTCCGCCGCCGACATGGAGATCCTCTTCGACGGCATCGACCTCGCCGAGGTCACCACCTCGATGACGATCAGCGGCCCCGCCGTTCCGGTCTTCTGCATGATGCTGGTCGCCGCCGAGCGTGCCGGGGTCGAGACCGGGAAGCTCAACGGCACCCTGCAGACCGACATCTTCAAGGAGTACATCGCCCAGAAGGAGTGGATCTTCGGCCCCGAGCCGCACCTGCGCCTGATCGGCGAC
>JBKJIN010000055.1:0-22689 GCA_046598425.1 Marmoricola sp. | reverse complement strand
CAGCCTCGCCCGTCGCGGGAGAATGACCGCATGACTGCGCAGGACGAGATCGACGCCTACATCGCCGCGATGCCCCAGGGCATGGGCACGCTGAACGACAAAATGGGGATCGTGGTGGTCGAGCTCTCGAAGGAGCGGATCGTGGCCACGATGCCCGTCGAGGGGAACACCCAGCCCTACGGCCTGCTGCACGGCGGCGCGTCGGTAGTCCTTGCCGAGACCCTCGGCTCAATCGGCGCCGGGCTGCACTCAGGACCGCTGGGGAAGATCCCGGTAGGCGTCGACATCAACGCCACCCACCACCGGTCGGCGACCAATGGGACGGTCACCGGCACGGCGACCGCGATCCACCTCGGCCGGACCTCCGCGGCGTACGAGATCGTGATCACCGACGAGCGCGGAAAGCGGGTCTGCACCTCGCGGATCACCTGCGCGCTGATCGCCGCACCGACGGCCGGCTGACCTACTCGTCGGCTTCGCGCCCCTGCGCCCGGCGCTGGATCGAACGGCGCTGCGCCAGCACCCGGCCCAGGTTGCGGCGGGCGTCATGCGGCCGCAGGGCCTCCGGAGTCAGCTTCCGGCGCAGCACCCCCGTGTTGACCACCCGTATCGAGGCCACCGTCGCCAGTCCGAGCCGGGCCAGGAACCGGTTGGTGTCGCGGGAGTTGCTGGCGGTGATCGCGGTGACGCTGGCAACGTCCTTCTCCTCTGCCCAGGTCACGGCGACGTCGAGCATCGCCCGCGCGAACCCGTGCTTGCGGTGCGCTGGGGTGACCAGGAGGTACGAGGTGTGGATGGCGGTGTCGTTGTGCAGCGGCGTCAGCGCCCCTCGCTTCAGGTCGATCGCGGCGACCAGCTCGCCTTCGTAGAACCCCACGACGATGCGCTCGTCCGGGTCTGCGGCGATGTTGGCAAGCGCCGCGGCGGCCTCGTCCACCGGTCGCGGGTTCGGCGCCTCGACTCCGCGGGTTCCGGCATCTCCCCAGAGCCGCAGCAGTGCCTCGGCGTCCTCCGGACGCGCGTCGCGGATCTCTAGCGCGTGTCGCGACATCCATACCTCCTCGGTCCAGGGCTGACTCGAATGCGGTGGAACAGTGCCACACTACGGTCCGGCGGCGTGACCAATCTAGGGGGCTGAGGTGTTCATCGGAATAGGCACGTTGGTCAACGCCGTCACGGTCCTGGCGGGCAGCACCCTGGGGGTCCTGATCGGTCACCGGCTGCCGCTGCGGACCCGAAGCGTGGTCACCGACGCGCTCGGACTGGTGACGCTGCTGATCGCCGCGTCATCCGCAATGGCGGTCACCGACATCAGCCTGTCGGACGCGGTCGGTGACTCCGCGCCGATGCTGATCGTGCTCGGCGCGCTGCTGATCGGGGCGATCCTCGGATCGCTGGCCCGGATCGAGGACCGGCTCGAGGGTCTCGGCGACGTGCTCCAGCGTCGGCTGACCCGGGGCTCCCCGGACGTCGACGCCCACGCCGCCCGGGACCGGTTCGTCACCGGCTTCATGACCGCGTCTCTGGTCTTCTGCGTCGGTCCGCTGACGATCCTCGGCTCGGTCACCGAGGGCGTCGGTGAAGGCCCCGACCAGCTGTACCTCAAGGCTGCCCTGGACGGCTTCGCCTCGATCGCGTTCGCCGCCGCCTTCGGCTGGGGCGTCGCAGCCAGCGTGCTGACCCTGGTCGTGATCCAGGGGTCGCTGACCGCCCTCGGCGCTGCCCTGGGCGACATCCTTCCGGACGCGCACCTGGCAGCATTGACAGCCACCGGCGGCCTGCTCCTGGTCGGGGTCGCGGTGCGGCTGCTGGAGATCAAGCACCTGAAGGTCGGGGACCTGCTGCCGGCGCTGCTGATCGCGCCGTTACTGACCGAGCTGGTCGTGCGACTGCGCTAGACGTCGCCGCCGAGGTAGGCGGCCTTGACTGCGTCATCGCCGGCCAACTCGGCGCCGGTACCCGAGCGGACAATCTCACCCGTCTCCAGGACGTGCGCGGTGCCGGCACGCTTGAGCGCCTGGGCGGCATTCTGCTCGACGAGCAGCACGGTGGTGCCTTGGGTGTTGATTTCGGTCATGATCGAGAAGATCTGCTGGATCAGCTTGGGCGCCAGCCCCATCGACGGCTCGTCGAGGAGGAGCAGTTTGGGTCGGGCCATCAGCGCCCGACCGATCGCGAGCATCTGCTGCTCGCCCCCGGACATGCTGCCGGCTGCCTGCTTCTCCCGCTCCTTGAGCCGCGGAAACAGCTCGTAAACCCGGTCGAGGTCGGCTTGGTACGCAGCGGTCTTGCGGTCCTTGCGGACGTAGGCCCCCATGTCGAGGTTCTCGCGCACGGTCATGCCCGGGAAACAACCCCGCCCCTCGGGAGACTGGCTGATCCCGCGCTTGACCCTCTCGTACGGCGGCAAGTGAGTGATGTCCTCGCCCTCGAACCGGATCGCTCCGGCGCGCACCTTACGCAGCCCGGAAACGGTCTTCAGTGTGGTGGTCTTGCCGGCACCGTTCGCGCCGATCAGCGCGACTAGCGCGCCTTCCTCCACCCCGAAGGTGATGTCACGGATCGCCTCGATGTGGCCGTAGTTGACGCATAGTCCGTCGACCTCAAGAAGCATCTTCTTCGTCCACTCCCAGATAGGCCGCGATCACGGCAGGGTTGTCGCGGATCTCGGCAGGGACGCCCTCGGCGATCTTCTGGCCGAATTCGAGCACCACGATCCGGTCGGTCACGCCCATCACCAGCCGCATGTCGTGCTCGATCAGCAGCACCGTGTAGCCCCGGTCGCGGATCCGGCGGATCAGCTCCATCAACTTTTGCTTCTCGGCCGGGTTGAACCCCGCCGCCGGCTCGTCCAGGCACAGGAGCGAGGGATTGGTGGCCATCGCGCGAGCGATCTCGAGGCGGCGCTGGTCTCCGTAGGACAAGTTGACCGCCAGGTCGTCCGCCTTCCCGGCGAGCCCCATGAACTTGAGCAATTCCATCGCTTGGTCGTGCCCCTCGGACTCCTCGCGGCGGTGCCGGGGCAACCGAAGCAGGGCTGAGGCGAGTCCACTCTTGTGTTGGGCGTCAGTCCCGACCAGGACATTCTCCAGAGCTGTCATGGACTTGAAGAGCCGGATGTTCTGGAACGTGCGGGCGATACCTAACTGGGTGATCTTGTGCCGCTTCATCCCGGTCAGGCGGCGCCCCCGGAACCGGACTTCACCGCTGGTCGGCCGGTAGACCCCGGTCGTGACGTTGAAGCAGGTCGTCTTTCCGGCGCCATTTGGCCCGATCAGGCCGAGGATCTCGCCCTCGCGGATCTCGAAGCTCACCTTGTCCAGCGCCACCAGGCCACCGAACTTCAGAGTGACGTTGTCGACGACTAGTACAGGTTCCTTCTGTGTTTCGTCCATCAGACCTCGGTCCCCTCTCCCTCGAGCTCTTCGATCTCTGCCTTCGCCTGCTTCGCTCGCACTGTACGTCGGGGGGGCAGCAGCCCCTCGGGACGGAACGTCGCCAGCACCATCAGTGCGATGCCGAAGGCCACGAACCGGAAGTCCTCGGCAAAACGGAACCGCTCCGGGAGATAGACGACCAGCGCAGCACCCAGGATCACGCCCCAGCGATTGCCCTGGCCGCCGATGACGACCGCGGCGAGGAACAGCATCGACAGCAGGATGTCGAAGGAGTCCGGACTGATGTAGGTCTGCCGGGTGGCGAACAGCGCCCCGGACATGCCACCGAAAGCCGCCCCCATTGCGAAGGCGAGCACCTTGAACTTGAACGTCGGTACGCCCATCAGTTCGGCGGCGTCCTCGTCCTCCCGGGTGGCCTCCCAGGAACGTCCGACACGGCTGTTCTTGATCAGGATGTCCGCGAAGATCAGCAGTATCACCAGGCTTAGGGCCAGCCAGTAGAACGGGATCGGGTCGAGGACCCCGAACTGGAGGAACGAGGTCTGCTTGTCGAGGTTAATCAGCGGGGTGCCGTTCTCCCAGATCAGGTGTGGGACCTCGAACAGCGGATCCGCAGGCTTCTCGGGAATGCTCGGCGGCGGTTTGATGCCCGGGATGCCGCCGGCGGAACCGAGCCAGTCGGTGTTGACCACCGTGATCCGGATGATCTCACCGAAGCCGAGGGTCACGATCGCGAGGTAGTCCCCGCGCACCCTCAGCGTGGGGACGCCCAGAATGATCCCGGAGATGACCGCGACCAGCACCGCGATCGGCAGCACGACCGGCCAGGACAGGTCGGCGTGCAGGGTGGTCAGCACACCGACCGTGTAGGCCCCCACGGCGTAGAACCCGACGTAGCCAAGGTCCAGCAGCCCGGCGTACCCGACCACGATGTTCAGTCCCAGGGCTGCCAGCACGTAGGAAGCGACGGTGAACATCACCGCACCGAAGTCCGTGTCGGGCGTCGTGAGTACCGGGATGTTGAGCAACGGCAGCGCGTAAAAGAACAACGCGATGAGAACCATCAGCGCGATCTGTCCCCAGCGCGGCAGCGACGCCAGTGTCGGAGCCTTCGGAATCTTGAGGGCGCGGCTCATGCTTTCGACCTCCCCAGGGACTCACCCAGCAGACCACTCGGGCGGAAGAGCAGAACCAGAACGAGCAGTACGAAGGCAACGACGTCCTTCCAGGCGTTTCCGAAGTACGCCGCCCCGAAGTTCTCCGCGACACCGAGTACGAGGCCACCGAGTAAAGCTCCTCGCAGGTTGCCGATGCCGCCCAGCACCGCGGCGGTGAAGGCCTTCACACCGAGGAGGAAGCCGCCGTTGAATTTGATGAACCCGATCTTGCTCATGTAAAGGAGCGCCGCCGCGCCGGCCAGGAGGCCGCCGATCAGGAAGGTCAGCTGAACAACGCGCGTTGAGTTCACCCCCATCAATGCAGCCGCCTCGGGGTCCTGGGCGACAGCGCGGATACCGCGGCCGAGTCGGGACCGGCGGACGAACTGGTCGACCAGCACCATCATCCCGATAGCGGCGAAGATCACGACGACGTCGATCAACCGCACGTTATAGCCGAAGAGTTCGAAAAGCCTCTTGTTGCGGACCACGTCGGGCATGACGGTGGCGTCCCGAGGCTTGTCTACGTAACGGGCCAGGTTGTCCCGCAGGCCGAACCAGCCGACGATCTTGTCGCGCAGCCCCATGATCTCGGCGAGCGCGAACGAGGCACCGATCGCGGAGATCAGCGCCAGCAGCCTGGGCGAATTTCGTTTGAGCAGTGGCCTATAGGCCACCCGTTCAAGGAGCAGAGCGATTCCCGCCGAGACCGCCATTGCCACGATGAGAGCGGCCAGGAGCATGCCGATCGATGCCGCGAGCGACGTGGTGCCGTCGCCGCCTAGTGCCATCACGGTCCAGGTCGCCGCGAAGGCGCCGAACATGAAGACCTCGGAGTGAGCGAAGTTGATCAGCTGGAGAACGCCATACACCATCGTGTAGCCCAGCGCGATCAGTGCGTAGATCGCGCCGGCGGACAGACCGGTGATGATCACGGCTGTCACGTTCTCGATGTTGAAGTCGAAACCGCTCACCAGAAATGTGCTCCCTCGTCGTACAGGCGGAGACGCTGCGGCCGGCCTAAGACCGGCCGCAGCGTCTCTATAGCGTCGATCAGTTGAGCTGCTTGATCGGGACGATCTTGCCGCCCTCGACCTTGTAGCCCCAGATCGGAATCTCCTCGACCTCACCCTTCTCGGTGAAGCTGATGCGCTTGGTGATGCCATCCTCGTCGTACGCGTCAACGAACTCAAGCATCTTGTCCCGCTCGCTGATACCCGACTTGATACCGGCGAGGAAGATGTTCGTGGCGTCGTACGCCTCGGGGCTGTAGGTGCCCGGCGCCACGTTGAACTTGGCGACGTATGCGTCGTTGAAGGCCTCGAGGTTCTCACCCGGAACGCACGGGCAGGTGATCAGCGTGCCTTCGGCTGCGTCAGCGCCCGCGAGCTTGATGAACTCGGGGTCCTTCACACCGTCTGCCGTTACCACGACGCCCTCGTACCCGGCGGCCCTGAGCTGCTTCACGAACGGACCACCCTCGGGGTAGTAGCCGCTGAAGAACACCGACTTCGGGTTCTTCGCCTGGATCGAGTTGATCACACCGGAGAAGTCCGTCTCGCCGGTCTTGACCGACTCGCGCCCGACGACGCCGTCGCCCATGTCGCCTCGCACCGTCTCGGACAGCCCCTTGCCGTAGGGCGAGTCGTCCTCAACGACGAAGACTTCCTCGACCTCGGCGACCTCCTTGAGGAGGGTGGTCACCTCCGGTCCCTGAGCGGCGTCGTTGCCGAGCACACGGTGGAAGACCTTCCAGCCCTGATCAGACAGGCTGGGTCGGGTCGCGGAGGCGGAGATGAGCGGCAAACCAGCCTCGTCGAAAATGGGGTCAGCAGCCTCGGACTCACCGGAGAAGAGCGGACCGACCACGCCCACGACCTTCGTGTCCGCGATCACGTTCGTCGCCAGGCCGGTCGCCTGCTTCGGGTCGGACTGCGAGTCGACCTTCTCCAGGGTGACTGTGCAGTCCGAGTTCTCCTTGTTGTACTCCTCGACCGCAAGCTCGGCGCCGTTCGCAGCGTTGATGCCGAGGGCTGCGGCCGGGCCGGTGAGGGCACCGAAGTAGGTCAGTTTGAGGCCGCAGGCGGCGGTGGCGTTATTGTCGCCGCTGTCGTCGCCGCCCGAGGTGCCACAGGCGCTCAGAGTCAGGGCGAAGACGCCGGCCAGTGCGGCGGTCCCTCGCAGGAACTTTTTGGAACGGATCATCTTTCCTCCGTGTTCGGGGGTGGGGCCGTCCGGGTATGACGCAACTCGATCGGCGGTTTGGGGGGACGCTAGCACCGCACAATCCGTCGTGGGGGCCGTGTTCTCGGTCTGAATCGGACCGTTGCCAAGTTGTGACGAAACCGGCGCACCCGCGCAGCCGCTCACCGCGGCCGGCGGTCTGGTCAGGAACCCTCGACGCCGTGCTCGACGACCCCGTCAGCCACCTCGCGCATCGAGAGGCGCAGGTCCATCGCGGTTTTCTGGATCCACCGGAACGCGTCGGGCTCGCTGAGTCCGAGCTTCGCCTGGAGCACGCCCTTGGCCTTGTCGACGACCTTGCGGGTCTCCAACCGGTCGTTCAGGTCGGCCACCTCGGCCTCGAGCTGTTGGAGCTCGGCGAACCGGCTCACCGCCATCTCGATCGCAGGGAGCAGGTCGGACTTCCCGAACGGTTTCACCAGATACGCCATCGCCCCGGCGTCGCGGGCGCGCTCGACGAGGTCGCGCTGGCTGAACGCGGTCAGCATGACCACCGGTGCGATCCGCTGACTGGCGATCCGCTCGGCCGCGGCGATCCCGTCCAGCCGGGGCATTTTCACGTCCAGAATCACCAGGTCCGGACGGAGCTCCTCGGTCTTCGCAATCGCCTGCTCGCCGTCCTCGACGGCCGCCACCACGTCGTACCCCTCCTCGGCCAGCATCTCGGCCAGGTCGAGACGGATCAGCGCCTCGTCCTCGGCGATGACGACGCGGCGGGTCGGGGTAGCGGGGCTCTCGGTCACGGGGCTCAGGGTACCGAGTGCGTTCGACCTGCCTTGTTCCGGTAGCGTTCGTGCCTGCTGTTCGCCCCGGTAGTCCAACGGCAGAGACAATGGTTTCAAAATCCATCCAGTGTGGGTTCGAATCCCACCCGGGGCACCAGAGATTTGTCGGCGGCCAGCCCGATCCTGGGCTGACTCGTCGACAGCCAGATCCGGGTTGGTGCCTGCGGCTTGGTAGCCGCTGGACAGTCCAAGTTTCGCCACGGCACGACATCTCGGCGTCTGTAGCTCAGCACCGAGTCAGTGATTCGCGGACTCGCCCAGCGCGAGCGGTGGGGCTCGGTCCTGACCCGAGGATCGGAGCCCGGCGGAGCGCACCCTGTTACTCGTCCTCGTCGTGATCGGCTACACCGTCGGCGGGATGCTCGCGTTCGCCGACACCCGCAAGAACGCCGCGCGCTGGCGCAAGGCCCGGTACGGCGACTAACCGCCCAGGCCACGGTAGGCCGGCGCGACCTCGTTGATCGCGTCGCCCATCCGGTGGATGCGCAGTGCGTTGGTCGATCCCGGGATGCCTGGCGGACTACCGGCGATGATCACCACCAGGTCGCCTTCCTGCACGCGGCCGGTGTTCAACAGTTGCTCGTCGACCTGACGAACCATCTGGTCGGTGTGCTCGACCTCGACGGTCTTGAACGTCTCCACGCCCCAGGTCATCGAGAGCTGGGAGCGGACCGTGGCCTCGGGGGTGAACGCCAGCACCGGGATGGCGCCGCGGTACCGGGCGAGCCGCCGTGCGGAGTCCCCGGACTGGGTGAACGCGACCAGGTACTTCGCCCCCACCCGCTCGGCCACCTCGGCGGCCGCCTTGGCGATCACGCCGCCCCGGGTCTTGGGTTGCCAGTCGATCGCCGCCATCCGGGGCAGCTCGTGGTCCTCGGTGGAGGTGATGATCCGAGCCATCGTGCGGACGGTCTCGATCGGGTACTCCCCCACGCTGGTCTCGCCCGAGAGCATCACCGCGTCCGCACCGTCGAGGATCGCGTTCGCGACGTCGGAGGCTTCCGCACGCGTCGGGGTCGGGCTGGAGATCATCGACTCCAGCATCTGGGTCGCCACGATGACCGGCTTCGCGTTGCGTCGCGCCTTGGCGACGACCCGTTTCTGCAGGAACGGCACGTCCTCGAGCGGGCACTCCACGCCAAGGTCGCCACGCGCGACCATGAAGCCGTCGAACGCCTTGATCACCTCGTCGAGGTTGTCGATGGCCTGCGGCTTCTCGATCTTGGCGATGACCGGCAGCATCACGCCTTCCTCGCGCATGATCCGGCGTACGTCCTCGACGTCCTTGGCCGAACGGACGAAGGAGAGCGCGACGAAGTCGACCGTGAGGTGGAGCGCCCAGCGCAGGTCCTCAATGTCCTTTTCCGAGAGCGCTGGCACGCTGACCGGTACGCCGGGGAGGTTGATGCCCTTGTGGTCGCTCACCCGGCCGGCGACCTCGACCCGGGTGTGCACCTCGGTGCCCTCGACCGCGGTGACCCGCAGTCGGACCTTGCCGTCGTCGATCAGGATCTGGTCGCCTTCGCTGACGTCCCCGGGAAGGCCCTCGTACGTCGTACCGGCGACCTCGTTGTCACCGGAGACTTCCCGGGTCGTGATCGTGAAGGACTGGCCGGGCTGCAAGCGGACACCGCCGTCGCGGAACCAGCCGAGCCGGATCTTCGGCCCCTGGAGGTCGGCGAAGATGCCGACCCCGTGCCCGCTCTCGTCCGAGGCCTCCCGCACCATCCGGTAGACGGCCTCGTGCTCGGCGTGGGTGCCGTGACTGAGGTTGAGCCGGGCAACGTCCATGCCTGCGTCCACGAGGGCCCGGATGCTCTCCTTGGTGGAGACGGCCGGGCCGAGCGTGCAGACGATCTTTGCTCTACGCACAGGACAAACCTACCGGCCTCCCCCACCCGTCGTGAAACGCCGGATGAATTGCGCCGACCCGTCGTGAAAATGCACGCGTACTCGCACTTTCACGACGGGTCGGCGTTACACACCGGCACTTTCGGGCCGGGTCAGCGCTCAGGCGGTGACGGGGCGTTCGGTGGGAGGGATCGGAGCCGGGAGGGTGGTGGAACCGGTGAGGAAGGTGTCCACCGCAGCAGCGGCGGCCCGACCCTCGGCGATTGCCCAGACGATCAGCGACTGTCCCCGTCCGGCGTCACCGGCGACAAAGACACCCTCGACCGAGGACGCGTAGGACTTGTCCCGGACGATGTTGCCGCGGTCGTCGAGCGCTACGCCCAACTGCTCCACGACGCCGGCGCGCTCGGGTCCGACGAAGCCCATCGCGAGCAGGACCAGGTCGGCCGGGATCTCGCGCTCGGTGCCCTCGATCGGCTGGAAGGACCCGTCGACCTCGACCAGTCGCAGCGCCCGGACGTTGCCCTCGTCGTTGCCGAGGAACTCCCTCGTCGAGACGGCGTAGACCCGCTCCCCGCCCTCCTCGTGCGCCGAGGAGACCCGGAAGGTCATCGGATAGGTCGGCCACGGCTGGCTGCCCGGGCGGTCCTCGCCGGGACGCGCCATGATCTCCAGCTGGGTGATCGACGCGGCGCTCTGGCGGGTCGAGGTGCCGAGACAGTCAGCCCCGGTGTCGCCGCCGCCGATGATGACGACGTGCTTGTCGGTAGCGACGATCTGGTCGGAGCCGTCCGCGGTCGCAGCCTCACCGAGCGCAACCCGGTTGGCCTGCGGCAGGAACTCCATCGCCTGGTGGATGCCGCCTAGCTCACGGCCCGGGACCGGCAGGTCACGGGCGATCGTGGAACCGATGGCCAGGACGACCGCGTCGTACCGCTCGCGCAGGGCGTCGCCGGTCAGCTCGCCGCCGATGTCGACGCCGGAGCGGAAGACGGTGCCCTCTCTCCGCATCTGCTCGAGACGTCGGTCGAGGACCTTCTTCTCCATCTTGAACTCAGGGATGCCGTAGCGGAGCAGGCCGCCGATCTTGTCGGCACGCTCGTAGACCGCGACGGTGTGGCCCGCCCGAGTGAGCTGCTGGGCGACGGCCAGGCCTGCAGGACCGGAGCCGACGACGGCGACGGTCTTGCCGGAGAGCCACTCGGGCGGCTGCGGGCGCACGTTGTGCGACTCGAATGCGCGCTCGATGATCGAGACCTCGACGTTCTTGATCGTCACCGGGTCCTGGTTGATCCCCAGGACGCACGCGGTCTCGCACGGCGCCGGGCAGAGCCGACCGGTGAACTCCGGGAAGTTGTTCGTCGCGTGCAGGCGCTCGATCGCGGCGTCCCAGTCGTCGCGGTACACCAGGTCGTTCCACTCCGGGATGATGTTGCCCAGCGGGCAGCCCTGGTGGCAGAACGGAATCCCGCAGTCCATGCAGCGCGACGCCTGGGTCCGGATGATCGGGAGCAGGGCCCGCCCAGGCCCGCCCGGGTAGACCTCGTTCCAGTCGTGGACGCGCTCGTCCACGGGACGCCGCGCTGCGACCTCGCGGCCGTTGTTCAGAAAACCCTTGGGGTCAGCCATTGCTCGCACCCTTCAGTTCGATGCCGGGGGTGTGGTCAGCCATGGAGGGACTCCATCATCTTCTTGGCGACCTCAGCCTCGCTGAGACCGTCTGCCTCGGCCTTCGCCTTGGCCTCCATCACGATTCGGTAATCACGCGGCATCACCTCGGTGAACCGGGTCAGCGAGGTGTCCCAGTCCTCCAGGAGCGCGGCGGCCACCGTCGACCCGGTCTCCTCCGCGTGCTTGCGGACGATAGCGGCAAGGAGCTCGGACTCGGCCGCGGGCACCGGACCGAGGTCCACCAGCTCGCGGTTGGTCCGGGCCGGGTCGAGGTCCAGCACGTACGCCGTACCGCCGCTCATCCCGGCCGCGAAGTTGCGGCCCGTCGGGCCGAGCACGACCACAGTGCCACCGGTCATGTACTCGCAGCCGTGGTCGCCCACGCCCTCGACGACCGCAGTGGCTCCCGAGTTGCGCACGCAGAACCGCTCGCCGGCACGACCGCGCAGGAAGATCTCGCCCGAGGTGGCGCCGTACCCGATGGTGTTGCCGGCGATCACCTGCTCAGAAGCTTCGAACGTTGCCGCCCGGTCCGGCCGGACCACGATCCGACCGCCCGAAAGTCCCTTGCCGACGTAGTCGTTGGCGTCGCCCTCGAGCCGCAGGGTGATGCCCTTCGGCACGAACGCCCCGAACGACTGACCGGCCGAACCGATCAGGGTCAGGTCGATGGTGCCGTCCGGTAGGCCCTCGGCGCGGTACCGCTTGGTCACCTCGTGACCGAGCATCGTGCCGACGGTCCGGTTGACGTTTCGGACGGCGACCTGGGCACGCACCGGCTCGCCCTTCTCCAGCGCCGGGGCGGCCAGGGCGATCAGCTCGTTGTCGAGCGCCTTCTCTAGGCCGTGGTCCTGGACGGTGGTCTGGTGCCGGGCAGCGCCCTGCAGCAGGTCGGGCACGTGGAAGATCGGCGAGATGTCGAGCCCTGAGGCCTTCCAATGCTGGACGGCGTCGGCGGCGTCGAGCATCTCGGCGTGGCCGATCGCCTCCTCCAGGGTGCGGAACCCGAGAGCCGCCAGGTGCTCGCGGACCTCCTCGGCGACGTACTCGAAGAAGTTCACGACGTACTCGGCCTTGCCGGAATAGCGCTCCCGCAGGACCGGGTTCTGGGTCGCGACGCCGACCGGGCAGGTGTCGAGGTGGCAGACCCGCATCAGGATGCAGCCCGAGACCACCAGCGGCGCCGTGGCGAAGCCGTACTCCTCGGCGCCCAGCAGGGCAGCGATGACGACGTCACGGCCAGTCTTCAGCTGACCATCGGCCTGGACGACGACGCGGTCGCGCAGCCCGTTGAGGAGCAGCGTCTGCTGGGTCTCGGCCAGGCCGAGCTCCCAGGGGCCACCCGCGTGCTTGAGCGAGGTCAGCGGCGAGGCTCCCGTGCCGCCGTCGTGGCCGGAGATCAGGATGACATCCGCGTGCGCCTTGGAGACACCAGCGGCGACCGTGCCGACGCCGACCTCGGCGACCAGCTTCACGTGCACCCGGGCAGCCGGGTTCGCGTTCTTCAGGTCGTGGATCAGCTGAGCCAGGTCCTCGATCGAGTAGATGTCGTGGTGCGGCGGCGGCGAGATCAGGCCCACGCCGGGCGTGCTGTGCCGGGTCTTGGCCACCCAGGGGTAGACCTTGTTGCCGGGCAGTTGGCCACCCTCGCCGGGCTTGGCGCCCTGCGCCATCTTGATCTGGATGTCGTCGGCGTTGGTCAGGTACTCCGAGGTCACGCCGAAGCGTCCCGAGGCAACCTGCTTGATCGAGCTGCGCCGTTCCGGGTCGTAGAGCCGGTCGGCGTCCTCGCCGCCCTCACCGGTGTTGGACTTGCCGCCCAGCCGGTTCATTGCGATCGCCAGCGTCTCGTGCGCCTCCTGCGAGATCGACCCGTAGGACATCGCGCCGGTGGAGAACCGCTTGACGATCTCGGAGACCGGCTCAACCTCGTCGATCGAGATCGGGGCGCGCCCTGTCGCCTCACCGTCCTTGAACCGGAACAGCCCGCGCAGCGTCATCAGCTTCTCGGCCTGGTCGTCGATCGCAGCGGTGTACTGCTTGAAGACGTCGTAGCGGCCCGAGCGGGTGGCGTGCTGGAGGCGGAAGACCGTCTCCGGGTTGAACAGGTGCAACTCACCCTCGCGGCGCCATTGGTACTCGCCGCCGATGGCGAGGTCCCGGTGCGCCGGCGCGATGCCATCGATCGGGTACGCCGCGCGGTGCCGCAGGGCAACCTCCTCGGCGATCACGTCAAGGCCGACGCCACCGAGCTTCGAGGTGGTGCCGGTGAAGTACCGGTCGACGACCTCCTGCGAGAGCCCAAGAGCCTCGAAGATCTGCGCGCCCGTGTACGACGCGACCGTCGAGACGCCCATCTTGGACATCACCTTGAGCACGCCCTTGCCGAGCGACTTCACCAGGTTCTTGACGGCCTGCTCGGGCTCGGTCTTCACGTAGAAGCCGTCCCTCGCCAGGTCTTCGACCGACTCCATCGCCAGGTACGGGTTGACCGCGGCGGCGCCGTAGCCGATCAGGGTCGCGACGTGGTGCACCTCGCGGACGTCACCGGCCTCGATGATCAGGCCGACCTTGGTGCGGGACTTCTCCCGGACCAGGTGGTGGTGGACCGCGGCGGTCATCAGCAGCGACGGGATCGGCGCGTGGGTGGCGTCCGCGTGCCGGTCCGAGAGCACGATGACGCGGGCGCCCTCCGCGATCGCCTCGGTCACCTCCGCGCAGATCTCGTCCAGGCGGGCGGACAGCGCCTCGCCGCCACCGGCGACGTCGTACAGGCCGCGGGAGACGTGCGTGATGAAACCGGGCATGTCGCCGTCACGGTTGATGTGCCGGATCTTGACCAGCTCGTCGTTGGTGATCACCGGGAACGGCAGCACCACCTGGCGGCACGAGGCCGGACCGGGGTCGAGCAGGTTGGCCTCGGGGCCGATCGACCCATTCAGGCTGGTCACCAGCTCCTCACGGATCGCGTCCAACGGCGGGTTCGTCACCTGCGCGAAGAGCTGCGCGAAGTAGTCGAACAACAGGCGCGGGCGCTCGGAGAGCACAGCGATGGGGGTGTCGGTACCCATCGAGCCGAGCGGCTCGGCCGGGTTGTTCGCCATCGGGGTGAGGATGACGCGCAACTCCTCCTCGGTGTAGCCGAAGATCTGCTGGCGGCGGGTCACCGAGGCGTGGCTGTGCACGATGTGCTCGCGGTCGGCGATGTCGCTGAGCTTGATCAGCCCGGCGTGCAACCACTCGTCGTACGGGTTCTCGGCGGCGAGGGTGGACTTGATCTCCTCGTCCTCGATGATCCGGTGCTCCTCGGTGTCGATGAGGAACATCCGACCCGGCTGCAGCCGGCCCTTGCGGACGATCGTGGCCGGGTCCAGGTCCAGCACGCCGACCTCGCTGGCCAGGACGACCAGACCGTCGTCGGTGACCCAGTAGCGGCTCGGGCGCAGGCCGTTGCGGTCGAGCACGGCGCCGACCTGGGTGCCGTCGGTGAAGACGACGCAGGCAGGACCGTCCCACGGCTCCATCAGCGCCGAGTGGAACTCGTAGAACGCCTTGCGCTCGGCGTCCATCTCGGTGTGGTTCTCCCACGCCTCGGGGATCATCATCAGCACAGCGTGCGGCAGGCTGCGGCCACCCATGTGCAGCAGTTCGAGGACCTCGTCGAAGGATGCCGAGTCGCTGGCGCCCGGCGTGCAGATCGGGAAGAGGCGCTCGAGGTCGCCGGGGATCACGTCGCTGGAGAGCAGCGCCTCGCGGGCCCGCATCCAGTTCCGGTTGCCCATCACGGTGTTGATCTCGCCGTTGTGGGCGATGAACCGGTACGGGTGGCTCAGCGGCCAGCTCGGGAAGGTGTTGGTGGAGAAGCGGGAGTGCACGACGGCGACCGCGGACTCGACCCGCTCGTCGACCAGGTCCGGGAACACGTGGTCGAGTTGGTCGGTGGTCAGCATGCCCTTGTAGGCGATGGTGCGGCTCGACAGCGACGGGAAGTACACGTCGGTCTCGCGCTCGGCACGCTTGCGCAGGCAGAAGGCCAGCCGCTCCAGGCCCATCCCGAGGACGCGGCTGCCCGTGGCAGCGACGAAGATCTGCGCGAAGGACGGCATCGTGGCCAGCGCGGTGGCGCCGAGCGAGGCCGGGTCGGTCGGGACCTCGCGCCAACCGAGGACGGTCAGGCCCTCCTCGGCCGCGATCTCCTCGATCCGCAGGCGGGTCTTGGCGACGTGCTCGGCGTCGCCGGGCAGGAACGCGGTGCCGACCGCGTACGCGTGCGGCGCCGGCAACTCGAAGCCGAGCTCGGCGGTGACGTCGCGAAAGAACCTGTCGGGGACCTGGAGCAGGATGCCGGCGCCGTCGCCCGAGTTGGGCTCGGCCCCCGCGGCACCGCGGTGCTCGAGATTGCGCAGCGCGGTGAGCGCCTTGAAGACAATGTCGTGGCTCGGCACGCCGGTGAGCGTCGCGACGAACGCGACACCACAGGCGTCGTGCTCGTTGGTGCCGTCGTAGAGGCCCTGCGAACGGGGTCGCCCGAAGAGACCCTCAGCAGGTGCGGACCTTGCCCCAGAAGCGGGCGGCGGGAATGCGTGCATCTGCATTCTCCCGTCGTCATAAAGCGCACGCGGCTGCTCCCCCGGAGGGGCCCGGCCGGTACGGCGGTGGAAGCATGCTGCACAGGACTTCACTGGCCCGTGCGGAAGAAGGTTCAGACTACAACAGCGGAGGCCCTCGGGTCTCCTCGGTTTCGGCTGGCGGCCCGTGATGAACGCCGCACGCAACGGCGCCCCCAAAACTGCAGGTCAGCGCGGCGAGTCGCCCTCGTCGGGGTCCGCCGCAGCGGTCCCGGCCTCGACCGGGTCTTCGCCACCCTGGGTCTCAGGGGCCTCAGGAGCACCGTTGCGCCCCTCCGTGTAGACCGACTCCTCACGGCTGTCGGGCCGCGGGTGCCGACGTCCGACCAGGACGAAGTAGGCGAGCGCGAGGGTGAACAGGATGATCGAGGTCCACACGTTGAGCCGCAGACCGAGGATGTCGTCGTACTCGACGGTGTCGATCCGCAGGTTCTCGATCCAGCCGCGGCCGGCGCAGTACGCCATCACGTAGAGCGCGAAAGCCCGCCCGAAGCCGAGCTTGAGCTTGCGGTCGAGGTAGATGACCAGGCCCATCGCGCCGAGGTTCCAGAGGCATTCGTACAGGAAGGTCGGATGGAAGACCGTGTCGGCCGGGTACAGCACCTCGCCCTGGTCGTTCTTGGGGGCGTGCGCCGCGTCGATCTCCAGGCCCCAAGGCTTCGTGGTCGGCCTGCCGAAGAGCTCCTGGTTGAAGTAGTTGCCCCACCGGCCGATCGCCTGAGCCAGCAGCAGCGAGGGGGCGAGCGCATCGAGCAGCGGCGCCACCCGGATGCCCTTGCGACGGCACGCGATAACCCCACCGAGCACGCCGCCCGCGATGGCACCCCAGATGCCCAGGCCGCCCTCCCAGATCTTCAGGGCGTCGATCGGGTCCTTGCCGTCGCCGAAGTACAGCCCGTGGTCCGTCGCCACGTGGTACGCGCGGGCACCGACCAGACCGAACGGCACGCCCCAGAGTGCGACGTCGCTGACCTCTCCCGCCGTACCGCCCCGGGCCAGCCACCGCTTCTCGCCCAGCCAGACCGCCGCCACGACGCCGAGGATGATGCACAGCGCGTAGGCCCGGAAAGGGACGTCGCCGAGGTACCAGACACCCTGCCCGGGGCTGGGGATGAACTGGGCAACGAGATCGGGGGTCACGCGGGCTCCTTGTCACTAGGCTGACCGAGGTCGGGCAGGTGGCTCGTGACGATCATGCCAGCCTGGTGCTGACTCCGGCGGCGAGGTCCTCGGTCAGCGCCCGGAGCGCTCTCAGACCCGCTGCGGCGTCGTTGCCGTGGTCGAGCAACGTGCGCACGAACGCCGAGCCGACGATCACGGCGTCGGCGTACGACGCCACCTCCGCGGCCTGCGCCCCGTTGGAGACGCCTAGCCCGACGCCGATCGGCAGGTCCGCCCCAGGTGGGCAGAGCAGGCGGGTACGGGACACCAGCGGACCGGCGAGGTCGCTGGTGCTGGCCCGCGCGCCGGTCACGCCCATCACCGCGGTGGCGTAGACGAACCCGCGGCACGCGGCCGTGGTCATCGCCAGTCGCTCGTCGGTCGACGACGGGGCGACCAGGAAGACCTTGTCCAGGTCATGCGCATCGGCGGCGGCGATCCACTCGCCTCCCGAGTCCGGTGTCAGGTCGGGGGTGATCAGACCCGCTCCCCCGGCGTTGGCCAGGTCGGCGGCGAACCGCTCCACGCCCCAGCGCTCGACCGGGTTCCAGTACGTCATGATCAGCGTCGGCGTTCCGGTCGCTGCCACCGCCTCGACGGTGCGGAGCACGTCCGCGGTGCGGATCCCGCCCTCGAGGGCCTGCTGCGCGGCGGCCTGGATCGTGGGGCCGTCCATCACCGGGTCGCTGTAGGGCAGCCCGACCTCGATGATGTCGCAGCCGGCATCGACCATCACCTTCATCGCCTCGATCGAGCCGGCGACGTCCGGGAACCCAGCCGGCAGGTAGCCAACCAGCGCCGCCCGACCCGCGGCCCGGGTCTTCTCGAACGCGGCCGCTGTGCTGTGCGCAGTCACTGCGCGCCTCCCTGCGTCTCGACAGGCTCGACGACCGGAGCGCCGAGTCCGAACCACTCGATGGTGGTGCCCATGTCCTTGTCACCGCGACCGGAGAGGTTGATCAGGATCGTTGCACCGGGGTTCTCGGCCGCGAGCCGGAGCGACCCCGCGACGGCGTGCGCCGACTCGATCGCACAGATGATGCCCTCGGTACGGGCGAGCAGCGCGAGCGCGTCCATCGCCTCGGCGTCGGTCACCGGCAAGTACTCCGCGCGACCGATGCGCGCGAGGTGCGCATGCTGCGGACCGACGCCCGGGTAGTCCAGGCCCGCCGAGATCGAGTGCGACTCGATCGTCTGGCCGTCGGCGTCCTGGAGCACGTAGGTGCGCGCGCCGTGCAGTACGCCGACCTCGCCGGCGTAGATCGTCGCGGCATGCCGCAGGGTGTCGACGCCGTCACCGCCGGCCTCGAAGCCGACGATGCGGACGTCGTCGTCGAGGAACGCGGTGAACATGCCGATCGCGTTCGAGCCACCACCCACGCAGGCGGTGACGATGTCCGGCAGCGCGCCGAACTGGTTCAGGCACTGCGCCCGAGCCTCGTCGCCGATGCCACGGCAGAAGTCGCGGACCATCGCCGGGAACGGGTGCGGGCCCGCGGCGGTGCCGAAGCAGTACGCCGTGTGCTCGACACTGGCGACCCAGTCCCGGATCGCCTCGTTGATGGCGTCCTTGAGGGTCATGCTGCCGGAGTCGACGGCGACGACCTCGGCGCCGAGCAGATTCATCCGGGCGACGTTGAGCGCCTGCCGCTCCGTGTCGACCTTGCCCATGTAGACGACGCACTCCAGGCCCAGGTACGCCGCTGCGGTCGCGGTGGCGACGCCGTGCTGGCCGGCGCCGGTCTCGGCGATCAACCGAGTCTTGCCCATCCGCTTGGCGAGCAGTGCCTGGCCTAGGACGTTGCGGATCTTATGGGCTCCCGTGTGGTTCAGGTCCTCGCGCTTGAGCAGGATCCGGGCACCGGTCCTCTCGGAGAGCCGGGTCGCGTCGTACAGCATGCTCGGGACGCCGGCGTACTCGCGGAGCATGCGCTGGAACTCAGCGGTGAAGTCGTCGTCGACCATCGCGGCGGTCCAGACGCGGGTCAGCTCGTCGAGCTCGGCGATCAACGCCTCCGGCATGAACCGACCGCCGAAGCTAGTGCCGTCGGGGCCGGCGAACTGCCCGCGCTCGTCCGGTCCCTGGTTGGTGACGCTCTCCCGGGTGCTCATCGTGCTCCTCCTGCGTTGCGGATCGCCTGCACGGCCGCGGTCGGGTCGCCGTCCTTGACCAGCGCCTCGCCGACCAGGACCACGTCGGCGCCCTCGGCGGCATACCGGGCCGCGTCGGCGGGGCCGGAGATGCCGGACTCGGCGACCTTGACGATGCCCTCGGGCACCCGGGCCGCGAGCCGGCCGAAGGCATCCGGGTCGACCTCGAGGGTCTTGAGGTTGCGGGCGTTCACCCCGAGCAGCTCGGTCCCGACCGCCAGGGCGCGCGCGATCTCCGACTCGTCGTGCACCTCGACCAGCACGGTCAACCCCCAGTCGCGGGCGAAGGAGTAAAGGCGCCGCAGTGCGGAGTCATCGAGCGCGGCGACGATCAGCAGGACCAGGTCGGCACCGGCGGCACGGGCCTCGAGGATCTGGTACTCGGTGACGATGAAGTCCTTGCGCAGCACCGGGGTGGCCACCGCGGCGCGAACCGCGTCCAGGTCCGCCAATGACCCGGAAAAGCGGCGCTGCTCGGTGAGCACCGAGATCGCGGCTGCGCCACCGGCCGCGTAAGCGCGGGCGAGCTTGGCCGGGTCCGGGATGGACGCGAGGTCGCCCTTGCTCGGGGACCGACGCTTGACCTCGGCGATGACGCTGAGGCCCGGAGCGCGGAACGCCGGCATCGGGTCGAGGGCCGGGGTCGACCGATCAGCGATGCGGCGACGGAGGTCGGCCTCGCTGACCCGTACCTGACGGGCGGCGAGGTCATCGAGCACACCGGCGACGATGTCGTCGAGGACAGACATGGTGAGCCTTACTGGTTGACACGGGTGATGACCGGGTGGGTTCGGGCGCCGTTGCCAACCCCAGGTTCTCACGGCGCGCAACCGAGATGTTCCCGGCCGCGAACGCGTCCCCGCGGGGTCATTGACCCGTGTGGTACCCCAGCCGGATCATCACGGCGAAGACGATGAGGGCGATCGGCGCCAGCGCCACGCCGACCCAGAAGACCGGCATCGAGTAGGCCATCAGTCCGATGCCGCCCACCACGAAGGCGGCCAGGCCGAGAGCGACAGCGGTCCAAGCGGCCGGGGTGTTCCCGTGGTTGTCCGACATGCGTTCGACTCCTTGGTGCGGGGATGCGGGGCGATGAGCATCGTAATCGGTCTCACTACTGGGTTGGGTCACGACCCTCGTCGAGCGCCTTCCAGAGGGTCAGTTCGTCGGCGTCCCCGGTCGTCTCCAGGGACGACCCGGCGGCAGGGGCGTCGTACCGACTGCTCATTGTCGGCCAGCGCGGGGCCAGCCTCCACCCGGCGACCATCGCCGCCAGGGCCAGGACGACCGCCACGCACGCAACGACGTACCACCCGGTCGGCCGGGACTGCACCTCGACGGCACCGAGGCGCTCGGCGAGCTGGTCGGGCAGCAGGAACGGGGCGCGGACGACGCAGGCCAGCACGCCGAGGCCGGCCAGCACCCCGAGAGCCAGGACGACGCGCCGGGTCGTTGCACCCGTGACCAGGACGACGCCCCAGGCAGCCAGCACGACCAGTGCGAAGGCCACGGCGAGCGGCATGTCCGCCTCGGTGCCAGCGTCGCTCAGCCCGATCACCCGGTGGTCGCCGGTGGCGCGGAACCAGGCGTTCGCCGCAGCGACGGCGGTCAGGCCCGAGGTCGCCAGCCCCACGAGTACGACGGCTCCGAACCTCCCGCGGTCGCGCCGCTCAGCCACCGCTCAGCACGTCCGCGTCGAAGCAGGTCCGGTCGCCGGTGTGGCAGGCCGGACCCTGCTGTTCCACCTTCACCAGCAAGGTATCGCCGTCGCAGTCGAGGCGGACCTCTACGACGCGCTGGTGGTGCCCGGAAGTCTCCCCCTTGACCCAGTACTCGTTGCGCGACCGGCTCCAGTAGGTCCCGCGCCCGGTGGTCAGGGTCCGGCGTAACGCCTCGTCGTCCATCCAGCCGAGCATCAGCACCTCGCCGGTGTCGTGCTGCTGCACCACCGCCGGGACTAGTCCCTGGTCGTTGCGCTTGAGGCGGGCAGCGATGGCCGGGTCGAGTTCGCTCACCGGGCAAGTATCTCAGTCCGGAGCATTCACGCCGGGTCGGCGCCCCGGTCCGGGACATTCACGCCGGGTCGGCGTTGTTGGGCGGTACATTCACGCCGGGTCACGTCTGTTGGGCGTCCCAGGAGGCGTGCAGCCGACCGTAGACACCGCCCTCGGCGACCAGGGCGGCATGCGGGCCGCGCTGGACCACCCGGCCGCGGTCGAAGACGATCACCTCGTCCGCGTTCTCCGCGGTGCTCATCCGGTGCGCGATCGTGACGCTGGTCCGGCCGGAGAGCAGTTGCTCGAGGGCCCGCCCGATCCGCATCTCCAGGGCCGGGTCGACGGCGCTGGTGGCCTCGTCGAGCACCAGCAGGTCCGGGTCGGCCAGGTGCGCCCGGATCAGCGCGACCAGCTGCCGCTCCCCGGCGCTAAGCGACTCGCCGCGCTGACCGACCCTGGTCTCCAGGCCCAGCGGCAGCCCGTCGAGCCAGTCGCCGAGGCCGAGCTCGTCGATCGCCCGGCGGACCTCGTCCGGGCCGGCGTCCAGGTCGCCGTACGCGGCGTTCGCGTAGAGGGTGGAGTCGAAGAGGAACCCCTCCTGCGGCACCAGCACCACCCGCCGGCGCAGCGACTCGAAGCCGACCTTGCGCAGGTCGTGACCGGCCAGTCGGACCGTCCCGGAGGTCGGGTCCATCAGCCGGGTCAACACCTTGGCGAAGGTAGTTTTTCCCGAGCCGGTCTCCCCCACCACGGCGACCCGGGTCCCGGCCGCGATTTCCAGGTCGACGTCCCGCATCACCAGCGGGCCGTCCGGGTAGGCGAAGGCGACGTGCTCGAAACCGATGCTCAGCGGCACGTGCGGGAGTCGCTCGCCGGCCGGACCGGGGTCGTCCAGGTCGGCCGGGGTGTCCAGGATCCCGATCACCCGCCGCCAGCCGGCGATCGCGTTCTGGGCATCGGTCAGCACCTGGGTGCCCATCTGCACCGGCGAGACGAACAGCGTCACCAGGAACGCGAACGCGAGTACCTCGCCGGAGGTGATGTCGCCGGCCCAGAGGTGTCCCTGGCCGAGCCAGATGCCGATGATCAGCACCAGCGCGTTGGCCAGGCCGGCGGAGACGCCGCCGAGCGAGAACGAGAACGCAGTCAGGCCCTGGGCCCGGGTGCTGGCTCGCTGGTACTCGCCGATCGCCTCGTCGATCCGGGCCTGAGTGCGGCCCTCGATCGCGTGGGTCCGAACCACCAGGGCGCCGACCACGGGCTCGGCGACGACGGCGAGCATCTGCCCGACCAACCGGCGTGCGACGGCGTAGGAGTCCGACAGCCGGCGCTGGAAGTAGCGCAAGGACGCGAACAGCGGTGCGAAGCAGACCCAGACCACGATCGTCAGCTGCCAGCTGTAGACCAGCATGATCGCGGTCGCGACGACGATCTGGCCGACGCTGATGATGCCGATGATTCCGCCGAAGACCAGGAACTGGCTGACCTGGTCGACGTCGCTGGTGACCCGGGAGACCAGGGACCCGCGGCGCTCGGTGTTCTGGGTCAGCAGCGGCAGGTCGTGGACGTGCCGGAACGCCTTGACCCGCAGCGTCGCCAGCCCGCGCTCGGCGGTGGCGAACAGCCGCGCGGTCATCAGGTACGAC
>JBKJIN010000008.1:0-82129 GCA_046598425.1 Marmoricola sp. | reverse complement strand
CACCGCGACAAACAACAGGGCGGGGACGGCGACGCCGCAGATGGCAGCGGCCACGGGAAGTGCCGCCTTTGCCGGGTCCTTCAGATCGCCGATCACGAACTCGCGCTTGAGCTCAAGTCCTGCGACGAAGAAGAAGATCGCCAGAAGTCCGTCGGCCGCCCACTGCGCCAGCGAGAGCTTCAGGTGCAGCGACTCGGGCCCGATCTCGAAGGCGCGCAGGGCGGCATACCCGTCGGCCCCGGGAGAGTTGGCCCAGACGATCGCCACGACGGCGGCGATGAGCAGCAACGCCCCGCCAACGGTCTCGGTGCGAAGGGCGTTCGTGACGTGTTGGACCTCGAGCCAGCTCGACCGCCGAAACAGCCGCTGGGTTGGGGGGCGAGGTGCGCTCACAGGTGCCGCCTTTGCGGTTCGGGGTCGTTCGGACGACTCGCCGACCAGACTTCCCGGCACACCACCGTCAGTCTATCGGGTCGAGTCCTCAACTCGGCTCAATCCTTTGCTCACTTGAGGCCGGTTTACTCAGTCGAGGCCGGTTCGTGAGCTCCGCAGCGCCCTTGCATCCGGTTTGAACTGTGCAATGCGGCCTCACGTGAGCAAGGGGGGTCGGAAATGAAGGCTGGGTGAACTTCGTTCGGTAACAGCCGTTTTGGCCATTTCGGGGCCGTCGGTGCGTCACTGTCAGAACATGACCTACGGCGAGGAGACCGGACCGCTCGCGATCGCCCACCGCGGTGGCGCTGCGCTCGCGCCGGAGAACACCCTGGCGGCGTTCGGCTTGGCGGCGGCGCTTGGACTGCGCTACCTCGAGACCGACGTCCGGGCGACCTCCGACGGGCACCTGGTGTGTTTTCACGACGATGCGCTCGGGCGGGTCACGTCCGAAGCGGGGTCTGTCCGGGCGAGAACGCTCGCCGAGCTGCGTGACCTGCGGGTCGACGGGATCGAGCCGATCCCCACCCTCGACGACGCCCTCGACGCCTTCCCCGAGCAGTGTTTCGCCGTCGACCTGAAGGATGAGATCGCGATCGGTCCGCTGGTGAAGTCGTTGCGACGCAAGGGCGTTGCTGAACGCGTCTGTATTGCGGGTGCCTGGGACGGGTGGCTCGGTCAGGTCCGTCGTGAGGTGCCAGGGGTCACGACGGCGCTGGGCTGGCGGTCGCTGACAGCGCTGCTGTCGTGTGCCCGGACGGGGATGCGGCCCCCGAGAGCCCTGGCCACGGCGCCGTTCGCACACGTCCCCGTCAAGCTGGGGCGCGTCCCGATCTTTGTCGAGCGGCTCGTCGCGATGTCGCACGACATCGGTGTGCGGGTGGTGACGTGGACGGTGGACGAGCCGGCCGTCATACGGCGCCTGCTCGATGCGGGCGTGGACGCGATCATCACCGACCGCCCTGACGTCCTTCGTGAGGTGCTGATCCAACGTGGCGAATGGGTGCCCCAACGCACCTTGCTCAGTTCAGGCCGGTCCCGAAGCCTTGAAAACCGGCCTGAACCGAGCAAACCGGCCTGAACTGAGCACAGCGGTTAGTCCTCGGAGGAGGCTGACGTGAGGCCAGACTTGATCAGGGCCATGACATTCGAGTCGGCCAGAGTCGTGACATCGCCGACCTCGCGGTTCTCGGCGACGTCCTTGAGCAGGCGTCGCATGATCTTGCCCGACCGGGTCTTGGGCAGCTCGTCGACGATCATGATCTGACGTGGCTTGGCGATCGGGCCGATCTGCTTTGCGACGTGGTTGCGCAGCTCGGTGACCAGATCGGCACCCTCCCCTGTGTCCCCGATGTTGCTGCGCAGGATGACGAACGCGCACACGGCCTGTCCGGTCATCTCGTCGTTGGCGCCGACCACTGCAGCTTCGGCCACCTTGGGGTGGGACACCAGCGCCGACTCGATCTCGGTCGTGGACAAGCGGTGGCCCGACACGTTCATGACGTCGTCGACCCGGCCGAGCACCCAGACGTCGCCGTCCTCGTCCTTCTTGGCGCCGTCGCCGGCGAAGTACATCCCCGGGAAGCGTGACCAGTAGGTGTCCTTGAAGCGTTGGTCGTCGCCCCAGAGGGTACGCAGCATCGACGGCCACGGCTCCCGGATCACCAGGTAGCCGCCGGAGCCGTCCGGCACCGGCTCGCCCTCGTCGTTGACGACGTCGGCCACGATGCCGGGGATCGCCTTCATCGCGGAACCTGGCTTGGCGTGGGTGACGCCGGGCAGCGGGCTGATCATGATCGCGCCGGTCTCGGTCTGCCACCAGGTGTCGACGACGGGCGTCTGTCGCCCCTCTCGGCCCCCGCCGATGGTCTCCCGGTACCAGACGTACGCCTCGGGGTTGATCGGCTCACCGACCGAGCCGAGCAGCCGCAGCGAGGAGAGATCGTGCTTCGCTGGGATCTCGTCGCCCCACTTCATGAAGGTCCGGATCGCGGTGGGCGCGGTGTAGAAGATCGTGACGCCGTACTTCTCGATGATCTCCCACCAGCGGCCCTTGTGCGGGGCGTCCGGGACGCCTTCGTACATCACCGAGGTGGCCTGGTTCGCGAGCGGTCCGTAGACCATGTACGAGTGCCCGGTGACCCAGCCGACGTCGGCGGTGCACCAGTAGACGTCGGTCTCCGGCTTGAGGTCGAAGACGCCCCAGTGCGTGTACGCCGACCCGACCAGGTAGCCGCCGGTGGTGTGCAGGATGCCCTTGGGCTTGCCGGTCGTGCCGGAGGTGTACATGACGTAGAGCGGGTGCTCGGCGTCGAAGAACTCGGGCTCGTGGATGGTCGAGGACTCGTCGACCAGGTCGTGCCACCAGATGTCGATGTCACCATTCCAGTCGACCTCCTGGCCGGTGCGCTTGACGACCAGCACGTTCTCGACCAGACCCGGCTGCTCGGCCTCGACCTTTGCGACTGCCTCGTCGACGGCCGGCTTCAACGCGGAGGCCGCGCCGCGCCGGTAGCCGCCGTCGGCGGTGATGATCAGCTTCGCGCCGCAGTCCAGTACCCGCGACGACAGCGCCTCGGCGGAGAAGCCGCCGAAGATGACAGTGTGCGGGGCGCCGAGGCGCGCGCAGGCCAGCATCGCGATCACCGTCTCCGGGATCATCGGCATGTAGATCGCGACCCGGTCACCGGTCTCGATGCCGAGCTCTTGGATCGCGTTGGCCGCCTTGCAGACCTCGTCCTTGAGCTCGGCGTAGGTGATGTCCCGGGCGTCGTCGGTGGGCTCGCCGACCCAGTGGAAGGCGACCTTGTCGCCGGCACCGGCCTCGACGTGCCGGTCGACGCAGTTGTACGCCGCGTTCAACTTGCCGCCGACGAACCACTTCGCGAACGGCGGGTTCGACCAGTCCAGGACCTGGTCCCACCGGGTGTCCCAGGAGAGCCGATCGGCCTGCTTCTCCCAGAACGCCAACCGGTCGGCGTTGGCCTCGTCGTACGACGCCTCGGTCAGGTTGGCGTTGGCCGCGAACTCGGCGGGCGGTGCGAACCGCCGCTCTTCGTGGGCCAGGTTGGAGAGTGCTTCGTTGCTCATCGAGATGTTCCTCCGACGTCGGGGGGTGAGACCGGTGGGTGAGGCTCCGGCCAGCCTAGGGCGGGATCGGCGTCGCGACGAGCGTGCGCCGGAGAGACCGTCGCACCGTGGGGGTTGCATCGAGGTTGCAGCCCCCACGGTGGCCGGCGTTGTCGCCGGGTCAGTGCTGGATCGCGGCCTCGGCCCCGGCCCCGGTGAGGGCGCGGACCTCGAGCTCGGTGTAGCGGTCCTCGGCGTCCTGCTCGCGCCGGGAGACGGTCCCGAGGTAGCCGAGCAGGAAGCCCAGCGGGATCGAGACGATGCCTGGGTTCTCCAGCGGGAACCAGGAGATGTCGATGCTGGTCGGCAGTAGGGACAGATTCTTCCCGGTCGCGTCGAGACCCTTGCCGGAGACGATCGGCGAGAAGATCACCAGACCGACCGACGAGATCAGGCCGCCGTAGATGCTCCACACCGCACCGCGAGTGTTGAAGCGCCGCCAGAACATGTTGTAGACGATCGCCGGCAGGTTCGCCGACGCCGCGACCGCGAAGGCCAGCCCGACGAGGAAGGCGATGTTGAGCTTCTGTGCCGGGATCGCCAGCGCGATCGCGATCAGCCCGATGCCCGCAGCGGCGTAGCGTGCCACCCGGAGTTCGTCCCGCTCGGAGGCCTGCCCCTTCTTGAAGACGCTGTTGTAGAGGTCGTGCGCCACGCTCGAGCTCGAGGTGAGGGTCAGCCCCGCCACCACCGCCAGGATCGTGGCGAACGCGACCGCCGCGATCAGCGCCAGCAGGATCGCGCCGCCGGTGGTGCCGGCTCCGCCGCCGACTTCCTCGGCGAGCAACGGGGACGCAAGGTTGCCGCCGGAAGCGACCACCTTGTCGTAGCTGTCCTTGGGCAGCATCGCCGCCGCACCGAAGCCCAGGACCAGCGTCATCAGGTAGAAGGCGCCGATCAGGCCGATCGCCCAGAGCACCGACTTGCGGGCGTCGCGGGAGGTCGGGACGGTGTAGAACCGGATCAGGATGTGCGGCAGTCCGGCGGTTCCGAGGACCAGGGCGATCCCGAGCGAGACGAAGTCGATTTTGCTCGTCACGGTGGCGCCGTACTTGAGGCCGGGCTGGAGGAAACCTTCACCCTTGCCGGTGTTCTCCGACGCAGTGCCGAGCAGTTCGGAGAGGTTGAAGCCGAAGTTTGCGAGCACCAGGACGACGATCAGCAGCGAGCCGATCATCAGCAGGACAGCCTTGACGATCTGCACCCAGGTGGTGCCCTTCATGCCGCCGACGGTGACGTAGAAGATCATCAGACCGCCGACCGCGAAGATGGTCAGGTTCTTCACCATCTGGCTCTCCACGCCGAGCAGCAGCGTCACCAGGGCGCCGGCGCCGACCATCTGGGCGAGCAGATAGAAGATCGAGACCACCACGGTCGAGGTGGCGGCCGCCGTCCGGACGGGGCGTTGCCGCATCCGGTACGCGAGCTGGTCGGCCATCGTGAACCGGCCCGAGTTTCGCAGCATCTCGGCGACCAGGAGCAGGGCGACCAGCCAGGCGACCAGGAAGCCGATCGAGTAGAGGAAGCCGTCGTAGCCGTAGAGAGCGATGGCTCCGGAGATGCCGAGGAAGGAGGCGGCCGACATGTAGTCGCCGCCGATCGCGAGGCCGTTCTGAAAGCCGGTGAAGGAACGGCCGCCGGCGTAGTAGTCGGCAGTGCCGCTGTTGCTCCGGCTGGCGCGGAAGGTGATGTAGATCGTGATCGCCACCACGACCAGGAACAAGCCGGTGGTCAGGACCTGGTTGTTGTCCATGTCAGGACTCCTTGTGGCTGTGCTCGTTGAGGTAGTGCTCGTCGACGTACTGCTTGTCGAGGAGGCGGGCC
The DNA here is from genome assembly GCA_046598425.1 of Marmoricola sp. Lineage (GTDB taxonomy): Bacteria > Actinomycetota > Actinomycetes > Propionibacteriales > Nocardioidaceae > Marmoricola. The sequence continues at coordinate 76,744 of JBKJIN010000008.1, read as the reverse complement.
AGCGGGTCGAGGTGGGTGTTGCTGTACCTGGCGTAGAGCCAGGCGAGGCCGAAGGTCGTGACGAACTGCAGCAGCCCGAAGACGAGAGCGACGTTGATGTTGCCGACGACCTTCTGGCTCATGAACTCGTGGGCCCACATCGAGAGCACGACGTACGCGGCGTACCAGACGATGAAGGCGATGGTCGCGGGGAAGACGAAGCTGCGGTAGCGGCGCCGCAGCTCGGCGAACTCCGGCGTCCGGGCGAGGGCTTCGTACGCCGGGTCGGTGGTCTCGGCGGACTGGTGCACTGCGGTGGTTGTGCCGGCCATGGCGGGTCCACCTTTCCTGGTCAGTGAGGCGATCGTGTGATCGCGATCACGTTAGGAGAGGAGGGTGTTCCGGCGGCAGGGGTCCGTACTGATCCTGCGGCCGACGGGGGCGACCGGTCGGTGAACGGTCGGTTCCGAGCGACGAACGGTCAGCGACGAACGGTCAGCCCCGGTCCAGCTCGAGGTTCTCCGGGGTGTGCAGCCGGACCATCACCCGGCTGACGTACGCCGCCCGCGGCGGCCTGGTCCGCAACGAGACCACGATCATGGTGGCGATGCTCAGCGGGACCGCCCAGGCCGCCGGCTGGGCGAGCGCCGCGGCGTACCATCCGGAGTCGCGGTCGGTCACCAGGTTGTCGATCACGGCGTACCCGGTGAGTACGCCGCCGACGGCCATTCCGGCCACCGCTCCGGCGGCGGTGAGCCCGCGCCACCAGATCCCCAGCACCAGCAGCGGTCCGAAGGTCGCGGCCGCCATCGCGAAGGCGAGGCCGACGACGGTGGCCACCGAGACGTCGCGGGCCAGCAGAGCGAGGGCGAACGGGATCGCCACCGCGATCACCGCGGCGATCCGGAACGCGGTGACACCCTCGAACCGGCGGCTGGTCACGTCCTGCGAGACCACGCCGGCGACGGCCACGGTCAGTCCCGACGAGGTCGCCAGGAACGCCGCGAACGCACCGCCCACGAGCAGCGCGGTCAGCAGGTCCCCGCCGACCCCGCCGATCATCCGCTGCGGCAGCTCGAGCACGACGTTGTCGGTGCTGCCCGCCCCGACCAGGTCGGGGGCGTAGAGCCGGCCCAGCGCCCCATACACCGGGGGCAGGACGTAGAAGGCGCCGAGCAGACCGAGGACCACCAGCGTGGTCTTGCGGGCGGCCCGGCCGTCGGGGTTGGTGTAGTAGCGGACTGCGACGTGCGGGAGACCCATGGTGCCCAGGAAGGTCGCGACCATCAGCGAGTACGTCGAGTAGAGCGGGTAGTCGCCCGACAGCGGGTTCGCCCAGTCGTCGCCGGCGATCCCGTCGACGACCACCGATGCCGAGGCCGGTGAGGTGCCGCCGTCGTGCAGCCAGACGATCACCAGGAACACCAGCGGGACCAGCAACGCGGTCAGTTTGAGCCAGTACTGGAAGACCTGCACGAAGGTGATCGAGCGCATCCCGCCGGCGAGCACGTTGGCCAGTACGACGACCGCGACCACTAGGCCGCCGGCCCACGGCGCCATCCCGGTCGAGGAGCGCAGCGCGATTCCGGCCGCCTGGAACTGGGGCAGCAGGTAGAGCCAGCCGATCACCACGACCAGGACCGACGACAGCGCGCGCACCACCCGTGAGTCCAGCCGGGCCTCGGCGAAGTCGGGGAGCGTGTACGCGCCGCTGCGCCGCAGCGGCGCCGCCACCAGGACCAGCAGCACCAGGTAGCCAGCAGTCCACCCGACCGGGTACCAGAGCATCTCGCCACCGAACGCGAGCACCAGGCCGGCGACGCCGAGGAAGGACGCACCGGATAGGTACTCGCCGCTGATCGCCCCGGCGTTCAGGCCGGGGCGGACCGAGCGCGAGGCGACGAAGAAGTCCGAGGTGGTCCGGCTGAAGCGGAGCCCCCAGGTGCCGATCGCCAACGTCGCCGCGGTGACCAGCGCCACCGCGGTGATGCCGTAGGCGATGTTGATGTCGGGGTTCACTGGGAGCTCACGACCTTTCAACCACGTGCACAAACTCGGCCTCGTTCCGCTCGCTGGCGCGGACGTAGCGCCAGGCGAGGGCGATCAGCACCGGGTAGCACCCGAAGGCCAGCAGCACCCAGGACAACGGCATCCCGAGCACCTGGTTCTCGGTCAGCGCCGGGACCAGGTGGAACGCCAGCGGCAGCACGCCGATCGTGGCCGTGAGCAGAACCAGGGTGCCGACGGCTTGACGGAGCTGGCTGCGCAGCAGGGCGCGGACGTAGATCTCGCCGACCGCCGTCTGGGCGTCGATCTCGGACGCCGCGCTGGGCCGCGGTCGGGTGCGAGCCCGGTCGGCGTACGGGCTGGTCACCCGGACGCGCTGAGGTGGCCGGTCCGGGCGCGGCTCGGTCACGGAGACCCTTTCTTCTGGGCCATTTTCTGGGCCCCGACCAGGAGCTCGCGCAGGGACCGGGTGTGCCGACGGCTCACCGGGAGCTCGGTGCCGCCGACCACGACCGAGCAGCGGCCGGCGTCGACGCGGAGCTCCTCGACGTACGGGATCGCGACCAGCAGCGACCGGTGGATCCGGACGAACCCGTTCTGCGCCCACTGGGCCTCCAGCTGGGTCAGCGGGATCCGGACCAGGTGCGCCTCGGTGGCGGTGTGCAGCCGGGCGTAGTCGCCCTCGGCCTCGACGTACCGGATCTCGGGGACCGGCACGAACCGGGTGACCCCGCCGCGCTCGACCGCGATCTGCTCGACCGGCGGCGGATTGCGGCTCGCGCCGAGGACACGGCGGATCGCCTCGGCCAGGCGCTCCTCGCGGACCGGCTTGAGGACGTAGTCGACCGCGTGCAGCTCGAAGGCGTCCACCGCGTGCTGCTCGTGCGCGGTGACGAAGACGATCGCCGGAGGTTCTTTGAACCGGCTGAGCACCGAGGCCAGCTCGATCCCGTTCAGCCCGGGCATCTGCACGTCGAGGAAGACCACGTCGACCTCGGTCTCCTTCAGCAGCCGCAGCGCCTCGGTCGGGCTGTCGCACGCCAGCACCTCGCCGATCCTGGGGTCGCGGCGGAGCAGGAAGGTGATCTCATCCAGCGCCGGGGCCTCGTCGTCGAGGACCAGGGCGCGGAGCCCGGTGATGGGCCCGGTGATGGGCCCGGTGATGGGCCCGGGGACGGGTCCAGTGATAGGCCCAGTCACGGCAGGACCCCCGGAGCGTACTTCGGCACCCGCACGGTGACCTTGGTACCGGCGCCCGGTGCGGTCTCCACGACCAGACCGTACTCGTCGCCGAAGGTCGCGCGCAGCCGCTCGTCGACGTTGCCGAGCCCGACCGAGTCGCCGCCCGGTTCGCCGGCGAGGACCGCCCGGATCCGTTCCGGGTCCTCGCCGATGCCGTCGTCCTCGACGGTGACGACGCACTCGCGGTCGGCGTCGCGGGCCTCGATGGTGACGGTGCCGCCGGTCTCGGAGGACTCCAGGCCGTGCCGGACGGCGTTCTCCACCAGCGGTTGGAGGCAGAGGTACGGCACCTGGACGGCGAGCACCTCGGGCGCGATTCGGAGCACTACCTGGAGCCGGTCGCCGAAGCGAGCCTGCTCGAGCAGCAGGTAGCGCTCGATCGAGCGGAGCTCTTCGGCCAGCGTGGTGAACTCGCCGTGCCGGCGGAAGGAGTACCGGGTGAAGTCGGCGAACTCGAGCAGCAGCTCGCGGGCCCGGTCGGGGTCGGTGCGGACGAACGAGGCGATCGCGCCGAGGGAGTTGTAGATGAAGTGCGGGCTGATCTGCGCGCGCAGAGCCCGGACCTCGGCCTGGACCAGCCGGTGCCGGGACGCGTCCAGCTCGGCGAGCTCGAGCTGGGTCGAGACCCAGGTGGCAACCTCGTCGGTTGCCCGGAGCAGGCTCGCCGACGGTCGGTCGGTCAGCACCACCAGGCCACCGGCGACCCGGTCCTCGATCACCAACGGGCTCGCGACAGCATGCCGCAACAGGCACCCCGGTACGTCGCAGGGCAGCTCGCCCGGTCCGGCCACGACCGTGGTAGCCCCCGCGGCGGCGCGCAGGCCGAGCGCGGTGGCGTGCTCGACGTGGTGGGTCTCCGGGCCGTCGTACCCGAGCAGTCCGGTGGTGTCGGTGATCGCCACCGCCGGGGTGCCGAGGAGGGTGCGCAGGTGGCGCAGGCTGCGTTCGACGGTGCCGGCGTTCAGGCCCTCGCGCAGCGCGGGCGAGGCGAGCGAGGCGGTGTGCAGCGTGCGGAAGGTGGCGCGGTCGGCTTCACTGCCGAGTCCGTACCGCTTCCCGGGCCACCGTCCGCGACCACGTCCCCAGCCAGCCATGAGGTCAGCGTAGGGCTCGTTTCCGTTCGTCGAGTCTGTCGAGACCCCGACCGTTATCGAGGATGCCTAATGGATGTCATCGTTTCTGCCTAACGTGGTCACGGCAACGGGACCTGGGCACGTGCGATCACGACCTGAGCCCGTAGCCGCGATCCGCCGCTCAGCTGAAGTCGATGAGCAGCGTGCCCGGGTCCTCCGGCGGCTTCGCCGGCTTCGGTACGTCGCCCCGGTCGATCGCCTGCGTCGCCTCGGCGTCGTACGGCGCGTGCACGACCGGGGTGACCATGACCGGCGGCGGGGGCGCGTCGGTGACGGTGGTCCGGTAGCAACGGGTCAGGTACGGCAACTGCATCCCGTCCGGGCCACGGCCGTAGTCGTCGTACAGGGCGCCGACGCGGGCGAGCAGGTCGTTGCGCTCGCTGTCGGACATCACCGCGACGTACGAACGGGAGCGGACCAGGTCGGTGAGCTCGTCGCGGCGCAAGTTCTGCCAGTACCTGAAGACGGTCTCCTGCCAGTCGACGAAGAGCGCGGAGTCCCGGGCCGGTCCGGCCAGGTCGTTGTTGCTCTCGGCCGCGCTGGCGCCGATCAGCTTCCCGAGCTTACGGACCCACGGGATGCCTTCGTCGCGGGTGTTCCAGACCAGGGCCAGGACGCCGTCGGGACGGAGCACCCGGGCGATCTCGTCCAGCGCGACCGGGTGGTTGAACCAGTGGAACGACTGCGCGCAGACGACGACGTCGACCGAGCGGGAGGCGACCGGGATCCGCTCCGCGCCGGCGACGGCCGTCCGTGCTCCGGGGACCCGGTCGCGCAGGATCGCGAGCATCTCCGGGAGCGGGTCGGTCGCGATCACCTGGTGCCCCGCGGCGACCAGAACCTCGGTCAGCTTGCCGGTCCCCGCGCCGAGCTCGAGGACGGTGGCCGGGGAGCTCCCGACCAGCCAGGCCGCGGCTTCGGCCGGGTACGACGGCCGCGCCTTGTCGTACTCCGCGGCGACGGAGGCGAAGGAGAGGCCGGGGGTGCGCGCATCGGGGGTCATCGTGGCCCGAACGTACCCGATAGCCTTGCCCGTGTGGCTGATCCTCTCCGTGTCCCCCCGCTCGCGCGAGCTGCTGTTCCGGCCGACCCACTGGCCTGGCTGGCCGAGCTCGAAGGGGTGCCGTCCGGTTTAGCCGCGGCGCGGGACGGCGTCGACGCGATGCTGCGCGACCGCGGGATGCGCCAGACCTACCCCGAGCAGACCGGGGAGTCGCTGCTCCGCGGCGCGCACGCCTCGGCCGTGCTGGAGGGTTCGACCTCGACCCTGGAGGAGATCCGCGCCGGGGAGGGCGACGCCATCGCGTTGGCCGCGCTGCGGGTCAGCACCGGGATGTTGAGCCTGGTTCCCGTGCTGGGTACGGCGCCGCTGCAGGCGTTCGCCCGGCTGCACGCACTCGCCGGCAAGGGGGTCGTGGACGAAGACTCCCTCGGCCGCCCGGTCAACGCCGAAGGCGCGGCCCGGCTGGCGAGCCTCGCGGACACCCTGCTCGCCACCAAGGCGCCGGCGCTGCTGGTCGCGGCGCTGGTGCACGCCGAGCTGGTCACCGTCGCGCCGTTCGCCTCCCACAACGGGATCGTGGCCCGCGCCGCCGAACGGCTGGTGCTGGTGCAGCGCGGCGTCGACCCGGCTTCGGTGGTGGTGCCTGAGGCCGGGCACCTGGAGCTGCGCGCGTCGTACGAGTCGAATCTCCGCGGGTACCGCGACGGCGGGCGCAAGGGCCTGCACTCCTGGCTCCTGTACGTCGGCGAGGCGATCACCAAGGGTGTGGAGGCGTCCCCGCTGCGGGACTGAGACGACTTTCCGGTGCCAGGCAGCAGCGGTCGCAACGTCAGTCCTTCGGCCGCTAGCCGTCTTGGTCAGTGCGTTCCGCCGCGATCTCGAGGCTGTCGTCTGGACCCTTTCGGCGCTCCCGATGATTCTGCTGGCGTGCGCGCTTGGCGCCGACGCGAAGCGGCCGCGGATTGAACAAGCTAGCCCCTACGCAGATGAGCGGCACCGAGGGGCGTGCCCTCGATGCCGCTCTGAACACAGGGGTCGTGGCTACCAGGCGTGCACGGTCTAAATGTTGCCCCGGGTCTGTCCCGGTCTGCAAACGCCCTCTACGAAGGGAGATCGCCGCGTGGGTACCGTTTCCCTGTGCTGGTCTGAAGTTGTTCACTCCCTGTTTAACCCGGCGCGGTAGCGACTTTCAAGGGTTGACTTTCAACCCGACCAGGGGGAGCGAGGGGATCTCGGGCGTGTTGGGCTCAGATACCCAGGTGCGCACGGCGCGCACGCCGCGCGTTGACCCAGACCGCGGCGCTCAAGCCGGCGATACCAGCGATCGCGAGCGCCGCCAGCGTCGGCTTTGCCGGTGGGAGCTTCACCCGGCTGCCGAGCGCGACCGGACGTTCGAAGACCAACACCGGCCAGTCCCGCTCCTTCGCCGCCTTGCGCAGTTCCTTGTCCGGGTTCACCGCGAACGGGTGCCCGACCGTCTCCAGCATCGACAGGTCGGTGATCGAGTCGCTGTAGGCGTAGCACTCGGTCAGGTCGTAGCCGCGCTTGCGGGCGAGGTCGGTGATCGCCTTGGCCTTGTTCTCGGCGTACGCGTAGAAGCGGATCTTGCCGGTGTACTTGCCGTCCGCGACCTCCATTCGGGTCGCGACGACGTGGTCGGCGCCGAGCATCTCCCCGATCGGCTCGACCATCTCTGCGCCGCTGGTGGAGACGATGATGACGTCGCGGCCGGCCGCGTGGTGCTCCTCGATCAGGTTCACCGCCTCGTCGTAGACGAGCGGGTCGACGATGTTGTGCAGGGTGTCGGCGACGATGTCGCGCACCGTCTGCACGTCCCAGCCGGTGCAGAGCTGCGACATCATCTGCCGCATCTTCTCCATCTGGTCGTGGTCGGCCCCGCCGACCAGGTAGACGAACTGCGCGTACGCCGACCGCAGCACCGCACCCCGGGAGATCAGCCCGCCGGCCTGGAACTCGCGCGAGAATGCGAACGTGCTCGACTTGGCAATGATGGTCTTGTCCAGGTCGAAGAACGCGGCTTGGGGGCGAGCGATCGAGCTCATGGCTCCACTGTAGGGACGGATCGCCCGTGGTTCGTGGGATTGGGCCGCAATCCACAGGCGCGCCCCTCGACGACCGGTCCACAACGGTCCCGCTGACCGGTCGGCGGTGAGGGCGGTCGCACGGAGCGTGATCTCCATGGACGAGAACCCGGCCCAGCCGCTGATCGTGACGACCGATCCACCCCTGGCCGACGAGCTGGTGCGCCTGGCGGCCGCCGCCGGGGTCGTTCCCGAGGTTGTCGGGGACGTCGGCAATGCCTTGCGGGCGTGGTCGCACGCGTCCTTGGTTTTGGTCGGAGCGGACCTCGCCGACTCGGTGGCCGCGGCTGGTCCGGCCCGGCGGGCCGGCGTCCACCTGGTCACCGCGAGCTCCCCTTCCGACCGTCTCTACCAAGCCGCGCTGGCGTGTTCCGCGGAGTCCGTCCGGTGCCTGCCGGGTGACATCGACGCGGTGGTCGCCGACCTGGCCGACGGCGGTGACGGTAGCCGGGCGGCCGGTGTGCTGGTCGGCGTCATCGGTGGCGCCGGCGGGGTCGGGGCCACCGTCTTCGCAGGGGCTCTGGCCGAGACGCTCGCCGAGGAGAGCGCAACCCTGCTCATCGACGCCGACCCGATCGGGCCCGGCATCGACCGGGTCCTCGGGACCGAGTCGCTGGACGGGGTCCGCTGGGACGGGTTGGAGCAGGCGGCCGGACGGCTCAGCGCCCGGTCCCTGTACGACGCCCTGCCGCGTCACGGCCGTCTCTCAGTGCTCACCTGGTCGGCAGCCCGATCGGACCAGACATCGGCGTCGGCGATGCGTTCGGCGATGCGTTCGGCGATCTCGACGGGCCGTCGCGCCTACCCGGTCGTGGTCGTCGACCTGGCTCGGTCACCCGGTCCCGTCGTCGACGACGTCCTGGTGCGCTGCGACCGGGTGCTGCTGGTCTCGACCCTCACGGTGCCGGCGGTCTCCGCCGCCGCACGCCTCGCGGGCCGACTCCCGGCGACCACCGGCCTGGTCCTCCGCGGCTCCGGTGCCGGCGTCGCTGCCGCCGAGGTCGCCGAGATCCTCGGGCTCCCGGTCCTGGTGCAGATGCGGGACCAGCGCGGTCTCGACGAGGCGATCGCCCTCGGGCTCGGGCCGCTGCGGAGCCGGCGAGGACCGCTCGCCCGGGCTGCCCGCGTGATCGCTGCGGAGGTGCGCCGATGACCGACCCGCTGGTTCCGGACGCGTTGCTGGTCGCCGTACGCGAGCGGCTGGCGCGGGGGAACGCCCAAGTGACTCCGCACCAGGTGGCGCTCGCGCTCCGCCAGGAGCGGCGGCCGGTCGGTGACGCCGAAGTGCTCGCGGTCCACGACGTCCTGCGTCACGACGTCCTCGGCGCCGGGCCGCTCGATGACCTGCTCGGCCTCCCCGGCGTCACCGACGTCCTGGTCAATGGGGCGGGGGAGACCTGGATCGACCGGGGCGATGGCCTGGAGCTCACCGCGCTCCGGTTCGCTGGCGAGGACGCGGTACGACGGGTCGCCCAGCGGCTCGCGGCGAGCGCCGGTCGACGGCTCGACGACGCGTCTCCGTACGTCGATCTCCGACTGGCCGACGGGACCCGGTTCCACGCCGTCCTGGCGCCGATCGCCCGCCCGGGGACGCTGCTCTCGCTCCGGGTTCCCCGGCGGCGAACCTTCGACCTGGCCGGGATGGAGGCGGCCGGTGCGGTCAGCAGCGAAGGTGCCCTGCTGCTGCGCCGGATCGTGGAGTCCCGCTCGGCCTTCCTGGTCAGCGGCGGCACAGGGTGCGGCAAGACGACTGTCCTCGGCGCGATGCTCGCGCTCGTCGATCCCGGCGAGCGGATCGTGCTGGTCGAGGACTCCAGCGAGCTGCGTCCCGACCACCCCCACGTCGTGGCCCTCGAGGCACGGCCCCCGAATCTGGAGGGCGCCGGCGAGGTCACCCTGCGAACGCTGGTACGCCAGGCGTTGCGAATGCGCCCGGACCGACTCGTGCTCGGCGAGGTCCGGGGGGCCGAGGTCGTGGACCTGCTCGCAGCCCTGAACACGGGTCACGAAGGTGGTTGCGGGACGCTGCACGCCAACTCGGCCCTCGACGTACCGGCGCGGATCGAGAGCCTCGCCCTCGCCGCAGGACTGACGCGGGAAGCCGCGCTGAGTCAGCTGGCATCTGCGGTCGACCTGATCATCCACCTGCACCGACCGCGCCACGGCGTCCGCCGGGTCCGCGAGATCGCGGTCCTGGAGCGGACGGACGCCGGGCTCGCCGTCTCTCCGGCAGTCACCTTCGGGCCGGACCTGACGAGCGACACCGGTCCGGGGTTCGCCCGTCTCGAGGAGCTGCTGACCCGATGAACGCCGTGCTGGCCGCGGCCGCGGCCGCTGGGGCCGTCCTTCTGTTCCTAGCTCCGCGGGGACGTCCGCGTCCGCCGCGGGTCCCGCCGCTGGCAGTGGCGCTCGCAGCAGTGGCGGCCGTGCTCCTGGTCGACGGGCGGGTATCTCCCGTCCTGGTGGTGCTCGCTGCCTGCGGCGGGGTCGCGATGCTGCGCCAGCTCCGTCGACGACGAGCAGGCCAGGTCGAGAGTCGTCGCGGTGAGGCGGTGCTGGCGCTCTGCGAGAACCTCGCTGCCGAGTTGGAGGCTGGCTCTGCGCCGGCAGCGGCGCTCACCTCCGCGGTCGCGGAGTGGCCAGAGTTCCGCGGCCTGGCTGACGCTGTCCGGGTCGGCGCCGACGTACCGGGTGCGATGCGGTTCCTCGCCGACCTGCCCGGGGCCGATCAGTTCCGACTCGTCGCGGCTGCGTGGGTGGTGGCGCACCGCTCAGGGGCAGGTCTGGCCGCAGCGGTGGGACTCGCCGCACGGACGATCCGCGAGGACCGTGCGGCAGCGCAGGTGGTCGCGACCGAGCTCGCCTCGGCCAACGCCACCGCACGGTTGCTGGCCGTCCTGCCGGTCGGCGTCCTCCTGATCGGCCGGGGATCCGGAGGCGACCCCGTCGGCTTCCTGCTCGGTACGACGCCGGGGCTGGCCTGCCTGGGGTCCGGGCTCGGGCTCGTGTTCGCCGGGCTCGTCTGGATGCAGCGGATCGCGGACGGGATCCGACGCGCGTGACCGCCGGGATCCTTGCCGCGGTCGCGGTCCTGCTGCTGGCGAGACCGTCGTGGCGGCCACCGGTGGCCCCGCCTGCGGGCGCACGTGGCTCTGCCGATGACCACGCCCTCCTCCTGCGGCTCAGGGGTCCGCTGGTGGCGCTCACTCTGGTCGGCGGTTGGGTGGCCCTCGGGGGTTGGTTCGGGCTGGCCGCAGGTGTTGTTGCGGGGGTCGTGGGCTGGCGGGTCCTCGGGAAGGTGGAGAGCCCGGCGGCGGTCCGACGGCGTACGGCGCTGGTTCGGGACCTGCCGATGGCGGTGCACCTGTTCGGCGCGATCCTGAGAGCCGGGTCGGCCGCCGGCCCCGCGCTCGTCGACGTCGCGGCCGCTCTGGGCGGCCCGGTCGCCGAGGAGTTCCTGCTCGTCGTACGGCGCCTCGAGTTGGGGATCGACCCGTCCACGGCGTGGTCGGCGGTTCCGGACGAACTGCGGCCGTTGGGTCGGAGTATGGTCCGAGCCCATCGTTCAGGTGCCTCCGTGGTGGCAACGGTCGACCGTCTGGCGGAGGAGCTTCGGTCCACCCGTCGGAATCGGACCGAAGTGCTGGCCCGCAGTGTCGAGGTCCGTGCGGCAGCCCCGCTCGGGCTCTGCTTCCTGCCTGCCTTCGTCGTCCTCGGCGTGGTGCCGATGGTCGTCGGGATCTTCTCGACCATGAACCTGTTCGGCTAGGGCAGGTGGTCCACAGGGCCTGCTCGCAGAGCCTTCTCCACCGTCCGGCTCTCGCAGGTGGCCGCGGCCGTCGATCCCCGGGAATCTCATCCCTGTAAGGAGAAACGCCGTCATCGGGGCGGCGTTCGAGGGAGGAGACACCATGGGTATGTCACGCAGCCGCAAGGGTCAGGATGGAGCCACGACGGCCGAGTACGCCGTATGCACGGGCGCAGGTGTCGGGTTTGCGGGGGTCCTGTTCAAGCTGATCACCAGCGACGTCGGCCAGAGGCTGGTCACCAGCGTCTTCGACAAGATCATGGACATCCTGCCGTTCTGAAGGTGGTCGGACCGGTTGGTGGAGGGACCCTTGGGCTGGCCCCTCCACCAACCCCGGAGGCGGGATGAACATGCGGAGAGACGAACACGGAGCAGTGACTGCCGAGACGGCCGTGGCGTTACCGGTCCTGGTGCTGATCGCGCTGGCGCTGGCGTGGCTCGTCGGCCTGGGCGTCGCTCAGGCGCGAGTGGTCGATGCGGCGCGGGAGACCGCCCGGGCGGTGGCACGTGGCGAGGTGACCGACGTCGCCATCGATCTTGGGCGGCGGGTGGCGCCGGACGGGGCGGACGTCCAGGTCAGCACTGAGAAGGGGTTCGTACGGGTGGTGGTGACCGCCGAGGTTCGCGGCCCTGGCGGCTTGCTCGGCATCCTGCCGGGCTTCGACGCACGGGCCGAAGCCGTCGCAGCAATGGAACCGGCTCTATGACAGGCCGTCGCGGGGAGGAGGGGGTCGGGGTCGTCCTGGTGATCGGCATCGTGGTGCTCCTGATGACGGTGGCGTTGATCGGCGCCGGGGCGGTTGCCCTGATTGCCACCCATCGCCAGGTGCAGGCGGCGGCCGACCTGGCCGCGCTGGCCGGTGTCGAGGCAGAGCTGGCCGGTCGGGAGCCGTGTCTGCAAGCAGATCGGATAGCGATCGCGAACGGCGCGGATCTCACCCGCTGCGCCGCGTCGCACGGTGTCGTCGACGTGGTGGTCGACGTGGTGGTCGAGGCTGGGGTCGGGCTCCTGGGCACCTGGACTCTGTCCGGGCGTGCCCGCGCCGGCTCGGCTCCGTAGGGCCTAGTCCCGGACCCGGTCGACGTAGGCGACGACGCGGTTGAACAGCGCGGTCGTCGCGGCCGGGTCGGTGGCCTGGCGGAGCGGTTCCTCGGTGAGTTCCTCGAGCAGCTGGGTCGCCCGGAAGGCGCCGTTGGCGGCCGCCACCCGGGCACTCGCCCGGGCGGCGTCACGCACTGCCCGCGGGTCGACGGTCCAGACGGACTCGAAGATCCGGTGCCGGTCGGGCACGTTGGTCTGACCGGGAAGCTCCCAGGCGGAGAGGCAGGCAGCGTTCTCGGTCGCGTCGCAGATCACCGACCATTCGCGGAGCATCGGGGCGTCGCCGGAGAGGGGCACCCGGACCGGGGTGGCCTCGCCGTGGTCGACCAGCTCGTCGAAGTCTGCGAAGACGATCGTGGACCGCGCCACCCGGGCGAGCTCGTTCCAGCGCGGCACCGAAGGCGCCCAGAACGCCTGGGTCTGGAAGCTGCCGAACAGGACTGGCGACTCGGCGCGGGCGCAGCACTCGTCCTCCAGCGCCCAGGACAGCGCAATCAGGGTCGACTTCTTCAGCCGGTGCGGCACCAGGCCAGGGTGGCGCTTGCGCAGGACGGCGAAGACCGAGGGCGCCCCCGGCGCTGCGCTGGCGAGTGCCTCGGCGATCGCGACGTCCAGGCGGACGCCGGCGTCGCGCCGGCGCAGCACCTGGGCGACCAGCGCGACCTGCTGCTCGTCGTACCGGCGGTGGCCGCTCGGCTGCCTGTGGGGGACCGGGAAGTCGTGCCGGGTCTCCCACATCCGCAGGACGGCAGGGGTCAGTCCGGTCCGCTGAGAAAGGGCCCCGATCGTGAGATTTGCGGTGGGGACTTGCTTTTCATGGTCCGTCGGGTTCACTCTTGCATCCTAAACCTAAACAACGTGTTGAGGTTTTTGTCTAACTTAGGAGTGGTTCCCGTGAAAGAACACCTGAACATTGACGAGCCGGTTGTCGACTGGTCCGACCTGGGCCGCGAGATGTGGTCGTTTCTCACCGGTCGTCAGGCCGAGATCAACTACCGGTTCATCGACATGTCCGTGGAGGTGCCGCGCGACACCGGGGCCGACGCACCAAGGGCAGTCTGGAAGCTCGACGGCACCCTGCAGGTCACTACCCGCGACAACCTGACGGCGGGCTGATGATGCCGACCGACGTGTCCATCGAGGCTGACCTCCGGTTCAGCGTCTCGCTGCCCGGGCATGCCCCGGTGGCGGGCACGCTGGTCGGTCAGGGTCGCCAACTCGAGTTGCGTCTGGACGATCCGGTGGCGTTCGCCGGTCGCGGCGACGCTGGTGCAGTGCGAGCGATTGCGCAACTGCTGGCTGGGTACGGTGTAACGGTGTCAGTCATCGCTGCGGGGCGCACCCTCCTTGAATTCGGCGCTACTCAGTCCAATTGGGTTCAGCGACGGCTCACCGGGTCGAGGCACCTACGGATCGTCAGCCTGCGCGGAGCCTTTACGGGCGCCCGCGGGCGGGTGGGCGCTCGGAGCACCGAAGCCTTGCTCCCAGGCCGCGCCTTGGTGCCGCCGCCGACGTTGTACCCAGTGGCCCCGACCTTCGCCCGCAAGCCGGCACCCCCGGTCAGTACGACCCACGACCCGCGCCGCGGTGGCAACCCACGCTTGGTAGTCACGGTGGGCAACAAGCGGCTGCCGGACTCCGGGATGCTGATCCACCCGCTGCGCCGCGATATCACCACGATCGGCAGCGCGCCTGACTGTGACATCAGGCTCGCTGGACTCGAGCCGGTTCACGCCGTCGTGGAACACGACGACAACGACGAACTGATACTGGAGGACCGTGCCGGTAACCGCAGCACCCGCGTCAACGGGGTATCCGTCCAGCGACGGGTTCTGCGTACCGGAGCACGGATCGAGATCGGCGAGTGGATCTTGGCCTACCGCCGCGCTGAGTACGCCGATCACGGGCGCCCGTTCGGTGGTCGTATCGGCGGTGAGCTGGGTTATCAGCGACCACAGCCAAGGCGGCACCGTCTCGACCCGACGACTGTCGGGCTGGACTCGTGAGCACGGTCCTGGTCGCGGGCGGGACGGGTTTCGTCGGCCGCCGCTTGGTTGCGGCGCTCGTCCAGGAGGGTCATGACGTACGAGTGATGACCCGGTCTCCTGGCAAACACCGAGGCCCCGGCAAGGCGGTCTTCGGCGACGTCGCCGACGAGGCCTCGCTAGTCGACGCTCTCGTTGAGGTCACGGCTGCCTACTACTTGGTGCACTCCTTGGACTCGGCCGACTTCGAGGAGCTCGATGCTCGCGGCGGTCGTGCCTTCGGAGCGGCGGCGGCAGGGGCTGGTATCGAGCAGATCATCTACCTCGGCGGACTTGGCGACGACAACGACAGCCTCTCCGCACACCTGCGCAGCCGACGCGAGGTCGAGAGCCTGCTTGGGGAGGGTGGGGTCCCGGTCACCGTTCTGCGCGCCGGGATCGTGGTGGGTCACGGGGGGATCTCGTGGGAGATCACCCGCCAGCTCGTCGAGCACCTGCCCGCGATGGTGACTCCTCGGTGGGTCCGCACCCTCACGCAGCCGATCGCCGTGGTTGACGTTGTCCGCTACCTGGTCGGCGTGCTGGGCCGAGCCGAGGCCATGGACAAGGTGTTCGAGATCGGCGGGCCCGACGTGCTGGAGTACCGGGAGATGCTGACCAGGGTCGCCAAGGTTCAAGGGCGGCGGCTTCTGATCGTGCCGATCCCGTTACTTACCCCCGGGCTCTCCTCACGCTGGCTCTCCTTCGTGACCGACGTCGACACTCAGGCTGGCCGTAATCTGATTGACTCGATGGCCAACGAGGTCGTCGTTCGAGACCAGTCGATCCAAGACGTAGTCCCGTTCGAGTTGACCGGGTATGACGACGCCGTCCGGCACGCGTTGGAAGAGCGGCGAGGGGTGCGATGAGGGCTCCCCGCAGGGGAAACCCGTTGCGTCGACGGCTTGCTGCTGTCGCCCCGATGCCGCTGACCCACGTTTTCCCCATCGAGTACGTCGAGGGTGCTGCCGTGATCGGACGCCGTCGGCGGGTGGTCGCGGCGGCGGCGGTGGTCGGCGCCGGGCTGCTCGGTGCCTCGCTGTCGACCGAGCCGGGCTCCAAGAAGTTCTACGCCTCGACCGGTGTCGTGGCCGGAGTCTGGGCACTGGGCGGCTTGGCGTCGGGTCCGTTGCACCTCGGCTGGATCCAGACCCGCGACGAGAAGCTGCGCCGGCCGATCCTCACCCCGCTGGCCACCGGGGTAGGTGCTTTCGGGGTCTTCTACGCCGCCGCGTTGGTGGCTCGGCGGATCCCGATCCTGGACGACGCGATCTCGCGCGTCCTCGTCTTCGCCGACGAAGGCGACGACCGTCTGGTGCTTGCGACTACGTTGGCCAACGGTCTCGGCGAGGAGATCTTCTTCCGCGGCGCTCTGTACGCCGCGATCCCGGGTCACCCGGTCGCGGCGTCAACGGCGGTCTACGCCCTCTCCACCACGACGACGAGAAATCCTGCGCTGGTCCTGGCCGCTGCCGTGATGGGCACCCTCTTTGGCTTTCAGCGGCGGGCTTCTGGCGGACTACAGGCTCCCACGATCACCCACCTGACCTGGTCGGCTCTGATGCTGCGGTTCCTGCCGCCGCTGTTTCGCCGCCCACCCGCCGAGCAGACAGGGAACTGATGATGACCCGCACCGCGAACGCCGAGAGCCTTGCCGACCGGCTCCTGGACCGGTCCTTGCTGCCCGGCTACTCCGCGATCGGGTACCGGTTGCGGCGGCGCACCTGGGACGCCGACGACCCGGCGCCAGGGTCCCTGGCCGGCAAGCGTGCGCTGGTGACTGGTGCAGGTGCCGGGCTTGGTGAAGCGACGGCGCTGGGTCTAGCCCGACTCGGCGCCCGGACCCACCTGGTGGTGCGCAGCCCCGATCGGGCAGCGGCGGCGGTCGATCGGATCACTACGACCTTGGCCGAGGAGGGTATTGCCGCCGACCTCGTCGTCGATGCCTGCGACCTCTCCGACCTCGCCGACGTACGCCGCTACGCGCAGGTACTGACCCAACGTGCCGAGGCGATCGACATCGTCGTGCACAACGCTGGTGTCCTGCCGGCGCAGCGCACCGAATCGGTCGACGGGCACGAACTGACCGTCGCGACCCACGTGCTCGGGCCGATCCTGCTCACCGAGCTGATCCGTCCACTGCTCGGTGACCGCGGAGCTCGCGTCATCCAGGTCTCCTCCGGCGGGATGTACTCCCAGGCGCTCCCGGTCTCCGACCCTGAGTTCATCGGTGGTCGTTACCAGGGGGCGCCGGCGTATGCGCGGTCCAAGCGAATGCAGGTCGAGCTGGCCCCCCTGCTCCAGGAAAGATGGACAGCGGACGACATCGCCGTGCACACGATGCACCCGGGCTGGGCAGACACTCCTGGGGTCGCCTCCTCGCTGCCGCTTTTTCGTGCCCTCACCCGGCCAGTGCTGCGCGACGCCATAGCCGGCGCAGATACCATCGTGTGGTTGGCCGCCACCTCCCCGAATCCGCGCGGTGGACAGTTCTGGCACGACCGTACGACGCGGCCGACGCACTACCGGGACGGGACCCGACCGGGTCCCGGCGAGGTCGAAGAGTTCTGGAGCTGGGTCCGGGACCAGCTCGGCCTGGTCTGAGGTTCAGCTAGGAGTGACTCTCAGCCGACGTTGCCCAGCACCCGGGTGACGTCAATCCGCAGCGCCACCCGGTGCGGATTCTCCCGCGGCACCTTGTAGCGCTCGGCGTAACGCTGTTCGGCTTCGGCGACGGCGTCCGGCCCGACCAAGACGACGGCCGTGCCCTCCAGGGTCGACCAGTACCGGCCGTCGACGCAGCAGACCGCGATCGGCGCCCCAGCGCTACCGGCCCGCATCAGGTTGCGCGCCTTCACCGAGTCGCCGGAGGTGATCGCCCAGGCCCGGTCGGTCTCCGGGTCGATCGCCACCCCCATCGGGACGACATGCGGCGTCCCGTCCCGCCGCAGCGTCGTCACGGTGCACAGCCGTCGCTCCCGCCAGAAGTCAAGGAAGGCATCGGAGGTGGGGAGGACGTTCACGGGATCATCCTGTCACCGGGTTTCGAGGCGCCCGCTGGCGCGGCCGCACCTCACCCAGCGCCGGCGAGCACTAGATCCAGCAGCCGCACGGCTCCGGCCTTGTCGAGCGGGTTGTTCTGGTTGCCACACTTCGGCGACTGCACGCACGACGGACAACCCTCGGTGCAGGCGCACGACGCGATCGCCTCCCGGGTCGCCTCGAGCCACTCCGCCGCTGTGGCGAATCCGCGCTCGGAGAAGCCCGCTCCGCCCGGGTGGCCGTCGTACACGAAGACGGTGAGCTGGCCGGTGTCGGCGTGCCTGGCAGTCGAGACGCCGCCGATGTCCCAGCGGTCGCAGGTGGCGAAGAGCGGCAGCAGCCCGATAGCGGCGTGCTCGGCGGCGTGCGCCGAGCCGGGTAGGTCGTCGGCGTCGATGCCGCAGTCCTCCAGGACGTGGTCGGGGACCGTCCACCAGACCGAGGAGGTCTCCAGGGTCCGCTCCGGGAGGTCCAGGAGCTCCTCACCGAGTACGTCGCCCGAGGGCGCCCGCCGCCGCAGGAAGGAGACCACCTGGTGAGTCACTCGCACCGTCCCGGTGCTGAGCCGGACCGGCCCCCACGTCTCGTGCTGGTGCTCGCGGACGATCTCGATGTCGGTGATCTCCCGGGCTGAGGTCGAGTAGTCGACCTCAGCCGCCGTCACCGTCGCGACTGAACCCTCCAGGTCCAGGTCGAGGACCAGGTAGCTCTCGCCCTGGTGCAGGTAGACCGCGCCGGCGTGCGCCTGGGCGTGCGACGAACCGTGGTCGACGGTGCCGAGCACCCGCCCGGTGCCGTCCTCGACCAGCCGGACCGGGGTGCCGCCCGAGGACCGGATGTCGGCCAGATCGCTGGCGCGGCGTCGGTCGGTCCAGTACCAGCCGTGGTGACGCCTGCGGAGGAGCCCGGCGTTGGTCAGCGCGTCGACCGCGTCGCGGGCCGACGGGCCGAAGATCTCCAGCCCCTCTTCGGTCAACGGCAGTTCGGCCGCCGCGGCGCAGAGGTGCGGGCCGAGGACGTACGGGTTGTCCGGGTCGAACACCGAGGCCTCGACCGGTCGGCCCAGCAGGTGCTCGGGGTGGTTGACCAGGTAGGTGTCGAGCGGGTCGTCCCGCGCCACGAACACGCCGAGCGCGTCACCGCCCTCCCGCCCGGCCCTGCCTACCTGCTGCCACAGCGCTGCCCGGGTCCCGGGGAAGCCGCCGAGCAGCACGGCGTCCAGGCCGGAGATGTCGATGCCGAGCTCGAGGGCGTTGGTCGCCGCCAGGCCGATCAGCTGTCCGGAACGCAGTGCCTGTTCCAGTGCCCGGCGCTCCTCGGGCAGGTAACCGCCCCGGTAGGCCGCGACCCGACCGGCCAGCGAGGCGTCCACCTCGGCGAGCAGCCGCTTCGTGCTCAACGCCACGGTCTCGGCACCGCGCCGGCTCCGGACGAACGCCAACGTCCGGACTCGCTCGATCACGAGGTCGGCGAGCAGGTCGGCCAACTCGGCAGTGACCGAGCGGCGTACCGGCGCGCCGTTCTCACCGGCGTAGGAGACGAACGGCGGTTCCCAGAGCGCCAGCGCCACCTGGCCGCGCGGGGAGGCATCGTCGGTAACAGCCCGCACTGGCAGGCCGGTCAGCCGAGATGCCGCTACCTCGGGGTCGGCCACCGTGGCCGAGGCGAGCACGAAGGTGGGGGCGGCGCCGTACTGGGCCGCGACGCGCCGGAGCCGTCGGATGATCTGGGAGACGTGCGCCCCGAAGACTCCCCGGTAGTGGTGGCACTCGTCGATCACCACGAAGTCCAGCGCGGCGAAGAACCGGGACCAGCGCTCGTGACCGGGCAGCAGCGAGTGGTGGAGCATGTCGGGGTTCGTCAGCACGTACTCCGCGTGGTCCCGGGTCCACTCGCGTTCCTCCGGGCTGGAGTCGCCGTCGTGGGTGGCGACCCGGAGGCCCTCGATGCCCAGGCCGCGCAGCGTGTTCAGCTGGTCCTGGGCCAGCGCCTTGGTCGGCGCCAGGTAGAGCGTGCTCGAGCCGCGTTGACCGCGCGGGCCGCGCTTCTCGGCGATCGCAGTCAGGGCCGGCAGCAGGTAGCCGAGGGACTTGCCGGACGCCGTCCCGGTCGAGAGGACCGTATGGATCCCGGTGCGCGCGAGCTCGGCTGCCTGGGCCTGGTGCTGCCAGAGCTCCTGCACGCCGGCGTGCCGCCAGGCCGCGGCGACCTCCGGACTGATCCAGGCTGGCCAGGGGGCGGTCCGGGCGGACCGCGCCGGGAGCACCTCGAGATGGATCAGTCGCTCCGCCCGCCCCGGTGCCGCGGTCAGGCGCTCGACGAGGCCCTCCAGGCGGTTGCTGCTCACCGGCCGAGTCTCCCAGTCGGTGCCGACACCGGCGGCCACGCCCCGTGGAACCCGGGGCCCGGCGTGGTTGAATGACGGCGACGGTACTCAGTTCGAGGCTGGGTAGTCTCGGAACACGTGTGGGAGAGATCGTGGACCTGACGCTGACGACTCGCGAGGTGGATGGGCGCACCATCGTTGCCGTAGGTGGCGAGGTCGACGTCTACACCGCGCCGAAGCTGCGCGACAAGATCACCGAACTGGTCAGCAGCGGCCAGCACTTCCTGGTCATCGACCTGGAGAAGGTCGACTTCCTCGACTCCACCGGCCTCGGCGTCCTCGTCGGCGGGCTCAAGAAGGTCCGGGCCCAGGAGGGCACGATGACGCTGGTCTGCAGCCAGGACCGGCTGCTCAAGATCTTCCGGATCACCGGTCTCGCGAAGGTCTTCACGATCCACGACTCCGAAGCCGCCGCGCTCGCCTCCTGAGCGCTTCCGAGGACGCATTTCAGGCATCTCGCCCAGCCGTGCGACGGCTCCGTGAACCTGGGGCGTGATCTGACTCACCCCTCCGTGGTGACCCCCCTCACACCTGCGTATAGTCCGCGACGTTTGACGGGCAGTCCTTCAGACGGCGCAACACACCGAGGAGATTTCATGACCGGGCTCGTGTCCGACATCACCCCCGAACTGACCGACGGCAACCTCGTACTCGTCCTGATCATCGCCGTGATCGCCCTGGCGGCGCTCGGCATGGCAGCGATGTTCCGCAACGAGGTGCTGGCGGCCGGCCAGGGCACCGAGAACATGAAGACCATCGCCAAGGCGGTGCAGGAAGGCGCCAGCGCCTACCTCACCCGGCAGTTCCGGACGCTCGGCATCTTCGCCGCGGTCGCGTTCGTGGCCCTGCTGGCACTGCCAGCAGACGATTCCACCGTGCGGATCGGCCGATCGCTGTTCTTCCTGGTGGGTGCCGGCTTCTCGGCAGCCGTCGGCTACCTGGGCATGTCGCTGGCGGTGCAGTCGAACCTGCGCGTCGCCGCCGCGGCCAACGAGGTGGGCCGCGACCCAGCCATGAAGATCGGCTTCCGGACCGGCGCGATGGTCGGCATGTTGACCGTCGGCCTCGGTCTGCTCGGTGCCAGTGTCGTCGTCCTGCTCTACAAGGACGAGGCGCCGCACGTGCTCGAGGGCTTCGGCTTCGGCGCGGCCCTGCTCGCCATGTTCATGCGAGTCGGCGGCGGCATCTTCACCAAGGCCGCCGATGTCGGCGCTGACCTGGTCGGCAAGGTCGAGAACAACATCCCCGAGGACGACCCGCGCAACGCCGCGACCATCGCGGACAACGTGGGCGACAACGTCGGCGACTGTGCCGGTATGGCAGCCGACCTCTTCGAGTCGTACGCCGTGACCCTGGTCGCGGCGCTCATCCTCGGCTCGCAGGCGTTCGGCAACGAGGGCCTGGTCTTCCCGCTGCTGATCCCCGCGATCGGTGCCCTTACCGCCGTGCTCGGTGTCTACCTCTGCAAGCCCCGCGTGGGCGAGAACGGTCTGACCACGATCAACCGGGCCTTCTACATTTCCGCTGCGGTCGGCGCGGTCGCGTCGGTGGTTGCCTCGTTCGTCTACCTGCCGAGCACGTTCTCCGAGTTCAAGAACGTCACCGGTCTCGACATGGCCGGCGCTGAGGGCGACCCGCGGGTGATCGCCTCGGCCGCCGTCGTCATCGGCATCGTGATGGCCGCCGGCATCCTGGCGCTTACCGGCTACTACACGGGTACCGAGTACAAGCCCGTCAAGGACGTCGGCAAGACCTCGCTCACCGGTGCCGCGACCGTCATCCTGGCCGGCCTCTCGGTCGGCTTCGAGTCGGCGGTCTACACGACGCTCGTGATCGGCGCCGCGGTCTTCGGAGCGTTCCTGCTCGGTGGCGCCACGGTGACGATCTCGCTGTTCGCGGTCGCGCTCGCCGGCTGTGGTCTGCTCACCACTGTCGGCGTGATCGTCGCGATGGACACCTTCGGTCCCGTCTCGGACAACGCCCAGGGCATCGCCGAGATGTCGGGCGACGTCAGCCCGGAAGGTGCGCAGATCCTCACCGAGCTCGACGCAGTCGGCAACACCACCAAGGCGATCACCAAGGGCATCGCGATCGCGACCGCAGTACTCGCCGCGACGGCGCTGTTCGGGTCGTACTCGACCTCGGTCATCGAGGCGGTCCGCGAGGCGGGCGACCTCAGCGCGGACGACCTGACGGCGCTGAACTTCTTCGTCTACAACCCGGGCGTGCTGGTCGGCGTCCTGCTGGGTTCGGCCGTGGTGTTCCTGTTCTCGGGCCTGGCGATCAACGCCGTCGCCCGGGCGGCCGGCGCGGTCGTCTACGAGGTCCGTCGCCAGTTCCGCGAGATCCCGGGGATCATGCAGTACCCGGACGCGAACAACCCCGGCGTCGGTCGCCCGGAGTACGGCAAGGTCGTCGACATCGTCACCAAGGACTCGCTCCGCGAGCTCGTTACGCCCGGCCTGCTGGCGGTCCTGGCCCCGATCGCGGTCGGCTTCGGCCTCGGCGTCGCGGCCCTGGCCGGCTTCCTGGCCGGAGCGATCGGCACCGGTACCTTGATGGCCGTCTTCCTGGCCAATGCCGGCGGCGCCTGGGACAACGCGAAGAAGCTCGTCGAGGACGGTCACCACGGGGGCAAGGGTTCGCCCGCCCACGAGGCGACCGTCATCGGTGACACCGTCGGTGACCCGTTCAAGGACACCGCCGGTCCGGCGATCAACCCGCTGATCAAGGTGATGAACCTGGTCTCGCTGCTGATCGCCAGCGCAATCGTCTCGATGAGCGTCGGCGACGACCAGAACGATCCACTTCGCATCGCAATCGCACTCATGGCGGTTGGGATCATCGCGGTCTCGCTGTACGTCTCCAAGCAGCGTTCGGTCAACATCGGCGACGACGGCGACGACTCCGGTTCGTCGGCGCTGGCGCCGCACGCGACGGTCTGACCTAGCTCAACGTTTCGACGGGCTCAGCCGCTGGCTGGGCCCGTCGAAACCGTTTTTGGCAGGAAGTGTCCCGAGGAGGCCTTGCCAAGACGGGGGGCGACCCTGTTGGTTGGACCTGCACTGTCACTGACAGTGCCACTGTCACTGTCAGTTTCGCGGTCACCGCCAGCACCACCGACCCCGAGGCCGACCAACGCGTGGGGGCTTGCCGTGGGCACCAGTACGAGAACATCCGGACCGACCGTCGACCGCCGTACCGTCCTGAGGGCCGGTACGGCGCTCACCGCCACCGCGGCCGCCGCCGCCGTGGTCGGCACGACCCCGCCGGCCTTCGCAGCTTCGCCGGGCCGCCGCGTCACCGTCCTCGGCGGCGGTATGGCCGGTCTCGCTGCCGCGCACGAGCTCGCGGAGCGCGGCTTCGAGGTGACCGTCTTCGAGCCGAAGGCTTGGGGCGGCAAGGCCCGGAGCATTCCCGTCGTCGGCACCGGCGCCGGGGGCCGTGCTGACCTGCCCGGCGAGCACGGTTTTCGGTTCTTCCCGGGCTTCTACCACCACATCCCGGACTCGATGCGGCGGACGCCGTTCCCCGGCAACGCCAACGGCGTCCACGACAACCTGGTGGCCGCGTCCGGCGGCAAGTTCCTGCGTGGGGGAGATAGAGCCGATGCCTTCATCTTCGGGATCGGCCCCGATCCCGAAGCCCTGCTGACCGTTGACGGGCTCCGGCGCTACCTGCTGGAGAACCTGAAGGGCCAGAACGTCCCGCCCGACGAACTCGCCTATTTCGTGACCCGGCTGATGGTCTTTCTCACCAGCAGCAAAGAACGTCGCTTCGGTCAGTGGGAGAACATGAGCTGGTGGGACTTCGTCGGTGCCGAGACGCGGTCGAAGGACTACCAGCACGTCCTGGCTGCCGGCTTGACCCGCAACCTCGTCGCCGCCAAGGAGACCGTCGCGAGCACTCGTACGATCGGCACGATGGGGGAAGCGTTCGTCTACAACATGATGGGGGCCGGCAACGACGGCGCCCTGGACAGGATCCTCAACCTGCCGACCAACGAAGCCTGGATCGATCCGTGGATGGCGCTTCTGCGTAGCCTCGGGGTTCGGTTCGTGACCGGCTACGGGCTCGCGTCGTACGAGCTCGCGGGTGGGAAGGTCAAGGCAGTTCGAGTAGTCGATGGGTCCGGTAGGTCCCACCGACACGAGTCGGACTGGTTCATCAGTGCGATGCCGGTGGAGAAGGCAGCGCCGCTTCTTGGCGGTGCCATGCGAGCCGCAGACCCGAGTTTCACGAACCTCGGCCGCCTCCAGACCGACTGGATGGTCGGGATCCAGTACTTCTTGAAGAAGAAGCTGTCGATCACGCCAGGTCACATCACGTTCATCGACGCTCCCTGGGCGCTCACCGCGCTCACCCAGGCTCAGTTCTGGGACCGACGCGACTTTCCTGCCGATTACGGCGACGGGGCAGCGGTTGACTGCCTCTCCGTGGACATCTCGAACTGGGACGCCAAGGGCATCCTGTACGGCAAGACCGCCAAGGAGTGCTCGCCCCAGGAAGTCGCCAACGAGGTCCTGGCCCAGATCCGCTTCCACCACACCGTCGGTGATGTCTTGGAGCCCGGTGACATTCACTCGTGGTTCCTCGACCCGGGGGTCTCCTACAACGCGGTTAGCGGACGCAATGTCAACGACACCCCACTGCTGATCAACACCGCAGGCTCGTGGAAGGACCGGCCCGAGGTCAGCACGAAGATCCCGAACTTCTTCCTCGCCGGCGACTTCTGCAAGACCAACATCGACCTGGCCACGATGGAAGGCGCCAACGAGTCCGGGCGGAAGGCAGCCAACGCGATCCTCGACCTCACCGGCTCGACCCAGTCGCGGGCGGCGATCTACACCCTGTGGGAGAACCCGACGCTTGCGCCGCTGCACCAGACCGATGCTCAGCTCTTCAAGCTAGGTCTCCCGAACGCACTCGATGTCCGGGTGCCCGGCAGGTACTGAGACCCGACTAGCCTGCACCGGTGACCTCCGACCTCAGCCACCGGCTCCGGGACGCGCTCGCCGCGGCCGACTACACCTACGACGCCGTCGCCGACCTGATCGGTACGACGGCCCAGGCCGCCCTCGGCCGGAACGAGACCACCCCGGGGCTGCGGGCGACCACCGGCGGCAGCCCGTTGGAGACGCTCACCCGGATCTGGCTGCTGCAGGCCACCGTCCCGGCGGAGCAGGCGGAAGCGGCGTTGCCGGGCCTCGTCGACGACCTCTGTACCGAGGGCATCCTGGAGCGCTCGTTCAGCGAGGTCGCGGCCCGCGTCGACCTGCGCCCGTACGGCGTCGACAGCGGCAGCGGGAACCTCTGGGTCGCCAGCGACCTGACCCCGGGCCTGGACGGCGGCCCGCAGCGGGTCGGGCCCGACCACGTGCTCGGGATCAGCCCGGCGGCGACGTCCCTGGCCGAGCTCACCGTCCGGAACCCGGTCGGCCGGGCGCTCGACCTCGGAACCGGTTGCGGCGTCCAGTCCCTGCACCTCGCCGAGCACGTCGAGCACGTCGTCGCGACCGACGTGAACAAGCGCGCGCTCTGGTTCACCGAGCTCAACGCCGGGCTGAACGCCATCCCGTGCGGGCCGAGCGCCCTCGACATCCGCGAGGGCAGCTTCTTCGAACCGGTGGCCGACGAGCGCTTCGACCTGGTCGTAACCAACCCGCCGTTCGTGATCTCCCCGGCCACCGGCGAGCGTCTCGTCTACCGCGACTCGGGCCTGCCCGGCGACCGGGTCGTCGAGCACATCGTGAAGACAATTCCACTGCACCTGAACCCCGGTGGGACCGGCCAGGTGCTGGCCAACTGGGCGATCCTGCGCGACCAGCCCTGGGACGAGCGCCTGGCCGGCTGGCTGACGCCCGGTCGGTGCGATGCGTGGGTGGTCCAGCGCGAGGTCTTGGATCTGCCGTCGTACGTCGAGCTCTGGCTCAAGGACGCTGGTCTGCACGGCGCGCCGGACTACGCGACCCGGTACGACACCTGGCTCTCCTGGTTCGAGGACCAGGGGATCGAGGCCGTGGGTTTCGGGTGGATCAATCTGCGCGCCAGCGGGTCGTCGGCCCCGGACCTCCGACTGGAGGAGTGGCGCTGGGAGGTCGAGCAGCCGCTCGGCGGCGAGAACGACGCTCACTTCGCCCGGGTCGCCCGGGTCCGCGGCCTGACCGATGACGCCCTCCTAGCCGCCCGGCCGGTGCTGCGCCCGGACGTGGTCCAGGAGACCCACGGGCCGGTCGGCGCTGAGGACCCCAGCCAGATCGTGCTGCGCCAGCAGCGCGGGATGCGACGGGGCCGGCTCGCGGATACCGTCGCAACGGCTCTGGCGGGGGCATCCGACGGCGAGCTGACGGTCGGGCAGCTCCTGCAGGCGATCGGTCAGCTGGTCGGCGAGGTAGATCTGACGGCCAGGCTGGCCGAGGTCCGGGAGCTGGTCGTCGAGGGCTTCCTGGAGGTCGACACACCCGTGACCTAGACCAGTTCCGCGCCAGGTCCCCCGTAGGGGGAGGGGCCGGTGGCGCGGGACGGGTGGCTTGCCAGGGTGGACGGTCGCGCTACCTTGTTGCGGCGTACACCGCCCCCGAACCCGGCCGGAAGCACCTAGAACCGGCACCGTCAACGAAGGATCCCAGCGCTCGTGGCACACAAGCTCGTCATCGTCGAGTCCCCGGCCAAAGCCCGCACCATTGAGGGCTACCTGGGCAAGGGCTACGTCGTGGAGTCCTCCATCGGACACATCCGCGACCTCCCGCAGACCGCCGCGGACATCCCGGCGAAGTTCAAGGGCGAGCCCTGGGCCCGCCTCGGCGTCAACGTCGACGATGGCTTCAAGCCGGTCTACGTGGTCTCCCGCGACAAGAAGGCGCACATCACCAAGCTCAAGAGCCTGCTGAAGGACGCCGACGAGCTCTTCCTCGCCACCGATGAGGACCGCGAAGGGGAGGCGATCGCCTGGCACCTCCTCGACGAGCTGAAGCCCCGCCCGGACCTCCCGGTGAAGCGGATGGTCTTCCACGAGATCACCCCGGCCGCGATCCAGGCCGCGGTCGAGACCCCGCGCGAGATCGACATGGACCTCGTCGAGGCCCAAGAGGCGCGCCGGATCCTTGACCGGCTCTACGGCTACGAGGTCTCCCCGGTGCTGTGGAAGAAGGTCATGTCCGGCCTTTCCGCCGGCCGCGTCCAGTCGGTGGCGACTCGGCTCGTCGTCGACCGAGAGCGCGAGCGGATCAAGTTCCGGCTGGCGTCGTACTGGGACCTCGAAGGGACCTTCGACGCGGGCTCCGACCACGAGCAGCGGATGTTCCCGGGCAAGCTGCGCAGCATCGACGGGGTCCGGGTCGCCCGCGGAAGCGACTTCGAGGACACCGGGGCTCTGAAAGAGGGCGCCACCGTCGCGCACCTCAACCAGGCCAAGGCCGATGCTCTCGTTGAGGCCCTGCACGACACTGACTTCTCGGTGCGCTCGGTGGAGTCCAAGCCGTACACCCGCAAGCCGTATGCGCCGTTCCGGACCACGACGCTGCAGCAGGAGGCCAGCCGCAAGCTCGGCTTCAGTGCGTCCTCCACGATGTCGGTGGCACAGCGGCTGTACGAGAACGGCTACATCACCTACATGCGTACCGACTCCACGACGCTGTCGGACACCGCGCTCAAGGCCGCTCGGGCCCAGGCCGCCGAGCTGTACGGCGCCGAGTACGTCCCGGACGCCCCGCGGGTCTACGCCTCGAAGGTGAAGAACGCCCAGGAGGCGCACGAGGCGATCCGGCCGGCCGGTGACAACTTCCGCACCCCCGCCCAGACCGGCCTGACCGGCGACCAGTTCCGGCTCTACGAGCTGATTTGGATGCGCACGATCGCCTCGCAGATGAAGGACGCCGTCGGCAACTCGCTGACCATCCGCCTCGGCGGTCCCTCGGCCTCCGGCGAGGACGTCGTCTTCTCCTCCAGTGGTCGCACGATCACGTTCCACGGCTTCCTGAAGGCGTACGTCGAGGGCAACGACGACGCCGACGCGGCCCGCGACGACGCCGAGAGCAAGCTGCCGAATCTGACCGAGGGCGCCTCGGTCAGCGCTGCCGCCCTGAAGGCGAGCGGGCACGAGACCAAGCCGCCGGCCCGCTACACCGAAGCCTCGCTGATCAGCGAGCTTGAGGGCCGCGAGATCGGTCGCCCGTCGACGTACGCGTCGATCATCGGCACCATCCTCAACCGCGGGTACGTCTACAAGAAGGGCACCGCGCTGGTTCCGGCCTGGTTGGCGTTCTCGGTGATCCGGCTGCTGGAGCGGCACTTCGCCAGGCTGGTCTCCTACGAGTTCACCGCCGGGATGGAGCAGGTGCTCGACGAGATCGCCGGCGGCCGGAAGAACCTCGAGACCGAGCTGGGCGAGTTCTACTTCGGAAGCGCCGACATCGAGGGACTCAAGCAGCTCGTCACCGAGTTGGGGGACATCGACGCCAAGGAGCTGGCGACCTTCCCGGTGCTCAACGCCGCGGGGGAGCCGACCGGGATCGATCTGCGGGTCGGCCGCTACGGCCCGTACGTCGAGGTGGCGAACCCGGATGACGGCGACGCGGACGGTGTCCCGGCCCGCGGCAACGTCCCCGACGATCTGCCGCCCGACGAACTGACCGAGGAGAAGGCGCGCGAGCTGCTCGCCAACCCGGCCGGCGTGGAGAAGGAGCTCGGCACGGACCCGGAGGCGGGCACCCTCATCGTGGCCAAGAACGGCCGCTTCGGCCCCTACGTCACCGAGGTCCTGCCCGAGGACGCCCCGAAGAAGCAGAAGGCCCGCACCGGCTCGCTGTTCAAGACGATGAGCCTGGAGACCGTCACCCTGGCTGACGCGCTGCGGCTGCTCTCGCTGCCGCGGGTCGTCGGTGCCGACGCGGAAGGCGTCGAGATCACAGCGCAGAACGGCCGCTACGGCCCGTACCTGAAGAAGGGCACCGATTCGCGGTCGCTGACGACCGAGGAGCAGCTCTTCGACGTCACCCTGGACGAGGCGCTCGCGATCTACGCCCAGCCCAAGCAGCGCGGACGGGCCGCCGCGGCCCCGCCGCTGAAGGAGCTCGGCAACGACCCGGTCTCCGGGCAGCCGATCGCGGTCAAGGCCGGCCGGTTCGGTGAGTACGTGACCGACGGCGAGTACAACGCGACCCTGCGCAAGGACGACTCCGTCGAGGAGATCACCCTGGAGCGGGCCGCCGAGCTGCTGGCCGAGCGGCGCGAGAAGGGGCCGGCGAAGAAGGCGGCCAAGAAGGGCGCGAAGAAGGCGGCTGCGAAGAAGACGACCAAGAAGACGGCCGCGAAGAAGACCGCCAAGAAGGTCGCCGCCAAGAAGGCCTAGATCCTCAGATCCGCTCGGCCCGTCGGGCGATCCGTCGCAACAGGTAGCGGGTCGCCAGGACGTGCGCGCGGCTGTCGATGACCGCCAGTCGGTACAGCCGACCTGCGATGCCCGGGAAGGCCGCCGAGGTGTGTGCGGTAATCGCCGTGCGAGCAGGCCCCAGCGAGCGCAGGCTGAAGGTCAGGGCGTACCGGGCGAACCGGTGTTCGCCGGTGAGGCCCAGCAGGTAGGGCGCCGCCGACCGCTCGACGGTGAAGAGCCGGTCGCTCTTGACTCCGACCACTCGGGCGTACCGCCCCGCAATTCCCTGGAACGGCACATCCAGCAGGTCGGACGCTGCCTGCCAGGTCGCCGTGGCGGAGGCGTCCACGACGCGGGTGTGCTCGTCGATGATGGGGACGTGGTCCATGGCCCCCATCATGCTCGCGCCGCCGTCCCTGGTCCCGTCTAGGGTGGGCACGTGATCGTCGCCTCGTATCCCGGTGTGTACGCCGAGACCGGCCTCTTCTTGTGCTTCGAAGGCGGCGAGGGTGCCGGCAAGTCGACGCAGGCCAAGTTGCTGCGCGACCGATTGGAGGCCGATGGCCGACGGGTCGTGCTGACCTTCGAGCCTGGCGATACCGAGGTCGGCCGCAAGGTCCGCGAGATCGTGCTGAGCCCGGAGACCGGCCACCTGGCCGACGAGACCGAGGCCCTCCTGTACGCCGCCGACAAGGCCGAGCACCTCGACAAGGTGGTCCGCCCGGCGCTGCGCTCCGGCGCCGTGGTGATCACTGACCGGTACGTCGACTCGACGCTCGCCTACCAGGGCGCCGGTCGGTCGATCCCGCCGGCAGAGCTGGAGCACGTCGCCCGTTGGGCCACCGGCGACCTCCGACCGCACCTGACCGTCCTGCTCGACCTGGAGCCGAGCGCCGGCCTGACCAGGGTGGACGAACAGGCTGTCGAGCACGGCGCCGAGCGCGACCGGATCGAGGGCGAGCCGCTGGAGTTCCACCAGCGGGTGCGCGCGGCGTTCCTCGACCTCGCCGCCCGCGACCCCGAGCACTACCTGGTCCTGGACGCCCGCGACGACGTGGAGACGGTCGCGACCGCGATCCGCGAGCGGGTCGGGGGGTTGCTGTGACTGCCGCGGTGTTCGGCAACCTCGTCGGCCAGCAGCGCCTGGTCGAGCGACTACAACTGGCGGTCGCCGGGGACATGACCCACGCCTGGCTCTTCACCGGGCCACCGGGATCCGGCCGGTCCAACGCCGCGATCGCCTTCGCCGCGGCGCTCCAGTGCGAGCAGGGCGGCTGCGGCTCCTGCCACTCCTGCCACTCCGTCACGGTCGGCACCCACCCCGACGTCCGGGTGACCCGGACCGAGAAGCTCTCTATCGGTGTCGACGAGGTCCGCGACCTGGTGCGCTCCGCGGCGCTCGCGCCTGCGGGCAACCGCTACCAGATCATGATCGTCGAGGACGCCGACCGGCTCACCGAGCAGGCGTGCAACGCGTTGCTCAAGGCGATCGAGGAGCCGACGGACCGTACCGTCTGGCTGCTCTGCGCGCCGACGGTCGAGGATGTCCTGCCGACGATCCGCTCGCGGACCCGGCTGGTCGTGTTGGCCACGCCGAGCAGTCATGACGTCGCCGACTTCCTGGTCCGCCACGACGGCGCCGACGCGACCACGGCGGTGCACGCCGCGCGCGCGAGCCAGGGCCACATCGGCCGTGCCCGGGCGCTCGCCAGGGACGAGGAGACCCGCCGCCGTCGCCGCGAGGTGGTCCAGTTCCCGGTCCGCCTCACCGGTCTGGGGGCCTGCATGAAGGCCGCCGCCACGCTGCACGACCTGGCCAAGGAAGAGGCCGACGCGATGACCAGCGTCCACGACGCCAAGGAGCGCGAGGACCTCGACATCGCGTACGGCGTCGTCGAGCGTGGCCGTCGTCCCCGCGAGTACGCCCCGGCGCTGCGCGACCTGGAGAAGAGCCAGAAGACCCGGGCGAAGCGCCGGCATCTCGACGTGGTCGACCGAGGACTGATGGACCTGGTATCGGTCTACCGCGACGCCCTCACGATCCAGCTCGGCGCGCGCACCGAGATCGTCAACGAGGAGATCCGCGCCGCCGTCGAGACGCTGGCCGGGACCAGCAGCCCGGAGGAGAACCTGCGCCGGATCGACGCGATCTTCGTGGCTCGGGAGCAGATGCTGGAGTTCAACGTCCCGGCGCTGCTGGCGCTGGAGTCGATGATGGTGGCCCTGCGGCTCGGACCGGGCGCCCGGTGAGCGCACCGGATGAGGCCGCCGGGTTCGCCCCTGATGCCTAGTCTGGTCGCATGTCGATGACGCCACCGCCCGCACCTAACGCCGAACCAAAGACCCGGGGTCCGATCCTGCTCGGCCTCGTCATCGGCGTCCTGGTCTTCGCGCTCGCGGCCGGTGGCCTGGTCGCCTGGCGGGCCGTCGAGGACCATCGCGACGACACCGGGCCGAGCGTCACGCCGTCGCCGTCGTCTACACCCTCCCCGTCCGCGGAGGCGCCGCTGCCCGGCACCGATCCCGCGCTGGCCCGCTTCTACGACCAGAAGGTCTCCTGGCGTGGGTGCGGCGACAATCAGTGCGCGACCCTGACGGTGCCGTTGGACTACGCCGACCCGGGACGGAAGACGATCCGGCTCGCGTTGCTGCGGGTCCCGGCCGGGGAGCCGCAGCAACGGATCGGCTCCCTGGTGGTCAACCCGGGTGGTCCCGGCGGGTCCGGGGTCGACTACGCGGCAGCAGGGAGCAGCCAGTTCGGGTCGGCCCTGGCCGACCGCTACGACATCGTCGGCTTCGACCCGCGCGGCGTCGGCAAGAGCACGCCGCTCGACTGCGCCACCACCGAGCAGCTCGACGCCCTGCTCGCCTACGACCCGGCGCCGGACGACGCCGCCGAGCGGGCACGGATCGACGAACTGGTGGCGGCGGTCGGTAACGGCTGCCTGGCGAAGAGCGGCGACCTGGCCCGGCACATTTCCACCAAGGAGGCGGCCCGGGACATGGACATCCTGCGGACTGCGCTGGGGGAGGCCAAGCTCGACTACTTCGGGGCGTCGTACGGGACGTTGCTGGGGGCGACCTACGCGGAGGCGTTCCCGGAGAACGTCGGCCGCTTCGTCCTCGACGGTGCGGTCAACCCGGCCCTGTCCAGCAAGGATCTGGCTCTCGAGCAGAGCCGTGGCTTCGAGACGGCGTTGCGTGCGTACGTCGCCGACTGCGTCCGGCAGGGTGGGTGCTTCCTCGGCGACACCGTGGACGCCGGGATCCGCAAGATCCAGGGGTTCCTGGCCGACCTCGACGGCGACCCGCTCCCTGCCTCGGGACGCCAGCTGACCGAGGGCACCGGGTTGCTGGGGATCTTCCTGCCGCTCTACGTGAAGAGTCTGTGGCCGACGCTGACCCAGGCGCTGCGACAGGCGATGGACCGGAACGACGGGTCCGCGCTGCTCTTCTTGGCCGACAACTACGCCGGGCGCGAAGGCGGCACCTACAAGGACAACTCGATCGAGGTCCTGTACGCCGTCAACTGCCTGGACCACGACGACTTCATCGCGACCGAACAGGTCCCGGACTACTTCGCCGAGTTCGAGAAGGCCTCGCCGACCTTCGGCCGTGCGTTCGCCTTCTCACTCTCGACCTGCTCGCAGTGGCCGGTGAAGACCGGCGACCGGACGGTAGCGCTGAACGCGAAGGGCGCCCCCCCGATCGTGGTGATCGGCACCACCCGGGACCCGGCCACACCGCTGATCTGGGCCCAGGCGATGGCGAAGCAACTCGACTCGGGGCGGTTGATCACCCGCGACGGCGACGGTCACACGGCCTTCCAGCAGGGCAACGACTGCGTCGACGACGCGGTGGAGGCCTGGCTGGTCTCGGGCAAGGTCCCGAAGGCCGACCTGCGCTGTTGAGTCGGTTTCGTCCCGACGACGAACCGCCCCTATACTCGTCCGGCGTGCCCGGCTCCACGGCCGGTCACAGCGCCGCCTTAGCTCAGTCGGTAGAGCGAGTCACTCGTAATGACTAGGTCGTCAGTTCGATTCTGACAGGCGGCTCCGACACGAAGCCCCTGACCCGCGCGAGCAGGTAAGGGGCTTCGTCGTACGCGGGTCAGGGGAGCTGGACGCACCTGTGCCGCATCGTTCACAGGAAGCCCTTCTCGTCGCCCCGGCCTGTGTCCGAACGGCCTGTTGCGCGGATCGGGGCGGCCGGTCGCGTGTCCTACCCTGAGCCCATGTCTGAGCGCTACGCCCTCCAGCCCGACGTCCCGGCCCCGGGGCCGTTCTCGGCTCTGCTCGGCTTCCGCTACATCAGCGTCGCCGACGGGACGGCGGTCGTCGAGGCCGATCCTGGCCCGGAGCACACCAACGGCGGCGGGATCGTGCACGGGGGGTTCCTGAGCGCGCTGCTCGATACCACCACGGGCTGGGCGGTGCACGCGAACGTGGAACCTGGCACCGCGGCGCCGCACGTCCAGCTGAGCGTCCAGTACGTCCGGGCAGCGCTGCCCGGGGAGGTCCTGGTGTGCCGCGGTACGGCGCTCGCCGTCGGCCGCCGGATCGCCTCGGCGGAGGCGGAGATCACCCAGAACGGTCGGGTCGTCGCCCGTGCGGTGGCCAGCCACGCCGTCCTCGCTGCGCCGGACCGCGCGCCACGGAGTTGACGAATAGCCGGTCAGGTGTCGTGAATCACATCGGCAGGAATTCGTCTCAGATGTCACCCGGCCAGTACCGTTTTGAGGAACGCTGCTGGCATCGTCGGTGTCAGCGGTTCCACAACGTGAATACAAGGAACTGTGGGGTTTCTCGGATGAACCAGCTCGGGACGATCATCATGATCGCGCTGATGGGTGTGCTTGCCACCGTCGGGTTCGCGCCGGCAGCGCAGGCCTACCCGGATGCCCAGCAGAACCTCACGGTCGACCGCCAGTCGCTCTATGGCGGCGAGTCCTTCACCGCCTTCGCCACCTCGAACGTCAACTGCGACTGGACGCTGGAGTGGAACGGCGAGAGCCGCACCCAGACCTCCGAGGACTTCACCACCTCCTTCGTGGCGCCAGTCGTCACCGAGGTCACCGAGATCTCGCTCAACGGCTCGTGTGCCTACGACAGCCTCGAGGCGCCGCGGGCGGCCTCGAAGGCCTCCGCTGTGAGCACGTTCGAGAAGACGATCGTCATCACCGTCCTCCCGCAGAGCAACGCGGTGAGCCCGCCCGGTGACGACGACCTGCCGAACGCCGGCGGCCCGAACCTGTGGATCCTGATCGCCGGTATCGCCGCGGTCCTGGCCGGCGCCGTCGTCATCCGGTCCGCGAAGAGCCGTCGCACCCAGTCCTGAGGCAGGCCCGGGAACCTCGTTCCCACGCCCGGCCGCGCCCCGTCCACGTGCTTTCGTCACACCTGTCCCATAGGCACCCGACTAGACCACTTCCGTCGTCCGGCAGTGGGATTCCGTAGATTCCAGCCTGGGTGGGGCTCCTCGCGGGACTCTGCTCGGCTGAACTGCGTTGGATTTGTCCGATTTCCCTGATTTCGGCGTAACGGGGGCGTGGCGAGGTCGTTGTAGAGGTACGGAAGACCCGTTTCGGGAGGATCGAACGCGGTCCTTGGGCACGGCCACATGGGAGACAAGCGCATGAAGAAACTGATCGTGATCGGGCTGACAGCCCTGGCTGGGATGGTCGCGTCCGTCGGTATCGTGCCCGCGGCGCACGCCTATCCCGAGGCGGTCTGCACGCTCGAAGTCTCGGTCCAGGTCGTCAAAAGCGGCGACAAGGTCACCGCGACCGCCTCGCTGGAGACAAGCGACTCCGCTGCCGACTCGGACACCGAGTGGGAGATGACCTTCAACGGCGAGACCCGCACGGGCACCGGTTCGTCGTTCACCGCGACCTTCGTCGCCCCGGAGGTCCCCGAGCGGACCGAGTTGACCCTGCTCTCGGTCGGGGTCAACGACGCCGACACCTGTCAGCGCACCGCGACGATCACGGTCCTCGCTGCGGGCGACCAGGTGACCCCGCCCGACGACGGACTCCCAGCGGCCGGCGGTCCGCGGCTGGCGCTGCTGCTCGCAGGCCTTGGTCTGGTCCTCGCCGGCGGCGTCGCCATCCGGCAGTCCCGGAAGGGCCAGGACGTACCGGTCGCCTGACCCTCAGAACCTGACAGGAGCCTGCCCCCTCGGGGCAGGCTCCTGTGCTTCGCGCGGACCCTTACGTGAGAAACTAGAACCTGTTACAGTTCCGCAATGATTCTGGACCGCTTCAAGGTCGACGGCCGGGTTGCCGTCATCACCGGTGCCGGACGAGGGATCGGTGCGGCTGCCGCCCTGGCGCTCGCCGAGGCCGGGGCCGACGTCGTCATCTCCGCCCGGCATTCCTCTCAGCTCGCCGAGGTCGCTGAGAAGGTCCGGGCTACCGGCCGCCGGGCGCTGGTCGTCAAGGCCGACCTGAGCGACCTCGAGCAGACCGCAGGGCTCGCGCAGGCGGCGTACGACGAGTTCGGACGCCTCGACATCATCGTGAACAACGTCGGCGGCACCATGCCGCTGCCGTTCCTGGACACCGACGAGGACTTCCTGGTCGACGCTTTCAAGTTCAACGTCGCCACGGCGCACGCGCTCACCCGGGCGGCCGTCCCGTTGATGCTGACCGGGGAGAACCCGGGCGGCTCGATCGTGAACATCTCCTCGGTGATCGGCCGCGTCTCCGGCCGCGGGTACGTCG
Organism: Marmoricola sp.; assembly: GCA_046598425.1. Lineage (GTDB taxonomy): Bacteria > Actinomycetota > Actinomycetes > Propionibacteriales > Nocardioidaceae > Marmoricola. The sequence continues at coordinate 40,825 of JBKJIN010000008.1, read as the reverse complement.
CCTACGGCACCGCCAAGGCCGCGCTGTCGCACTGGACCCGGCTGGTCTCCAAGGACCTGGCCCCGCTGATCCGGGTCAACGCCATCGGTACCGGTTCGATCATGACCAGCGCCCTGGACTACGTCGCCAACGACGAGGCCGTGATGACCGAGCTCGCCGAGAAGACCACGATGCAGCGGGTCGGCCAGGTCGAGGACATCGCCGCCGCCGTCGTCTACCTGGCCAGTCAGGCAGGTTCGTTCCTGACCGGCAAGATCGTCGAGGTCGACGGCGGGCTCGACATCCCGAACCTGGACTTCAAGCTGCCCGACCTCGAGGCCCGCTGATGAGCGCCCCCCAGGAAGCGGCACCGAAGCGCGTCGTCGCCTGGTCGACCGGCACCATCGGTCGGCACGCCATCGCTGGAATCGACGCCCGACCCGACCTGGAGCTCGTCGGCCTCTGGGTCTCCAACCTGGACAAGGTCGGGCAGGACGCGGGCCGGCTCGCCGGGCTCGACCGTGACCTCGGCGTGCTGGCCACCAACGACAAGCAGGCGCTCTACGACCTGAAGCCGGACGCCGTCCTGCACTCCGCGATGACCGACGACCGGATCTTCGAAGCCCTGGAGGATCTCGTCGAGATCGTCGAGCAGGGCATCAACGTGATCTCCTCGGGCCCTGTCGTGCTGACCTTCCCGGACGGCACCGGCCTGGACTCCTACGTGGACCGGATCAACGCCGCCGGCGCGAGGAACGGCGCCAGCCTGCACGTCAACGGCATCGACCCGGGCTTCGCCAACGACGTGCTGCCGCTGGTGATGACCAGCCTCTCGCAGCGCATCGACAAGGTCGTGGTCAGCGAGATCTGCGACTACTCGACGTACTACCAGCCGGTCGTCATGCAGGACCTGTACGGCTTCGGCCGTCCGATGGACTACCCGGCGATGCTGTGGCAGCCCGGGGTGCTCAAGGCGGCCTGGGGGCCGGTCGTGCGCCAGATCGCCGCCGGTCTCGACCTGGAACTCGACCCGGAGCTCACTGAGTACCACGACCGGATCCCCTCCGAGGTCGACCTGACGATCGACTCCTGCGAGATCCCGGCCGGATCGATGGGTGCGGTCAAGTTCGGCGTCATCGGTACCGTCGACGGGGTCCCGCGGGTCCAGCTCGACCACGTCACCCGGACCCACCCCGCCCAGGGGCCCCAGGAGGGGACACCGTGGCCGCAGCCGGCCGAGGGCGACGGCGGGTACCGGGTGGAGATCTTCGGCGAGCCGATGATGAAAGTCGACTTCAGCCACCACGGCGAGCGTGGCGACCACAACGTCTCCGGAATGATCACCACCGCGATGCGGCTGGTCAACGCGGTGCACGCGGTCTGCGACGCTCCCGGCGGCCTGGTCGTGGCTAAGGACCTGCCCCTGATTACCGGTCGTGGGCTCGTCACCCGATGATGGCTGCATGACCGACACCAGCTCCGGGCAGACCTCACGCCAGATCAGCCCCGACTCCGGCGTCCTCTGGACCGAGCCGGGCGCCTGGACGGTAGCTCCCGGCGTCCACCGGATCCCGCTCCCGCTGCCGATGGACGGCCTGCGTGCGGTCAACGTCTACGTGCTGGAGACCGACGACGGCCTGGTGCTCATCGACGGTGGCTGGGCCATCCCGGAGTCGCGCACGCTCTTCGAGTCCGGCTTGAAGCAGCTCGGCTACTCGACCGCCGACATCCGTCGGTTCCTGGTCACGCACATGCACCGTGACCACTACACCCAGGCTTGGGTGGTCGGCCAGGAGACCGGGGCGGAGGTCAGCCTCGGTCTGGGGGACAAAGGCTCGATGGACCTGATGCACGACGAGTCCCTGCGGATCGACCCGAACCGCACCCGGCTGGTCGCCGCCGGCGCCCTTGAGCTCGCCGAGGGGTGGCGGCAGATGATGCCGCGGGAGGAGCGCCCGACCGGGAACTACGGGATGCCGGACGTCTGGCTGGACCGGGACCTGCGGATCGACCTCTCCGGGCGGGTGCTCGACGCCATCGCCACCCCCGGTCACACCCAGGGCCACTACGTCTTCGCCGACACTGGCGCCAGGCTCCTCTTCGCCGGCGATCACGTACTGCCGACGATCACCCCGTCGGTCGGCTTCGAGCCAGCCTGGGTCGAGAACCCGTTGCGCGACTTCCTGGACTCGCTGGCGAAGGTCCGGGCGCTTCCCGACCTGATGCTGCTGCCGGCTCATGGGCCGGTCGCGCCGAGCTCCCACGCCCGCGTCGACGAGCTGGTCGGTCACCACGGCGAGCGGCTCGACCAGTGCCGGGCGGCAGTCGCCGCCGGCGCCCGATCGGCCTGGGAGGTCGCCGACCTGTTGCCCTGGACCCGGCACGAGCGGAAGCGTCACGAGCTGGGGCCGTTCGACGCCGTCCTGGCAGCGTTCGAGACCCTCGCTCACCTGGAGCTGTTGGCGCTGCAGGGCGACCTGGTGCGGGACGACGACGCCGAAGGAGTCCGGGCGTACACCCTGCCGGTGGTCGTGTCCGAGGTCTGAGCCCGCGAGCGGCACCGATTCGGCCTGGGTTAGATTGGCTGTTCACGACAGGGGAGCACCACCGTGGTGCTGAGAGTGCGGATCCGCCGCAGACCCTTGAACCTGCCCGGTTAGTACCGGCGAAGGAAGTCGAAGGTTAGTTATGCGCAAGCAGTACAAGGCCGTTCTCGCGATGCTCCTCGGAGGTGCCCTGGTCCTGACCGGGTGCGGGAGCGAGAACGAGTCGGCGAAGGCCGACCAGCCCGAGAGCAACACGATCACGATCGCCACCCACGACTCCTGGAACATGTCCGAGGAGGTCCTGGCCGAGTTCACCGAGCAGACCGGGATCACCGTCAAGCTCCAGGCGCACGGCGACGCCGGCACCCTGACCAACAAGCTGGTCCTGACCAAGGATCGGCCGATCGCGGACGGTGTCTTCGGAATCGACAACACCTTCGCCACCCGGGCCGTCGAGGAAGGCGTGCTGGCCGACTACCGGCCGGCTGACGCCCCCGCTTCGGTCTCCGGCTTCGCCCTCGACCGCGAGGCGGGGGAGCAGCTGACCCCGATCGACTACGGCGACGTGTGCATCAACATCGACGACACCTGGTTCGCGGAGAAGAAGCTCGCGCCGCCGGTCACGCTCGAGGACCTGACGAAGCCGGCGTACGAGGACCTGCTGGTGGTCCCGGGTGCGACCAGCTCGTCCCCGGGGCTCGCGTTCCTGCTCGCCACCATCGGCACCTACGGCGACGACTGGAAGGTTTACTGGGAGAAGTTGGTCGAGAACGGCGTGAAGATCGACGCCGGCTGGACTGACGCCTACACCGTCGACTTCACCGCCGGTGGCGGCAAGGGCGACAGGCCGATCGTGCTCTCCTACTCCTCCTCGCCGCCGTTCACGGTGCCGGAGGGCGGGGACGAGCCGACCACCAGTGCACTGCTCGGCACCTGCTTCCGCCAGGTCGAGTACGCCGGAGTCCTGAACGGGGCGGCCAACCCGAGGAATACGCAGAAGTTCATCGACTTCATGCTGACCGAGTCGTTCCAGGCCGCGCTGCCGGACAACATGTACGTCTACCCGGTCGACACCTCGGTAGCGCTGCCCGCCGGGTGGAGCGAGTGGGCGCCGACCGCGCCGGAGCCGATCGAGGTCCCGGCGGCGGACATCAGCAGCAACCGCGCGGAGTGGTTGCGCGAGTGGCGCGATCTGACCACCCGCTGAGGTCATGACCAGCCGCCAGGTGGTTGAGGTGCGGGCGCCCTGGCGCTCGCCTCGAAACCTCGGGACCGTGGCACTCGCCGCGGTCCCCCTGGCTGCCCTTGTCGCCTTCTTTCTCTACCCGGTGGGCGGGATGGTGGCCCGCGGGTTCTGGCCCGACGGCGCCTTCGACCCCGGCGGGGTGGTCGAGGTGCTCGGTCGCGACCGGGTACGCCGGGTGCTCTGGTTCACCGTCTGGACGGCCGGCCTGGCCACAGTTCTCGCCGTCGTGCTCGGCGTTCCGGTCGCCTACGTCCTGCACCGGCTTCGGTTCGGGGGCCAGCGGTTCCTCCGCACCCTGATCGTGGTGCCGTTCGTGCTGCCGACCGTTGTCGTCGGGGTCGCCTTCCGGCAACTGATCGCGCCGTCCGGGCCCCTGGGCGCCCTGAACCTTGACGGCACGCCGTCCGCGATCGTCGCGGCACTGGTCTTCTTCAACGTCAGCGTGGTGGTCCGCACCGTCGGCGCGTTCTGGGAGGGGCTCGACCGTCGTACCGAGGAGGCCGCGGCGGCGCTCGGCGCCTCGCCGCTCCGGGTTTTCGCCACCATCACCCTGCCGGCGCTACTCCCGTCGATCGCCTCCGCGGCGAGCGTGGTCTTTCTCTTCTGCGCGACCTCCTTCGGGATCGTGCTCACCCTCGGTGGGTTGCGGTACGCCAACGTCGAGACCGAGATCTACCTGCTGACAACCCAGGAGCTCGACCTGACCGCTGCGGCGGCGCTCTCGGTCCTCCAGGTCGTGGTGGTCACCGGGCTGCTGGTCGCCTCGCACCGGACTCGCGCCGGTGCGCCGGCGTTGAGCCGGGCGGCCGAGGCAGGCCGAGCCCCTCGGTTGCGGGATACCGCGGCACTGCTCTGGACCGCTGGGGTGGTGGTGTTGCTGCTGCTCCCGCTGCTCACCCTGGTCGTCTCCTCGTTGCGCGCCGGCGACCGGTGGAGCCTGGCGAACTACCGTGCCCTGCAGGGCACCGGGGAGAACAACGCCCTGATCGACACGGCCTCGAACGCGCTGGCCCGGTCGCTCGGGACCGCGTTCTGGGCCTCGGTCCTGGCGATGGTGCTCGGGGTGATCGTGGCCTTCCTGGTCTCGCGACGCCCGCGGACGGCGCGGGTACGCCGGGTCGCGGCGACGTTCGACGGTGTGTTCATGCTGCCGCTCGGGGTCTCCGCGGTCACCCTCGGCTTTGGCTTCCTAATCACCCTGGACCGGCCGCCGCTCGACCTGCGGAGCTCGTCGCTGCTGGTGCCGATCGCCCAGGCGATGGTGGCGCTGCCGCTGGTGGTCCGCACCATCGCGCCAGTGCTGACCTCGATCGACCCCCGGCAGCGGGAGGCCGCCGCCTCGCTGGGGGCGGGTCCGGCCCGGGTCCTGCTCGCCGTCGACCTGCCGCACGTGTGGCGGGCGCTGGCGGCAGCGGCCGGCTTCGCGTTCGCGGTCTCGCTGGGCGAGTTCGGCGCCACCAGCTTCCTGGCCCGCGACGACACCCCGACCCTGCCCGTGGTGATCTACCAGCTGATCGGGCACCCGGGGGCGGGGAACTTCGGGATGGCCACCGCTGCCTCGGTCGTGCTCGCCGCAGCCACCGGCGCGGTGATGCTGCTGGTCGAACGGCTCCGCATCGGATCCGTGGGAGCGTTCTGAGATGGCGAGTCTCCGCGTCCACGACCTCACGGTGCGGTTCGGTCCGACCGCCGCGGTCGACCAGGTCTCCCTCGACGTCCCGGCGGGCTCGATCACGGCGGTCCTCGGACCGTCGGGCTGCGGGAAGTCGACGCTGCTGCGCACGATCGCCGGACTGGAGCTCCCAGCCTCCGGGACCGTCTCGTACGACGGTGCTGACCTGGCCCGGGTGCCGACCCACCGCCGCGGCTTTGCGCTGATGTTCCAGGACGGCCAGCTCTTCCCGCACCAGAGCGTCGGCCGCAACGTCGGCTACCCGCTGCGGCTTCGGCGGGTCCCGGCGGCGCAGGTCCGGTCCCGTGTCGCCGAGCTCCTCGAGCTGGTCGGCCTGGTCGGGTACGCCGACCGGCTGCCCGCGACCCTCTCCGGCGGCGAGCGCCAGCGGGTCGCCCTGGCCAGGTCGTTGGCCGTGGAGCCCAAGGTGCTGCTCCTCGACGAGCCGCTGAGCGCCCTCGACCGGGGCCTGCGCGAGCGACTGGCCGGAGACCTGCACGACATCCTGCGCCGGGCCGGGACCACGACGGTCCTGGTCACCCACGACCACGAGGAAGCCTTCGCCGTCGCCGACCGGATGGCGGTGATGCGCGAGGGCCGCCTGGTCCAGGTCGGCGACCTGGCCGATGTCTGGGCGCACCCGGCAGATCCGTGGACCGCCCGGTTCCTCGGGTACGCCGAGGTGCTCGAGGGGGTGCCCGCCGCCGTGTTGCGCGACCTGATCGACGCCGACGCCGACTGGACGCGGGTGGCGCTGCGCCGTTCGGCGCTCGTCGTCGACCCCGACGGGCCGCTCGCGGCGACGGTGGTCGCGGCCCGGGTCACCCCCGAGCAGGTCCGCCTCGAGCTCGACGTGGACGGTCTCGGTCAGCTCGCCGGTGTCGCCGATCCGGCGTACTCGGCGCGGGCGGGGGAGCGGGTGCGGATCGCCGTACGGACCGACCGGCTGGCGCCGTTGCCCTGAGCGCGGGCGCGAGCGCGACCTGTCCCTAGAATGCGCGTGTGAAGCAGCGGCCGTGGATGATGCTCGTGCTCATCGCGATCGCGACGGGCGTCGTCTGCGTGGCGACCAGCATCGCGATCGACCGGCCGCTCCGCGACACCGAAGGCTTCCTCGGCTCGGTCTGGTTGCGACTGCCCCTGCTGGTGATCGGGGCGTTCGCCGCGGACGTGATCCCGCGGACGCTCTACCGGGCGCGGGCCGACTACCGTCGGTACCCGGCGGTGGCCCGGCAGGTGGTGGCCGACCACTGGACCCGCGACCGGGCGACGCTCGTGGTCGTCGGGCTGGCGTCGTTCTACGTGACCTACATCAGCTACCGGAACCTGAAGAACTTCCTCCCGTTCGTGATGTCCGAGGACGGCCGCCCGAAGCTCTACGACCGGGCGCTGCACCGGATGGACGAGTGGCTGCTGTTCGGCAACGACCCGTCGACGGTGATGCACAACGTGCTCGGTACCTCGGTGTCGGCGCACGTGCTCTCCGCGATCTACCTGTTCTTTCTGCCGATGGTGCCGATCTCGGTCGCGATCTGGGCGGTCTGGTCGCGGCGGACCAGCTTCGGCTACTGGTTCATCACCGCCCAGTGCATCTGCTGGGTGCTCGGGACCGCGAGCTACTACGCGCTGCCCACGCTCGGTCCCGGCCTGTACGGCGAGTACTTGCCGCTGTACACCGACCTTCCGCACACCGGGGTCCAGGACATCCAGGACATGCTCGCCAACGACCGCGCCGACGTCCTCAACGACCCGCTCGCGGAGGGAGTCCAGTCGGTGGCCGGCTTCGCCTCGCTGCACGTCGCGATCACCGTGATGCTTGCGATGATCGGGCACTACACGCTGCGCACCCGAGCCTTCCGGATCGCCCTGTGGGCCTACGCCGGCCTCACGGTCGTCGCCACGACGTACTTCGGCTGGCACTACATCGCCGACGACCTCGCGGGCGCAGCGATCGCCGTCCTCGCCGTGTACGCGGCCGGGGTCGGCACCGGTCAGACCTTCGACCGGACCTGGATCAAGGAACCCGTCAAAACCCGGTCGGTTGATCCTGTCAAAACCCCCGCCGGTTGAGCCTGTCGAAACCCCCGCTGGTTGAGCCTGTCGAAACCCTTGTAGTTCCTGGCAGAGTGAAGGCATGGCCGACCCTGTTGAGTTATCGCCCGGCATCGATGTCCCGGCGTTGACCGCTCTGCTCGACGGCACCTACGTCGAGGTCCGCAACCTGACCCGCAAGCGGCTCGTCGAGTACGCCGCCGTGCTGGACGACCAGCGGGAGATGGACCGCACCGCGTTCCGCGAGCGGGTCCGCGAGGTGGTCAAGGAGCTCGCCGGGACCGGTCAGACCGGCCTCGGTTTCCCGGTCGAGTACGGCGGCGGCGGCGACATCGGCGCCTCGGTCGCGGCGTTCGAGACGATGGCGTTCGGCGATCTGTCGGTGCTGGTGAAGGTCGGCGTCCAGTTCGGGCTCTTCGGCGGCGCGATCCTCCAGCTCGGCACCGAGAGGCACCACCAGACCTACCTGCCGGACCTCATTGCCGCGGACCTGATGGGCTGCTTCGCGATGACCGAGACCGGGCACGGATCCAACGTGCAGGCGTTGGGCACGACTGCGACATACGACCCGGCGACGCAGGAATTCGTCCTTTCCACCCCCGACGACGCGAGCCGCAAGGACTACATCGGCAACGCCGCGGCGCACGCCCGGCTGGCCGTGGTCTTCGCGCAGCTCGAGATCGGTGGGAAGTCCGAGGGGGTGCACGCGTTCGTCGTACCGATCCGCGACGACAGCGGCGCGGTGCTGCCCGCCGTCCGGATCGAGGACGACGGCCGGAAGATCGGCCTCAACGGCATCGACAACGGGCGGATCTGGTTCGACGGCGTCCGAGTCCCGCGGGAGAACCTGCTCAACCGGTACGCCGACGTGACCGAGACGGGGGTTTACGTCTCGGCGATCGAGAACCCGGACCGGCGGTTTTTCACAATGCTGGGCACCCTGGTGCAGGGCCGGGTCTGCGTCGGCGGCGCCGGGATCAACGCGAGCAAGGTGGCGCTGGCGATCGCGGTCAAGTACGCCCTGGGCCGCCGGCAGTTCGGCAATCCCGGGGGAGCCGAGGAGTTGCTGCTCGACTACGGCCTTCACCAGCGCCGGCTCTTCCCGCTGCTCGCCCAGACCTACGCCCTGCACTTCGCCCAGGAGGTGCTAGCCGGTGAGCTGCACGCGGTCTTCAGTGCGGATTCAGGGGCGGCCGCCGAGGTCGACGAGCGCACTCGTCGGTCCCTGGAATCCCGGGCCGCCGGCACGAAGGCACTCGGCACCTGGCACGCGAGCAGGACCATCCAGGAGTGCCGGGAGGCCTGCGGCGGCGCCGGGTACCTGAGCGCCAACCGCTTCGACGCGCTCCGCGCCGACACCGATGTGTTCACCACCTTCGAGGGCGACAACCACATCCTGCTCCAGCTCGTCGCCAAGGGCCTGCTCACCGACTACTCGTCGTCGTTCGGCGAGCTCGACCAGCTCGGAATGGTCCGGTTCGTCGCCGGGCTGGCCGTCGAAACCGTGCTCGAGCGGACCGCCGTGCACAAGCTCCTCGAACGGATCAAGGACGTGTTCCCGGGCGGTGACGACTCCTGGGACACCGACGCCGGCATCCTCGACCCGGAGTACCAGCTGGCGATGTTCCGGTGGCGAGAGGACCACATGCTCTCCGGGGTGGCCCGTCGCCTAAAGCGCGGGATGGACGGCGACATGGAGCCGGCCGAGGTCTTCAGCCGCTGCCAGGACCACGTGATCGGGGCAGCCCGGGCGCACGTCGAGCGGCTGGTGGTGGAGGCGTTCGTGGCCAAGATCGCGACGCTGTCCGACGCTGATGCCGCCTCGGGCAACAAGGCGGCGTTGAACCTGCTCTGCGACCTCTACGCGCTGAGCCGGATCGAGGCCGACCGCGGCTGGTGGATGGAGCACGGTCGGCTGTCCTCCGCCCGCTCGAAGGCGATCAGCCGGGAGATCAACGACCTGTGCCGCCGGGTGCGGCCGATCGCGGAGGACCTGGTGGACGCCTTCGGCGTACCGGCGGAGATGCAGGCGGTCGAGATGCTCGCACCGGGTTCGGCGGAAGGGGATCGGGCGTGACCTCGGCACGCCTACGGGTGCCCGGACTGGGCGGCTGGAGCGACGACCCGCTGTGGGCGTCGTTCTACGACTGGTCGGTGGAGCACCCCCGGGCCGGCGGCGCGATCTGGAAGCTGGGCATCGGCAGCGACCTCGCCCTGCTGTACGCCGCCGCGGCCGAGATCGGTCGGCAGCAGGCAGGCTCGGCCGTGCTCGACGTGCCCTGCGGCGGCGGCGTAGCCCTGCGCGGACTGCGGCCCGGCCAGGGCGTCCGGTACGTCGCCGCGGACATCGCGCAGACGATGCTCGACCGGACGGTCGAGGCCGCCCGCGAGCGCGGTGTCGCCGACCAGGTCGAGCCACGACTCGCGGACGTCGGCGCTCTTCCGTTCGGCGACGGGGAGTTCGACCTGGTGGTCTCGTTCACCGGCCTGCACTGCTTCCCGGACCCGCACCTGGCGGTGATGGAGATGGGCCGGGTCACCCATGCTGGCGGGGTGATCACCGGCAGCGCGTTGCTGAACACTCCGTGGAACTCGGGGGGCGGCCTCCGGACCGTGCCGATCCGCCGGGTCGGCAAGCTCGCCGGCCTGCTCGGGCCGAGCGCGACCAAGGCCGAGGTCCGCGACTGGCTGGCCGAGGCCGGGTTCACCGACATCAGCCTGCGGATGTCCGGCGCGATGGGCTACTTCCGCGCCGTGAAACGTTGAATCCAGCCCTATGGTCCGTTGAATCGGGGCTCGTGGTCGCCATCATCCCGGACTCGACGGACCATCAGGCTGGATTCAACGGTCAGTGGCCGCCGGTCTGCTTGAACCGCTCGAACGAAGCCCGCACCTCGGCCTCGGCCTCTTCGCGGCCGACCCAGTTGGCGCCCTCGACGGACTTGCCGGGCTCCAGGTCCTTGTAGACCTCGAAGAAGTGCTGGATCTCGAGGCGGTCGAAGTTCGAGACGTGGTTGATGTCGCGCAGGTGCTCCAGGCGCGGATCGTGCGTCGGGACGCACAGGACCTTGTCGTCGCCGCCGGCCTCGTCGGTCATCCGGAACATGCCGATCGCGCGGCACTTGATCAGGCAGCCGGGGAAGGTCGGCGCCTGCAGGATGACGAGCGCATCCAGGGGGTCGCCGTCCAGGCCGAGGGTGTTCTCGATGTAGCCGTAGTCCTCGGGGTAAGCGGTCGAGGTGAACAGCATCCGGTCGAGGCGGATCCGACCGGTCTCATGGTCGACCTCGTACTTGTTGCGCGAACCCTTGGGGATCTCCACGAGTACGTCGAATTCCACGGCATTTCCTTCCGGCTGCAAGCGTCGTCTGAGTTCTGGGGGCCGGCCTCGGACGGTGCGGGCACCGCCGCCGGAGGCGACCGGGGCTAGTCTCCCGCACAATGCCGGAGAACGGCGAACCGAGGAGGCGAATTTTGGGGCACAGGAGGGCTCGGCGTGAGCAACGCCACGCTGCGCGGGCGGGCCGGCGCGCCCGCTGGCTGTCCTGGCTGCCCGAGGCGCTCATCGTGCTGCTCGTGGTCGCGGCCCTCGGGAACGTCGAGTACGACCTCGGCCACCGCTGGCTCGGGCTCGAGGCGGCCAGCCCGAGCACCCGCCCGGACGAAGTGCTGCCCCCGGAGGGACTCGACCTGGTAGCGGGGTCCGCTGCGCCGGACGTCGCCGCCGCCGTTTCCGGGACCCCGTTGGACGCGGCAGCGGTGAAGCGCGCGCTGGCGCGGTACGCCGGAGACTCCCGGTTCGGCCGCCACCTCACCTTTCGGGTCGCGGAGCTGACCAGCGGCACGGTCGTCTACCGACGTGGCGCCGACTCCGTCGTACCGGCCTCGACGACGAAGCTGCTCACCGCTGCCGCTGCGCTGGACGCTCTTGGCCCGGAGTCCCGGTTCATCACCCGGGTGGTCGCCTCGGGCACGCGGATAGTGATCGTCGGCGGCGGCGACCCGTACCTGGCGAGCACGGTGGCGAAGGCCGAGGACAGCTACCCGGCTCGAGCGGTCCTGTCGCGGTTGGCGACGCGAACCGCGGCGGCGCTGAAAGCCCGCGGCCTCACCGACGTGGGGCTGATCTACGACGACAGCCTCTTCACCGGCCCGGCCGTCAACCCACGCTGGCCCGCGAACTACCGCCCCGACGACGTCGTACCCCCGGTCACGGCCCTCTGGGTCGATCAGGGCGAAGGCCCGGATGGGCGGTACGGGGGGGCGCCCGCAGCAGCAGCGGCGAAGCAGTTCGCCGCGGCCCTGCGCACGCAGGGCGTCAAGGTGGTCGGGACCCGGCGCGGCACCGCGCCGGTGGACGCGGACGAGATCGCCTCGGTCCAGAGTGCCCCCGTGCGGGAGATCGTCCAGCAGATGCTGGCGGTCAGCGACAACAGCGCTGCCGAGGTGCTCGCCCGGCACGTGGCGATCGCGACCGACAGACCGGCCTCCTTCGCCGGAGCCTCGGCCGCGGTGCTCCAGGTCCTGAGCAGCCTCGGGTTGGCGACCGCCGGCTCCACCCTGTACGACGGCAGCGGACTCTCCCGCGACAACCGACTGACCGCGGACCTGCTGCTCGACGTACTGACGGCCGCGGCGTCGCCCGCGAACCCGCAGTTGCGCGAGGTGATCACCGGTCTGCCGGTGGCCGGTTTCACTGGCTCGCTGCAGGACCGTTTTGACACCGGTCTGGTGGAGGGTCGCGGTCGGGTCCGGGCGAAGACCGGGACGCTGACCGGCGTGCACGGGCTGGCAGGGGTCGCCGCCGGGCCGGACGGCTCCTTGATGGCGTTCGTGCTGGTGGCCGACAAGGTCTCCAGCCCGAACAAGTTGCCGGTACGCCGGCTGCTGGACCAGATGGCGGCGGCTCTCGGCGCCTGCCGCTGCGGTGCGGCGCCTTAGCGGGACGGCGCGAGGGGTCGCCTCGTAGGGTCTTCCCCATGACCGAGACGCGTTCCGCCGCCGACACCTCCGCGATGATCGACTGGGATCTCGCCGTCCGGGTGGGATCGCGGCTCGCTGGGGACGGACCCGTGGTCAGCCGTGCCCAGGCGACCGAAGCCGTCGCCGAACTGCGCGCGGGCGCGGAGAAGTCCACGCCGTTGGTGCGGGAGTTCACCGGTCTGGTCGCGGAGGCGAGAACCGCCCCGGTGCTGGTCGTCGACCGCCCGGGCTGGATTCAGGCCAACGCGGACGGGTTCGCGACGATCATCGCGCCGATCGTGGCGAAGATGCAGGAGAAGAAGGGCCCGCCCTCGGCGCTGGCGGAGGCGATCGGCTCCCGGATCACCGGTGCCGAGCTCGGCGTCATGCTCGGTTTCCTCGGCAACAAGGTCTTGGGCCAGTTCGACCCGTTCTACGAGGCGCCCGGGGCTGCCGGCCGGCTGCTGCTGGTGGCGCCCAACATCGTGCACGTCGAACGCGATCTCGGTGTCGACGAGCACGACTTCCGGCTCTGGGTCTGCCTGCACGAGGAGACCCACCGGGTGCAGTTCACCGCGGTGCCGTGGATGCGCGACCACCTGCACGACCTGATGGGTCAGATCGTCGGGCAGGTCGAGACCGACCCCGCGGCACTGATCGCCGAGGGCCTCTCCAAGGTCGGGGACCTGCTCGCTGGCAAGGGTGACGGTTCGCTGCTGGACCTGTTCTCCACCCCGGAGCAGAAGGTCATCATCGATCAGGTCACCGGGGTAATGAGTTTGCTCGAGGGCCACGCCGACGTGGTGATGGACGGCGTCGGACCCGAGGTGATCGGGACGGTCGGCACGATCCGCGAGCGCTTCACCCAACGGCGCAAGGGCGTCGGTACCCTCGACAAGCTGCTGCGCCGGCTCCTCGGCCTGGACCAGAAGATGGCGCAGTACCGCGACGGGGCCGTCTTCGTCCGCGACACCGTCGACGCGGTCGGGATGGACGGTTTCAACGCCGTCTTCGCCGAGGCGGCCAACCTGCCGACCAAGTCCGAGATCCATGACCCGGCCGCCTGGTTGAAGCGCGTCCACGGCTGATGGGCCTCGATCCGGCGCAGGCTGCCGTGCGGCTGGCGGTACGCCGCGTGCTCGGTGGGGACCAGATCGTGCTCGTCGCCTGCTCGGGCGGGGCCGACTCGCTCGCACTCCTGGCCGCGACGGTCTTCGAGGCCCGGCGGACCGGGTGCACGGTGATCGGGGCGACCGTCGACCACGGTCTCCAGCAGGGGTCCGCGGCGCACGCGGCCCGGGTCGTCGAGCAGATGGCCGCGCTCGGGGCCGACGAGACTGCGACCATCCGGGTCACCGTCGACCCTGGCCCGGCCGGTATCGAGGCCGGCGCCCGCGAGGCCCGGTACGCCGCCCTGGGCCAGCTCGCCGAGCACTTCAACGCAGATCTGCTGCTAGTCGGGCACACCCTCGACGACCAGGCCGAGACAGTGCTGCTCGGGCTGGCCCGGGGGTCGGGAGGCCGCTCGCTGCAGGGCATGCGCCGGTCGTTCGCGGAGGCCGGCGCGTTGTTCGTCCGCCCCTTGCTGGACCTGACCCGAGTCGAGACCGAGGCCGCGTGCGTGGCCGAGGGCATCGCGTGGTGGACCGACCCGCAGAACTCCGACCGTGGCTTCGCCCGGGTGCGGGTGCGGGAGACAGTGCTACCGGTGCTCGAGCAGGAGCTCGGACCGGGGGTCTCGGCGGCGTTGGCCCGGACGGCCGATCAGCTGCGCGAAGACATGGAGGTGCTCGAGGACATGGCGGAGAACGTGCTCGCGCGGGGTCGCATCGACGACGGGCTCGACCTGAGTGCGATCGTCGATGCGCCTCCGGCCCTGCTCACCCGCGTGGTACGCCGGGTCGCGATCGAGGCCGGGGCGATCGCCTCGGAGCTGACCCGGGCGCACGTGCTGGCGGTGCTGGCTGCGGGGACGGGCAAGGAGATCCAGCTGCCTGGCCACGTCACGGCGTACCGGGTGGGCGGGGAGTTGCGATTCAGGATGACGGGTCCGGTGGGTTGAGGAGGTCGGTCGAAAACCCGCGCGGTAGCGGGATTCCCCCGCCCGCCCTCGGACCCAGCGTCAGGCTAAATGTCGGTGCACCTCCTTAGAGTCGTTCCATGACCTCGGGCACACTTCTGGACTCCAGCGCGGTCCTGGCGAACGCGCGTCGGTTTCGCGCCGAGGCCGATGCTGCTGAGGCAGGGGTCCTGCTGACCGCCGTTGAGTGGTCCGCTCTGCACGAGGTGTCGGACCCTGGCGAGGTCGCGACCTGGCGCGACACCCCCGTCCCGCTGGCCGGTGAAGGCGCCCCGCAGGTCTCGGAGTTCGCCGTGATCGAGTTCGCTGCTGCCCTCGGCATGTCGAGCGACGCCGGGAAGCGCCTGGTCTCGGAGGCGATGGAGCTGGCCCACCGACTCCCGCGGCTCTGGGCGCGCGTCCAGGCCGGGACGCTGGTCGGCTGGAAGGGCCGCTGGATTGCTGCGGCAACCGTGGAGCTGTCCGGCGAGGCGGCGGCCTTCGTGGACGCCCAGGTGGCCCGGTATGCCCATCGGGTCGGCACCTCCCAACTGCGGCGGCTGGTCGACACCGCGATCTCCCGGTTCATGCCGGAGTATGCCGAGGAGCGCCGACTGGCCGCTGCGGACCAGCGGTACGTCACGGTGGAGACCAGCCAGGTCTCCTTCGCCGGTACCACGGTCATCCACGGCGAGCTCGATCTCGCCGACGCGTTGGATCTCGACGAGGCGCTCCGCACGGGGGCGGAGTCGTTGAAGGCCGCCGGGTCGGAGGAGTCTCCCGATGTCCGCCGGTCGGTGGCTCTCGGCGATCTCGCACGCGGGCAGGCCCCGCTGGACCTGACCCGAGCCGACACCGCGGTCCAGCCCCGTCCGGCCCGCCGCGACCTGACTCTCTACCTCCACCTCAACACCGACGATGACATCGCTGAGGTCGAGGGCCGTGGCCTGATCACCAAGGACCAGATCGAGCAGTGGCTCGTCCTGCCCGACACGACGATCACGATCAAGCCCGTCATCGACCTGAACAACACCAGTGCGACGGACCGGTCCCTCGGCACCGACGCCTATGCGATCCCGGCCCGCATCGTCGAGGCCGTGGTCCTGCGCGACCGCACCTGTGTCTTCCCCTGGTGCGGTCGCAACGCCCGCCGCTGCGACCCCGATCACGTCGTCCCCTACGACCCCGATGGGCCACCGAGGCAAACCGCGGTCGAGAACCTCGCCCCGCTCTGCCGCCGACATCACCGGCTCAAGACCCACGGCGGGTGGACTTTTTCGGTGGTGGAGCCGGGCACCTACCTCTGGCGTTCGCCCCACGGTTACAACTACGTCCGCGACCCCGACGGCACCGAGGACATCACGCCGAGGCCGGTCGCTTGTCCTGAGTCGGTCGAAGCGGACCCACCCAGCGGATAAGCGATCGCGATTCACTCCGTCTCAGTTGATACTTCCGGGGTGACGAAGCACGCTGTGGTTCTGCAACGCGTCGAGGAAGACCTCGAGCGACGGGAGAGGGTGTCCGAGCGACTGTTCCGGATCGGGATGACGGGGTTCCTGCTAGTGAACCTCGCGGTGTGGGTGCTGGGTTACGTCGCCTTGGTGAGCTGGATCATCTGACCAGCGTCGGTCGGCCCATCAAGTCCTAGAGCAACTCCTCCGCCAGCAGCCGCAACGTCTCCTCGCGCGCCGGCGCCGCATCCGCCGGCGTACCGGTGAAGGCCCCGGCAACCGGGTGCACCATCACTTCCTCCACGGCGAACTCGTCCGCCAGCGTCCGCAGTCGCTCGGCCGCGGACACAGGAGTCCCGATCACCCAGCGACGTCGCATCGCCTCAACCAGGGGGCGGTGCGCCTCGGGGACCGGGTTCGCTTGAGCCTCCTCGACCAGCCGCTGCGGGCGCAGGTCGCCGCCGGTCCGCAGCGTCACCATTGCCTGGATCTGGGGCAGCGCTAAGGCTTCGGCCTGTTCCTGGGTCTCGGCGACGACCGCGTTGACCGTCAGGAAGGTCCGCGGGGCGGCTAGTTCCTCGGACGGGCGAAACCCGTCTCGGTAGAGCGCCAACGCCTCGGCGGCGCCGTTGCCGGAGAAGTGGTGCGCGAAGACGTACGGCAGCCCGCGCTCGGCGGCCAGCCGTGCGGAATAGTCCGAGGACCCCAGCAGCCAGACGGGGGGACGGGAGACCGCCTTTGGGGTGGCGTTCAGCGCGTGCGTCCGGCCGTTGACCTGGAGCCCGACCCCGGCCGGGCTCATCATCGCGATCACGTTGTCGACGTACTCAGGAAAGTTGCGAACTGCGTCTTCAGACTCGCTCACCCCGCCGGCCCCGTGCCGCAGCGCGTAGCCGGTGACCGGGTCGGTGCCCGGCGCCCGTCCGATGCCCAGGTCGATCCGGCCCGGGTACGCCGCCTCCAGCAGGGCGAACTGCTCTGCGACCACCAGGGGAGCGTGGTTCGGCAGCATCACGCCCCCCGAGCCGACCCGGATCCTGGTGGTGGCCGCGGCGACCATCGCGATCAGCAGCGGCGGGTTGGTGGCTGCCACGGCCGGCATGTTGTGGTGCTCGGCCAGCCAGTAGCGGTAGTAGCCGTGCTCTTCGGCCACCGCGGCGAGCCGGCGGGTCGCCGCCAGGGCGTCGCCGGTGGTCTGGTCGCTGCGAACGGGGACGAGGTCGAGGACCGAAAGCTCCATGCCCGGCCAACGCTGCTGACGTGCTGGATCATCCCTGGAGTCTCTGCCCTAGGCTGCTGCCATGGACGCCGCGGACGTCGAGGGAGACCTCGTCAACATCCTTTTCACCGAGGAGCAGATCCAGGTCAAGCTCAAGGAGCTGGCCGAGAAGATCGAGGCGGACTACGCCGGCAAGGAGATCCTGATCGTCGGGATCCTCCGCGGCGCCGTCATGGTGATGGCCGACCTGGCCCGAGCGTTCAACCGGCACGTGGAGATGGACTGGATGGCGGTCTCGTCGTACGGGTCCGGCACCAAGTCCTCCGGCGTCGTCCGGATCCTCAAGGACCTGGACACCGACATCACCCAGCGGCACGTGATCGTGGTCGACGAGATCATCGACACCGGGCTCACCCTCTCCTGGCTGGTCTCCAACCTCGCCTCGCGCAACCCGGCGTCGCTGGAGATCTGCACCCTGCTCCGCAAGCCGGAGGCGCAGCAGATGGAGGTCGGGGTGAAGTACGTCGGGTGGGACATCCCGAACGAGTTCGTGGTCGGCTACGGCCTCGACTACAAGGAGCGCTACCGGAACCTGCGCGACATCGGGACGCTCGCCCCGCGGGTGTATTCCTGAGGGCTGAGTCATACGGCTGGTCCGACCTGAGAGTATGTCGGGCGTGAAGCGAATTCTGCGCGGCCCCTGGTTGTGGATCGGTCTTGCCGGTGTCGGCGTTATCCTGGCGCTCCAGTTCATCGCGCCCAACGGCGGGTACACCGAGATCGAGACCTCCGAGATGACCGCCCACATCACCAAGGGCGACATCAAGAAGATCACCTTCGTCGACGGCGGTGACCAGGAGATCCGGGCCGAGCTCACAGACGGCGAGAAGGTCATCGCCACCTGGGTCGACGGTCAGCAGGTCGGCCTCGTGGCCGAGGTGGAGAAGCAGGTCGCGGCCGGCAAGATCCCCAACTACAACGTGAAGAACCCGCAGCCGAGCCTGCTCGGCACGCTGGCTGCGACGATCCTCCCGTTCATCTTCATCGTGCTGATCTTCCTGTTCCTGATGAACCAGGTGCAGGGCGGCGGTGGCCGGGTCATGCAGTTCGGCAAGTCCAAGGCCAAGCTGGTCAGCAAGGACATGCCGAAGACCACCTTCGCCGACGTGGCCGGCTGTGAGGAAGCCATCGAGGAGCTCGGCGAGATCAAGGAGTTCCTCCAGGAGCCCGCCAAGTTCCAGGCCGTCGGCGCCAACATCCCCAAGGGCGTCCTGCTCTACGGGCCGCCCGGAACCGGAAAGACCCTGCTGGCGCGTGCCGTCGCGGGCGAGGCCGGTGTCCCCTTCTACTCGATCTCCGGCTCGGACTTCGTCGAGATGTTCGTCGGTGTCGGAGCCTCTCGGGTGCGCGACCTGTTCGAGCAGGCCAAGGAGAACGCCCCGGCGATCGTCTTCATCGACGAGATCGACGCCGTCGGTCGCCACCGCGGCGCCGGCATGGGCGGGGGCCACGACGAGCGCGAGCAGACCCTCAACCAGCTCCTGGTCGAGATGGACGGCTTTGACGTCCGCGGTGGCGTCATCCTCATCGCCGCGACCAACCGTCCCGACGTCCTCGACCCGGCACTGCTGCGCCCGGGCCGCTTCGACCGTCAGATCGGGGTCGACGCCCCCGACCTGGCCGGCCGCCACAAGATCCTCGAGGTCCACTCGCGTGGCAAGCCGATGGCCAAGGACATCGACCTCAAGTCGATCGCCCGCCGGACCCCCGGCTTCACCGGTGCCGACTTGGCCAACGTGCTCAACGAGGCCGCGCTGCTGACGGCCCGCAACAACGAGAAGCAGATCACGAACTACGCCCTGGACGAGGCCATCGACCGCGTGATCGCCGGCCCCCAGCGCAGCTCGCGGTTGATGAGCGAGAAGGAGAAGCTGATCACCGCCTACCACGAGGGCGGCCACGCCCTCGTCGCGGCGGCGCTTCCGGGGACCGACCCGGTGCACAAGATCACGATCCTGCCGCGCGGCCGGGCGCTGGGCTACACGATGGTGCTGCCCGACGAGGACAAGTACTCCCAGACCCGCTCGGAGATGCTCGACAAGCTGGCCTACATGCTCGGCGGCCGGGCCGCCGAGGAGATGGTCTTCCACGACCCGACCACCGGGGCCGGCAACGACATCGAGAAGGCCACCAGCCTGGCCAGGGCCATGGTCACCGAGTACGGCATGACCGAGCGGCTCGGCGCGATCAAGCTCGGCGAGACCCAGGGCGAGCCGTTCCTGGGCCGCGACATGGGCCATCAGCGCAACTACTCCGAGGACGTCGCGGCGATCATCGACGACGAGACCAAGAAGTTCCTGGCCACCGCCCACCAGGAGGCCTTCGACATCCTGGAGGAGAACCGCGACGTCCTCGATGCCCTGGTCCTCGCCCTCCTCGACAAGGAGACCCTCGACAAGGCCGAGGTCGCCGCGGTCTTCGAGCCGCTGCGCCGGCGCTCGGCCCGGCCGGCCTGGACCGGCTCCCCGGACCGCAACCCCTCGTCGATCCCGCCGATCGACATCCCGCAGGAGATCCGCGACCGGGTGGCGGCCAACGGAGCCGCGGCCGCCGAGAAGGAGCGGACGGTCATCCTCACTCCGCCCGGTTCCGGCGGCGACGTCCACGGTGACCCCGGGGTCGGTCCGGGCCCGGGTCTGCCCACGTCATGACCGACCCGATCGGGCTGGCGGCGCGCGCGCCCGGTGACGTCCCCGACTTCGACCACCCGCGCGCCGAGGCGGCCATCCGTGAGCTGCTGGCCGCCATCGGCGAGGACCCCGACCGGGAGGGCCTCCGCGACACCCCGGCCCGGGTCGCGCGCGCCTACGCCGAGCTGACGGCGGGGCTGCGGATGACGCCGTCCGACGTGCTGACGACCACGTTCGACATCGGCCACGACGAGATGGTCCTGGTCCGTGACATCGAGCTGTGGTCGATGTGCGAGCACCACCTCGTGCCGTTCACCGGGGTCGCCCACGTCGGCTACATCCCGGCCGAGTCCGGCAAGAGCACGGGGTTGTCGAAGCTGGCCCGGCTGGTCGACGTCTACGCCAAGCGACCCCAGGTCCAGGAGCGGCTCACCACCCAGGTGGCGGACGCGCTCATGGAGATCCTGGAGGCCCGCGGGGTCATTGTCGTGATCGAGGCCGAGCACCTCTGCATGACGATGCGGGGGGTTCGCAAGGCCGGCGCCCGCACCATCACCTCCGCGGTGCGGGGCATCATGCACAACGCCGCCACCCGCTCCGAGGCCATGGCGCTGATCAACAGCCGCCGCTGATGACCGCTCCGGCCCCGCTCCTGACCCGCGGCCAGGGGCCGCTGCTCATGGGCGTCGTCAACGTCACGCCCGACTCGTTCTCCGACGGCGCCCAATGGCTGGCGCCGGACGCCGCGATCGCGCACGGTCACCGGCTCCTGGCCGACGGCGCCGACCTCGTCGACATCGGCGGTGAGTCCACCCGCCCGGGCGCGACCCGCCCGCTCGTCGAGGAGGAGCTCGGCCGCGTAGTCCCCGTGATCACCGAACTTGCCGCCGGTGGCGCGGTCGTGTCGGTCGACACGATGCGGGCCGAGGTGGCCCGGGCCGCGGTGGCGGCCGGTGCCGCCGTCGTCAACGACGTGTCCGGAGGCCTGGCCGATCCGCGGATCCTGGACGTCGTCGCCGCGTCTGACGTGACATTCATCGCCATGCACTGGCGTGCGCACAGCCACCAGATGGCCGACTTCGCGGTCTACGACGGGCCCGGCGGCGTCGTCGGCGCGGTGTACGACGAGCTGGGAGCGCGGGTCGAGGCCATCCTGGCCGCCGGCATCCGGCCTGAGCGGATCGTGCTGGACCCCGGCCTGGGGTTCGCCAAGACCGCGGACCAGAACTGGCAGCTCCTGCGCGGCCTCGACCGGCTTGCCGGGCTGGGGCACCCGCTGCTGGTCGGCGCCAGCCGCAAGTCGTTCCTGGGGCGGCTCCTGGCGGCCCCGGACGGCACCCCACGTCCCGTCGAAGAGCGTGAGGATGCCAACACCGCCCTCACCGTCCACCTGGCCCGCCATGGGGTCTGGGGGATCCGGGTGCACGATGTGCGAGCCAGCCGCGACGCCTTGCGTGCGCTGGCCCGCCTGCAGGAAGGGACGAACCCATGAGCGACGAACTGGCGGTCCTGGGCATCGAGTGCTTCGGGCACCACGGGGTCTTCGACTTCGAGCGCCGCGAGGGCCAGACCTTCGTGATCGACCTGGTCCTGGGCCTCGACACCAGTCCGGCCGCGGCCTCGGACGACTTGCGCGACACCGTCGACTACGGAAGTCTCGTGGCCTCGGTGCAAGCTGCCGTGGAGACAGATCCGGTCGACCTGATCGAGACCTTGGCCCAGCGCATCGCGGATGTCTGCCTCACCGACGACCGCGTCGCCTGGACCCGGGTCACGGTGCACAAGCCGGATGCCCCCATCACCGCGACGTTTGGCGACGTCGCACTGACGATCACCCGAAACGCGAAGGGCCGACCGTGACTGAGACCCCCAACCCCAACATCATCGACGCGGACACGCTGACGGGCGAGATGCGTCCGATCCGTCGGGCGGTGCTCTCGCTGGGGTCCAACCTGGGCGAGCGGATGACGACGCTCCAGGGGGCCGTCAACGCGATCGCGGACACCCCCGACGTGTGGGTGACCGCAGTCTCGCCGGTCTACGAGACCGAGCCGGTCGACTGCCCGGAGGGCGCCCCGAGTTTCCTCAACGCTGTCGTCCTCATCGACACGACGCTGGCCGCCACCCGGCTGCTGGAGCGCGCCCAGGTCATCGAGGACGCCTTCTCGCGCGAGCGCAGCGACGTCCAGAACGCCCCGCGCACGCTCGACGTCGACCTGATCGTGGTCGGCGACCGGCGCAGCGAGACCGAGGCGCTGCGGCTGCCGCACCCGCGTGCCACCCAGAGGGCGTTCGTGCTGCGTCCGTGGCTCGACCTTGAGCCGGACGCCGAGTTCCCCGACGCCGGCCCGATCGCCGACCTGCTCGAGAAGACCGACCAGTCCGGGATGGCGCGTCGGGACGACCTGACGCTCGAGATGCAGTGACCGCCGGCCCGACGGGCCGGGAGTCGTCGGGCGGGACGCTGCGTCCGATGGGGCCGGCCCCGCTCACCGTGGCCGCCGTCATCGGCCTGGTCGGCGGCTGGCTGTTGCACCCGCTGGCCGACCGGATGCTCGGCACCGCCCCGATCGTCTCGTGGGCCCAGCCGCTGGCCCTCTTCCTCGTCGCCGCGATCCTGGGCGCCACGGCCCGGGTGACCTGGCGCGCCGTTCACGTGCGCCGCGAACGGCTGGACCCGGACCACGCGGTCAACCGGCTGGTCCTGGCCAGAGCCTGCGCCATCGTGGGCTCGCTCGCCGCCGGCGGATATGCCGGGTACGCCGTCAGCTGGCTCGGCGTACAGGCCGAGCTGGCCTCGCAGCGGTCCGGGCGCTCCGCCGTCGCTGCGGTGGCCGGTGTGGCGGTCGCCATGACGGCAGTGTTGCTCGAACGTGCGTGTCGCGTTCGATCCGACGACGACGAGACTTAACCTGCTGGTATGTCTTCCCCCATCACCCGAGCCCCCAAGGCTCGCCGTCGGCAGCGGAGCACTCGGCTCACCGTCGCCGTCACCCTGATCGTGATTGCGGCGCTCGTCGTCATCGGCGCCGTCCTGAGCGGCTCGTGGCTTCTGGTCACGGTCGCGGCCGGGCTCGGTGTCGTCCTCGGCGCCGCCGCCACCCGCATCACCCACTCCGAGCTGCTGGCCACCCGGCGCGATGCCGCCCGGGACCGCGCCGAGCAGGCTCAGGCCTACCGTGACCTGACGGTGGCCCGCACGGACGAGCACGCCGCGTTCGCGGAGGCGCTGCGGTCGAGGATCGCCGGGCACAAGACGACGATCGAGGAGCTCGAGGTCGCGCTCAGCACCGCCCAGAAGCGTGCCGCCGAGGCGACCCGCAAGATGAACAACGAGGCCCGTCGCGCGGACGTCGCCGAGCAGGAGGGCCGCGGGCTGACCGTGCGCATCGGCGACGCCGAGGAGCGTGCGGCCGAGGCGATCGTGCGAGTTGCCGAGCTGGAGCAGGAGCTCGAGGTGCTGCGCGCCGAGCTCGCCGCCTGGCAGGTCACTCCTGCCCGGCGTCACGCCTGACGGTCCACTCCCGCACCAGCACCGCGTTGTCGCTGACCCGCCCGAGGCTTCGGGCGGGTCAGCGCCGATTTCGGGGTACGGCACAATCGCTTCCGTGATCCCCGAGGACTCAAGGTTCGAGAGCGACCCCGTCGAGGTGCTCGGCACCGACGACCCACTGCCCACCGGTTGGACGGTCGGTCTGCCCGATCCCGCTGACCGCTTCGACGTCGCTCGACTGACCCAGCTGCTGCGCGGCCATGAGCGCCAGGGCCGCGGCTGGGCGGCGTCCGGTGTGGACGACGTACTCGTCGAGGTGTCCGAGCACGGGCTTCGGATGCGTGAGAACGTTGTGGTCCGCGACCCGGCCGGCGAGATCCGGGCTTGGGGCAGCGTTCACGACCGCGCCGAGGGCCGGATGCTCTTCGTCCACATCGTCGAGCGCGACCTCCCCGAGCCGCTGGCGGGGAAGTGCTCCGACGTGCTGCTCGAGTGGGCCGTCGGCCAGGCCAGGGCGGTCGGCTCGGCGCGCGGCCTCGAGGTCCAGCAGATCGACACCGGTGCCTTCCAGGACGACGAGCGTCAGCACCGTTGGCTGTCCGACGCCGGCTTCACCCGGGTCCGGACCTGGTGGCAGATGACGCGACCGGTCACTCCCGACGAGGCCGAGCTGGCCGAGTCCCCCGACCACTGGGAGAAGGACGGCGTCACCTTCCGACTGGTCCGGCGGGAGGGGTCCGGCATGCCCGACGAGGACGACCTGCGCGAGCTCCACGAGGTGATCGAGGGAGCGTTCGTCGACCACTTCAACCACTGGGAGGAAACGTTCCACGAGTTCCTCCATCGACTTCGCGAGGACCCGGGCCACCGGTGGCACCACTGGTGGCTCGCCGAGCTGGAGGATCCCGACCAGCCGGGCGGCCGCCAGGCCGTCGGAGCACTCGTCGGGACCGTGGCGGAGAGCAGTGGCGGCCCCGACGGGTCGTACGTCTCCTACCTCGGCGTGCTCGAGGCCGCGCGTGGCCGGGGCGTGGCCAAGGGCCTGCTCAACACGATCATCGCCGACGCCGCCGTGCGTGGACGCGACCGCGTGGGGCTCGAGGTCGACGCCGATTCACCGACCGGTGCTGCCGGGCTCTACACGTCGATGGGGTGGAAGACGAAGTACGTCACCGAGTCCTGGCACCGCGACGTCCCCGTGCAGTAGCCGGGCATATGACCGGTTTCGGTCGTGAATTCAGACAACGGGCAGCCGTACCCCTGCATATGCGCCGGTTGAGTCACTGACCACGCCCGGGGACAGCCGGAACCGCGCATATGCACGGTCAGCGCAGCGACCGCCGCAGGGCGCTGTGGATCCCGTTCGGGGTGAGTACGCCGACGAACTGGGCGCCGCGCCGCACCCCGACCATCGGCCTGTCGTCGCGCAGCAGCAGGGCCAGGGCCTCCTCGAGGGTCGAGTCCACGTCGATCGTGGCGCCCAGGTCGCCGGTGCTGACCCCGTCGAGGGGCTCGAGGTGCTCGGGATCGATCGCGGTGACGGTCAGCCGCCGCAGCCCGCGGGTCGAGCCCACGAAGTCGGCCACGAAGTCGTCGGCCGGCCGGCCGAGCAGCTCGGCGGGGGTGGCGTACTGCGCCAGCCGGCCACCGGCCGCGAAGACCGCCACGCGGTCGCCCATCCGAACGGCCTCGTCGATGTCGTGGGTGACCAGCACGACGGTCTTGCCCAGCTCGCGCTGGATCCGACGGAACTCGTCCTGGAGCCGGATCCGGACGAGCGGGTCGACGGCGCCGAACGGCTCATCCATCAGCAGCACCGGCGGGTTGGCGGCCAGCGCCCGCGCCACCCCGACCCGCTGCCGCTGCCCGCCCGAGAGCTGGTGCGGATAACGCTCGGCGTACGTCGCGGGGTCGAGGCCGACCATCTCGAGCAGCTCGAGGGCGCGTTCGCGGGCCACGGACCGCGACTCGCCGTAGAGGAGAGGCACGGTCATCACGTTGGTGACGATCTTCTGGTGTGGGAAGAGCCCGACCTGCTGGATGACGTAGCCGATGCCGCGCCGCAGCTTGACCGGGTCCTCTCCGGTCACGTCGCGGCCGTCGATCTCGATGGTGCCGGTGCTCGGCTCGATGAGCCGGTTGATCATCTTCAGCGTGGTCGACTTGCCGCAGCCCGAAGGCCCCACCAGGCAGACCAGCTCGCCCTGGGCGACCTCGAGGTCGACGTCGTGGACGGCGACCGTGCCGTCGGCGTACGTCTTTCCGACGCCAGTGAGTCGGATCATCGGCTGCTCCCGCCGGAGCCGGTAACGTCCATGCCGTGACCCTACTCGCGCAGGCGGCGGCCGCCGGGCCGAGCTGCTACAGCCGCCTGACCAACGAGTGGGTCTGTCTGCAGTATCTCCAGGACCGACGTTCGGAGATCGTCGAGGCCACCGTCCAGCACGTGTGGATCACGATCGTCGCCGTCGTGATCGGGGTGCTGGTGGCCTTCCCGCTGGCCCTCGTGGCCCGCCGTTTCCCGAGGCTCGAGTCCACGATCCTCGGGGTGAGCACCGGCATCTACACGATTCCGTCGCTGGCCCTCTTCCCGCTCCTGGTGCCCTTCACGGGCCTCTCGGCCACGACCGTGGTCACCGGGCTGGTGCTCTACGCGCTCACGATCCTGGTGCGCAGCATCCTGGAGGGCCTGCACGCCGTCCCCGACGACGTTCGCGAGTCGGCGACCGGCCTCGGCTACGGCGCGAGCCGGCTGCTCTTCAAGGTGGAGCTGCCCCTGGCGATCCCGGTGATCATGGCCGGGCTGCGCGTGGCCACCGTCTCCACGGTTGCCCTGACCACGGTCGGAGCCCTGGTGTCGTACGGCGGACTGGGCAACCTGATCGAGGACGGGGTCCAGACCAACTTCCGGGCCGAGCTCTTCACCGCAGCCGTGCTCTGCGTGGTCCTGGCGGTCGTGCTCGACATCGCGATCGTGCTGCTCGAGCGAGTGCTCACTCCCTGGACCCGGGGAGCCCACCAGTGACCGTCTTCGGCGACACCTGGGCCTTCCTGGTCGACGGCGCCCACTGGTCAGGCGAGGATGGCATGGTCCAGCTCCTGGTCCAGCAGCTCCTCCTGACGTTCTCCGCGCTGGCCCTCGCGTCGCTGGTCGGGCTCCCGTTGGCGCTCTGGCTGGGGCACCTGGGGCGGGGCGGCTTCCTGGCCATCAACATCTCCAACATCGGCCGGGCGGTCCCGACCTTCGCCCTCCTGGCGCTCCTGGTCACCGCCGACTGGCCCGGCACGAGCAGCGTCGGTCCCTACGGTCGCGCGGGGATCGCCACCCTCCTGGCGCTGACCCTGTTCGCCCTGCCGCCGATCATCACCAACTCCTACGTGGCGGTCCACGAGGTCCCCCCCGACGTACGCCAGGCCGCCGACGGCATGGGGATGACCGGGAGGCAGAAGTTCTTCCGCGTCGAGCTCCCGCTCGCCCTCCCGCTGGTGCTGTCCGGCCTGCGGCTGGCCCTGGTCCAGGTGTGGGCGACCGCGACGATCGCGGCGCTCGTGGCGGGACCCGGTCTGGGCCGGGTGATCACCGACGGCTTCTACCGCGCCGACTACGCCAAGGGCATCGCGGGCGCGGTGGTCGTGGCCGTCGTGGCCCTCACCCTCGAGCTCGGGGCGGCGCTGGCCCAGCGACTGCTCGACCCGACGCGCCACGCATCGAGACGAAGTCGTGACCCCGGAATGTCCGAGGAGCCACCTATGTTGGGTCAGGACGCCGACACCGTCGGCCGCTGAGCAGACCCATCGCTCGCATCCGGACACGCGCGACGCCGTCGCGGGACACAGAAGGTAGACGCAGATGCAGGTACGACGCCCACTCGCCGCGGCTCTCGCCGTCGGATCCATCCTCTTCGCCACGGCCTGCGCCGGCGACGACCTGTCGACCCCGAAGGCAGACGACACCACCGCCGCAGCGACCGCCGGCGGCCCGGTCACCATCTCGGGGCAGAACTTCCCCGAGGCGGCGTTGGTGGCCGCGATGTACGAGCAGCTCCTGGCCCACGCCGGCTACGAACCCACCGTGAAGCTGGTCGGAGACCGCAACATCTACATGGGCAAGGGCCAGTTCCCCGGCAGCGTCGACGTCGTCCCCGAGTACGTCGGCGGCATCGTCAACTTCCTCAACACCACGGCCAACGGCGCCGACGCGGCCCCCCTGACCGCGGGTGACGGTGCCGAGCTCCAGCAGGCTGGACAGTCGCTGCTCGACGACCAGGGCATCACGCTGCTGGACCAGTCGGCGGCGACGGACACCAACGCCTTCTTCGTGACCAAGGAGTACTCCGACTCCGAGGGCGTCACGAAGCTCTCCGACCTCGAGGGCAAGTCCGTGGTCCTGGCGGCGGCCCCCGACTGCACGGGCCGTCTCGACTGCGAGGGCGGCCTCTCCGACCAGTACGGCATCGACATCACCAAGGTGCTGCCGCTCGGCTACGCCAGCGACCAGACCTACCAGTCGGTGCTCAAGGGCGAGTCGCAGCTCGGCGAGACCAGCACCACCGACGGCACCCTCGACGCCCAGGGCCTGGTCGTGCTCGAGGACGACCGGCAGATCCAGCCGGCCCAGAACCTCGTGCCCGCGGTGAGCAACACGTTCCTGGCCGACCACCCGGACGTGGCCGACACCTTGAACGCGCTGATGGCGGCCCTGACCACCGAGAAGCTCACCGAGCTCAACGGTCGGGTCTCGGTCGACCGGGAGAAGCCGGAGACGGTCGCCACGGACTTCCTCACCGAGGTGGGGCTGCTCTGACGGATACCCTCGGGCCCATGCCGGTCCGTCGTCCGCCCCACCTCGGCGGGGCCGGCGCGGACCGGATGGCCCGCAGAGGGCTGCAGCTGCTGCCCCCGAGGGCTCGGGGGGCGCTCTTCCGGGCCCTGGCATCAGCACTTCAGCTGTCCGGCACGGAGGCCGGCCTGGCCACCGTGGTCGTCATCTGCGAGCCGGTCGACCTGCCGCGGCTGCCGACCACGCTCGACTCCCTGGACCGGGACGGGCACGCCTTCCGTGAGGTGCTGGTGGCACCGGTCGGTCCGCTGGCCCACACCGCTGTCGGTGCGGTCCTCGCCGCCCGGACCGACCCGCGGGTCCGGGCCCTTGCCCCCCAGGAGACCTGGCAGGACGCGGCGAACGCCGGGGCCGACGCGGCGCGGGGCCGGTTCCTGCAGTTCGTGCGGGCCTGCGACCGGCACCCGGACGACGCCCTGCAGGCCCTGGTGCGTTCGCTGGCCGTCTCCCACGCCGACCTGGCGGTCGGTGGGGTCGCCCAGCGCGGCCGGCCGGCGCTCTGGCTGGAGCGCGCGGCCGCGGCCGCGCACGCCCGGCCGGCGCGCGGAGTGGCCCTGGCCGGGCGTCCCGAGCTGGCTGGGGACCTGGGGCTGGGCAACAAGCTGCTGCGCACCGAGCTGTGGCGCGCGGGCGCCCACCGGCTGGGTCCTCTGGACGGCTGGTTGCTCTCGCCGACCATGGCGGCGTACCTCGCCTCGGCCCGTGTGGTCGACATCCTGGACCGGCCGGTGCAGGAGCATCTCGGCGGGCACGGGGTCCGACCGTTCGGCGCCACGCCCAACCAGCTGACGAACCTCGCTGAGTGGGCGGCGCGCGCGGAATGGGTCGAAGCCGTGCTGGGCGACACCCCGCTGGCGGCCGGCTGGCGCGCCCACGTGGTCGATGTCGCACTCCCCGGCTTCCTGATGGACACCGAACGTGCGAACGACGAGGAGTGGGAGCTGCTGCGCACCCTGGTCCGCAGCCACCTGCGCTCGGACGGCGCGGAGAACATCGCGGCCCGCGCCGAGTCGCGGGCGCTCCTCTGGTTGGCCGAGGCAGGCCGGCGGGCAGACGTGGTGGCGCTTGCCGCCGTGGTCGACGAGCTCGATGGGGACGTCCCGACCACCCTGGTCGAAGGCGGGGCGCTGGTCGCCGCCTGGGAATGTCTGCCGTCCGACATCCCGGTCAGGGTGCTCCTGCTGGAGCGCAACGAGACCCCACTGGTGGCGACCGTCCAGCGGATGGGTGATGAGGAGGGGACCCGGCGGGTGGACCTCTTCGTGCGGATCGCGCAACTCGACGTGCCGGCGTACCCGCACCGGGTGAGCGCGCGGATGCCGGGCGGCGCGGAGGTCGCGGTGGAGGTCACGGAGGACCCGGCCGCCACCCGTTGGGCCGACAGCCGGTTCCATCGGGCCCTGCGGGTCCGGGCGGAGGTGCCCGATCGAGTCGGCCGGATCGAGGTCACCCTGGAAGTCGGCGACCTGGAGCGAACCGCGGTCGTCGACCTGGCACCGCCGCTCGTGCGTCACCGGCAGCCCGACCCGCGGGTGGTGGTCGCAGGGCTCGGGCTGGACGGCTCCGACCTGGTGGTGTCGGCGACGGGGCCTGGCCTTCTGCTGCTCGTCGACGATGCCGGTCGGACGGTCGGCTCGGTGCCGGCCGGCGCTCCGGGCGGATCGAGGATCGCCTTGCAGGAGTTGCACTTCGGCCGGGAGCGGTGGCTACCGACCGGCCACTACCGCCTGGTGACGGACGCCGGCAGCCCGACGGTCGCGGACTCGCTGGTGGCACGGTTGCCCATCGACTCCGTCGGGGAGCGGCACCGGCTGCACGCGACCCTGGGGCCGGTCGGCGGAGTGCTGCTGCACCTGGGCCCCCCCCTCGCCGACGGCGAGCAGGGCCGCTGGGCCCAGCAGCGGCTGGTCGACAGCTGTGCCGCGGGCGGGCGTCCTGTCGATCCGAACCTCGCCTACTTCGAGTCGTACGTCGGACTCAGCGCCACCGACAGCCCCCGCGCGATCCATGACGAACTGGTCGCCCGGCGGCCCGATCTGGTCACCTACTGGGGGATCTCCGACCACGCCCAGGCCGTCCCGCCCGGTGCCGTACCGGTCCTGCGGCACAGCCGGGACTGGTACTCCCTGCTGACCCGCGCCGGTTGCCTGGTCCTCAACACCGACGTCGAGGCCTGGTTCCGGCGCCGGCCAGGGCAGGTGCTGCTGCAGACGTTCCACGGCTATCCCTCCAAGGGCATGGGCCGGGCACAGTGGGAGGCTGCGGGGCTCCCGCCGAGCCGGGTCGCGGTGCTGCGGGCCCGGGGCGTGGACAGCTGGAGCGTGATCCTCACCCCGACCCCCGCGATGACCCGGCACTACCGCGAGCAGTACGACTACAGCGGCCCGGTTCTCGAGCACGGCTATCCCCGCAACGACGCGCTCGTCGGACCCGGCGCCCAGGAGCGACGACGCGCCACCCGCGAGCTGCTGGGGATCCGGGACGACCAGACCGCGGTGCTCTACGCCCCCACCTGGCGTGAGCACCTGGCCACCCGGGCCCGGCGGGCCGAGATGGCCGACTTCCTGGACCTCGACGCCGCGTCCCGGGCCCTGGGCGGGAGCCACGTGCTGCTCGTACGGGGGCACCGGTTCCACCAGCCGACGGCCGCTGCCCCGGGCATCGTGGACGTCACCGACCACGAGGAGATCAACGACCTGATCCTCGCCGCCGACGTGGCCGTCGTCGACTACTCCTCGCTGCGCTTCGACTTCGCGCTCACCGGCAAACCCCTGGTCTTCCTGGTTCCCGACCTGGCGGACTACGGCGCGGGGACCCGCAGCTTCCTCTTCGCGTTCGAGGAGTCGGCCCCCGGCCCCTTCGTCGACGACACCGCCGGCGTGGTCGAGCAGGTGCGGGACGTGGCGGGCCTGCGGGAGAGGTACGCCGAGGATCTCGCGGCGTTCAACACGACGTACAACTCCTGGCACGACGGTCGGGCCACGGCCAGGGTCGTGGACGGCCTGCTCGGGCTGTTGTGAGGTGGCGCGGCCCTCGTCGGTACGGTGAGCGGCGTGACCGACCCCGAGACGACCGACGGACCCGAGCCGGGTCAACGCCTGCGCCGGCGCCTCGCCAAGGCCCAGCGGCAGCTGCAGGCGCGCACCGAGCAGCTGGGCAGGTTCGAGGCTGAGCTGGCGACGCTGCGGAGCTTCACCCTCGACGTGCATCCCGGGCACCGGGTGCCGGCCGAGCTCGGGGAGCGGCTGCGCGCGATCCGCGAGGAGCATCTGACCTTCCTGACCGCGGAGCAGCTCGAGTCGCTGGTCTCGTGCGTCCTCGAGACCGAGGCGTCCGGTCGCGAGGGCATCATCGTGGAGGCCGGCACCGCCCGCGGCGGTTCGGCCATCGCGATGGCCCTGGCCAAGTCCCCCGCCCGTCCGTTGCGGGTCCACGACGTCTTCGGGCTGATCCCTCCGCCGACCGACGCCGACGGTCCCGACGTCCTCCAGCGCTACGACAGGATCACCGCAGGCAAGGCCCACGGACCCGCCGAGGGGGAGGAGTACTACGGCTACCGAGACGACCTCCTCGGTGAGGTGACCGACTCGTTCGCCCGGCACGGCGTGCCCGTCGACACCCACGAGGTGAGCCTGGTCCAGGGGCTCTTCCAGGACACGATCACCGGCGACGAACCCGTCGCCCTCGCCCACGTCGACGGTGACTGGTACGAGTCGACGATGACCTGCCTGAGCCGGTTGGCGCCGCGCCTGGTGCCGGGCGGCCGGATCGTCGTCGACGACTACTACACCTGGTCGGGGTGTCGCACCGCCGTCGACGAGTACTTCGCCGACCGGCCCGAGTTCCGCGTCGAGATGCGCGCGAAGGTGCATGTGATCCGGCTCGGCGGCTGACGCCTGCGAGGCGGCGTCCCGCACCGGGTCGGGACCTCGATAGATTGACCCGCATGCCCGCAACCCCGGACGAGCCGACCACCGCACCCGACCCCCAGGTCTCCCGGCGCGAACTCCGCCAGTCCCGGATCCAGTGGCGGACCGCCCAGGCCGTGCTCGGACCCGGTGCCGTGCCCGAGACCCACGACGGGTTCGAGGCCGACGGTCAGCTGGTCGGCGAGATCGTCACCACCGCCAGGCGGGCCCGCGCCCTGGCCGTCTTCGGCGACCTGGTCGCCACCGGCCACGGGGTGCGCCAGGCGCACGTCGGCACCGTCCGGGCACTCTGCGCCACCGGCCAGCGGCCGACGGCGCGCGCCTTCATCCTCGGCACCTCCGCGCTCCCCGACGGTGACCTCCTGGCCCGGGTCGGCATGGGTCTGGTGCTGCACTCGATGGCGGAGTACGCCCTTGGCTGGCCCGAGCTCGCCGCGGTCGACGAGGACTCCCTCGCCGAGCTGGTCCCGGTCGAGGCCGTGACCTGCGCGCTGGCCGAGGGCTCCCCCGGGGCCGTGGCGGCGGCCCGCGCCCTCGGTGCGCGCACGTCGTACGACGTCACGACACTCGTCGAGCTCGCCGGGCGACTGTTGGCGACCGGGCACGGTGACCTCGCGACCGCGCTGGTCGACGAGGCGGCCCGCCGTCCCGAGGTGGAGGTGGGGGAGCGCAACGCCGAGGCGCTGCGCAGCCTGCGCCGCTGGACCCACCCGCAGCCGGCCGTGACGCCGGCGCCGGGCGAGATCCGGCTCGGCGTCATGGACTACCACCAGCCGGACTTCGACCGGGCCTCGCGCAACGTCGGCGATTACGTGCAGACGCTCGCGATGCTGGGAAATCTGGCCCGGTTCCGGGGGGCCCGCTTCTCCGGGGCGGAGGGACTCGGCGCGCTGGTCACCGAGCTCCAGGACCGGGTGCGTCCCGAGCTCGCGCTGCCCGGTGGCGACGCCGACGTCCACCTGATGCCGATCAGCCGCGACTTCAGCCCGGGCGACGCCGTCCCCGAGAACACCTGGATGATCGCCTTCGGGTGGCACATGCACTCGACCTTCCGGTTGGGCTTCGGGCTGCCCTACCACCCGAACCTGAACCCGGTCTTCGTCTCCTTCCACCTCAACCGGGTCAACACGCTGACCCCCGAGGCGATCGACTACCTGCGTGCGCACGGACCCGTGGGGTGTCGTGACTGGACCACCGTCGACCTGCTGCTCAGCGCCGGGGTCGACGCCTTCTTCACCGGCTGCCTGACGACCACCGTCAACGCCGTCTTCCCGGACACCGACACGGTGGAGCGCGAAGGCCCCGGCGTGGTCGGTGCCGTCGACCTCCCGCCGGCCGGCATCCGCGCCATCAAGGGACCGGTCGAGGTGCTCACCCACGCCGGTGCGGAGTTCCGCGAGGCCTCCCTCGTCTCGGGGACCCGGGCGGCGATCGAGCTGCTCGAGGGCTACCAGCGCCGGTTCACCCGGGTGGTCACCAGCCGGCTGCACTCCTACCTGCCGGCCACCTCGCTCGGGCTGCGCGCCAAGTTCAAGCCCCCCTACCTCGGTGACGTCCGCTTCGACGGGTTGCTCGGAATGGCTCCCGCCAAGGCCGAGTTCGTCGAGATGCGCGACGGCATCCGTGCCCTCCTCGCCGAGGCTCACGAGCTGATCCTGGACGGCACCTCGGCCGAGGACTTCTATGCCCGGTGGCGCGAGCTGACCGCCGACCGGGTGGCCGAGGCGCGCGCCCGGCTCGCGGCGCCGGCGGTGGCCGCCACCGACGGCCCCGGCTGGGACATCGCCGCGACGGTGCAGGTCCTGCGCGCCCGGGCCCACCGCTTCGGTCCCCACGACCGGGTCCACCCCGGTGAGGTCACCGACGTGGCGATGAGCCTGGACCAGAACCTCAAGGCGATGCTGCCGGTCACGGTCGAGTCCTTGCTCGCCAACGCGTCCGGCCCGGTCCG
Organism: Marmoricola sp.; assembly: GCA_046598425.1. Classification (GTDB taxonomy): domain Bacteria; phylum Actinomycetota; class Actinomycetes; order Propionibacteriales; family Nocardioidaceae; genus Marmoricola. Next base: position 6,736 of record JBKJIN010000008.1, on the reverse strand, counting down.
GCTCTGGGTGACCGCCCGCGGTCTCGACCCGGCGTACCAGTCCTGGTTCGCCGAGGTCTTCCCCGAGCTCCCCGTGACGTTCCTGGACTTCGACGACGTCGACTACGGCGAGATCACCCGAATGCTGCCGCACATCAGCGTGGCCACGATGGACCGGCTGCTGCTCCCCGAAGTTCTCGACGAGCTCGACCGGATCACCTACCTCGACATCGACACCGTGACCGACGGCGACGTCTGCGAGCTCGCGGGCACAGACCTGGCCGGCCACCCCGTCGCCGGGCGGCCGGGCCGCCAGTCCGGGGCCACCCTGTGGCGCCTCGCCGGCGACCGGCTCGCCCCCGAGCCGGCCTCCGAGCTGCGCCGCACCATGGCCGCCCGGCACCCGTTCGACTTCCAGGCACTCAACGCCGGGGTGCTCGTCCTCGACCTGGCGCGGATGCGCGCCGACCGGTTCGTGGCCGAGTTCGTGCCGATGGTCGGCCGCTTCGGCCTCAACGACCAGGACGTCCTCAATGCCTACGCGGGTGCCGACCGGGTCGAGCTGGATCCGCGCTGGAACGCCCTGCCGCTGGTCGAGCACGTCACCGAGCCCGGGGTCATCCACTTCGCCGGGGTGGGCAAACCGTGGGACGACGAGCTGGTCCCGAGTGGTGAGCGCTGGCAGGTCTACGCACGCTCCGTGGCCGACCGGGTCCAGAAGGCGGCCCGATGAGGGCGCGCCACCTCGCTCGTCGAGGTCTCGACGTGTCCCGCCGGGCCGCCCGACGGGCCCGGAACAGCCGGCTGGGTCGGCGGCTGCGCCCGCTGCTCGGCAGGCCCGAGATCAGCGTGGTCGTACCCTTCTACAACGTCGAGGCCTACCTCGCCGAGTGCCTGGACAGCCTCCTGACCCAGACCTGGACCGACTTCGAGGTCGTGCTGGTCGACGACGGTTCGCCCGACGGCTCACGCGCGGTCGCCGAGCGGTACGTCGCCCGCGACTCCCGGCTGCGCCTGGTCACCCGCGAGAACGGCGGGCTGGGCGCGGCCCGCAACACCGGCATCCGGGCTGCCCGCGGCCGCTTCCTGACCTTCGTCGACTCCGACGACCTGCTCCCGGCCAACGCCCTGCAGCTGCTGCTCACCAGCGCCCACCGGACCGGCTCCGACATCGTGATGGGCTCGGTCGAGCGCTTCGACAGCCGCGGCAGCTGGTCGCCCAGCTGGGTCGAAGACGTCCACCTGGTGCCCCGTGAGCGGGTCCGGGTCGACGACTTCGTGCCGCTGCTGCGCAACCTCTACACCTGGAACAAGCTCTACCGGCGCGACTTCTGGGACGCCCAGGGGCTGTGGTTCCGCGAGGGTGTGGCCTACGAGGACCAGCCGATCGTCACCCAGCTCTTCGCCCGGGCCGGCGGCATCGACGTACTCACCGAGATCGTCTACCGCTACCGCGCTCGCGACGACCAGAGCTCGATCAGCCAGCAGACGGCTAGCCTGGGGGACCTGCGCGACCGGATCGCTGCCTGGGAGGTCAGCCGCGATGCCTTCCGGGCCGAGCTCTCCCCGCGGGGCTACGAGGGCTGGGTGCAGACGCTCTTCGCCGCCCACTTCCAGTGGTACCTCACCAGCTCCGGCACCGTCGATGACACCTACTGGAACGAGCTGGTCGCAGCCGTCCGCAGCCTCAGCGAGGGGGCGCCGCAGTGGGTCTGGGACGCCACCCCGGCCGCCGCACAGATCCTGGTCAGGCTCGCTCAGCTCGACCGGCGTGCCGACGCCCAGGAGTTCGTCCGCCTCGGGGGCAACCGCACCGAGCAGTGGCCCTCGACCGTGCGCGAGGACGGGATCCTGCTCGACCTCCCGCTGCGTGGGGACCCCGACCTGGCTGAGTCCATGTTCGTCATCCATCCCTCCCGCATCCGGCTCGCCCACGCGGTGGAGAACCTGCACTGGGTCGACTGCGTGGACGGCAGCCGCACCTGCTGGATCTCGGGCTGGGCCTACCTGCGCAAGGTGGACCTGAGCCGGCACGACTCCCGGGTGACCGTCCAGCTGCGCAACGACGCGACCGGCGAGATCCGGTCGTTCGAGTCGACCGGCCAGCCGGAGACAGCGCTGGCCCTACCTCGCGAGGATCTCTGGTGCGACTACTCGCCGGGTCGCTTCGGCGTGGAGCTGCCGCTCACCGGGCTCGACGACGGCGGGGACGCTTCCGTCTGGACGGTGTGGCTCCGCGTGGAGGCTGCCGGCCTCGCTGCCGAGCAGCCCGTGACCCGTCTGGTCCGCAGCGGCTCTGCGGGTGTGGTGCCCGCGGCCCCGTTGGGGCGCGGTGACCGGCTGATCGCCGACTGGCAGTACCAGCAGGCCCTGCGCCTGCGCGTCGACCGCGGCAACGTGACGGCGAAGGACGTCACCCTCGAGGGCCGCCTGTTGAGCGGCCTGCTCACCGCCGCTGATGCCGACCGCGTGGTCGGCCTGGGCCTCAGCGCGGGACCGCACGCAGTGGAGGCGCGCCTGCACACCACCGGAGACGGCTGTGTCTTCCGGATCCAGCTGCCGGATCTCCCGCCGCCCGGCCCCGGCACGTCGCGCACCTGGCAGCTGGTGGCCCGCACCACCGACGGTCGACGCGTCGATGTCCTGCCCGAAGCGAGCACGCGCATCGCCCCCGGCAGCGGAACCCTCGTGCTCGAGACCAACCGCAACGGGGGCCTGGTCGTCAGCGAGTGGTCCCTCGGGGCTGCTGCCGACGAGGTGCACGTCACCGCTGACGGCGAGCTCACCGTGGTCGGACGGTTCTTCGGGCCCGGGACTCCGTCGGTCGCTGTCGCCACCCGGAACAAGCGCACCCGCGTCTTCGGCGCCGAGGCCCCGGTGATTGACGGCCGCTTCCGGGCCACCGTGATGCTCGCGCACCAGCTGTTCCGCTTCGGCACCCAGCCCCTGTCGACCGGCGACCACGACCTCTCGCTGGTCGTGCGCGGGGCCGGTGGCGACCCGGTCGAGGTGCCCCTCCTGGTGGCGGCCTCGTTGAGCTCAGAGCTGCCGCTCCCGATCGCCACCGACGCCCTGGAAGGCCGCGTGGTCCGTGGCCCGGCGGCCGTCGTCCGGGTCACTCTCCAGCGCCCGCTCGGAGCCGGCCGCGGCCGGTACCAGCAGAACCAGCTCCGGCTGCGGGGGCCGGCCACCACGGGGCTCACGCGGGGAGTACTGATGCGTTCCTACTTCGGTGAGCAGGCCACGGACAACGGCATCTCGATCCAGAAGGAGCTGCGCCGCCGCGGCAGTGACCTGCCCGTCTTCTGGGCCGTCCAGGACCGCTCGATCCCGGTGCCCGAGGGAGGCATCCCAGTGGTCGTGAACAGCCCCGAGTGGTACGACCTTGTTTTCTCGGCCCAGTACTACGTCGACAACATGTATCAGCCCGAGTACCACCGCAAGGCCGACGGCCAGGTGCTGGTGCAGACCTTCCACGGCTACCCGTTCAAGAAGATGGGCCACCCGCACTGGCGCAACCTGCAGTTCTCGCAGGCGCGCATCGATGCGTACGACGCCCGCGCCCGTGACTGGGACTACCTCGTCTCGCCGGCGCGCTACGCGACCCCGCTGCTGACCGAGGACTTCAACTACCCCGGCGAGGTCCTCGAGATCGGCTACCCGCGCAACGACGTCCTCAACTCCCCCGAGGCCGACGAGATCCGCCGCCAGACGCGCGAGTCCCTCGGCATCGAGGAGGGCCAGACCGCGGTGCTCTACGCGCCGACCTTCCGCGACTACCTGGCCACCAACGACACCCGGGCGGCGATGGCGGACTTCTTCGACTTCGAGGAGGCGCACCGGATGCTCGGGGACGAGTTCGTCATCCTGGTCCGCGGACACGCCTTCAACGCCCGCTCGGACAAGCGGGTCGGCAAGCGGCCCGGCTGCATCGAGGTCACGGACTACCCTGAGGTCTCGGACCTCTACCTGGCCGCCGATGCCGGCATCGTCGACTACTCGTCGCTGCGCTTCGACTTCGGCGTCACCGGAAAGCCGATGATCTTCCACGTCCCGGACCTGCAGCTCTACAAGGACACCCGCGGCTGGCTCTTCGACTTCGAACCCACGGCCCCCGGTCCGCTCGTGGACACGACGGCCGAGGTGGCCGACCGGCTGCTCCACCTCGACGACGTGCGCACGGAGTACTCCGCGGCGTACTCCCGCTTCCACGACGACTACCTGGACCTCGACGACGGTCATGCCGGCGAGCGCTTCGTGGACGCCGTCTTCGCGCCTCGCGGCGACGCCTGAACCGCCGTGGGTGACTGCTAGTGTCTGCCGCGATGAGCATCCTCGTCCTGATCACCGGCACCGGGCGTAGTGGCACCAGCACCATGTCAGGGACCCTGCACCACCTGGGCCTGCACGTGCCGGGCCCCTACCTCGGCGCCAACGACTCGAACCCCAAGGGGTTCTTCGAGTCGAGCTGGTCGGTGAAGTTCCACAAGCGGATCACCGGTGCCGCCGGGATCAACGACTTCGACAGCCGCCCGGCCGCGTTCGGCCGCGCGCAGGACGCGATCACCGACGAGCTGCGGGCCCAGCTGGTCGCCTTCCTGACCAAGCACGCCGCCGAGTCGGACCAGGTCGTCGTCAAGGATCCTCGCTCGGTGTGGGCCCAGCGGCTGTGGCGTGAAGCGGCCGCCGAGGCCGGTCTGGAGATCCGCTACATCTCGATGCTGCGGCACCCGGCCGAGGTGATCGGCAGTCGCACCACCTACTACGCCAGCCAGGACGACGAGGCCAAGCGTCGTCGCTACGAGACGTTCAACGTCGCCCGGTGGATCAACAACTCGCTGGTGAGCGAGCGCGAGACCCGCGGCGAGCGCCGTGCCTTCGTCAAGTACACCGACCTCCTCGAGGACTGGCGGCCCGTACTCGCTCGGCTCGCCGACGAGCTCGGTCTGAGGTACGACGCCAGCCTCGCCCCCGGCGATCCCAGCCCGGTCGACGAGTTCATCGACCCGGGCCTGCGCCGCCACGCGGTCACCTGGGAGGACCTCCAGGTCCCAGCCGAGCTCCAGGATGTCGCCCAGCGGGTCTGGGACGACCTGATGGTCCTGGGCGACCACGCCGGTGTCGACGAGGCGGCCGGCGCCGACCTCGACGCCCAGGAGGAGCGCTACGTGCGGATCTTCGAGGACGCCTCGGCGATCAGCCACGACGCCGTCGAGGAGGCGGTCCGCGAGGGCCGCGAGGAGGGTGCCCGCAAGGCCCGCGCCAAGGCGGAGAAGGCGAACGAGAAGGCGAACAAGGCCAGGGCAGCCAAGCCCGGGCCCCGGGGTCAGCTGGTCGAGGAGACCGGCGCCCGCGACCTGGTCAAGATCGCGGGCCGTCGCCTGCTGGGCCGCCTGCGCCGTTGAGGGCTCGCTGAGGCGCTCGCTCGGTGGACGGGTGGGTTCAGGCCTGGTCGGCCGCGAGCCCGATCTTGCGGCACAGCGACGCAGTGAACTCGGCCACGGGCAGGTCGCCGCTGAGCACCCGGCTGGTCGACCAGCCGCTCACGTCGATGCCGGTGAGCTCGGAGAAGAGCCGCAGGTCGTCGGCGTACAGGTCGACGAGGCCCGAGATGTCGGCCACGCTCGGCGAGGCCCCGGTGTGGTGCGAGGGGGTCTGGTTGCGGTGCAGCAGCTCGGGGTACTCGCTGAACCTGGCCAGGTCGAGGAAGTCGGTCACCCGGTCGAGGGTCGCGACGTGCTCCTTGTGGATGTCGCGGAAGTCCAGGAACAGCCACTGCTCGCGGGGGAAGATCTCGAGACCCCTGCGCACCTGCTGGCCGTAGAGGCCACGGGTGAAGATCGAGCGGCGGCGCAGCTCGTAGGGCGAGAGCCCCTCCGGGATCCGGTCCGGCACCGTCGGCGCGGCCAGCTCGTGGATCGCGTCCGGCACGTCGGGGAAGTCGGCGTCGCGCTCGCGCTGCATCGACCACTGGGAGAAGGCCCGCTCGATCGGGTCCCGGAAGGTCGCCATCAGGCGCATGTCAGGGTTGTAGCGGTGCATCCGCTCGAGGGCGCCGGGCCAGAAGAGGTACTCCGGGGTGGCGTCCCCTGCCATCGTGACGGCGTCGCTCTTGACCGGTCGGACGTAGTCGCCGTAGTCCGGGTCCTGCCAGTCGAGCTGCTCCATCATGAAGAAGCGCATTTCCTTCTCGGGTCCGCCGGCGACCTGAGGGTGCTTGACCAGCATCTTGTAGAAGGTGCTCGTTGCGGCCTTCTGCACGCCGACGATCGAGAAGCTGATCGGCAGGTGCCGGTCGATCCGGGCGAGGGCGCGCAGCCGCTTGTCCCGTCGACGCTGGACGCGGTCTCCCTGGCTCATGCGACTCCCCTCGTGTCGTCGGTCGCGGCGGTCATTGTGACACGCCCACCGCCGCCAGCCGTCGCTGCCGACCGAGCCGTGGCCGGCCTCACGCGAGGTCGTCCGGTACGGCGGTGAACGGGTCGTCCTTTCGGACGTCGATGACGTGGCCGGTCTGGCGCGAGATCATCACGTCGAGGGTGGTGCTGGCCACGATCCCGGATTCCAGCAGCGACCCGGCGGGCTCGTCGCCGAAGGCCTTGGTGCGCATCGGGGTGCCGGTGCGCTCGGGGTTGATGCAGTTGACCCGCACCTCCCCTGCCCACTCGTCGGCGAGGGCCTGGGTGAGGTTGACCGTCGCGGCCTTGGCCGAGGAGTAGAGGCTGTAGCTCCTACACCCGTGGTCGCAGCGGCTACA
>JBKJIN010000089.1:0-2837 GCA_046598425.1 Marmoricola sp. | reverse complement strand
ACCTCGTGCACCTCGATCCGCTCGTGGCCGAGGCGGGCACCGCGGGTCAGGGTCTGGAGCGCCTCGACGACCGGGGCGTCGCTGCGCCAGTTCGTGTTGAGGGTCTGCAGCTCGGCCTCGGCGACCGCCCGCAGGTACGTCGGGGTGTCCCCGCCGCGGAACGCGTAGATGGCTTGCTTCGGGTCGCCGATCAGGACGAGCCGGGACTCGCTCCCGAACGCGTGCTTGAGCACGTCCCACTGCACCGGGTCGGTGTCCTGGAACTCGTCGACCAGGACGACCTCCCAGCGCGCCCGCATCCGTTCGGCGGCGGATGACCCCGGCTTCTCCAGGGCGTCCCGGAGCCGGCTGAGCATGTCGTCGAAGGTGAAGATGCTGGCGCGGCGCTTGCGCCGGTCGAGCTCGGTGCGGACGGCGTCGGCAAAGCCGACCAGGGCCTCGGCCTCGGACGAAGGCTCTGCCTCGGACGAGGGCTCGGCCGGGGCCTCGGCCGGGACCTCGCTCTGGGCCAGCACCGGACGCAGGGCGGCGTGCCGGTTCTCCACGGCCTGGCGGGCGACGTTCCGGGCGGCTCGGACTTCGATCGGCGGGTCCTGCGGCAGGTCGGCGTACAGGGCGAGGTAGAGGTCGTCGACGACCTCGTCGCGCAGGTCGCTGATGTCCTCGCGGAGGAGCTCGGTGGAGTCGGAGTCGCCGGCGACCCCCAGCGAGCGCAGCACCGCGTGGCAGAACTCGTGGGTGGTGGCGATCGTCGCGGCGTCGTAGTTCGCGATCGCCGCGAGCAACCGGAGCCGGCGAGCCTCGATCTCCTGATCGGACAGCGGGGTGCCGTCGGCCGCGCAGGTGAGGACGGCGATGTCGTCGGCCGCGGCCCGCGCCTTCTCCGGCTCGGCGAGAATCTCGGCGACCAGGACGAACCGTTCCCGGACCCGGTCGCGGAGCTCCTGGGTGGCCGCCCGGCTGAAGGTGATCACCAGCATCCGGTCGAGCGGGGCTACGTCCTCGGCGACGTACCGGGTCGCGAGCGCGGCGACGGCGTACGTCTTGCCGGTCCCGGCGCTGGCCTCCAGGACCGTGGTGCCGCGGCCGGGCAGCGGGCCGGCGAGGTTGAAGCGCTGCATCACTCCACCTCCGCCGCGAGCAGCGGCGCCCAGACCCGGGCGGCCAGGTCATCGAAGAGCGGCCGACCGTGCGGACCGGTCTCGGCGGTGACCTCGTCCCAGGTGGGTCGATGCCCCCAGGCGGTGACCGTCTCGATGCCGGCGTTGTCCTTGCGCCACTGGTCCGCGAGGTCACGGTTGACCAGCCAGGCGGGCCGGGACGAGGTCGCCGCCGTGGCGCAGAGCCGCGAGGTCTCGGCGGCGTACGGCAGCACCCGGGTCAGCGCCAGGTCGTGGAAGGCAACCAGGTCGGCCAGCACCCGGCCAGGGTCCGGCACCACCCCGTACGTCGCCCGGGCCGGTGCGTCCCCCTGGGCGGCGCGTCCGACCACCCGGGCGATCCACTCACCCGGCGCCGAGGCCGAGAGAGCGACCAGACTGATCCACGCGTCGAGCCGGTGCCGGGCGCCGAGGCGGGAGAACGTGCTGCGCACCAAGCGGTTGTCGTAGAGATCGGTGACGGTGCCGGTGAGGAGGCGCCCCCCGCCGAGGTCGATCTCAACGTCCCGGGCCTTGACCGGATCACCCTGAGTGGACGCGGCGACCATCTCGGTGATCGGTCCGGCGGCGGCGATGATCGCGCCGGCCTGACGCCACCCAAAGCGGCCGGGCGGCAAGGTCCCGCGACGCCACTCCGCCTGCATCACTGCCGCTGGGTCACGGCCGGCGAGGATCTCGGAAAGCATCCGGTCGCCGACCTGCCAGCGGGCGAGCCCGGTGAGTGCCACCGGCATCGCGTCACTGAGGTCGTCCTGCTCCCGGGGCAGGTCGATCTCCAGCCTGCGGCGCAGGAATCCACGGACCGGGTTGGTGACGACGTCGATGAGGTCCCGGAGGTCGAGGTCGACGACGACAGCCGGACCGGCGTCCAGGGTCGTGAGCGGAGCCGGCGACGGCCGGTCCGGTGCCGCGGCCGACCGGGCGGCCCGGGCGGCGTCCGGGTCGAAGGAGAACGGCGGTCGTCCGTCCCGGTCGCGGACCAGGTAGTCGGCGTGGAACGCCTGCGACCTGTGCTCCCGGAGGACCTCGCCGCCGGTCGTCCGCTCGACGACGTCGAGGAACTCCCGCAACGGCACCGACGGCGGCCGGGCGGCACCCGAGGCTTCGTTGAAGCCGGTGTAGGTGATCACCAGGTGGTCGGTCGCCGCCATCACCGCGTCCAGGAACAACTGGCGATCCTGGCTGCGGGCGTCGGACTCCCCGACCCGCGGGGTCCGGGCCAGGACGTCGTCGCCGTCCAGCGAGCCGCCGCGCGGGAATGCCCCGTCGTCGAGCCCGAGGAGACAGACCACCCGGTGCGGCACCGAGCGCATCGGCGTCATCGTGCAGACGGTCAACGTCCCGGTCCGGAAGTTGGCGCGGGTCGGACGCCCGGCGAGCTGGGAGCCCAGCAGGGACCGGATGTCGGAAAGCCGCAGGGTGAGCCGCTCGCCGGCGGCCGTGCCGAGGCCGGCGAGCTCGCGGCGTACCTGGGCCAGCTGCCACTCCTCGCCGCGGGGCACCTCGGCCAGGGTCTCGACACCGTCGGCGAGTACGTCGAGCCAGTGCTCGACGCCGTGGTCACCGCCGAGCCTGGAGGTCAGCTCCTCGAGCCGGTCGATCGCCTCGGCGAACCTGCCGACGAGCCCGATGTCGGTGGTGGAGACGTCGTCGAGCGGGAGCGTCGGCCCGAGCCAG
>JBKJIN010000009.1:0-11122 GCA_046598425.1 Marmoricola sp. | reverse complement strand
CGATCTTCACATCAGGCTTGGCCTCGCGGAAGAACCGACTGACTCCCATCAGCGTGCCGGTGGTGCCGAGACCGGCCACGAAGTGCGTGATGGAGGGCAGGTCCGCGAGAATCTCGGGGCCGGTGCCCTGCTGGTGCGCGAGCGCGTTGGCCGCGTTGCCGTACTGGTAGAGCATCACCCAGTCGGGATGCTCGGTCGCGATCTGCTTGGCGACTCGCACGGCCTCGTTGGACCCGCCGGCGGCCGGCGAGGAGACGATCTCGGCGCCCCACATCCGGAGCAGCTGGCGCCGCTCCTCGGAGGTGTTCTCCGGCATGACGCAGACAAGGCGATAGCCCTTGAGCTTGGCCGCCATCGCCAGGGAGATCCCGGTGTTGCCGGAGGTCGGCTCGAGGATGGTGCAGCCGGGACGCAGCGTCCCGTCCTTCTCGGCTTCCTCGACCATCATCAGGGCTGGCCGGTCCTTGATCGAACCGGTCGGGTTGAGGTCCTCCATCTTGGCCCAGAGCCGGACTTCAGGAGTCGGCGACAGCCTCGGCAGGCCCACCAGCGGCGTGTTCCCGACGGAGGCGAGGAGGTTGTCGTAGCGGGTCATCCGCCGGCGACCGCCGGGAGCACGACGACCTGGTCACCGTCGGTCAACTCCGCCTCGAGGCCACCGATGAAGCGGACGTCCTCGTCGTTGATGTAGACGTTGACGAAGCGACGCAGGTCGCTCCCGTTGCTGTCGGGATCGATCAGGCGCTCCTTGATGCCAGGGTGGCTGACCTCGAGGTCGTCGATCAGGGCGCTCAGGCTCGCGCCGTCACCGTGGACGGCCTTCTCGCCGCCGGTGTAGGTGCGCAGGATGGTCGGGATCCGGACCTCGATGGCCATGGGTCAAACTCCTCGATCGGTGCTTAGACAGTGGGAAGCTGGGTGACGACGGAGACCTCTTCCTCGGTCACCACGCCGTCGGTGATTCTGTAGGACCTGAACTCCACCGGGCCGCCGCTATTCCCGCCACCCTCGTCGAAGCAGTCGCGTGTGCTGACGAGCACGTAGTGGGCGTTCGGCTCGCTCGCCAGGCCGATGTCGGTGCGGCTCGGGTAGGCCTCGGTGGCGGTGTGGGAGTGGTAGACGACCACCGGCTCCTCGTCGCGGGCGTCCATGTCCTTGTAGAGCGCGAGCAGCTCGGTCGAGTCGAACTCGTAGAACGTGGGCGACCCGGCGGCGTTGACCATCGGCACGTGCCGGCTCGGGAGGTCGGAGCCCTCGGCGCCCGCAACGATGCCGCACGCCTCGTCGGGGTGGTCCCGCTTGGCGTGCGCGACGATCGCGTCGTACGTCGCCTGGTCGAGTCTCAGCACGTGGACAAGCCTAGGCGGTGGGAGGCGCCGAACCCGCGTCTGCCCGGTCCGCGGACTGATCCGGCGCCGGGCCGGGCTACTTACTGACCGCGCGAACCAGGGTCTCCTGGAGGAAGCCGACCCAGTCGTAGATGTCGTGCACCTGGGCCTGCGGGTCCTCGTCGGGCAGCGAGTGCCAGTACTCCTCGTCGCCGTCCTCGATCCCGAGCCGGGTGGCGATCGCCAGCCGCATGTCGGTGAACGAGCGCATCCAGGTCACCGCGAGTACTCGCGGGAGCTCGACGTCGATGTAGACCCCGTCCTCGGGCTGGTCGGCCAGACCGGCCTCCTCAAGGGTGTCGATAATCGCCGCGGCACCGGCGGCCTTGCCGTTGCGCAGGTCGATCTCGGTGTACCGGCGGAACTCCGCGGCCGCCTCCTCGTCGTCGGGGTACGCCGTGGGGAAGAGCCGTTGCAGGACCGGGTCCTCCGGCTCGCGGGTGGGGCCGGAGAAGTCGAGCAGCGCCTCGAGCGGGTCAAGGGTCTCCGGGGCGGCTGCCTCGCTGCGGAGCAGCTCGATCAGCTGGCTGGCGAGGGACCGGAGCAGGTCCGCCTCGAACGCGGTGAAGGTCGCGACCGCCGCACCGGACTTCCGGTGCCGGGTGAAGCCGCTCATGCGTCAGCGCTCTGCATCGTGGCCCAGAGCCCGTACTCGTGCATCGCCTGGACGTCGCGCTCCATCTCCTCGCGGCTCCCGGTGGAGACCACCGACTTCCCGTCGTGGTGCACCTCGAGCATCAGCTTCTCCGCCTTCTTCTTCGAGTACCCGAAGTAGGTGGTGAAGACGAAGGCCACGTAGGACATCAGGTTCACCGGGTCGTTCCAGACGATGGTGACCCAGGGCGTCGCCAGGGCGGTGAGGTCGTCGGTGACCGGCTCGTCGAGCTCGACGGGACTGGGCGCGGACATGAACCCCACCCTAACGAGGCCGGAACTAGGCTGGCGCCATGCCTACGCACGTCGGGTTCCTGCGAGCGGTCAACATCGGGAAGAGGCAGTACAGGACCGTCGACCTGCGCGCTGCCCTCACCGCAGCCGGTTACGACGACATCGACACCCACATCCAGACCGGCAACATCCGGATCAGCTCTCCGATCAGGTCGCGCGCCAAGATCGAGGCGGAGCTCGAGGCAGTGTTCCTCGCCGACCGTGGCTTCGAGGTGGCCACGATCGTGCTGAGTCCCGCCGAACTCATCCAGGTCGTCCGGGACGCCGACGAGATCGCGGCGGCGACGCCCTACGAGTACGGGCACTACGTCAGCTTCCTGAAGGCAGCACCGGACCCGGACGGGATCGCAGTGGTCGACGGATGGTCCGGTGACGGCGAGACGTTCGTGGTCCGCGACCGAGCGGTGCACATGCTCTACGACATCGCCTACCACGAGGCGAAGCACTCGAACGCGCAGCTCGAGAAGGCCGTAGGGGTCGCTACCAATCGCAACGTGACGGTGGTCCGGGCGCTGGTCGAAAAGTGGTGCTGAGACTCACCCGGCGGGGGTGAACGCCGCCTTCCGGGCCGCGCGACGCAGGGTCGCCAGGATCGCCGGCCCGGTGACCAGGACCAGCACGACGTTGGTCAGGGCTCGGCCGAGGTCCCAGCCGAGTGACGTCGTCACGAAGAAGACCGCGAAGTGGTGCAGGTTCTCGGCCACCGGCGCCCCGGGAACGAAACTGATCTCCGTCTGGGCACCCAGGCTGTAGGGCCAGAACGACAGGTTCATCAGGACCCCGTAGAGGAACCCCGCGAACGCGCCGTAGGCGGCCAGCAGCGCGATCTCCCACCGACCCCGCAGCGGCGGCAGCAATCCGGCGAGCAGTCCGACCAGAGCGGCCGCGAGCATCTGATACGGAAGCCACGGCCCGACACCTCCGGTGATGAGCGCTGACCCGAAGAGTGTCGTCGCCCCGAGCACGAAGCCGAAACCGGCGCCGAAGACCCGCCCGGCCAGGACCAGCAGGAAGAAGACCGTCTCGAGCCCTGCGGTGCCGGCGCCGAGGGGTCGCAGCGCCGCGCCGACCGCGGAGAGGACGCCTAGCATCGCGATGGCCTTCGGATCGAGCCCACCCTCGCTGATCTCGAACAGCACCACCGCGAGGACCACGGGCAGCAGCACCCCGAGGATCAGCGGCGCCGTGGTCGCCTGGGCCAGGCTCGACTCGGGGGTCACGAACAGCGGCCAGCAGAACGTCAGCAGACCGGCGACGCTCGCGAGCGCGACCGCGACGGTCGAGCGCGGCCGCAGCACGATCGCCGGTCGGATCGCGGTTCTCATCGACCGCTCCCCGACGGGGAGCCGAACCGCGCGACCACGTCGCTCACCGTGAGCATCCCGTGGCCGAGCACCTTGGCGATCTGCGGCGCGAACGCCGGGCTCGAGGTGACCACCTCCGCGGTCGGGCCGTCGGCGACGATCTCCCCTGCCGCGAGGACGACCACCCGGTCAGCGCTCTCGGCGACGAACTCGACGTCGTGGGTGGAGAGCAGCACCGACCGTCCTTGCCCGGCGAGCTCGCGCACCACCTGGGCCAGCACCGCCTTCGCCTGGTAGTCCAGGCCGCGGGTCGGCTCGTCGAGGAGCAGGACCTCGGGGTCAGCGGTGAGCTGGATAGCCAGCACCAGGCCGAGCCGTTGTCCCTCGGAGAGGTCCCGCGGGTGCACCCCGTCCTCGATGCCCGGAACGATCCGGTCGAGCAGCGCCCGGCACGATCCGGCCGGCGAACCCGTCTCCCGGTCGGCCTGGGAGCACTCGGCCGCCACCGTCGGCAGGTAGAGCAGGTCGGCCGGCGTCTGCGGTACCAGGCCGACCCGACGACGCCGTACGGCGGGAGCGAGGTCGCGCGGGTCGGTGTCCCCCAGCAGCACGGTCCCCGACGTCCGGGGACCGGAGCCCTGCAACGCCCAGAGCAGCGTCGACTTGCCGGCACCGTTGCGGCCCATCACCGCGGTCACCTGGCCCCGGGTCAGGGTCAGGTCGACACCGCGGACGGCGACCAGGTCGCCGTGCCGGACGGTGACGGCGGACGCGGTGAGGACGGGGGCCCCGGGGTCCTCCGGAAAACGAGGCCGACGCTGGGGCGCCGGCACCTCGACCAACGAGGCGCGCAGTGGCCCTGCGGCCCGCCAGCCGTCCCGGACCGACATCGGCAGCGGCGACCAGCCGGCCCAGCGACCGAGCTCGACCACCGGCGGCGCGATCGTGGAGGTGCGCATCACCTCCGTCGGTAACCCCGACTCGACCCGGCCGTCGACGACGTGGACGACCCGGTCGGCGTACGCCAGGACGCGCTCGACCCGGTGCTCGGCGATCACCACGGTGACCGCGAGATCGTGGACGAGCCGGGTGATCGCGGCGAGCACCTCCTCGGCCCCGGTCGGGTCCAGCGCGGAGGTCGGCTCGTCGAGGACCAGGACCCGCGGGTGCGCGGTCAGTACCGACCCGATCGCCACCCGTTGCTGCTGGCCGCCGGAGAGATCGGTGAGCGGGACGCTGCGCAGGTCGGCGATGCCGAGCAGGTCGAGGGTCTCCTCGACGCGCTTGCGCATCACGTCAGGGGCGAGCCCGAGCTGCTCCATCCCGTAGGCCAGCTCCTCCTCGACGGTGTCGGTGACGAACCCGGCGAGCGGGTCCTGGCCGACGACGCCGACCAGGTCGGCCAGGTCGCGCGGCCGGTGGTCCCGGGTGTCGCGGCCACCGATCCGGACCGACCCGGCCAGGGTGCCGCCGGTGAAGTGCGGGACCAACCCGTTCAGGGTGCCGAGCAGGGTGCTCTTGCCCGAGCCGGTACGCCCGACCACGAGGACGAGCTCGCCCTCCTCGATGCGCAGGTCGACGTCGCGCAGGACCGGCTCGGAGCGGTCGGCATAGGTAACCGTGACGCCGGCCAGCTCGATCGCGATACCTTCGTTCATGCTCGCCGCCCTGTGGTCCGAGGGGCCGGTGGCGTCACCAGCGCCGGCAGCGCTCCGGCCAGGATCCCGACGGTCGCCAGCAGCGGCAACCCCGGGGCCGCGAGCGGCTGTAGCGGCAGGTACATGAGCTCGGGGGTCGTGTGCCGGGCGAGGATTGTGGACGTCGCCGCGGCCAGGCCGGCCAGCACCGTCAGCGTCTCGGGCAGCTGCCACGGGTCCTTGCGGTACGTCGTCACCCGGATCTCCCGACCGCCGAGAGCCATCCCGGCGAACGCGAGCAGCACCCCGAGGACGACCACCGGAGCTCCGGACCAGCCGGGCAGTCCGGTCGGGTCGAGGACCCCGTAGACACCGAACGCGACCGCGAGCAGACCGGTCAGGGTCAGTGCGCCGGTAAGCGCACGGCGCCCGGTCCCGCTGCGCTGGTGGCGGCTGCCGTAGCCGCGGGACTCCATCGCCGAGGCCAGCAGCAACGACCGGTCCAGGGTGTCCTGCAGGACCGGGAGAGCGACCTGCGGGACGGCGCGCAGGCCGCGGCCGCCCTCTCCGCGCAGCAAACGGGCGCGGAGCACCCGCTGCACGCTCTCGGCGAGCTGGGGGGCGACGCTGACCGAGACGACCACGGCGGTGCCGACCTCGTGCAGCGCGTGCGGGAGCGAGCGGAGCAGCCGCTTGGGGTTGGCCAGCGCGTTGGCCGCACCGATCGCGATCACCAGGGTGCCGAGCTGGACCCCGAGCAGCGCCGCCGCCAGCAAGCCCTCGAGGTAGACGGTGCCGAGCAGGTTGATCCCGGCCGCCCAGTCCGGCAACCCGACCGAAGGCAGCGGCAGCACCGTGACCGTCCCCCACTTCAGCCCGACCAGGACGTGCAGGACGACCCGGAAGACCACGATCACGACCGCGAGGACCACGTAGAGGCGGAACGCCCGCGCCCACGGCGAGTCGGTACGTCGCGCCATCACCACGATCCAAACGACGCCGAGGATCAGGGCGAGCAGCAGCGGGTTGGTCGTCGTACTGGCGGCGACGGCGAGGCCAATGGCCCAGCCCCACCAGGCGAGCGGGTGCAGGGCCCGCGGAAGGGCCCGCGGAAGGACCTGCGGAAGTCGGGTGGGAGCGGCCACGTCAGCCCCGGCGCCGGTAGGCCACGGCTCCGCCGGCCGCAACCAAGACGGCCAGCAGGCCAACGCCCCAGACCCAGGAGGCTCCTCCGCTCGAACGTACGGGGTCTTCATCGGACTGCTCGACGACCGGGCCATTCTCCGAGGTGGTCTCGGTCGGCGTCGTGGACGGGTCGGCGGACGCGGCCGAGGTGCCGGTCGCCGTACCGGTGGGGGTGCTGCCCGGGGTTGATCCCTGGGTTGATCCCGGGGTTGATCCCTGGGTTGATCCCTGGGTCGATCCCTGGGTCGATCCCGGGATCGATCCCGGCGCGCCGACCACGCTGCTCGGGGTGCTCGACCCACTGGGCTTCGAGGTCGTCGGCTGCCCGGTAACGGACGGCGCGGGCTTCGGGGTCGGCGCGGCGCCCGGCGGTGGGGTGCTCGGCTCGTCGCCGTCGCCGAACCGCCAGCCCTCGATGGAGCCGGGCTTGGGGTTGTACTGCCACGCCCCCGACGTACTGAACGTCCAGGAACCTCCAGGCCGGGCGTGAAAGTAGGCCCAGTACGCGTCGCCTGGTGGTGTCTTCTGGCAGTGATCCGAACTGGGCTCGCCGTTGATGCGGCACACGAACGCAGACTGGTAGACGGGGTCGACCGAGAACCCAGCGTCCTCGAGAGCGTCAGCGCCAGAGGACGGGTCCCCGGGCGCACACGCCGTCTCGATGTGATCGTCAGGGAACTGCACCACCACGGTGACCCCGCTGGTTCCCGAGCACGCCGCTGCCTGCGCCGGACCGGCCAGGTAGCCAACAGGCACGACCAGGGCGGCGGCGGCTGTGGTGCTGACCAGGGCGACGAGCAGGGTGCGCTTCATGTCTCTTCTCCAGGTCATGGTGAAAACCTGGATGCCTGCCACCCAGGCTCCGTCCTGCGATCTCGACAGGTGGGGTTGATCCGTGAGGAGCCGTCCGGCGTGTGCAGGTGTTCCGGCTCGTCATCCAGCGCTCGCTGGACGACCTACGGCTGCGGGTCAGCGCCGGCTTCGGACCGGCTTCCCCTGACACTCCGCGGACCAGCCTACTAGCGTGGGCGCGTGATACTCGACGGCAGTGCTCATCGCTGGGCTTCTCCCCGGACTCCCGCGTGGCTGACCGGGTTCATCGACGACGCGGCGGCCTTCCCGCCGAGCAGCGTCCCCCTGGACCGGGCTGTGGCCGAGCACCGGGCGCACCGGCGGGCGCCGTACGCCGACCTGCTCGGCGGGTTCGCGGTCACCGACCTGAAGATCCCGGAACTGATCGACGTCCTCGACGACACCGAGGAGAGCGCCGAGGAGGCGTTCGGGATCACCCTGCTGGTCGCCGGTGGCGCCGGCGCGATCGCGCCAGCCGTCCGCTGGGCCAGCCGGGCGCCGCACCTGCGGCTGCGCACGATCGGGCTCACGCTGCGCGACGAGGACGACCTGGCCCACAACGCCCGCCGGGTCCTGACTGCCCTGGACGCGGTCGAGGAGGATCTCACCGAGGTCGCCGTGTACGTCGAGCTGCCGCGCTGGACCGACGACCCGGCGAACGGCCCGACGCACCGCTGGCTCAGCGCGCTGGACGAGCTGGCCGCCGCCGACCTCCGGGTCACGTTCCGTACCGGCGGCGCGATCCCGGATGCACTCCCCAGCGCCACCGAGCTCGCCGGGTCGATCGACGCCGCCCTCGACCGGGAGCTGCCGTTCCGGTGCACCGGCGGGCTGACGCACGCGCTCTCCGGGCCGGCGTCGTACGGGTTCCTGAACGTCCTGGTGGCGACCCACGCCTGCTTTGACGGCGGCGACGTGGACGGCGCGTTGACGGAGAGCTCGGCCGACGCCCTCCTCGCGGGGGCCGACGAAGCGGCCCTGGAACGTACCCGTCGCTGGTTCACCGGCTTCAGCAGCGCAGACCTGCTGGAGTCCCACGAGGACCTGGTCGAGCTCGGCCTGATACCGGCCTGATCCTTGGGCTGCGTAACAACTCGGTTCCGACTTGCCTCTGAGTGATCCACCCGGCGTTTCACGCCTTTAGGGTGCAGTTCATGACGACCCGAAACGTGTTCAAGGCACTGGCAGCCACTGCCGCGCTGGGCCTCGCTCTGACCGCCTGCGGCAGTTCCGACGCTGACGACAAGTCCGGGAACTCCGGGCTCGACCTGGTCAAGTCCGGAACCCTGACCGTCTGCTCCGACGTCCCCTACGCTCCGTTCGAGGACTTCGACGAGACCGCCGAGAGCGGCTTCACCGGCTTCGACGTCGACCTGGTAGCGGCGATCGCCGCGAGCCTCGACCTCGAGCTCGCGATCCGCGACTCGGACTTCGAGGCACTGCAGAGCGGCCTGCTGCTCAACGGCAAGCAGTGTGACCTGGGCGCCAGCGCGATGACGATTACCGACGAGCGTAAGGAGAACCTGCTCTTCACCGACGGGTACTACACCTCGCAGCAATCCCTCCTGGTTCCTGCCGACTCTGACATCGCCTCGATCGCCGACCTGGCCGGCAAGAAGGTCGGCGTCCAGCAAGGCACCACCGGCGAGACCTACACCAAGGAGAACGCCCCGGAGGCCGACCGGGTCCAGTACGCCGACGACGGCAAGCTCTACCTGGCGCTGAAGGCCGGCCAGATCGACGCGATCCTCCAGGACCTCCCGGTCAACATCGAGCACCAGCGTGACCCGAAGGAGCCCGGCCGGTTCAAGGTCGTCGAGACCTACGACACCTCCGAGCTCTACGGCTTCGCGGCCCGCAAGGACAACACCGAGTTGATCGACGCGATCGACACCGAGCTGAAGGCCCTGCGCGACAGCGGGGAGTACCAGACGATCTTCGACAAGTACTTCTCGGTGAACTGACCGCGGTGAAGCGAAGCACCCAGCGGCGGCTCCGGCACGGCGCGCTCTACGCGGTGCTGCTCGGGGCCGTCGCCCTGCTGGTCCTGGCCGCCGACTGGGGCGCCATCCGGTCCAACTTCTTCGACCGTGAGGTCTTCGAGAAAATCTGGCCGGATGTCGTTCTTGAGGGCGCCCGGAACACGGTCATCTACACCGCGATCGCGTTCTCCGTAGGCCTCGTCCTCGCGTTCGTGCTCGCGCTGATGAAGCTCTCGCCGCTGGCGCCGTACCGATGGCTGGCGACGAGCTACATCGAATTCTTCCGCGGGCTCCCGGTGCTGATCGTGATCATCGCCTTCGCGTTCGCCGTCCCGATCGCGTTCCACTGGATCCCTCCGGGCGGCCCACGCGGGGCCGCGGTGATCGCGCTGATCGTGGTCTCCGCGGCGTACATGGCCGAGACGCTCCGCGCCGGAATCCAAGCGGTTCCGAAGGGTCAGATCGAGGCGGCCCGCTCGCTCGGCATGAGCTCGGCCCATACGATGATCTCGGTCGTGATCCCGCAGGCGCTGCGCATCGTCACCCCGCCGCTGACCAACGAGTTCGTGCTGCTGCTCAAGGACACCTCACTGATCCAGGTCGCCGGCGTCCTCGTCGGACAGAAAGAGCTGACCAACTTCGCGTCCGACTCGCTGAGCATCTACAGCAACGCAACCCCGCTGACCGCGGCCGCCGCCCTTTACCTGATCATAACGCTGCCGCTGACCCAGCTTGTGGCGTACCTCGAACGACGTACCCAGAAAGCCCGGTGACTGCGATGACCGCCGCGATCGAGGTGCGCGACCTGCACAAGTCCTTCGGGGACAACGAGGTCCTCAAGGGCATCGACTTCACCGTTGCCGAGGGCGAGGTCGTCTGCGTGATCGGCCCGTCGGGCTCCGGGAAGTCCACCCTGCTGCGCTGCGTGAACCGGCTCGAGGAGCCGACCTCCGGGCAGGTCCTGGTCGAGGGCATCGACATCACCGACCCGGAGGCCGACCTGGACCAGGTCCGCAGCCGAATCGGGATGGTGTTCCAGTCCTTCAACCTGTTCCCACACATGAGCGTGCTCGACAACCTGACCATCGCGCAGCGCCGGGTGAAGAAGCGCAGCAAGGCCGAGGCGGAGAAGATCGCCCGGACCAACCTGGACAAGGTCGGCCTTTCCGAGAAGGCCGACGCTTTCCCGGCGCATCTCTCCGGCGGCCAGCAGCAGCGAGTCGCGATCGCACGGGCGCTCTCGATGGACCCCGACATGATGCTCTTCGACGAGCCCACCAGCGCCCTGGACCCCGAGCTCGTCGGGGACGTCCTCGACGTGATGCGCCGCCTGGCCGCCGAGGGCATGACGATGATGGTGGTGACCCACGAGATGGGGTTCGCTCGCGAGGTCGGCGACAAGCTCGTCTTCATGGACGAGGGCGTGATCCTGGAGGAGGGCGATCCCCGCGAGGTGCTGGCGAACCCGCAGCACGAACGGACCCAGCAGTTCCTCTCGAAGGTGCTGTAGCACCGGGTCGACCGGCTACCGCAGCAGGAACGAGGCCTGCCAGGTACGACGGTTTCGCCCCGAGGCGGGGATCATCCCCACCTCGGTCAGGTAGGGCACCAGCTTCTCGCCCATCCACGCCACCGTGTCGCGGTAGTTCGGGTTGGAGAGCGCCGCGTGCCGACCCTCACGAGGGTCGATGCCGACGGACTTGTAGACGTCCGGGTGCACCAGCGAGCGCATCGTCACGTACGCCGCCTGCGCGCAGACGAACTGGTGCCACTTCAGCTCGCGCTGGGAGATCCCGACCAGCGACTTCTCCAGCTCGTCGCGGGCG
>JBKJIN010000045.1:0-12273 GCA_046598425.1 Marmoricola sp. | reverse complement strand
CGGTCTTGTCGATCTCGATGACATCGCCAACAGCAACCTTCTGCTGCTTGCTGCCACTACGCACGATCGCGTACACGGCGGACTCACTCTCTTCGTCGGTTCACATCTCGGGGCCGGGCGGCACGGTCCGACCTCGGGAGAGGTGGGGTGTGCGCCGCACGGAAGGGGGTGCGCGCAAGCACACCGAGGGTCAACTTTACGGTGTCGCCGCCGCTGGGGTCAAAACGAGACCACAACGGTGGGACTCAGCGCTTGCGGGTGCCCTTCTTCTTCACCGGCACGTGGAACACCGGTGCCGCGTCGTCCGCTGCGTGCTCGGCCTCCGCAGACGCGCCCTCGGGTGCTTCCGCGGGGGCGGCTTCGGGCGTTTCGTCGGGCGCGACGGCTGCGGGATCCACCACCGACTCCCCCGCCTCCGCGAGCTCGACCGGGTCGTCGGTGACCGGGACGTGCCCGGTCGCCGGTACGTCGACGACCACCGCAGGGCCCGCCGGGCGACCTGCGCGCCGGCGACGCGTGCTAGTGACGACGACGGGCGCCGTCACGACCTTCGCCGCCTCAGGAGCCTCGACCACCGGCTCGGGGTCGGCTCCTTTGGGCGCTGCCAGGTCCTCGACCGGGGTCTCAACCGGGGCCTCGACCGGGGCCTCAACCGGGGTGGCCGGGGTTGCTGGCGTCTCGTCGGGGACGACGATGAGTTCGGACTCCGGGTGCGGCTTCGTGCCGGCGAGAGCCATCGGCGACGGCTTGCCGACCTCGGGCTGCTGCGGCGCGCTCTCCTCGGCCCCGGCGCCGCTGCGACCACGGCCGCCACGGTTGCGGCGGCTGCGCGGCTGGTCGGAGCCGCCGTTACCGCCGCCACCACCACCCATGCCGCCGCCCATCCCGACGCTGCGGTTGCTCGGCTCGATCGGCTGCTCCTGGACGATGATGCCGCGCCCCTTGCAGTGGTCGCAGTCCTCGCTGAAGGTCTCGATCAGGCCCGAGCCGATCCGCTTCCGAGTCATCTGGACCAGGCCGAGGGAGGTCACCTCGGCGACCTGGTGCCGGGTGCGGTCGCGGCCGAGGCACTCGACCATGCGACGCAGCACCAGGTCGCGGTTGGACTCGAGCACCATGTCGATGAAGTCGATGACGATGATGCCGCCGATGTCGCGCAGGCGGAGTTGGCGGACCATCTCCTCGGCGGCCTCGAGGTTGTTCTTGGTCACCGTCTCCTCGAGGTTGCCCCCGGAGCCGGTGAACTTACCGGTGTTGACGTCGACGACGGTCATCGCCTCGGTGCGGTCGATCACCAGCGAACCACCGGAGGGCAGCCAGACCTTGCGGTCCAGCCCCTTGGCGATCTGCTCGTCGATCCGGTGGGCGGCGAAGATGTCCTTGCCGTTCTCCGACTCGTACCGCTTCAGCCGGTCACGGAGGTCCGGAGCCACGCCGGAGACGTAGCCGTCGACCAGGTCCCAGGCCTCGTCGCCCTCGATCACCAGGCTGGAGAAGTCCTCGGTGAACAGGTCGCGGACGACCTTGAGGGTCAGATCCGGCTCGCCGTACAGGAGCTCGGGCGAACGCCCGGCGGCGACCGCCTTCTCGATCTCGGCCCAGCGCGCGGTCAGGCGCTCGACGTCCTGGGTCAGCTCCTCCTCGCTGGCGCCCTCCGCGGCAGTGCGGACGATGACGCCCGCGGTGTCCGGGACGATCTCCTTGAGGAGCGTCTTGAGACGGTTCCGCTCGGTGTCGGGGAGCTTGCGCGAAATGCCGGAGGTGTTGCCGTCCGGGACGTAGACGAGGAAGCGGCCCGGCAGGCTGATCTGACCGGTCAGACGGGCGCCCTTGTGGCCGACCGGGTCCTTGGTGACCTGCACCAGGATCGTCTGGCCGGACTTCAGCACCGACTCGACCTTGCGCGGCTGGCCCTCCTTGTGACCCAGCGCGCTCCAGTTGACCTCACCGGCGTACAGGACCGCATTGCGGCCCTTGCCGATGTCGATGAACGCGGCCTCCATCGACGGGAGCACGTTCTGCACCCGGCCGAGGTAGATGTTGCCGATCAGCGAAGTCTGGGACTCCCGCGAGGCGTAGTGCTCGACCAGGACCTTGTCCTCGAGCACGGCGATCTGGGTGAGGTCCTTGCGCTGTCGGATCACCATGACGCGGTCGACGGCCTCGCGACGGGCCAGGAACTCGGCCTCGCTCACGATCGGCGCGCGGCGGCGTCCTGCCTCGCGGCCCTCGCGGCGGCGCTGCTTCTTGGCTTCCAGGCGGGTCGAGCCACCGATGCTGGTGATCTCGTCCTCGGGGTTGCGCGGCTGACGGACCCGGGTGCGACGTCGGCGCGAACCGGCCTCGCCGTCCTCACCGTCCTCGTCGGTCGCCGTACCGGCCTCGTCCTGCTCGTCGGCCTCGGCGCCGTCCTCACCGGCACCCCGACGACGGCGGCGCCCGCCACGACGTCGCCGGCGCCGTGCGCCGCCTTCGCCTTCGCCGGCCTCGCCCTCTTCGGCCTCGGTCTCGGTCGTCTCGTCCCCGTCGGCGGCAGCCGGAGCCGCGGCCTTCTTCGCCGTGCGCTTGCGCGCCGGACGCGGAGCGGCCTCGGCCTCAGCCTCGGCCTCGGCCTTGACTGGGCCGTCGCCCTCGGCGCCCGCGGGGGCAGCGGTCTTCTTCGCCGCGCGCTTGCGCGCCGGGGCCGCCTTATCGGGCGCCTGGAAGAGCACCGCGGTGGCGCTGGCGGCCTGCGGCACGTCCTCGGACCCACCGGCCTCGTCGGCGGGCGCCGCCTCTGCCTTGGGCGCTGCCTTCTTGGCCGACTTCTTCGCGGCCTTCTTCTTCGGAGCCACCTCGGCCGCGATGCCCTCGAGCGGGGTGTCCGCACTCTCGGCCGCCTTCGCGGCCTTCTTCGCCGGCGCCTTCTTGGCGGCCTTCTTGGCGGCCTTCTTCGCCGGCGCCTTCTTGGCGGCGGGAGCCGCCTCGTCGGAAACCCCGGCAGGGGCGCTCACCTCAGCCGCGGGAGGCCCGGTGTTCTCCGAGGCGGTGTTGTCCGGGGTGGTGGTCTCTTCGTCGAGCATGGAGCTCTCCTCGTGCACGGAGCGCGGCTTACGCCGGGTAACCACGTGCGGGTCGCGGCTGCGCGGAGTCGGAACGCCGCGCAGCGGAAGCCTTCGGTCGGCGACGACACCCTCCGTGTCTGTACGTCGAACAGGAGATCTGATGGTCACCGACCGCGGTCGCATGTCGACCAGAGCCTCGGAGAGCTGTCACCTGCTCCTCAGCCGGCCACGTCGCGGTCGGGTGCCAACGGGTCCCCCACCGTGCCGGTCCGCGAGTCCAGGGGGCCCTGTGCCAGACGCTGCGCTAGCGCGGCGGAACTGGTAGTGATCCCCGAGATCTCGCGAAGCGCGGCGAGAACGTCGTCGGGTCTCACGGACGGAGTTCCGTGTCGCAAGACCACTTGCAGTATCGCACACGAATCCCGAACGACGGCCGACTCGCCAACCTCCCGGGTCCCCAGGTGCACGATCGCCGCCCGGGCGTCGAACGTCCGCAGGCCTTTCTTCGTCATCCGCTCGACCATCACCTCGGGGGTCGCCAGCAGCTGCTCGACCGCGGCTGCCAGCGTCTGCCGATCGACGCCGTCGAGGGTGATCTCCCAGGAGGACGCCTGGAGCCGGTCCGCGAGCGATCCGCCTGCGCTGACCACGACGTCAAGGATGTCCAGCCCCGTCGGGAGCGAGTCATCGAGCGAGCGGCCGACCTCAGCCGGATCAAGGACCTCGGCCAACCCGATCTCGAGGTACTCGGCCTCACTGGCAGCACCGGTGGGGCTGGCGTTGGCGTACGAGATCCGAGGGTGCGGATTGAAGCCGGACGAGTAGGCCATCGGCACTCGGGCGCGGGCGATCGCGCGCTCGAAAGCGCGACTGAAGTCGCGGTGACTGGTGAACCGGAGCCGTCCGCGCTTGGCGTACCGGACCCGGAGTCGCTGGACCGGCGGGGCTTGCTGTTCGGGCTGTTCACGCACAGGGGGATCCTATGCGGCGCCAGCCTCGATCCCTGCCGGCTCGCCTGCCGGGAGCCTGACGGTGACCGTGGTCCCGACGTCGGGCTTCGACGCGATGGAGACGGTACCGCCGTGCGCCTCGACGATCCGCTTGACGATGACCAGGCCGAGCCCGGTGCCCTGGATCGCGAGCCGGGTCGCCTCCGAGGACCGGAAGAACCGGGTGAACAGTCGCACCTGCTCGGCCTCGGGGATGCCGATTCCGGTGTCGGAGACAGTGAACTCGACGTTGTCACCGACACGAACGACTCGCAGCGCAGCCTTGCCGCCTGCGGGCGTGAACTTCACGGCGTTGTCCAGCAGGTTGAGCAGGGCCCGGTCCAGCTGTACCGGATCGGCGACGATGACCCCCACGTCCGCGCCGTAATCGATCTCCAGCGAGATCGACTTCGCGTCCGCCGCCGGAGACACCTGGTTGCCGACTGCGACGACGACGTTCGCCACCCGCGTCGGTTCAGGATGCAGCCGCAAGGTGCTTGTCTCGACCTGACTCAACGTAAGCAGGTCCTCGATCAGGCTCAGCAACCGCGCGCTGTTCCGGTTGATCACGCTGACGCCGTGCGTCTGGCAGCTGGACAGCTCGCCGCGATCCCCGTCCTCGAGAAGCTCGACCTCGCCGATGATGTTGGTCAACGGCGTCCGTAGCTCGTGCGAGACGGTGGCCACGAAGTCGTTGCGGAGCCGGTCGAGCTCCTCGAGCTCCTCCACCTGGCGCTTCAGCCCGACCTCCAACGCCTTGCGCTCGGTGATGTCGTGCGAGGTGACGACGATGCCCTGGACGCTGGGATTGGTCAGCAAGTTGCACGCCACGGCCTCGAACTCGGTGAACCCGCCGTCGGCGCGTCGCATCCGCCACTCCGTCGTCACGCTCTTGCCCGGATGCCTGGCAATCCCGGCGTAGAAGTCCCGGACCAGGCCTTGCTCACCGGGCTCGGCCAACGAGGTCACCGACATCCCGACGAGCTGCTCGTGCCGGTGGCCGAGGTTCTGGGCGACCGACGGCGTGACGTAACGGATGATGAAATCGGCGTCGACCACCATGATCAGATCGGTGGAGTTCTGGACCAGGGCGCCGACCCGGGCCTCGCTGCGCTGTTCGCTGAGACCCTCGGTCAGCGCCACCGCCTCCAGGGCGAGCGCGACCTGGGCTCCGAGGGTCCGCAGCGCGTCGGCGATGTCGGTCGGCACCGCTTCGCTGCTGGTCAACACCATGCGCCCGTACGGCGAAGCCCGGGTGGACAACGAGACGACGACCGTCTTCAGTGACTCCGGAGCCAACGTCGACGGGGTCGTCGCAGCCACCGAGTACAGGTCCACCACGACCTCGGGGCGAGGGAGATCCCGCGCCAAGGCGACGGCGCCCTCGACTGCCGCCAGCCGGACGTACTCGCGGTCGCTGACCGCGGTCAAGGCCGTGGACGCATGGCGCAGAATGGTCTCGCGGCGCTCGGCCCGTTCGTGGCGGCCGGCTGCTTCCTGGTGGCTGGAGAGCAGCCCCTGCATCCGGGCCAGGACGAGCACGAAGACGAAGCCCGCCCCAGCCGCCGCGAGCCCGCTGCTGAAACCGTCGACGGGCGAGAACTCGTTGACGACCAGCGTGGCCGGCGCGACCAACGCAGCCGCCGCGAGCAGCAGGATGCGTCGAGCTGTCAGAGTCACCTCGACCCTGGGTCGATCGGCCGACAGGTCTCGCATTGAGGGGTCGAGCGCCGCCGCCCCCCAGAGCAGGTAGGAGATCATCCAGCCGGCATCGAGCCAGTTCCCGGTCACGTAGGCACCGTTGGCCTCGAGGACCCCGTAGACCGAATCGGTGAGGATGAGACAGAAGGTGCTGGCCATCATCAGCGTGAAGGCCCGGGGGCGAGCGCCGTTGCCGACCAGCAGCCGGGCGATGACCGCGAGCAGGAGCACGTCCATCGCGGGATAGACCATCGAGACCAGGGCCGACGATCCCCTGGTCGCGGCCTCGTTCACGTACGGAGCGACCAGGTAGAGCCAAGCCGGCAACCCGAAGCCGATCGCGATGACCAGCGCATCGAGCAGGCTCGCCCAGTCACGACCCCGGGTTCGGCTGCGGAACAGCAGCAGCAGCCCGGCGGCCTGCAGCGGGTAGTAGGCGAGGTAGAGCCCGTCGGCCAGCGACGGGAACTCGAGGTCGAGGTTGTAGTACAGCAAGTCGCCAGCGACGAACAGCAACTGCGCGACCAGGAACAGCGCCCACGGCAGTCGGCGCACGGGGCGGTACCGCCAGACCCCGAACGCGATCGCCCCCGTCGCCGCGAGCCCCACGAGCGTCACGATCCAGGATCGTCCGGCGAGCCCGGGCAGGACCAGGTAGCAGGACACCGCAATGGCGCCCGCCAGCAGGTACAGCCGAGACACTCGACCCGTCACGATTCGAGTATCGGCCCCAACGGGTTCCACCTGAGCAGGACCGAACGATAGGTACCCGAAGGTCCCGAAACGGACATCGGTGGCAGGCGCGGCTGGATCGTGGTTCACGAGCCGAACTCACCCCTCATCGGTCGACAACCTTCAGGGTCGCCTGTCCCGACCCTCCTGGTCAGCGGCAAAGGTCCTTCGACACCGGGCCGTAGTACCCCTTCGGGTCAGGCCCGTGCCGACGGCTCAGCCACGACGGACCAACGGGGACTGGTAGACCGACCTGACGATGTCGCCGTCGAGCCAGGCGGAGAGCTGGGCGGAGAGCTGGGCGGCCCGCTCGGCGGCAGCACCGCTGAGCTGCGCTCGATGCGACGTGTCAGACCACGGCAAGCGGCAGCAACCGCTGGCCGGTGGGCCCGATCTGGATGTCGGTGCCCATCTCGGGGCACACCCCGCAGTCGTAGCAGGGGGTCCAGCGGCAGTCCTCGACGTCGACCGAGTCGGGGTCCAGGGCGTCCTCCCAGTCCTCCCAGAGCCAATCCTTGTCGAGACCAGAGTCCAGGTGGTCCCAGGGCAGGATCTCGGCGTAGGTGCGTTCCCGGGTGGTGAACCATTCGATGTCGACGCCGGTCCCCGCCAGGCCGGCGTCGGTCGCGGTCATCCAGCGCTCGTAGGAGAAGTGCTCGCTCCAGCCGTCGAAGCGGCCGCCATCGCGCCAGGCCGCCTCGATGATCTTGCCGACCCGACGGTCGCCGCGGGAGAGCAGCCCTTCGACGATGCCGGGCTTGCCGTCGTGGTAGCGGAAGCCGATCGCCCGACCGTACTTCTTGTCGTTGCGGACCACCTCGCGCAGCTTGAAGAGCCGGGAGTCGGTGGTCTCGTGGTCGAGCTGAGCGGCCCACTGGAACGGCGTGTGCGGCTTCGGTACGAATCCGCCGATGGAGACGGTGCAGCGGATGTCGTTGTGGCCGGAGACCTCGCGGCCCTTCTGGATCACCTTGCGGGCCAGGTCGGCGACCTCGAGGACGTCCTCGTCGGTCTCGGTCGGCAGGCCGACCATGAAGTAGAGCTTCACCTGGCGCCAGCCGTGCGAGTACGCCGCGGCGACGGTGTTGATCAGATCCTCCTCGGTGACCATCTTGTTGATCACCTTGCGCATCCGCTCGGAGCCACCCTCGGGCGCGAAGGTCAGCCCGGAACGCCGGCCGTTGCGGGAAAACTCGTTGGCCAGCGTGATGTTGAAGGCGTCCACTCGGGTGCTCGGCAGCGACAGCGAGACGTTGGTGCCCTCGTACCGGTCGGCCAGGTCCTTGGCGACCTCGCCGATCTCGGTGTGGTCGGCGCTGGAGAGGGAGAGCAGCCCGACCTCGTCGAAACCGGACTTCCGGATGCCGTTCTCCACCATCTCGCCGATCGTGGCGATCGAGCGCTCGCGGACCGGGCGGGTGATCATCCCGGCCTGGCAGAAGCGGCAGCCGCGGGTGCAGCCGCGGAAGATCTCGACCGAGAAGCGCTCGTGCACGGTCTCGGCCAGCGGCACCAGCGGGGTCTTGGGGTAGGGCCACTCGTCGAGGTCGGTCGTGGTGCGCTTGGTGACGGTGCGCGGGACGCGCTCGTCGACCGGCTCGACCGCCGCGATCCCGCCGTCCCGGGCGTAGCTGACCGCGTACAGCGACGGGACGTAGCAGCCCTCGGTCGCGGCCAGACGCAGCAGCAGTTCCCGGCGTCCGCCGGGACATCCGGACGCCTTCCAGTCGCGCACCACGTCGGTGATGTCGCCGACGACCTCCTCGCCGTCGCCGATCGCTGCCACGTCGATGAAGTCGGCGATCGGCTCCGGGTTGAACGCGGCGTGTCCACCGGCGACGATCACCGGGTGCTCGACGGTCCGGGCGGCGGCGTGCAGCGGGATACCGGCAAGGTCGAGCGCGGTGAGCATGTTGGTGTAGCCCAACTCGGTGGAGAACGAGATGCCGAGCAGGTCGAACGCGCCGAGCGGGCGGTGCCCGTCCACGGTGAAGGCCGGGACACCGTGCTCACGCATCAGTGCCTCGAGATCGGGCCACACGGCGTAGCAGCGCTCGGCCAGCGCATCGGCGCGTTCGTTGAGGACCTCGTAGAGGATCTGGATGCCCTGGTTGGGCAGCCCGACCTCATAGGCGTCGGGGTACATCAGGGCCCACCGGACGGCGACGGACTCCCAGTCCTTGAGGCGCGCGTTCAGCTCGCCACCGACGTACTGCACCGGCTTGGAGACGCGCGGGAGCAGGGCTTCGAGGGCGGGAAACACAGAGGCCGTCACGCCCCCAAGGTAGTCCCGCACGCGTGTCGGCACGAGATGGCGCCCGAATCGCGACGAACGGCGGCCGAACCGGGCCGTCACCGCCACCGAACGACCCGCCGATGAACGAGAACTTCACCCGCGTCGGGAACATCGAGCTCTGCCACGAGTCCATCGGCGATCCCGACCACCCGACCGTCCTACTGATCATGGGCCTCGGCCTGTCGATGGACTGGTGGCGCGACGACTTCTGCGCGAACCTGGCCGCCCGTGGATTCCACGTCGTGCGCTTCGACAACCGCGACGTCGGACGCTCCACCCACCTGCGCGGCGCGGGGATCACGGGCTGGCAGTTGGTGCGACGCCGCGCGAACCCCGTCTACACCCTCGGTGACATGGCCGACGACGCCGCCGGGCTGATCACGGCCCTCGCACCGGACGGCGCGCATGTCGTCGGAGCGTCGATGGGTTCGATGATCGCCCAGGAGGTGGCGATCCGGCACCCGGACCGCACCCGGTCCCTCGTCTCGATCATGGGACGGCCCGGGGACGGGCGCACCGGCAAGGTCGCGTGGCGCCGGATCCCCGACTTCCTGCGTCCGCCCCCGGCCGATCCCGTCGAGGCCATGGTCGGGAGTTTCCGCCGCATCGGCTCCGCGGCGCGCACCGCGCAGGACGACCAGGACGTGCGCAGCACGATGCGGCACGCGATGGGCCGGGAGTCCGGCGACGGCACGGGCGGGGGCCGTCAGCTCGCCGCGTGCGTCGGCGAGCGGGACCGCACAGCCGACCTGCGCCGCCTGGCGATTCCCGCACTCGTGATGCACGGCGAGATCGACAAGGTGATCATGCCCTCGGGTGGGCGCGCCACCGCCGCCGCCATTCCGGGGGCTGAGCTGCTCGAGATCGCGGGCATGGGCCACGACCTGCCGCGCCACGTCTGGCCCGCGCTCATCGACGGGATCACCCGTACCGCGGCACGAGAGGCCGCACAGCCCGCATAGTCGGTACGGTCGCCCCACCGCCGAGGAGGGGACGATGAGCACTGCCCGCAACTCCCCCGCGCTGCTCGCCGCCGCCGCCCTCGACGTGGTCGCCGCCGCCGCGCTGTTCCTTCCGTGGTGGCGGGCGGTGCGAGAGCCGGTGCTGCTGGTGGCCGGCCCCACCCGCGCGCTCGACTCCGACACCTGGGCCGGATGGGAGATCGTCGGCGGGCTGCGTGCCGCGCTGCTCATCGCCCTCGTCATGGCCGGGGCGGTGGCCGCCGTGACCGCGCGGGTGCGCTCGGGTGGGTTCGCCGCCGACCGGGTCCGGCCCAGCCGGTGGCGGGTCGTGCTGCGGGTACTGATCGTGGCCGCCGGTGCCGCGACCGCGGTGGTCGGCGTGACCGTGCTGGCCCGCTGGGGGATCAGCGGCGCGCCCGGTGCCTGGGTGGCCACCCTCGCCGGGATCGGCGCCGCCGCGCTGGCGGTGTCGACGGTGTCGCACCGTGGGGCATCCGTGGCGCTGGTCGTCGCGATCGTGGTGGTGGCGCTGCCCGGCCCTCCGCCGCGTCCGGACAGGCCGCGTTCCGACGGACCGTTCGTGCGGCTCGCCGGGCTGAACGCGCCGGAGTTCCGCTCGGGGACCCCCGAGCTCGCAGCGTCGTCGGTCGGCCCGCGCCTCGTACTCGTGGACGGGGCCCCGGCCATCGCGGGCACGGACGGGCTGGCCCGGGTCGGCCCGAACGGGCGCGCCGAGGTGCTGGCGCGCATCCCCGGCCGCGACGGCGGCGTTCCCCTCGGCGTCGCGGGCGACCGGGTGGCCCGATCGGCCGACGCAACGACCATCGCGGTCACCGGCCTGCGCGCAGGCGACCAGCTGGCGGTGATCGTGCGGAACGTCGAGATGGTGAGCCCCGTGGGCACCGACGGGTCGCTGTGGCTGACGGCCATCGGCGACCCGGCCGGCACGATCCGCAGGCTCGACCTCGACGCGTACGACGGTGCGCAGAACCTCGACGCGACCTTTCTACCCGTCGTCACGATCGGCGTCCCGGACGGTGCCGAGGCCGTCGACCCGCAGGCGGTGGTGCCGGTCCCGGGTGGCGCCGTGCGAACCACCGGCCACCGCGTGGAACGGATGACGCCCACCCCGTCCGGCATCGCCGTCACGGTTCTCGCGGGCGGCCGGGACCCGGCGTGCGGCCTGACGAGGACGGGTCGGGACGCCTACCTGTCCTCTACCGGCCCGCTTGCGGTCGACGCCGGCGGGGGGATCTGGCTGGCCGTCGCCCCGAACCCCGACACGGCGGCCCGACTCGTCCACGTGGATGCGGCCGGCGGGCTGCGCGCGGTGCCACACCCCCTGCCCGGCCGCGTCGACGCGCTGCTGGCAGCCCCCGACGGGTCGATCACCATGATCATCCGCGGTCCTGACCGGTCGGCGCTGTGGCGGCTGCCCGACGCCTCCGCCGCGCTCACCGACCTGCCCCCGACCCCGCCGGGCTGCATCCCCGCCCCGCCTCCGGTCGGGCCGGCGGTGGGGCTCCTACCCATCGCGAACATCAGCGGGGAGGCCGGCGGTGTCCTGCTGGGCGTCGACGGCCGGTTCGCGCGAGGGCGGGGTGGCTCCGACATCACCGCTGTCACCCCCGACCTGCGCGAGATCCCGCTCGGGGTGCGCGGCGACGGAGACCCCGGCACTGTCCGGCCCGACGGTGCGGGCGGTGTCTGGTGGCTGGAGTCCTCCGGCGACCCCGGCCGGGTCACCCTCGTGCACGGGCGTCCCGGCGTCGCCGAGGAGCGGCTCCCCTCGGTGGAGCGCCCGGCTCCGTCGGAGGGATCGATGCTGATCACCGACCTCGGCGGGCGCCCACCGCTGCTCGGCACCGCCTTCGGGGCCTTCCAGATCAGCGGCGGGGTCGTACGCGTGGTGGAGGGCCCGATCGCAGGAGGTGTGGTGCGCGCCGACGGCCGTGGCTGGCTCCTCGCGGACGGTCGACTCCTCTCCATCGACGGTCCACAGGTTCTCGGGCCCGTGATCGATGCGGGCGAGCGCCGCCACGACCTCGACACCCCGGTGGACGTGCAGCTCGCCAAGGGCATCGCGCCGTCGCAGTTATCACTACCCCGGGCGAGCGTCGGGCTGGACGCGGGCGGGCGGGCTGTCGTCGTCAGTGACGGTGTCGTGCTCTCCGTCGACGACGCGGGCGTGGTCCGGGTCATCGCCCAGGACCCGCGACTGGACGCCGTGGTCGCCGTCGAGGGCGGGCTGGCCACCTCCGCCGGGCCGACCCGACTTCGGGTCGACCTGCCGGGCTGACGGGCCCTCCCGTCCCTTCCGTCCCTCGCGGCGCAGCCTCAGAGCAGACCTGCGCAGCGCAGCGCAGCGCGCACGTCCTCGTGGTAGATCGCGTCCAGCGGCACCAGCGGCAACCGGATGCCGGTCTCCATCAGCCCCATCTCGGTGAGCGCCCACTTCACCGGGATCGGGTTGGGCTCGACGAACAGCGCCCGGTGCAGCCCGGCCAGATCGGCGTCGATCGCTGCCGCGGCCGCGGCGTCGCCCGCGA
>JBKJIN010000044.1:0-5902 GCA_046598425.1 Marmoricola sp. | reverse complement strand
CGCGCTGGATGTTCGGGTTGAAGCGACGCTTCGTGATCTTGCGGGACCACGGGCGGTTGTTGCCGAAGCCGGGCTTCTTGGCGCAGATGTCGCAGACGGCAGCCACCGTGCACTCCTTGGGTTAACGAATCGAACGAAGTCAGGGGCCCGGGGACGGACGGATCCGTTACCGGGCAACCGAAGAAGAATAGACGACACAGGCCCCTGCACGCGAATCGAGCTCGCACCTACTAGCGTGATCCGCACAACGAGCGAGGGCGGGGCATGAGCACTGGGATGCGTGGCGAGGCGATCGCCACCTTCGATCTGGAGACGGTACGCCGTTTCTCGGATCTGGCCGTCCGGGGCCTCTCCGCCGCGCGCGAGGAGATCGACGCGCTGAACGTGTACCCGGTGCCCGACGGGGACACCGGCACGAACATGTTCTTGACCATGGAGGCCGCCCAGGGCGCACTCCGCGAGCACCTGGCTGCCGTGGGCGAGGCCGAACCCGACCTCCGGGAGGCGCTCGGCGTCTACGCCAAAGCCGCTCTTCTCGGTGCCCGGGGCAACTCCGGCGTCATCCTGAGCCAGTTGATTACCGCGCTGCTGCGGCGGATGGGCCAGGGCGGTCCGGGGGACCGGTCGGCGTCGCTGATGGCCGAGGGTCTGACGCTGGCGACCGAAGCCGCGTACGCCGCAGTGGGTACGCCGGTCGAGGGCACCATGCTCAGCGTCGCCAAGGCCGCCTCGACCGCCGCGGCGGCCCGCGCCGAGGACCCCGATGCGCACCTCGGCGATGTCCTCCGCGCCGCCGCGCAGGAGGCCCGGGAAGCACTGGCCCGCACTCCCGACCAGATGCAGCTACTCAAGGACGCCGGCGTGGTCGACGCTGGCGGACGCGGGTTGTGCGTGATCCTGGACGCAGCCGAGTCAGCGGTGACCGGCCAGCGGGCCGTCGGCTCCCCGGTCGCGATCGGCACCCGGGCCATCCCGCAGCCGCTGCCCACCGGTGACCTGACCGAGGGCGGTCCGGCGTACGAGGTGATGTACCTCCTCGACGCGGAGGACGACGCGATCCCGGGCCTGCGCACCCGCCTGGGCGAGCTCGGTGACTCGCTGGTGGTGGTCGGCGGCGATGGGCTGTGGAACGTCCACATCCACACCGACGACGTCGGTGCCGCGGTCGAGGTGGGCATCGACGCCGGCCGACCACGCCGGATCCGGGTCACCCACTTCGCCGAGCAGCTGATCCGGGCCCGCGGCCGTCGCGCCGAGCGCCAGGGCCGCGCGGTCGTCGCGGTCGTAGCGGGAGAGGGCCTCGCGGCGATCTTCGCCGGAGCCGGCGCGTACGTCCTGGTCCCGGAGCCCGGCCGTCGGCCGAGCACCGGGGAGATCCTCGACGCGATCGTCGCCACCGGCGCTGCCGAGGTCGTGGTATTGCCGAACGATCCCGACAGCGTCGGGGTGGCCGAAGCGGCCGTGTCCGCAGCGGAGGAACACGACGGCATCCGGGCCGTGGTCGTCCCGACCCGGGCCCAGGTGCAGGGCATCGCCGCGATGGCGGTCCACGAGCCCGGGCGCGCCTTCGACTCCGACGTCGTCCAGATGACGTCGGCCGCCCGGGGCGCGCGCCACGGTGCCGTCACGATCGCGGTCAAGCAGGCGATCACCACCGCCGGCCCGTGCGAGGCGGGCGACGTCCTCGGGGTCGTCCAGGGGGACTTCGCGATCGTCGGGCAGGACCTCTTCGACGTCGGCACCGCGATCCTCGACCGACTCCTCGGCGGCGGCGGGGAGCTGGTCACTCTGGTGGCCGGGGAGGGTGCCGGCGACCTCGCCGAGCGCTGCCAGGACTGGGTCGAGGCTCAGCACGCCGGGGTCGACGTGCTGGTCTACGAAGGTGGTCCGGAGCGCTACCCGCTGCTCCTGGCGGTCGAATGAAGGTCGGCTGGGACTCGCCGATCTCGGTGATCAGCGGCAAGCAGGCGGAGAAGGTCGTCAAGGAGACCGGTCTCGCGACCATCGGCGAGCTCCTCGGCCACTACCCGCGGACCTACGTCGACAAGGGTCGGCTCAGCGACCTCGGCGAGCTGGTCGAGGGCGACTTCATCTCACTGGTCGGCCAGGTCGTCAGCTCGGACCTGCGGACCTACCGCGACAAGCGCACCGGTCGCGAGGCGTACCGGGTGCTGGTGCAGGTCACGGGGGAGGGCGGCGGCCTGGCGATGACCTTCTTCGCCAGGTCCCGGGGTGTGGCCACGTTCCACCAGAAACTGTTCGCCCCCGACGCGATCGGGATGTTCTCCGGGAAGCTGAAGTGGTTCAACAACCGTTGGGACCTGAACAACCCGAACTACCGGATGTACGGCGCTGAAGGAGATGCGACCGACGCGTTGGCGAAGATGCCGGACCTGATCCCCGTCTACCCGGTGATCGGCAAGATCGACAGCTGGGGTCTGGAGGAGCTGATCGGGCTCGCGCTCGATCTGATCGACGAAATCCCCGACCCCCTGCCCGCCGCGATCCGTGCCGAGCGCGAGCTCGTCGCTGCCGGCCAGGCGCTGCGCTGGATCCACCGCCCCGACAACCACGGCGAGCTCGGCGCGGCCCGCAAGCGGCTCAAGTACGACGAGGCGTTCGTGACCCAGATGGTGCTCGCGCGACGCCGCGCGGAGCACCGGGCCGACCCCGCGACCCCGCGTCCGCGCACCGTCGGCGGACTCGCCGACCGCTTCGACGAGCGGCTGCCGTTCACGCTCACCGCGGGCCAGGAGCGGATCGGCGACGAGCTGGCGGACGAGCTCGCCGCGGCGCACCCGATGCACCGGCTGCTGCAGGGCGAGGTCGGCTCCGGCAAGACCGTGGTCGCCCTGCGGGCGATGCTCCAGGTAGTCGACGCCGGGGGACAGGCGGCCCTGCTCGCCCCGACCGAGGTGCTCGCCCAGCAGCACTTCCGCTCGATCCGGGCGATGCTGGGCGACCTCGGTGAGGGCGGACACCTCGGCGCGGCCGAGGGCGCGACCCGGGTCGCCATGCTCACCGGCTCGATGGCCACGGCAGGTCGGCGCGAGGCGATGCTCGACGCCGCCAGCGGCGAGGCCGGGATCGTGATCGGCACCCACGCGCTGCTCGAGGAGAAGGTGCAGTTCTACGACCTCGGCCTGGTGGTGGTGGACGAGCAGCACCGGTTCGGGGTCGAGCAGCGCGCTGCCCTAACCGGCAAGGCCGGCAATCCGCCGCACGTGCTGGTGATGACCGCGACGCCGATCCCGCGCACCGTGGCGATGACGGTCTTCGGCGATCTCGACACCTCGACACTGGCCGAGCTCCCCGCCGGGCGCGGCGAGATCCAGACGAGCGTCGTACCGGTGCGGGCGCAGCCGTCCTGGCTGGACCGGGCGTGGAGCCGGATCCGCGAGGAGGTCGGTGCCGGTCGCCAGGCGTACGTCGTCTGCTCCAGGATCGGTGACGCCGAGTACGAAGAAGGGCCTCCTCCCGAGGAGGGCCCCGAACTGGTCTCCGTCGAGGAGCTGGCCCCCGAGCTGGCGGCGAGCCAGCTGGCCGGGCTCCGGGTAGAGAAGCTGCACGGTCGGATGACCCCGGACGACAAGGACCGGGTGATGCAGGCGTACGCCGCCGGTGAGGTCGACGTCCTGGTCTCCACGACGGTGATCGAGGTCGGGGTGGACGTCCCGAACGCGACCGTGATGGTGATCATGGATGCCGAGCGGTTCGGCGTCTCCCAGCTGCATCAGCTCCGCGGCCGGATCGGCCGGGGCGGTCACGCCGGCCTCTGCCTGCTGGTCACCACCGCGGCCCCCGAGTCGCCGAGCATGGAGCGGCTGACGGCGGTCGCCTCCACCCGCGACGGTTTCGAGCTCTCCCGGATCGACCTGGAGCAGCGGCGCGAGGGCAACGTCCTCGGGGTGGAGCAGAGCGGGCGGCGCTCGTCGCTGCGGCTGCTCTCGGTGCTCACCGACGAGGACGTGATCGTGGCTGCCCGCGAGACGGCCGCGGCGTACCTGGCCACCGATCCCGACCTCGCCGGGTCGCCGGAGCTGCTCGCCGCGGTCACCGCGATCGAGGACTCCGAGCGTGCCGCCTACCTGGACAAGGGATAGGGCCGGCTCATGACCCGCATCATCGGAGGCTCGGCCGGCGGCCGGAAGCTCAAGACACCCACCGGCGACGCGACCCGGCCGACCTCGGACCGGGTCCGCGAAGCACTCTTCTCCGCTCTGGAAGCCCAACTGGGGTCGCTGCACGGACTTCGCTTCCTCGACCTGTACGCCGGTTCCGGCGCGGTGGGTCTGGAAGCGGCCTCCCGCGGCGCCGCGGCGGTGACGTCGGTGGAGTCCGACCGGCAGACCGCGGCCCTGGTCGCTGAGAACGCCCGCACCCTCGGCTTCGCGGTCGAGGTGGTCGCGCACCCGGTCGTACGCGCTCTCGCCGGGCTACCGTCCGCTCCGTACGACGTTGCTTTCCTGGACCCGCCGTACCCGCTGCCCGACGCCGAGGTCGCCGAGGCGCTGCGACTGCTGGTCGAGGGTGACTGGCTCTCGTCCGGCGCTGTTGTCGTGGTGGAGCGATCGGCGCGTAGCGTGGAGCCTGCATGCCCGTCCGGCCTCGGGTCCCGGCGGATGAAGAAGTACGGCGAGACGGTGCTCTGGTACCTTCACCGCGCCAATGACGACGACGCGGGGAGTCCGGTACGCCGGACGTGACCCGGAGGATGGGGACGCAGTGCGCAGAGCGGTCTGTCCAGGGTCCTTCGACCCGGTGACCAACGGCCACCTCGACATCATCGCGCGGACCGCCGCGCTCTTCGACGAGGTCGTCGTCGCGATCGGCGTCAACAAGTCCAAGGCCAGCGCCCGGCTGTTTACGGCCGAGGAGCGGATCGCGATGCTCGAGCAGGCGTGCGAGCCGTACCCGAACGTGACCGTCGCTGGCTTCGACGGGCTGCTGACCAGCTTCTGCGAGCAGAACGGGATTAAGGCGATCGTCAAGGGTCTTCGCGCCGTCAGCGATTTCGACTACGAGCTGCAGATGGCGCAGATGAACTCCTCGCTCGTCGATGTCGAGACCATCTTCATCCCGACCAGCCCGGAGTACTCCTTCTTGGCGTCCTCGCTGGTGAAGGAGGTCGCCACCTTCGGTGGCGACGTGTCTCGGTTGGTGCCGCCGTTCGTCCTGGAGCGACTGACCGTGCGACTTGCCGAGCGGGCCGCTTCCGGGGGGCCCGCGTGAACGCCGAACTGATGCACCGCCTCGAGGCGCTCCGGACGGCCGTGGAGGAGGCTCGTTCGGTCCCGATGTCCGCGTCGGTGATGATCAACCGGACCGAGTTCCTGGACATGCTCGGCTCGCTGGAGGCGGCGATCGAGGCGACCATCTCGCAGGCGACCGAGGTCGTGGGGGACCGCGACGCGTTCGTGGACACCGGCCGTCTCGAGGCGATCGAGATCCTCCGGGAAGCCGAACAGCAGCGCGACGACCTGGTCTCCGATACCGACGTCTACCGGCTCGCGGTGGCCCGCGCCGCGGAGATCGAGCAGGAGGCGGCTCAAGCTGCGGTCGAGCTGCGAGCCGAGACCGATGAGTACGTCGAGTCCAAGTTGGCCAACTTCGAGCACACTCTGGAGCGCACGATCGACCTGGTACGCCGGGGCCGCGCCCAGCTCTCCGGCGGGCACGTGCACGGGCTCGGCGACGACAGCGACGTCGCGGGGATGACGTTGCCCGACCACCTCGAGCGCTGAGCCCCGCCTGCGCGACCGCTCGATTGGCGGCACGGGCCGGGGGCAGATAGACTCCCGGAGGTTCTACAGGGCTCCAACGGAAGTGACATCTTGCGCAATCTCGACCCGAGAGCGCCGCTCGTGCTCGATACACGCGAGCTCGGCCGCCGCCCGGGGTC
>JBKJIN010000014.1:0-4916 GCA_046598425.1 Marmoricola sp. | reverse complement strand
CGTGGCGCTCAACAAGTGCGACATGGTCGACGACGAGGAGCTCATCGAGCTCGTCGAGATGGAGGTGCGCGAGCTCCTCTCCGAGTACGAGTTCGACGGCGACAACATCCCCGTCGTGCGCGTTGCTGCCTTCCCGGCGCTCCAGGGCGACGAGAAGTGGGGCAAGACGATCCTCGAGCTGATGGCCGCGGTGGACGAGTCCATCCCGACCCCGGCGCGCGAGACCGACAAGCCCTTCCTGATGCCCGTCGAGGACGTCTTCACGATCACCGGTCGTGGCACGGTCATCACCGGTCGCATCGAGCGCGGCATCGTCAAGGTCAACGAGGAGGTCGAGATCATCGGCATCCGCGAGACCTCGCAGAAGTCGACGGTCACCGGTGTCGAGATGTTCCGCAAGCTGCTCGATGAGGGCCAGGCTGGTGAGAACGTCGGTCTGCTGCTTCGTGGCACCAAGCGCGAGGACGTCGAGCGCGGCATGGTTGTCATCAAGCCGGGTACCACGACCCCGCACACCGAGTTCGACGCGTCGGTCTACATCCTCTCCAAGGAGGAGGGTGGCCGTCACACGCCGTTCTTCAACAACTACCGTCCGCAGTTCTACTTCCGGACCACCGACGTGACTGGCGTCGTTACCCTCCCCGAGGGTCGCGACATGGTCATGCCGGGCGACAACACCGACATGTCGATCGTGCTGATCCAGCCGATCGCTATGGAGGACGGCCTGAAGTTCGCCATCCGTGAGGGTGGCCGGACTGTCGGCGCTGGCCGCGTCACCAAGATCACCAAGTGATCGATCTCGACTAGGCTCGATCACCGAGCCAAGAACGGCCCTGGACCCCGGTCCGGGGCCGTTCTGCGTCCTCCGGCAAACGCCCCTACGATCATCGGGTGACCGACCCCGAGCTCAGCGCCGCCGCTGTCGACCGCGCAGCGGCCCGCCTGGAGGGCGTCGTACGTCGTACGCCCCTGGAGCCCAGTGACCGGCTCAGCGCCGCTGTGGGGGCTGCTGTGCTCCTCAAGCGTGAGGACCAGCAGCCGGTCCGGTCGTACAAGATCCGCGGCGCCTACAACCTGATCAGCACCCTCACCTCCGACGAACGCGCTCGCGGCGTGGTGTGCGCGAGCGCCGGCAACCACGGTCAGGGGGTCGCGCACAGCTGTGCGGAGCTCGGCATCGGCGCCCGGGTCTACGTTCCTGGCAGCACCCCGCGGCAGAAGCGCCTGCGGATCCTTGCCCTGGGCCGGGGGCGGGTCGAGCTGATCGTCGCCGGCAGCACGTACGACGAGGCCGAGGCAGCGGCGCTCGCGGATGCGTCGGCGACCGGGGCGATCCTGGTGCACCCGTTCGACGACTCGCGCACGATCCTCGGCCAGGGGACGCTCGCCCGCGAGCTCGCCGGTCAGACCGAGCTTCGCCTGCACACCGTTCTCGTCCCGGTCGGCGGAGGCGGCCTGCTCGCCGGGATGGCGCTGTGGCTCCGGGAGAACCGCCCGCAGACCCGGATCGTCGGCGTGGAACCGGCAGGTGCGCCGAGCATGACCGCAGCTCTCGCCGCTGGGGAACCGGTGCCGCTCGGGGAGTTCGACAGCTTCGTCGACGGCGCCGCGGTCGGCCGGGTCGGAGGGCTGACCTTCCCGCTGGTGCGCGACCTCGTCGACGAGGTGGTCACCGTCGACGAGGGGGCGGTCTGCACCGAGATGCTCGAGCTCTACCAGGTCGAGGGGATCATTGCCGAGCCTGCCGGAGCCCTGGCCAGCACCGCGGTCCGCGCGCTGGCGGGAACCGTGCCGGGCGACCAGGCGGTGGCCTGCGTCCTCTCCGGGGGCAACAACGACGTGAGCCGGTACGCCGAGATCGTCGAGCGCTCGCTGATCCACCAGGGCCTGCGGCACTACTTCCTGGTGACCTTCCCGCAGGAGCCGGGGGCGCTGCGGCACTTCCTCGACGAGGTGCTCAGCGAGACCGAGGACATCGTGGTCTTCGAGTACGTGAAGAAGAACAACCGGGAGACCGGTCCGGCGCTGGTCGGCCTCGAGCTGGACGAGGCGACCGATCTGGGTCCGCTGCTCGCCCGGATGGCCGTCAGCCCGTTGCACATCGAGCCGGTTCCTCCTGGGTCGCCCCTGTTCGCGTTCCTGACCTGAGGTCGGGCGCCGACCGGCCGGGGCGCCCGCGGACAGACCCGCGTACCCTTCTCGTCGTGCCTGACACCCTGCCCCCCGCCCGCCCGCACCAGCGGTTCACCGACGAGGGCCGCCGGATGCGCGAGGTACTCACCTACTCGCGGCGGGGGAACCGGTTCACCCCGTCGCAGCGGGAGTGCTGGGACGCCCACCACGCTGCCTGGGTGATCCCGGACACCGCCGTCGACGAGCCCGGATTCTCGCTGGTGGAGTGGTTCGGGCGTGAGGCTGCGCTGATCGTCGAGATCGGTTCCGGGATCGGGGAGGCGACCGCCGCGCTCGCGGCCGCGCGCCCCGAGGTCAACATCCTGGCCCTGGAGGTGTGGCGGCCCGGCATCGCCCACACCCTGGGCCTTCTCGACGCGGCCGGTGCCGACAACGTCCGGCTGCTCAGCGTGGACGCCGTCTGGTTCCTCGAGCACCTGGTCGAACCGGGTGGCTTGGCGGAGCTCTGGACATTCTTCCCCGACCCGTGGCCGAAGACGCGGCACCACAAGCGCCGCCTGGTCACGCCCGATTTCGCGCGGTTGGCGGCATCCCGACTGGCTCTTGGGGCCAGCTGGCGACTCGCGACCGACTGGGCCGAGTACGCCGACCAGATGCGCGCCGTGCTCGACGCCGAACCGGCGCTGGAGGGCGGGGAGGTCGACCGCTGGGCGGAGCGGCCGGTGACCAAGTTCGAGCGGAAGGGGCTCGCCGTCGACCGCGAGATCGTCGATCTGCACTACCGCCGGCGCGTGTGAGGACGTTCACGCTCAGCTCGATTTGGCACTGACCGGTATCTCTGCCAAGATAGTCCGGTTGCTCCGGCGGGATTGCCGGGGCGCGGACATTGACTACTGAACAGGTTCTCCTGGCCCTCTGTTGAAGGGGGCCCACGAGTGCGCATGTGGTCGTGTGTCTGTGCCGCACCTGGAGATCCCGTTCCGCCCGACCCCCGTCGGGCACAACCCCGAGAACAACGGCCCACAAGGTCGAGCGTCGTCCTGCGCGTCACAACGAGCGCGACACGCCCGACCGCGGGGGTCGGGGATCTGAGCGTAAAGCTGAGGTCCGACGAGGTTGGGAATGCAGGGCGGACCGTCTCACCGAGACGGGACGAGACTCATCGCGAGACGAGAAGTGAAGGACGCGTGATGGCGGGACAGAAGATCCGCATCAGGCTCAAGGCCTATGACCACGAGGTGATCGACACCTCGGCGCGGAAGATCGTGGACACGGTGACCCGTACGGGTGCGAAGGTGGCCGGCCCCGTGCCGCTGCCGACGGAGAAGAACGTCTTCTGCGTCATCCGCTCGCCCCACAAGTACAAGGACTCCCGCGAGCACTTCGAGATGCGCACCCACAAGCGCCTCATCGACATCATTGACCCCACGCCGAAGACGGTCGACTCGCTGATGCGTCTCGACCTGCCCGCCGGCGTCGACATCGAGATCAAGCTCTGAGGTAGATCGAGATGACTTACGAACGCAACGTGAAGGGCCTGCTGGGCACCAAGCTCGGCATGACCCAGCTGTGGGACGAGAACAACAAGATCGTCCCCGTGACCGTCGTCGCGGCGGCCACCAACGTGGTCACCCAGGTCCGCACCCCCGAGAAGGACGGCTACAACGCCATCCAGGTCGGGTACGGCGAGATCGACGGCCGCAAGGTCACCAAGCCGTCCGCCGGGCACTTCGAGAAGGCCGGCGTTACCCCGCGCCGCCACCTCGTGGAGATCCGCACCGCTGACGCCGGTTCCTACGCGGTCGGCCAGGAGATCAGCCCCGAGCTGTTCGCCGCGGGCGACGACGTCGACGTGACCGGGACCAGCAAGGGCAAGGGTTACGCCGGTGTCATGAAGCGTCACGGCTTCCACGGCGTCGGTGCCTCGCACGGTGCCCACCGAAACCACCGCAAGCCCGGTTCCATCGGCGCCTGCGCGACCCCCGGTCGCGTGTTCAAGGGCACCCGGATGGCCGGCCGCATGGGTAGCGACACGGTCACCACGCAGAACCTGACGGTGCACGCCGTCGACGCCGAGAAGGGACTCATCCTCCTCAAGGGCGCCGTCCCCGGCCCCCGCGGTGGACTCGTCGTCCTCCGCTCGGCCGCCAAGAGCACCGCCGTTTCTGGCAAGGAGGCCTGAGCATGGCTGTCAAGACCATCAAGGTCGACCTCCCCGCCGAGATCTTCGACGTCGAGGTCAACATCCCCCTGATCCACCAGGTCGTCGTCGCGCAGCAGGCTGCCGCGCGTCAGGGCACGCACTCCACCAAGACCCGCGGCGAGGTTCGCGGCGGTGGACGCAAGCCCTACAAGCAGAAGGGCACCGGCCGGGCCCGTCAGGGCTCGACGCGTGCACCGCAGTTCGCCGGCGGTGGCGTCGTCCACGGCCCGCAGCCGCGCAGCTACGACCAGCGCACCCCCAAGAAGATGAAGGCTGCCGCCCTGCGCGGTGCCCTCTCGGACCGAGCCCGCGACGGCCGCATCCACGTGGTCGACGCCCTGGTGTCGGGCGACAAGCCCTCCACCAAGTCGGCGCTGGCCGCGCTGGTCTCGCTCACCGACCGCGTGGGTTACCTCGTGGTGCTCGAGCGCACCGACGCGATCACCTGGCTCTCGCTGCGCAACGCGCCCGAGGTTCATATCGTCGCCGTCGACCAGCTCAACACCTACGACGTGCTCAACTCCGACGACGTGGTGTTCACCAAGGGTGCCTACGACATCTTCGTGGGTGGCTCCTCGGC
>JBKJIN010000063.1:0-14675 GCA_046598425.1 Marmoricola sp. | reverse complement strand
AAGGCTGCTTCGCCTTCGGTTCTGTAGCGGGCCATGAGTCGGCTGATCCAGCCCTGAGTCACGCCGTAGCGGCGGGCTGTTTCGGTCTGGGTTGCTCCGGCGAGGACGGCGGTGATGACCAGGCGACGTTTCGACACCGGGCCAGCGAACTATTCCGATGTCTTGAGACATGCCATTCCGATGTCCTGAACCAGAACACTGTCAGCCCGACACTGTGATGTCTCAAGACATCGGCGACTGCCGGACCTGCAACTGCAGGTCCGGCAGTGATCACTTTCGGGGTTGTCGACGCGGTCGTAGACGCTCACCGACTCTCGTACTGGTCGAGAATCTTCTGGGCACGGGCTACCTGCCACGGTGAGTAGCCGGCGTCGTAGGAGATCCCGCGCCGGAGGTGTCCGGCCGCGTCGGGTTCGTCGAGCGAAGCCTCGATCATGCCGCGGTGGATCCAGAATCGAGCGCTCCTGGTGCCCAAGGACGTCGCATAGCGGGAGTACCGCAGCGCTTCCTCGCTGTCACCGGACTGGTGGAGTGCCCAGGCGAGGGCGTCAGCGACGTGCAGGCTCCTGCGCCGGTCCCACTCCTCTCGTGCTGCCTGCACCGCCGCGGTGTCGGACCCATGTTCTGCGCCGTGGGCAGCGATCTCGAGCGACATGTTCACGCCATGCTCGGTCTCGGCACGGATCGAGTCCGCGACCTTGGCGA
Organism: Marmoricola sp.; assembly: GCA_046598425.1. Taxonomy (GTDB): domain Bacteria; phylum Actinomycetota; class Actinomycetes; order Propionibacteriales; family Nocardioidaceae; genus Marmoricola. The sequence goes on along the minus strand of JBKJIN010000063.1, from coordinate 13,970 downwards.
ACTCGGCGGCTGCGTCCTCGTCCCGCCCGCGAAGCAGGTAGATCTCACCGAGTTCGGTCAGGGTGTCGAGGTTCCCCGATCGGGCAACGACCGCCTCCCACATGTCTACGGCGGCGTCCAGGTCACCCCGCGCGACGTGGAGCCGCGCCATGCTCACCATGGCCGGGAGGTAACCGGGCACCTCAGCGAGCACTCGGTCGAGCAGGGTGGCCGAGGAGGAGAGTCGGCCCCGCTGGCGCTCGACATCGGCCAGGAGGGTCATGAGGTAGGCCTTGTCGAGGCGTGCGCTGCTCTCGGCGGCCGAGGTCAGCACCTTCGCGGCCCGTGCAAGATCTCCGCGTAGCTCGTAGGCGTAGGCATAACGAGCCGCGACCGCCACACTGGGCTGTAGCCGGTCGGCCTCCTCCAGCGCTTCGAGCTGGTCGGGGAACCGCCCGAGCTCGGTCAGGGCATCGATCCGGATCGACAGCGCGATCAGGTCCCGGGGGTTGATCGCAAGCGCGGCGTTGGCGTCCCGGAGCGCGGGGGTGAACTGGTGGCGCGCCCCGAAGACGGTCGCACGTGCAGACAGTGCGGCGACGTTCTCATTCGGTCCGAGGGCGAACGCCTTGGCGACGGCCTCGTCGGCCCGGTCGTACAAGGACGGGTCACCTCCGGTGCGAACCTCGTCGACGTACGCAATCGCCAGGGCCGCCCAGGTCCGGTGATCATCGGGGAGCCGGCGCGCCGCTTCCTGAAGAGTGATCACAGCGGGGTTGAGGCCTTGGTCGGGGTCTCGCTCGCCTTGGTCGGCCGAGGAAGTGGCCGGGCGGTCGTCACCGCTCGTCAGACCGACAACCCCACCGAGGGTCAACGCGGCGGCAAGGCCGAGGGCTGCGAGGTACTTGAACATGTGCGGGTTCTCCGATCTGGGTGTTCCTGGTGGCGCGTCCGGAGACGCGCCACCAGGAACAGGGTTTCCGAGGTCAGGCGACACTCAGCGAGCTGGCGCGACGCTTAGTGCGCACCAGCATCACCCCGCCGAGCAGCATGCCGCCGCCACCGAGCCCGGTCAGGACGCCCGCGACCGCGTTGTCGCGGAGTGCATCCAGGGCCTGGTCCGCCAGGGACTGGTTCTCCGCAGGAGCCGGTGCGGGGACCGGATGCGAAGCCGGGTCACTGCCGCTGAACGGCAGAGCCAGGTACGGGAACTTGGTCCCGAAGGCCTTGTCGTTCGTGTTGACCGCGTCCCCGAGGTCGTTAGGCGAGCCCACAAGCTCGCCCTCAACCACCTGAAGGGCGATGTCGACGACATCGTCAGCCAGGCGCCGCCCGTTCGGGAAGCCCTGCGTGTCGCCACCGATCACACCGAGTCGGTCCGGACTTCCGGTGACCGGCGTGTTCATGTTGAGCCGCAGCTGCTCGCTGGGAGTGGCCGCCTTGGGTTGGTTGAGGCCCTTGACCCCGGTCAAGAAGACAGAGACCAGGTCCTTGCGCGGCTCCGCCGGAGCGGGCACGTCGTAGACAGCCTCGATCAACTTGGGCAGTTCAGGCTCGATTACGTAGTTCAGGAACTGCCCATCGCCGGAGGGAAGTGAGGCGTTGAACTTGTCCTTGTCCTTAAGCGGGATGACGACCTCGTTGACTAGGGGCGACCCGAGGCGGGACACCTGGCTGTAGGTGCCGTTGACCCCGCGACGGTCGGTGGTCGACCAGACCCCGATCACCGGGTCGGTGGCAACGTTCCCACCACGGGCGAGCACCCTCCGCGGGACCTGGAGCGCCACCGAGTTGACGTTGAAGCCGGCGAGTGTGTCGTCCCCGGTCTCGGAGAAGTCCCCGCCGTACAGGAGGTCGAAGACGCGCAGGTCGAGGAAGAACGGGTCCTCGGCCTGACCGACGAAGGATCGGTAGACGCCGTTCGGGCCGGCCTTTGTGATTCCCGAGTTTCGCAGCGAAGCATAGTTCGGCATTGAAGCCTGACCGATGTTCGAGGGAACCACCCGACGGTCCTTGACCAGGGTCTGCTGGGTGTTGTTCTGGAACTTCACCAGCGTGTAGGTCTGATAGGCGTTCAGATTCGGGTCGCTGAGTGAGGTGACCGGTCCGGTGGCCGCGAGGAAGCTGTTCGGGTTGACGTACTTGTTCTTGAACGTCCACTGGAAGGTGATGTCCGGCTTGCCGTTGCCGTTGTTGTCGACCTTGATGTTGTAACGGGCGTCGGTCGCGAAGTTGTAGAAGTTGGGCCCCCCGGCCGGTTCGGAGAAGGGCAGCCAGTTCGCGATCAGGGTGACGGTGTCGGTGCGTTCTGGGCTGCGGAACGCATAGACGTCAGTCGTGTCGTACTGCGGAAGTCCCGCGATGAGGGGTGCCTCGCGGTGGCTTGATGCGGTGGCCGTGTTCGGCCCGACCCCAGCGAGCACTGCGGCGGCCGTGAGGCCGACTGCGCTGGCGAGGAGTACGGACCGAGTTTGTCCGGAGCGCTTGGTTCTGGTGAACATGCACTTCCCTTTCGTTGGGGCGTGTCGGATGTGACTCACGCCACAAAGGGGTTCGCACCGGTGGCCGCGGTGGATTGGACTCAATGCCCAGTCATCGACGAAACGCCGTGATCAGGCTGTTTTCGGACGGGTCGTTGCCGCGAGGGCCCGTTGAGACGCGCTGGCCAGGATCTGGTCCCTTAGCTGTCCGTATGCCCCGGTGAACGCCACCCCGGCTGGTCCATCGTCGGCCGGCCTGAGCCGTCGCCCTGGCCACGCCGGACCTGCAGGCGTCGGCGCCTGACCTGGTCGCGGCGCTGCAACGACTCCTGCATAGCGCGGACGCGCCCCTGCGGGACCTTCCTGAAGCGGCGCCGCCTTGGGCCGAGGTCGGGCCGCAGGTGACGTCATTGGGTGGTGCGCACGAAGACGGGCACGTCGATTCCCGAGGAACGGGCCCGGGAAGCGGCAGCTGCCCGCGACCCGGCACAATGGCTGCCCATGAGCAAGACAAACCCGGGCAACTTCTTCGAGGACTTCACCTTCGGCCAGCTGATCGAGCACGCCACGCCGCGGACGGTCACCGACGGCGACCGTGCGCTGTACGGCGCCCTGTACCCCACCCGGTTCGCGCTGCCGTCATCCGCCGCGTTCGCTGCCTCGGTCGGTCTCACGCCGGCGCCGGTCGAGGACCTGATCGCGTTCCACATCGCCTTCGGTAAGACCGTCCCGGAGGTCTCCCTCAACGCCGTCGCCAACCTCGGGTACGCCGAGCTGCGGTTCCACCGTCCGGTCGTCACCGGGGACACGCTGCAGACACGGTCCGAGGTGATTGGGCTCAAGGAGAACTCCAACGGCAAGAGCGGGGTGGTCTACGTCCGCTCCACCGCGACCAACCAGAACGGCGATGTTGCCCTGGACTGGGCCCGCTGGGTGATGGTGCATAAGCGGGACCACGCTGCGCCGGCGCCGGAGGTGGTTCTCCCCGAGCTCGCCCCGGCGCTCTCCGCGGCCGACCTGATCCTCCCCGCCGGCCTGGACTTCTCGGCGTACGACTTTGCCGCAGCGGGGGAGACACACCGCCTTGGTGACTACCGGGTCGGGGAGAAGATCGATCACGTCGACGGGGTCACCCTGACCGACGCCGAGCACATGATGGCGACCCGGCTCTGGCAGAACACCGCCAAGGTGCACTTCAACACCGACGCGCGTCCCGACGGGACCCGGCTGATCTACGGCGGCCACATTATCTCGATGGCACGCGCACTGTCGTTCAACGGTCTCGCGAACGCCCAGCTGATCGCGGCTGTCAATGCGGGCGCGCACGCGGCACCGGCCTTCGCGGGAGACACCGTCTACGCCTGGTCCGAGGTCCTCGACACCGCGGAGACCTCCGCGCCCGGAGTCGGCGCGCTCCGACTCCGGCTGGTCGCCACCCGCGGACGGGACGAGTCGATGACGCTCCGGGTTGAGGACGGCAAGTACCAGGACGGCGTACTGCTCGACCTCGACTACTGGGCGTTCATCCCGCGCTGATCGCCCGAAGGAAGTTCAGGCGGCGTCGAGTTCCAGCAGCGGCTTCGCCGCCAGCACCGCGCCACTGCCGGCATCGACGGCGACCCAGGCCCGACCACGGTCACCTCCGGGGAGCACGGTGTCCTCGACGAGCACCTGCCAGGCCAGGCGATGGGTCACTGAGCCGGCGTGGTCGGTGAACGGCCCCAGGACGGCTGCACGCACGTCCCCGCCGAATTCCCGCTGGGCGGTCGCGGCCGCTTCATCCGCGTCGAGCGTTGCGTCTGAGGAGTCGCCGGCGGCCGAGGACGCGACCTGCTCGATGCCGTTGGCAGCCAGGGTCGTGATCGTGGTGGCGTCGAAGGACGAGGCAACCGGGGCGGTAGCCGCGGAGCCGGTCGCGTACCCGGTCAGCACGGGGACCACGAGCACGGTCACGGCGACGGCGAAGGCGGTCGGTACGAACTTCATGCTCCGAAGGTCGCGCCGCGAGGAGTCCGCTCGGGGACCCGCAGGTGGACGTCCGGCGAACAGCACGTCGACAACTCTTCGGCGTTGCGCGGGACGTGGGCAGCGTCACGGTGGCCCGAGCAGAAGCGGTAACCTCCGCGCGTGTCCTGGTCTCGCCTCCTCAACCGCATGATCCTCGCCGTACGTCGGTGGGTTCAGCGCGCCGGTTCGATCGCTCCAGGCACCGACGGCGCCGACCGGTTCGGCACCTTCGGGGCCCGCAGCATGCTCAACTACCCGACGGCGACGTTGTTCGGGGAGCGGTCGATCCACATCGGCGAGGACACCCTGATCGGACCGAACGCGGTGCTTTCAGTCGGCCACACCCCCCACGACGGCAACGCGCCCGAGCGCGGGCTCGTGATCGGGGACCGGTGCGTGATCGGCGCGGGGGTGGTCCTCACCGCCCACAAGTCGATCGTCATCGGCGACGACGTCTGGTTCGGGCAGAGCATCTTCGTCTCCGACGCCAGCCACGGCTACCAGGACGTGATCACGCCGATCGGGCTCCAGCTCGGGTACGCGGACCCGATCGAGATCGGTGCCGGCTCGTGGATCGGCCACGGGGCGATGATCCTGCCGGGCGCCCGGATCGGCCGCAACGTGGTCGTCGGTGCCGGCTCCGTCGTCCGCGGTGCGATACCGGACCACAGCGTCGCGGTCGGCGTACCGGCGAAGGTGGTGCGACGCCTGGTGCCCGGGGTGGGATGGGTCTCGACCGGCAACCCGGACGACGTCAGGCCTGCGTACACCCCTGAGCAGGTCGAACGACTCCTCGCCGGTGAGGACCCCGCGAACCTCTGAGCGACGGGGCCCGCCGCCACGTGACCCACACCATTGCGCGGATCTGCCTTGGGATGCGAGTGTTCGGCGCACCCTTCCGACCGAGGAGACCCATGTCCCAGAGCACCGTCACCGCAACTGCCACCGTCGACCGCCCGGTGGACCAAGTCTGGTCCGTGCTGGCCAACCACGAGGGCATGGCGTCCTGGGCCCCGGGCCTCAAGGTGACCATGGATTCCGAGGGAGCCGTAGACCGAAACGGACTCGGTGCGGTCCGTCGGATCAGTGCCCCGGGACCGATGCCGGCGATCGTCGAGGAGATCGTCGCGTTCGTGCCGAACAGCACCCTGGGCTACCGTGCCAAGGCCGGCGTCCCGTTCAAGAACTACAGCGGCGAGGTCGTGCTGTCGCCCGCTGCTGGCGGCACCCAGATCGCCTACTCCATCTCGATCGACGAGCGGGTCCCGGTTCTCGAGAAGGCGGCTGCGGCCCTGATCGGCCGGGTGCTGCTGTCCGCCTTGGTGCGTGCCAGCAAGCGCTGAGCGTTCCGCGCGGCGGTAGCCTGAGCCCTGATGGACTGCCACCACTTCGACGCCGGGCGCTGCCGGTCGTGCACCTGGTTGCCGCGCCCGTACGACGACCAGGTGGTGGATCTCCAGAACCGCTGCGCCGCGGCCCTGGCAGGGCATATCGGCCTGCTCTGGGAGCCGCCCTACCGCAGTGCGGAGTCCGGGTTCCGGAACAAGGCCAAGATGGTCGTCACCGGGACCGCGACCGAACCCAACCTCGGCATCCTCGACCAGGGTGGCGCCGGGGTGGACCTGCGTGACTGCGGTCTGCACGTCCCCGCGATCCGGCAGGCGCTTCCGGTGCTGGCCGCCTTCATCGCCCGGGCCGACGTGACGCCGTACGACGTCGGGTCGCGCAGCGGCGAGCTCAAGTTCCTGCTGGTCACCGCCTCGCCGGTGGGCGAGCTGATGGTCCGGTTCGTCACCAGGTCACAAGAGCCGGTCGCTCGGCTGCGCAAGCACCTGCCGTGGCTCCTGGGCGAGCTCCCCGGTCTCGTGGTGGCCTCGGTCAACCTGCAGCCGGAGCACAAGGCCGTCATCGAGGGTGAGCGGGAGATCCTGCTCACCGAGCAGGCGGTGCTCCCGATGCGGATCAACGGGCACGACCTGCTGCTGCGGCCGCAGAGCTTCTTCCAGACCAACACCGAGGTCGCCGCAGCGCTCTACCGTGATGCTGCCGAGTGGATCGACGAGCGCGACCCGCGTTCGGTCTGGGACCTCTACTGCGGGGTGGGCGGCTTCGCGCTCCACGTCGGCCGACCGGGCCGGACCGTCCTCGGTGTCGAGACCAGCGCCGAAGCGGTGGCGAGCGCGACCGAGACGGCGTCACGGTCGGGGAGTGCTGCGGCGTTCGTGGCCGGTGACGCCACGGCGCACGCCCTCGCCGCTGCCGAGGTGCCGGAACTGGTCGTGGTGAACCCGCCCCGGCGCGGGATCGGCGACGACCTGGCCGGCTGGCTGAATGCCTCGGAGGTCCGCACGGTGCTCTACTCGAGCTGCAACCCGGAGTCGCTGGCCCGGGACCTGGCGGCGATGCCGGCGTTCGCGGCCGTCCGGGCGCGGCTCTTCGACATGTTCCCGCAGACCGCGCACGCCGAGGTGCTGGTGCGCCTCGACCGGCAGCCGGCGGTCGGACGGACCGCGCCGGATGCAGTACCGTCGAGGCGCGCCGAACCCGAGGAGCCGCTGTGACCGATCGCATCCACCCCCGCGCGCTCGCCGTGCTTGTCGGGCTGGCCGCGCTGACGATCGCGCTGGCGGGCGTCCGCAGCGTCGGCGGGATCATCGGCCCGGCGTTCCTGGCGCTGGTCCTGATCATCACCGTGTACCCGGTCCGGCAATGGCTGGTGCGGCACCGGGTGCCCGGCGCGTTGGCCTCCCTCGTACTGCTGCTCTCTGTCTACCTGCTCCTCGTCCTGGTCACGCTGGCCCTCGCCATCTCGGTGGGGAGGTTGGCGGTCCTGGTTCCGGAGTACAACGACCAGATCAACGGCTACATCGAAGACGTCACCAGCTGGCTGCGCGACCGCGGTGTCGGCGCCGAGCAGGTCAACGCCATCCGCGACGCGATCGACGTCGGCAGCCTGGTCGGTGTCGCCACCGACATCCTCAGCGGCGCACTCGGCATTCTCTCCGACCTCTTCTTCGTCGCCACCCTGCTGCTGTTCCTCGCCTTCGACGCCGCTCCGACGATGAAGATCGTCAGCCAACTCGGGGACCGGAAGCCCGACTTCGTCGAGGCGCTCGCCAACTTCGCCCGCGGGACCCGCAGCTACATGGCGGTCTCCGCCGGCTTCGGCTTCATCGTCGCGGTCATCGACGCCGGATCGTTGTTGATCATCGGGGTCCCAGGGGCGTTCGTCTGGGGCGTGCTCGCGTTCGTCACCAACTTCATCCCGAACGTCGGGTTCGTGATCGGGGTCGTCCCGCCGGCGATCATCGGTCTGCTCGAGGGCGGCGTCGGAATGATGGTCGTGGTTATCGTGGTGTTCACGGTGATCAACTTCGTGGTCCAGTCCATCATCCAGCCGCGGATCGTCGGCGACGCCGTCGGGCTCTCCGCCACGCTGACGTTCCTCTCGCTGGTGTTCTGGGGCTGGGCGATCGGCGCGCTCGGCGCCCTGCTCGCCGTACCGCTGAGCCTGCTGCTGAAAGCGCTCCTGGTGGAGGCTGACCCGGAGTCCCGCTGGGCCCTCCCGCTGATCTCCGGGAAGCCCGCGCCGGCGGACTGATCGGCCGAACCCCTCAGGTCAGGGCCTCTGCTGCCGTTCTGTACATCAGGACACCAGGGGAGGAGGACCCATGAGCACCAGCACCATCACCCGTACGGCGGCCCACGACTGCAGCTGCGGCCAGGACCTCGACGACATCGAGCGCGCCCACTGCACGCGCTGCGGCTGCCAGATCGCCCGCGCCGCCTGACGGCCCCGGTCCCGGGGCGTGTTCACCCAATGTTCACTTGCCGCGGGCCCGACGTCCCGCCCACTATGAGGCATGGCGACGGACAAGGATGAGACTCAGGCCCTTGAGCACGTCACTGAGCGACTGAGGTCGCGCCTTCCGCACATCGACCCGATCACCCTCGACAGGTACATCGACGCGGCCTACCACCAGTTCGACGGTGCGCCGATCCGCGACTTCGTCGAGATCCTCGTGGAGCGGACCGTCCTGGTGTCGGTAGCGCGTCGGGTTGCCTGACGACCGGCCGCCTCGGGTGACCCTGGCTCGCCTGGTCGAGGACCAGGTGATGGACGTGTGCGCGGGTGTGGGCGAACTACGGCTGGACTTGGGTGCGGTGCACGACGCTCGGGTGGCTGTCCGGCGCTTGCGATCCACGTTGACCGTGTTCGCGACCGTCCTCGGCTCGGTGCCCGAAGGCCTGGATGCCGACCTGCGCTGGTTTGCCCGCCAGGTCGGCGGCACTCGTGACGCAGAGGTCATGGCTGCCAGGCTCGACGCACGGCTCGAAGCCGCAGCGGATCGGAAAGCCGCAGGGGTGGTCTCGGACGCTCTGGCTCGTTATACCCAGGAGGTCGAAGCGGCGGCCCGGAGCGCACTCAGCGCGGCCCGGACCGATCAGTTGATCGCCGGGTTGGGGCGTCTCCACCTCGACACTCCTGTGACCGGTGAGATCTTCCACGACGTGCGGGCACATTTCCTGGTGATGGAGGCGCTGGACGCCCTCTGCGCAGCTCTGCCTGCGGCGCTCTCGGCTGGGTCGGCTCCAGGGCTCTCGACCACGCGTCGCGCCCGGTTGTTGCATGGGCAGCGTAAACAAGTAAAGACAGTGCGGGCGGTCACGTTCCTCCTGGACAGCACCGCCGAGGACCGTTCCCGCCTGAACAAGTCCCTGCGCCAGATCCAGGAGCTCCTCGGAGATCACCACGATGCCGTGGTCACTCGCTCCTGGCTCTCGAAGCTGGCTGAGGGTGAGCCGGTCGTCCGGGACCTGGTCAAGGACATCCGGCGCGGCGAACGCGCCGAGATGTCCGTCGTGGAGGACCAACTGCCGTGGGCGGTCGGCCGTTTGCTTACGCGGTCCGATCGGGTTCGCCGTACTGCTGGAGTTCACCTCACCCCGCCATGAGCGGGCCGACCGCGTCGTACCCGTGCTGCCAGACGACCGCGACCGGCTCGTCCATCAGCGGGAAAGGTGCTCGATCATCACGACCTGGAGCTCGCCGATGGCACCGCCGAGGACGCCGCCGACGATGATCATCAACAGTTCGTCGTCCTTGAAGATCGGTCGCAGGATCGACTCGTACTGCTCGTTGTCCAGCTCGCCCATCTTCTCCACGATGAGGTTCTCGATGTCCAGAGTCCGCGTTGCGTACTCACCGACCATCGACATCGTCTCCGGCATCCGCTCGATTACGTGGTTGGCGATGGTCTCCTTCAGCGCCCGGTACCGCTGGGTTCCGACGGCAAGCGTGACGAGCGGTCTCGCGATGCCTGTCTGGGCGTCTATTGCGGTGGAGATCTCCCGTTGAATCGTGTCGAAGAGCTTGTCGGCGGTAGGCCCGTTGATGATCCCGTCGAAGAGGACGTCGGGGGCGAAGAGGTCGGTGGCCAGGATGTTCGCGTAGTCCCGGGTGATCTGGTCGCGCTGCTGGTGGATGATCCCCTGGAACGGGATGACCTTGAGGTACTTCTTTGGGTACTGGGGCCGGAAGAGCATCGTCAGGGCGAGCCAGTCGGAGATGAACCCGACCCCGAACCCGAACGCGGGCATGATCCAGGGGTTGTGCACGAAACCCCAGGCGAAGAGCTGCACGATGCCGATCAGGAAGCCGAACCAGATCCCACTGCGCCGGACGAAGGTCATCGCTCGACCCCCGACGGATTTCATCAGGTCGTTGAGCTTCGCCTTGTTCTTCACCAGGGTGACGACGGTGAGGTACTTGAGGTCGATGTAACGGGGGAGGTCCGATTTCATCTCGACCAGCATCCGGTCGACGATCGCCGGAGCCTGGGCGTGCACCCGCCCAAGTACGGCTCGGCGTCCGGCCTCGGGAAGGCTGTCCCAGAGGCCGGGGCGGACGTGCTCGGTCATCTCCCGAGCGACCTCGTCGACCATCGCCTCCATCGGAACCCGGAGCTCCTCCAGCGCTTCGACCGCATCGAACTTGTCGAGGAGTTCCTCGGGCTTGAGGAGCTCCTTGGTGAGCAGGTCGATGGTGGTCGAGGCGACCTTGCCGGCCCGGCGCGGGACGATGCCCTGCCAGCCGAGGACGCCCCAGCCCTTGAACTCCAGCGGGTAGTAGAGCATCCGCAGGAAGAGAAGCTTGCTGGAGTAGCCGACGAACGCCGCGACGAACGGCATCGAGAGGTAGATGAACCAGTTCAGGGTGAAGTCGGCCTTGAACTCCGCCCAGGTCTGCAGCAGGGGGACCAGGTGAGCGCTCACGCGCCGTCCCCCATGGTCGCGTTCCACAACGACCGGCCCAGCGGGGAGAGTGCGAGAGTGCGTCGTACGACGCGTGCCGGCACTGGTCCGCGGGACCCGGCGCGGACGGCGGCGAGAACCTCGGTCTCGGCGAGGAGGATCTGGTACTCGTCCTTGAGGCTGTCGTCCTCCGGACCGATCTCGACCAGGCCCAGGGAGAGCAGGTGGCCGACGTAGGTCGGGGTCAGGTGTGGGAGTGCGACGTTGGCCATCCTGCCGACCAGGCAGGCGTTGTCGATCAGTGCCTCGCCGAGTATCCCCGCGGCGGTGAGACCGTGAACGTTGACGAGCGGCGAGCTGTGCCCGTCCGAGAGCGCGCTGATGATGCGCGCCTCGTCCGGCACGATCTGGTCCAGGATCCGGTGGAAGAGCTCGTCCTGGCCCGATGCGGTGCTCTGCTCGAGAGCGCGGACGAGTAGCGCGCTCATCTTCGAGTACAGCGCCCCTGTGGGGGCGCCGTCCCGAGCCGGAACTGCCTCCGGGTTCGTGGCGGGTCGAGGACCGGTGGGCTCCGACGCGCGGTCCGGCCCCGATGCCGTGCCGGCGAGACGGTCGGCGACCGAGGCGGTCAGTTCCATAGCGGCCGCAAGCGCGCCGGCGGCGGCCCTGATCGGATTCGGTGTGCTCCCCACTGGGGAACCGTACCGCCGCGACGCTAGGGACGGCAGCACGTCCACGACTGGCGGCAGGGCTAGGGTTGCCTCGATATGAGCGACTCCCAGAGCACCCGCGCGGACGGTGACGAGCAGCCGTACTCGTCGGCGGTCTGGACTCTCCCGAACGCGGTCAGCTTCCTCCGGTTGCTCGGCGTACCGCTGTTCCTGTGGCTGGTCCTCGGCCCGGAGGCGGACGTCTGGGCCCTGATCGTGCTGCTGCTCTCCGGTTTCACTGACTGGCTCGACGGTTACCTGGCGCGGCGCTTGAATCAGACGTCCAAGGTCGGGGAGATCCTCGACCCGGTCGCCGACCGGCTCTACATTCTGGCCGTCGTGGTCGGGCTCGCGTTCCGCGACATCATTCCGTGGTGGGTGGCGATCATCCTTCCCGCCCGGGACGCCTTCCTTTGGTGCCTGGTCCCGTTCCTGCGGACCCGCGGGTACAGCGCCCTGCCGGTGCACTTCCTCGGCAAGGCCGCGACCTTCAACCTGCTCTACGCGTTCCCGCTCCTGCTGCTCGGCGACGGCGAGGGCACCGTCGCGCTGCTGGCCCGGGTCTTCGGGTGGGCGTTCGCGTTCTGGGGCATCGGGCTCTACTGGTGGGCCGGCCTCCTCTACGCCTGGCAGGTGCGCAAGCTGCTGCTGACGACCGAGCGCCGACCGGCGGTCCGCGATGCCTGAGCGCGACGACCTCCCGCCTCGGGTCACCCTGCCGCTGCTGGACCGGGTCCAGCGGCAGTCCCTCGACGAGGACTACCTCTTCGCGGCAGAACGCCGAGCGCAGCGAGCCGCAGCGACCGGGACGCACGCCGACGTACGGCGTGGCGGTGGTCATCCGCGCCGCGTCGCCGCGGTCGCCGTCGCGGTGTTCGGGATCATGGCCTCCACCGCGGCGGTGCAGACCCAGCAGAACGCTTCCGTCGCCGACGAGGGGCGGGCGAGCCTGCTGGCACGCATCGACGGCGAGAGCGACCGGGTGGGCCGGCTCCAGGAGCAGATCGCCGACCTTCGCGAGGTCAACGCCGACGGGGAGCAGCGGGCCCTCGAGCTCGGCGAGCAGCAGCAGGCGGTGACCGCGCGGCTGCGCCGTCTCCAGGTCAGGACCGGCTTCGTGGCCGTGCGCGGCGAGGGCATCCGGGTGACGGTGACCGACGAGGCGACCGGCACCCCCGACGGCGCGGTCAAGGACGAGGACCTCGCGCTGCTGGTCGACGGACTATGGGCGGCCGGGGCAGAGGCGGTCTCCGTCAACGGGCACCGGCTCACGGCGATGAGCGCGATCCGGGTGTCCGGGGTGGCGATCGAGGTCAACGGCGTCGGCATCGCCTCGCCCTACACCGTCCTGGTCATCGGTGACCCACTCAGCCTGCAAGCAAACTTCTTCGACACCAGCAGCGGTCTGGCGTTCAATGACCTGTCCCAGCGTTACGGCTTCAAGTTCGACATGCAGAATGAGGACGAGCTCTCCCTTCCACAGGCTCCCCTCGCCATGCGTGTCCTGCGCTGGGCGGACCCGGGCAGCTCGCAGGATGGGAAACCGGGCCAGTCCGAGGAGGTGCAGCCGTGATCGCCGTACTCGGCCTTGCCCTGGGCGTGCTGCTCGGTGTCTTCCTCAAGCCGGACGTGCCGCTCGGGCTGGAGCCCTATCTGCCGATCGCGGTCGTGGCCGCGCTCGACGCGGTCTTCGGCGGCATGCGGGCCTACCTCGACGGCATCTTCGACGACAAGGTCTTCGTCGTGTCGTTCGTGAGCAACGTCGTCATCGCGGCCGGCATCGTCTACGTCGGGGACAAGCTCGGCGTCGGCGGCCAGCTCTCCACCGGCGTCATCGTCGTGCTCGGGATCCGGATCTTCTCCAACGTCGCCGCCATCCGCCGGCACCTGTTCCATGCGTGAGCCGGCCGACGGTCCGGAGGAGCTGCCCAGCGGACGGGAGCGCCTGTGGCGCGCGCTGCTCCAGCCGACCCGGCGCCAGGTCGTGGTGGGCCTGCTGCTCGCCATCGTGGGGTTCGCGGCGGTGACCCAGGTGCGCACGACGCAGGTGGACGACACCTACGCCGCGCTGCGCCAGCAGGACCTGATCGACGTCCTCAACGGGCTCGCCGGCACGACCCAGCGGGCCGAGGCGGAGATCGCGCGGCTCCAGGACACCCGCGACGACCTGCAGTCCGACACCAGCCGCCGCCAGGCCGCCCTGGAGCAGGCCCAGAACGAGGTCGACACCCTCAGCATCCTGGCCGGGCTGGTCCCCGTGACCGGCCCGGGCATCCGGGTCACCATCACCGAGGAGACCGGCGAGGTCGAGGTGGGGTCGATGATCGACACCATCCAGGAGCTGCGCACCGTCGGCGCCGAGGCCATCCAGTTCAACGGTGAGGTGCGGATCATCGCGCAGAGCTCGTTCACTGACATCGTGGGCGGGCTGGAGATCGACGGCGTCGAGGTCCAGTCGCCGTACGTCATCGATGTGATCGGCGACCCCGAGGTGCTGGCGGGCGCGCTCGAGTTCGCCCTGGGCCCGAGGGCCAAGCTC
>JBKJIN010000031.1:0-12905 GCA_046598425.1 Marmoricola sp. | reverse complement strand
GGACCTGCTCGACATCCGCAACTTCGGTGCGAAGTCGATCGACGAGGTCAAGGCCAAGCTGGTCGAGATGGGTCTGTCCCTCAAGGACAGCGCGCCCGGCTTCGACCCGGCCACCGCCCTGGCAGCGTACGACGACGACGACGACAGCTTCGTCGAGGACGAGCAGTACTGACACCGATGACCGGACCCGCCTGAGGCGGGTCCGGTCGTCACCAAGCACCATCTATCCCGGTACCTGACACGGCCGGGGAGAAACGAGAGAAGCAATGCCTACTCCCAAGAAGGGCGCCCGCCTCGGCGGCAGCCCGGCCCACCAGCGCCTGATCCTGTCGAACCTGGCCACCGCCCTGTTCGAGCACGGTCGGATCACCACCACCGAGGCCAAGGCGCGCACGCTGCGCCCGCTCGCGGAGAAGCTGATCACCAAGGCGAAGAAGGGCGACCTGCACAACCGGCGCGAGGTCCTCAAGACCGTCCGCGACAAGTCGGTCGTGCATGTCCTCTTCACCGAGATCGCGCCGACCTTCGCGGAGCGTCCCGGCGGCTACACCCGGATCACCAAGATCGGTCCCCGCAAGGGCGACAACGCGCCGATGGCCGTGATTGAGCTCGTCACCGAGTCCTACACGCCGGCTCCGCCGAAGGCGAAGAAGGCCAAGGTCGAGGCCCCGAAGCCCGAGGCCCCGGTCGAAGCCACCGAGGCCGACTCCGACGCTGCTGAGGCCACCGAGGTCGAGGAGACCGAGGCGCCGGCCGACGAGGCACCCGCCGCTGAGGCACCCGCCGCTGAGGCCGACGAGGAGAAGTCCGAGGCCTGAGCAACCAGTTCACCCGTTGGCCCGTCACCCGCAAGGGTGGCGGGCCTTCGTGCTTCCCCGGGCTCGGTCAGCGCGGCGGGGCGAGATGTCCAGGCGCATCAGCCGGGCCACCCGGTCGACGGCGGGACCGAGGAAGAAGATCACCACCACCGTTCCGGGACCGACTGCTGCCCCGAGGAGCCAGCCGATCACCGCACCGCCGGCCTGCAGGATGCTGTAGCTCCACCGGAACGGGACCGGGGGGTCCCAAGCCTGAGCGGCGGCCTCGGCGGGCCCGGCCCCGAGCCTGCTGCCCAGGTACGCCGCGACGCCGATCGCCAGCACGGGCAGGGCCACGGCCAGGAGCACCAGTCGGGCGCCGTACGAGTCCGGGGTCTCCAAGGCGTCGAGCACCAGCGACACGGTGTACCCGACGACGACGATCTGCACGATCGTGCCGACGTCGGGCCGGACCCGCCGCAACGCGGCGACCACCAGGAAGACCATGCTGACCGCGATGTTGGCGACCACGAACGCCCAGTCGCTGGTCCGGGCGATCCCGTTGACCAGGGTCGAGTAGCCGTCCGAGCCGAGGTCGGCGGCGAGCAGCATACCGACGCCGAGACCGAGGACGACGCACCCGAGGACGAGGAGCGCCAGTCTCGCCGGTGAGTAGCGGGTCACCGGGTCAGCCTTGCAGAGTCCGCCGGTGCACCGCCCGGCGGGCGCTGACAGACTTGTCCCATGCGTCTGCGCCTCGACCTCGCCTACGACGGGACCGACTTCCGCGGATGGGCCCGGCAACCGGGCCACCGCACCGTCCAGGGCGAACTCGAGGACGCCCTGGACACGATCCTGCGGACCCAGGGCACCCGAGTGACGGTTGCAGGTCGCACCGACACCGGCGTGCACGCGCGTGGGCAGGTCGCCCACGTCGACCTCGACGAGGACGCGCTGGCGACCGTGCCCGGGCGGGGCGGGGCGACCCCGACGGCTGCATTGCTGCGCCGGGTCAACGGGGTCGCTGGGAACGACGTCCGGCTGCACCGGGTCGCGCACGCCCCGGTCGGGTTCGACGCCCGGTTTAGCGCGATCTGGCGCCGTTACGCCTACCGGATCGCTGACGAGCCGACGCTGGTCGACCCGCTGCGCCGCGGGCACGTCGTCGCCTGGCCCCGCCGGCTCGACGTGGACGCCATGAATGACGCGGCCCGGCAGCTGGTCGGGCTCAACGACTTCGCTGCGTTCTGCCGCCGTCGTCCCGGGGCGACCACGATCCGGTCGCTGCTCGAGCTGGAGTGGGCCCGGGTCGACGGCATCCTGGTCGCGACCGTCCGGGCGGACGCCTTCTGCCATTCGATGGTGCGGTCGTTGGTCGGGTGCATGGGGGCGGTGGGCGAGGGTCGCCGCGATCCGGACTGGGCCACCCGGGTACTCCAGGGCAAGGAGCGGGTCCCCGACCTGACCGTGGCCCCCGCGCACGGACTGACGCTGGAGGAGGTCGGCTACCCGGACGACGCCGAGCTCGGCGCCCAGGCCGGGCGGAGCCGGGCCAAGCGCGAGCTCGACGAGGAGTGAGCGGCGCCGCCTGACCTAGGTGTTGCCGGGGTATGGGGTGCGGGCGCGCTCACCCCTCGAGCCTAGAGAACGACGCGTTGACGGGGAGACGGCAAGATGGGCCCATGGCCGAGGACGAGCACTACTTCACCGCCGACCCGAAGGCGCCGTTCAAGCGGGTGCCGGTGCGCACCAACGTCTGGGGCCACTGGCTCGAGCTGACGTCCGGCTCCGGGGTCTTCGCCCAGGGACGGCTCGACGTCGGGACGGGTGTACTGCTCCGGGAGCAGGGGCCGCCCGAAGCGGCGCGGAGCGTCCTCGACCTCGGCTGCGGGTACGGCGTGATCGGCCTTGCCATTGCCATCGCCGTTCCCGGCTGCATCGTCACCGCTGTGGACGTCAACGAGCGTGCGGTGCTGCTGGCCAACGAGAACGCCGTGCAGCTCGGCGTGGCCGACCGGTTCACCGCGAGCGTTCCGAGCGAGGTGGATCCGGCGGCGTCGTACGACGAGATCTGGTCCAACCCGCCCATCCGGATCGGCAAGGAAGCACTGCACGAGCTCCTGCTGACCTGGATGCCGCGGCTGGCTCCCGAAGGTCGGGCGCGCCTGGTGGTGGGCAAGAACCTCGGCTCTGACTCCTTGGCCGGGTGGCTGACCGATCAGGGCTTCCCGACCGCCAAGGTCGCCAGTGCCAAGGGTTTCCGGGTCCTGGAGTCGCGCCGGTCGGCCTGAGCGCGCTCGGTCCCGCACCACGCCCCGCGCCGTGGTGCATGATCGCGTTATGAGCAAGCTCGTCTACGCCTTCTCCGAGGGCAACCGTGACCAGAAGGACCTTCTGGGAGGCAAGGGGGCCAACCTCGCCGAGATGACCCGGCTCGGTCTCCCGGTCCCGCCGGGCTTCGTCATCAGCACGGGCGCCTGCCGGGAGTACCTGTCGAAGGGTCGGATGCCGGTCCGGCTCGGGGCCGAGATCACCGACCACCTGGCGACGCTCGAGTACGCGATCGGCAAGAAGCTCGGCCAGAGCGACGAACCCCTGCTTGTCGCGGTGCGCTCGGGAGCGAAGTTCTCGATGCCCGGGATGATGGAGACGGTGCTCAACGTCGGGCTCAACGACGACTCCGTCCTCGGTCTCGCCCGGGCCTCCGGGAACGACCGGTTTGCCTGGGACTCCTACCGACGCCTGTTGCAGATGTTCGGTTCCACCGTGCTCGGCATCGAGGCTGACGTGTTCCACCGCGCCCTCGACGCGCTCAAGGCCGACCGTGGAGCCACCACTGACACCGACCTGACGGCCACCGACCTGGAAGGCCTCGTCGAGACGTTCCAGACGCTGACCGAGAAGCACGCCGGACGGGCCTTCCCGCAGGACCCCCGGGAGCAGCTCGACATGGCGATCGACGCGGTCTTCAACTCCTGGAACACCGATCGCGCCCGGCTCTATCGGCGCCAGGAGCGGATCCCCGACGACCTGGGCACCGCGGTCAACGTGATCGCCATGGTCTTCGGCAACCTCGGGGAGCGGTCCGGCACCGGCGTTGCGTTCACCCGTAACCCCTCGACGGGTGAACAGGGCATCTACGGCGACTACCTGGAGAACGCCCAGGGGGAGGACGTCGTCGCCGGCATCCGCAACACCCTGCCGTTGGCGGAACTCGAGCGGATCGACGGCGAGTCCTACCGGGAGCTGGTCCGGATCATGGATGTGCTCGAGAAGCACTATCGCGACATGTGCGACATCGAGTTCACGATCGAGCGCGGCAAGCTCTGGATGCTTCAGACCCGGGTCGGCAAGAGGACGCCCGAAGCTGCGTTCCGGATTGCGCGGCAGATGGTGGCCGAGCGGCTGATCGACGAGCACGAGGCGATCCAGCGCGTCACCGGCGCCCAGTTGGCGCAGCTGATGTTCCCGCGTTTCGACGACAAGGCAGTGACCGACCTGCTCGCCACCGGCATGGGCGCCTCGCCGGGAGCCGCTGTGGGCAAGATCGTTCTCGACTCCGCGACCGCGGTGGCCTGGGCAGCGCGGGGCGAGGACGTGATCCTGGTCCGGAGCGAGACCAACCCCGAGGACCTGCACGGGATGATCGCCGCGAAGGGCATCCTGACCAGCCGTGGCGGCAAGACTTCGCACGCGGCCGTGGTAGCCCGCGGGATGGGCCGGACTTGTGTGTGCGGCGCTGAGGCTCTCGAGGTCGACGTCGTCGCGCGGACGCTCAAGGTCCGTGACGGCGTCACCCTCGCCGAGGGGGACGTGATCTCGATCGACGGCACCACCGGCCAGGTGCTCCGGGGCGCGGTCCCGGTCAGCTCCTCCCTCGTCGTACGCCATTTCGAGGGCGACCTCCCTGCCTCGTCCGACGACCTGATCGGCGCCGTTGCCCAGGTGATGGCCCGAGCCGACGACCGTCGGCGCCTGCGGGTGCGAGCGAACGCGGACACGGCCGAGGACGCCGCCCGGGCGCGCAGGTTCGGCGCCGAAGGCATCGGGCTGTGCCGGACCGAGCACATGTTCCTGGGCGAGCGCCGCCAGCTGGTCGAGGACCTGATCGTCGCGGAGTCGCCCGAGGAGCAGGCGTCCGCCCTGGCTGAGCTGCTGCCGCTCCAGCGGCAGGACTTCACCGAGATCCTCGAGGTGATGGACGGTCTTCCCGTGACGATCAGGCTGATCGATCCGCCGCTCCACGAGTTCCTGCCCGACCTCACCGAGCTCTCGGTCAAGGTCGCCCGGCAGTCGGACGCCGGGGCGGTCGACGAGCAGGATCGGGTGCTGCTGGAGCATGTTCGCCGACTGCACGAGCAGAACCCGATGCTAGGCCTGCGGGGCGTACGGCTCGGCATCCTGATCCCCGGTCTGTTCGAGATGCAGTCCCGGGCGATCCTGGAGGCCGCGGCCGACCGGAAGGACGCCGGTGGGGACCCGCAGCCGGAGATCATGATCCCGCTGGTCGCAAGCGTGCGTGAGTTCGACGTCGTTCGACGCCACATCGACGCGGTCGCGGCGGCGGTGATGGCCGAGCGCGGTGAGGTCCCGTACAAGCTGGGCACCATGATCGAGCTTCCGCGCGCGGCGATGCTCGCCGACCGGATCGCTCGGTCGGCGGAGTTCTTCTCGTTCGGCACCAACGACCTCACCCAGATGACCTGGGGCTTCTCTCGCGACGACGTCGAGGCGTCGTTCTTCTCGACCTATCTCGAGAACGGCATCTTCGATGTCTCCCCGTTCGAGTCCCTGGACACCCTCGGAGTCGGGGAGTTCGTGAGGATCGGTACCGAGAAGGGCCGATCCACGAGGCCCGACCTGCAGGTCGGCGTCTGCGGGGAGCACGGCGGGGATCCGCACTCGATCCACTTCTTCCACGCGAACGGGCTCGACTACGTGTCCTGCTCGCCGTTTCGGGTGCCGGTAGCGCGACTGGAGGCCGGCCGGGCGGCGCTGCTCGCCCGGGAGTAGCTAGCCGCCGGCAAGCGCCTCGGCTGCCCGGGCAAGGTCGTCGACGCCGCGGGCGAGCTCGTCGGGGTCGTCGGTGATCAGGTCGAGGTGGAAGCCGTAGAGGGCTGAGTCGACGAGCGTGACCAGGCGGGACACCCGGCGCGGGGGTGCGCCGCACCGGATCAGGTAGCCGCGCAGCGCTCCCGCCCACAGCTCGCCGCTGGCGCGGGCATCGGTGCGGTAGGGCTCCCGGCCGATCAGACCGGTCGCTGCGGCCTGGCAGTACACGTCGAGGCAGGAGGCCAGCGGCTCGGTCCCGTACGCCGTCCACAGCCGGTTGACTCCGGACCGGATCGTCGGCGCCCCCGGAAGAGCGGCGACGGCGGCCATCGCTCGCTCATTGGTGCGCGCGACCACCGCGGAGACCAGCGCGTCCCGGCTATGGAAGTGGTAGATCAGCATCCGGTCGCTGGTGCCGATGGCGGCCGCGAGCGGGCGCAGGGAGAGTCCGATGAGGCCGTGCTCGAGCACGTAGTCGGTGGCCCGTTCTAGCAGGTCCTCGCGGTGGTGCTCAGCCATGACCCGAGGATATCGCGAGAAACGTAGCATCTGCTACATTTATAGATATGTAGCGAGTGCTACATATCTATCGGAGGTGTTCTGCATGCTGGGCGCGGCGTTGTTGCTGATGACGGCGATCGCGATCGTGGTGGCGGGCTACGTCAGCTCGCTGTGGTTGCTGGCGCTCGTCGTGCGCACCATCCCGGTCAGCGTCGCCTACGCCGTCTGGGCCGGGGTGGGGACTGCGACGGTGGCCGTCATCGGCTTCGCCTTCCTCGGGGAGTCGATGAACTGGCTGAAGGCTGCTTCGGTCGGCCTGATCGTGCTCGAGGTCGTCGGCCTCAACCTCGTCGCCTCGCACTGATCCGGGACGTCGCGCATAACCGGGTGCATCTTGGTGACCGAGCAGGGAGAATCGCACCTTGTGGGTCATGTGGACGTCGCCGGCATCCGGTATGAGCTCCCGGACGGCCGCGTCCTGCTGGACGAGGTCTCGTTCCGGGTCGGCGAGGGCGCCAAGGCCGCCCTGGTCGGGGCCAACGGGGCCGGCAAGACCACGGTGCTGCGGATCATCACCGGGGAGCTCGCCCCGCACGAGGGAGCGGTAACGCGGAGCGGAGGCCTCGGGGTGATGCGCCAGGCCGTCGGCGCGGGCCTCGGTCCGGACCCGACGGTCGCCGACCTACTCCTCTCGGTCTCGCCCGCACGCGTCCGCGAGGCTGCCGCCGAGGTCGACCGGCTCGAGCAGCTCCTGATGGACGTCGACGACGAACCCACCCAGATGCGCTACGCCTCCGCGCTGGCCGAGTTCGCGGACGCCGGCGGGTACGACATCGAGGTCGTCTGGGACACCTGCTGCACGACCGGTCTGGGCGTCGGCTTCGACAAGGCCAAGTACCGCCCGCTCTCCACCCTGAGCGGTGGTGAGCAGAAGCGCCTGGTGCTGGAGTACCTGCTCGCCGGGCCGGACGAGGTGCTCCTGCTCGACGAGCCGGACAACTACCTCGATGTCCCGGGGAAGATCTGGCTCGAGGAGAAGATCCGGTCCTCGGCGAAGACGATCCTGTTCATCAGCCACGACCGCGAACTGCTCGACAACACCGCGACCCGGATCGTCACCGTGGAACTCGCCAGTGGTGGGCAGAGTGCGGGCAACACCGCCTGGACCCACCCCGGTGGCTTCACGACGTACCACGAGGCTCGCCGCGACCGGTTCGCCCGTTTTGAGGAGCTTCAGCGACGCTGGGACGAGGAGCACGCGAAGCTCAAGGCACTGGTGCTGCGCTACAAGATCAAGGCCGAGTACAACGACGGCCTGGCGGCGCAGTACAAGGCTGCCCAGACCCGGCTGCGGAAGTTCGAGGAAGCAGGTCCGCCGCAGGCGATCCCCCGCGAGCAGAAGGTCACGATGCGGCTGGTGGGCGGTCGCACCGGCAAGCGTGCGGTGGTCTGCGAGGACCTTGAGCTGCTCGACCTGATGAAGCCGTTCGACCTCGAGGTCTGGTACGGCGAGCGGGTCGCGGTCCTCGGCTCGAACGGCTCCGGGAAGTCGCACTTCCTCCGGTTGCTCGCCGCGGGCGGCTCCGATCCGGACGTCGAGCACCGACCGGTGGGGGAGGGCGTGATCGCGCCGGTCCGCCACGCCGGCAGAGCGAAACTCGGCGCCCGGGTCCGACCCGGTTGGTTCGTGCAGACCCACGAGCACCCCGAGCTGATCGGTCGCACGCTGCTGGACGTGCTGCATCGCGGCGACGGCTCTGCGAACGGGCGCCACGGCATGGGCCGCGAGCAGGCCGCCCGGGTCCTGGACCGCTACGAGCTGGCGCACGCCTCGGAGCAGAAGTTCGAATCCCTCTCCGGCGGCCAGCAGGCGCGCTTCCAGATCCTGTTGCTCGAGCTCTCCGGTGCGACGCTTCTGCTCCTGGACGAGCCGACCGACAACCTGGACGTCGAGTCGGCGGAGGCGCTGGAGGAGGGGCTGGAGGCCTTCGAGGGCACCGTCCTGGCCGTCACCCACGACCGATGGTTCGCCCGCGGCTTCGACCGCTACCTGGTCTTTGGGGAGGACGGCTCGGTCTACGAGTCCGACGACCCGGTCTGGGACGAAGGCCGGGTGCAGCGGGTCCGCTGACGGTTCGGCCCTCGGTGAACGGCCTTGCTCCGCGGGCCAGAGCCGCGCAGGCTCGCACCATGCGCGTACTGGTCCTCGGGGGAACCCACCATGTCGGCCGGGTCGCGGTCGAGGTCGCTCTCGAACGCGGCGACACCGTCACCACCCTCACCCGAGGGATCAGCGGAGCTCCGCCTGCGGGCGCCGAGGCCCGGTACGCCGACCGGCGTCAGTCGGGGGCACTGGCGGCCGCGTTGGGCGCCGGGGAGTGGGACGTGGTCCTGGACACCTGGTCCTCCGAACCGGCCGTGGTTCAGGACGCCGCACGGTTGCTGGCCGACCGAGTCGGGCGGTACGCCTACGTGTCCAGCCGCTCGGTCTACGCCTGGCCGATCCCGTCGGGCGCCGACGAGTCCGCTCCGGTGGTCGACGGTGACCCGGATGGCCGCGGGGACGCCCCCGGGTCGGCGGAGAGCTATTCGGCCGCGAAGCGCGGGGGCGAGCTCGCGGTGCTGGAGTCGTTCGGCACCGAGCGGTCGCTGCTAGCGCGGGCCGGGCTGGTGCTGGGACCGTACGAGGTGGTCGGTCGGCTCCCGTGGTGGCTCAACCGGATCGCCGCCGGGGGGCGAGTGCCCTCGCCCGGGCCGGCGGACCGGCCGCTCCAGTACGTCGACGCACGCGACCTCGCAGCCTGGATGCTGGCCGACGGCGTAGCCGGCATCTTCAACGCGGCGAGTGCGCCTGGCCACACCACCATCGGCGCGCTGCTCGCCGCGTGCGTGACGGTCACCGGCTCCGACGCCACCCTGGTGCAGGTCACGCCCGAGCAGGTCGAGGCGGCCGGGGTGTCCGGGTGGACCGACCTGCCGATCTGGGTGCCGCCCACAGGTGAGCTCGCGGCGCTGCACGACGCGGACACGGCGGCTGCGGCGTCGGCCGGCCTACGCTGCCGCCCGTCGGCGGAGACCGTGGCCGACACCTGGGCCTGGCTGCAGCGCGAAGGCATTCCGGCGCCTCCCGCCGGACGTGGGGGAGTCCTGGGCCTGAGCATCGACCAGGAGAACGCGCTGCTCAGTAGGTGAACTGGCTCCACAGGGTCCACGCGACGAACCCGACGACTACGACGAGAAGGACTGCGGCGATCAGCCGGTGCCCGGGCTTGCGGCTGTCCAGCGAGGCCGCGATCGCGAGCATGCCCGAGTCGCCGCCCGAGTACCGGTCGAACCCCAGACGTTGGGCGTCCGGCGGGAACGGGTTGCGAGGGCCGAGGTGCTCTGGCGTGATCAGCTCGGGCTCCTCGCCTTCCGCCGGCTCCTGCTCCCGGGTCTCCATCCTCCGAGCGTACCGGTGCCCCGGGAGCAGTGCAGGGTAGTTACTTCCAGCGCTCCGCGGCGGGCACGAAGGTCAGCTGGCGGTCGCCGGTGTAGATCTGCTTCGGTCGGGCGATCTTCTGCTCGCCGTCGTTGGTCAGCTCGAGCCACTGGGCCAGCCAGCCCGGCGTACGGCCGATCGCGAACAGCACCGTGAACATCTCCGGCGGGAACTGGAACGCCTCGTAGATCAGACCGGAGTAGAAGTCCACGTTCGGGTAAAGACGGCGCTTGATGAAGTACTCGTCCTCCAGTGCGATCTTCTCCAGCTCCTGGGCGATCGCCAGGAGCGGGTTGACTCCGGTGACCTCGAAGACGTCGTCGCAGGCCTTCTTGATGATCGTCGCGCGCGGGTCGAAGTTCTTGTAGACCCGGTGGCCGAAGCCCATCAGGCGCTCGTTGCCGTTCTTCACACCCTCGATGAACGCGGGGATGTTCTCCTTGCTGCCGATGCGCTTGAGCATCCTCAGCACCGCCTCGTTGGCCCCGCCGTGCAGCGGACCGTAGAGGGCGCCGACACCGGCTGCGACGGCCGAGTAGGGGTCGACCTGCGAGGAGCCGACGGAGCGGACCGCGTTGGTCGAGCAGTTCTGCTCGTGGTCGGCATGCAGGATGAAGAGCACGTCGAGGGCCTTGACCAGGCGCGGGTCGGCCTCGAACTTCTGCTCGCTCATCTTGAAGAGCATCGAGAGGAAGTTGGCGGTGTAGCCCAGGTCGTTGTCGGGGTAGACGAACGGCTTGCCCTGCGCGTGGCGGAACGACCACGCGCCGAGGGTCGGCATCTTCGCGATCATGCGGACGATCTGCATGTGGCGGTTGTCCGCGTCGCTGATGTTGCGGGCGTCGGGATAGAACGTCGACAGCGCGCCGACCGAGGCCATGAGCATGCCCATCGGGTGCGCGTCGTAGCGGAACCCGTGCATGAATCCCTTGACGTTCTCGTGCACGAACGTGTGGTAGGTGATCTCGTGCACCCAGGTGTCGTACTGCTCCTTGGTGGGCAGCGCGCCGTGGATCAGGAGGTAGGCGACCTCGAGGAAGTTGGACTTGTCGGCGAGCTGCTCGATCGGGTAGCCGCGGTACTCGAGAATGCCCTTGTCGCCGTCGATGAAGGTCACTGCGGACCTGCACGAGGCGGTGTTCACGAATCCGGGGTCATAGGTGGCCAGGCCCGGGTCGTCGTCGGTGAGACGGATCTGTCCCAGGTCCTTGGCCGCGATCGTGTTGTCGCTGATCGCGATGTCATAGCTCTGGCCCGTCCGATTGTCACGGACGGTCAGAGAATCCTTGGCCGCTACGTCGGTCACGTCGGCTCCTGTTCATACGTCTTTGTACGTCTGTGGGTCCGTCCAACTTAGCCGCGGAATCCGCAGGAGCGCCAACCGGAGTCCACGACCCGGGTCAGCGTCCGGCCACCCGGTTGGCAGCGAGGGCGATGCGGCTCGTGCGAGCCAGTCCGGCGTCCTCGCGACCGTCGGCGGCCCGGTAGAGCCGGTAGAGGGTGTGCACGCCGACCCAGCGCAGCGGCTCCGGCTCCCACCGGCGGACCCGGTGGTTGGTCCAGGGCAGCCGCGTCAGGTCGGTGTCATGGCCGAGCACCAGGTCGCGCAGGGTGCGCCCGGCCAGGTTCGTCGCGGTGAGCCCGGACCCGACGTAGCCACCGGCATGGCCGAGGCCGGTGGCCGGGTCGAAGGAGACGCTCGCGCTCCAGTCCCGCGGCACGCCCAGGACGCCGCACCAGGCGTGCGCGAGCTGGATCCCGGCGAGGGAGGGGAAGAGAGAGGTCAGGGTCGAGCGGAGCGACTCCACCGTCTGGTCCTGGGTGCGTCCGTCGACGTCGGTGCGCGAGCCGAATCGGTAGGGGACTCCTCGCCCGCCCATCGCGATGCGGCCGTCGGCGGTGCGCTGGGCGTAGCAATAGGCGTGGGCCTCGTCGCCGAGGAGCTCCTCGCCCGCCCAGCCGATCTCGTCCCACTGGGCTTGGGTCAGCGGCTCGGTGGCCACGATGGCCGAGTTCATCGGCAGCCAGTCGCGCCGGTGGCCCGAGAGCCCGGCGGTGAAGCCCTCCAGGCAGCGCAGCACCACGGGGGCGCGGACGGTCCCGCGCTCGGTGACGACCGCACCCGGCTCGATCGCGACGGCGCGAGTGGCGTCGTGGATGCGTACGCCGCGCTCGCGCACGACGCGGGCCACGCCGCTGACCAGCTTGGCCGGGTGCACCCGCGCGCAGTCGGGGTCGACGTGGCCCGAGATCGCGCCGGCCACCCGGATCCGAGCGGCGACCTGCGCCGCGTCGAGCTCGCCGCCCAGCCGCCGGGCCTGCGCCTGCGACCGGGCCACGTGCAGGACGCCGCTGCGCACGATGTCGGCCCCGATGCCCTCGCGCGCGGCCACACCGATCACTTCGTCGACGGTGGAACGCACCGCCGCACCGAGACGCGCGACGCCGTCCTCGCCCGCCACGTCGGCGTACGCCGTCGCACTGCCGGGCAGCTCGGCCGACAGCCAGCCGCCGTTGCGGCCCGAGGCACCGAAGCCGGCGAACTCAGCCTCGAGGACCCGGATGTCGAGGGTGGGGTCGGCGTCGTGCAGGTAGTAGGCCGTCCAGAGGCCGGTGAGGCCACCGCCGACGATGGCCACGTCGCACGTCACGTCACCGTCCAGCCGATCGGTGGGGCAGGGGAGGCCGACCTGCTGCCACCAGAAGGAGACGCCACCGTTGTGCACCGGCACATTGTGGCCCTCGGGGGCTACCGGCGTCGTTTTGACCCTCGCCCGCGCAGCGCCGTACTCTTGCTGGTCGCGACTCCTGCCGCGTCCACCCTCTGTCCACGACAGATCCGGGGTGGGTGCAGATCCGGACGTCATCCCTCGTGAGGGGGAGCGATCCGGGCCGTGTTCGTCAGTCGTCGCGAGGCCCTTCGCAAGAGGGGCAACCGGGTGGAACTCCTTCCACTCGGACCAACGAACCAGAACGGGATACCGCCGTGCGCACGTACAGCCCCAAGCCCGCTGACATCCAGCGCGAGTGGCTCGTCATCGACGCCACCGACGTGGTCCTCGGACGCCTCGCCG
>JBKJIN010000088.1:0-16638 GCA_046598425.1 Marmoricola sp. | reverse complement strand
GCGACACCAACCCAGAGAACCTCGACCCCCTCTGCCGACGCCACCACAAAGCCAAACACGCCCGAGCAAGCCAAACCCTCCAACCCGAAATCGAATGGGAATACGCCTACGCCAGCTAGTCGAGGAGCGGGAGGTACTCCGAGAGATCCGTCCGTTCGCCGGAGGCTCGGATGAGGCCGCGCTCGACCGCATCGGCCCACGCCAGCTCACCGGTCGCGACAGCGATCCAGGTCTCCGGATCGGTCTCGACGACGGCCCGCGGAGTGCCGCGCGTGTGCCGGCCGCCCTCGACCGCTTGCACGGCGCCGTACGGCGGGACCCGCACCTCGACCGAATAGCCGGGCGCCTTCTCGGCCAGCAGCGCCAGGTAGTGCTTAGTGAGCTGCTTCGGGGTGAGGTCCTGCGCCACGACCAGTTACGCCATTGCCGCCGGGATCGTCGCCATCCACGCTGTGCGGAGCTCGTCGATCGGAAGGCTGAACTGGCCGTCGACGGCCAGTTCCTGACCTGCGGTGACGCCGATCGGCGTCGAGGCGACCCCGTGCTTCCCGGCCAGCGCCTGGAGTTCCTCGGCCCGAGCGGAGTCGACGGTGACGACGACGCGTCCCGCGGACTCGCTGAACAGGGCTACGAAGGCATCACCGGGGACGGTGGCGATCACGCCGACGTCGTGGCGCAGCACGGACTCCGCCAACGTCTGGGCCAGGCCGCCGTCGGAGACATCGTGGGCCGAAGTAAACAGGCCGACTCCCGAGACCAGGAGCTCGGCAAGGGCCTTCTCTGCGGCCAGGTTCACCACCGGCGGCTTGCCGCCGAGGTGGCCGTGGACGACGTGAGCCCACTCCGAGCCCGACAGCTCCTCGCGGGTCTCGCCGAGCAGGAAGACCACCTCGCCCGGTTTCTGGAAACCGGTCGGCGTGCGCTTCGTGACGTCCTGGATGACTCCCAGGACAGCCACCACCGGGGTCGGCAGGATCGCGGTCTCACCGGTCTGGTTGTAGAGGCTGACGTTGCCGCCGGTCACCGGGACGCCCAGCTCGAGGCAACCGTCCTTGAGCCCACGGCAGGCCTCGGCGAACTGCCACATCACGTCAGGGTCCTCCGGCGAGCCGAAGTTCAAGCAGTCACTGATCGCCAGCGGCACAGCACCTCCGGTCGCGACGTTGCGGTAGGACTCAGCCAGCGCGAGCTGCGCGCCGGCGTACGGGTCGAGCTTGGCGAAGCGGCCGTTGCAGTCGGTGGAGACAGCCACCCCGAGGTTGGTCTCCTCGTCGATCCGGATCATCCCCGAGTCCGACGGCTGAGCCAGCACGGTGTTGCCCAGCACGTAGCGGTCGTACTGGTCGGTGACCCAGGACTTGTCGCAGAGGTTCGGGCTCGCGGCGAGCCGCAGCAGGGTCTCGCGGAGCTCGGCACCCGTAGTCGGTCGCGGCAGCGCTTCCGCTGCGTCAGCCTGGAGGGTGTCTTGCCAGGACGGGCGCGCGTAGGGCCGGTCGTACGTCGGTCCGTCGTGGGCAACCGAACGCGGCGGTACGTCGACCACCGTCTCGCCGTGCCAGTCGATGATCAGTCGGTCACCGGCGGTGACCTCACCGACCACGACCGCTTCGACGTCCCACTTGGCACAGATCGCCATGAAGGCTTCAACGTCGGCCGGTTCGACGACCGCCATCATCCGCTCCTGAGACTCACTCATCAGGATCTCTTCGGGAGCCAGCGAGGAATCCCGCAACGGCACCCGGTCAAGCTCGACGTGCATGCCGCCGTCACCAGCACTGGCCAGCTCAGAGGTCGCACAGGAGAGCCCTGCCCCGCCGAGGTCCTGGATGCCCGCGACCAGACCCGCCGCGAAGATCTCAAGGGTGCACTCGATCAGCAACTTCTCCATGAACGGGTCGCCGACCTGGACGCTCGGGCGCTTGGCGGGACCATCAGCATCGAACGTCTCCGAGGCAAGCACCGAAACACCACCGATGCCGTCACCGCCGGTGCGGGCGCCGTACAGGATCACCTGGTTGCCGACCCCCGAAGCCTTCGCCAGGTGCAGGTCCTCGTGCCGCAGGACACCAACACAGAGCGCGTTGACCAACGGGTTGCCGAGGTAGGTCTGGTCGAAGACAACCTCGCCGCCGATGTTCGGCAGGCCCAGGCAGTTGCCGTAGCCGCCGACGCCAGCCACGATCCCGGGCAGCACCCGGCGGGTGTCGGGAGCATCGAGCGGTCCGAAACGGAGCGGGTCCATCACCGCGACCGGGCGGGCGCCCATCGCCAGGATGTCGCGGACGATGCCGCCGATGCCGGTGGCCGCGCCCTGGTAGGGCTCCACGAAGGAGGGGTGGTTGTGCGACTCGACCTTGAAGGTGACCGCGTACCCGTGACCGACGTCGATAACGCCTGCGTTCTCGCCGATGCCTGCCAGCAACTTGACGGTCGGGCTCTCCTGGTTGCTGAGGACCTCGGCCAGCTCCGAGAACTGCTTGAGGTGCACCTTGGTCGACTTGTAGGAGCAGTGTTCGCTCCACATCACCGAGTACATCGCGAGCTCGGAGCTCGTCGGACGCCGGCCCAGGATCTCCCGGATCTTCGCGTACTCGTCGGCCTTCAGCCCCAGGTCGGCCCAGGGCTGCTCCCGGTCCGGGTCCTGAGCCGCGACGGCGACGGTGTCGAGGGAGGTGCGGCCGGGGTGGACATCAGTGGCGGGAGCGTCAGGCACGGGGCCAAATCTACTGGGTTCCCCGGGGCCTCGAACCCGCGGTCCACGCGGGGCCGAAACGGATGTGGCTGGTGGGGTTATGGTTGATCGCATGCCGCTGCTCCGCCCTGTTTCCCGTCTCGCCGTGGTCGCGTTGCTCGCGGCCGCGATCCTGACGACGAGCGCGAACCCCCAGCTAGTGGCGGCGTCCAACCCGGTCACCCCCGGGCCGATCAGCGGCTACGGCTTCGACCAGTGCGAGGCCCCGAGCCAGGCCGCGATGACCGCGTGGCGCAAGCACTCCCCCTTCCGAGCCGCCGGGATCTACATCTCCGGAAAGCTCCGGTTCTGCCAGGAGCAGACCAACCTGACCCCCACCTGGGTGAGCACCCAGCTCGCTGCCGGCTGGCGACTGCTGCCGCTGCACGTCGGCCGGCAGGCGTCCTGCACCACCCGGGAGCGCTACCTGCCGATGCGGATCGACGCCGACCCGACCAACAACTACGCCGCCGCCCGCAAGCAGGGCCGGGCCGAGGGCAAGAACGCCGTGTACGCCGCCCGCGCCCTCGGTATCCGCTCCGGCAGCACCCTGTACTACGACCTCGAGGCTTTCGACGCGACCAAGACCAAGTGCCGCGAGTCGGCGCTCTGGTTCCTCGGCGGCTGGACCAACGCTCTCAAGGAAGCCAACTACGTCTCCGGCGTCTACTCCAGCGCAGCATCCGGGATCAAGGCCCTGGACGACCAACGGGTGACCCCGGGCAACCCCATCCCGATGCCGCACCAGATCTGGATCGCGGAGTGGAACAACCAGCGCACGGTCCAGTCCGACTACGTCCGCGACGACGGCTGGCGAGGGCGCCGGATCCACCAGTACCGCGGCGGCCACGAGGAGACGTACGGCGGCTACACGATCAATATCGACAGCAACGTCCTCGACCTGCACGGCTTCCCGACCTGCGACGCGAAGAGCGTGAACCGGGCGACGTACCGGCTCACCACGCCGGACATCCGCCGCGACCTGGTCACCCCGCTGCAGTGCATGCTGAAGAAGAACGGTTACTACCCCAACACCGTCACCGGCGCCTGGAACACCTCGACCACCTACGCGGTGAAGGCGTTCCAGGAGAAGGTCACGCACCCTCAGGGGACCTACTTCAAGCAGGGCGACTGGGTGGCTCTCCTGGTCGCCGGCACCAGCAGGGCGACCATCAAGGTCGGTAGCACCGGACCCGACGTGGTGCGCGCGCAGCGGGCCCTGAACGCCGCCGGAGACGCCCGCCTGACGATCACCGGGAGGTTCGACGCGGCCACGTACTACGCGACCAAGAGCTACCAGAAAGCAGTCGGGGTGCAGGCCACCGGCGCCATCGGCTCGGTGACCTGGCGGTACCTGTCCTACGGGAAATGGTGAGGGGTTTCGACAGGCTCAACCAGCGTTGGTGAGCGCACCGAGCGAGGTGAAGAACCCCAGCCCGTCGGTGCTGGGACCGCAGAGGTCTTCGATCGCGTGCTCTGGGTGCGGCATCAGCCCGACCACGTTGCCGGCCTCGTTGGTGATGCCAGCGATCGCGCGCTGGGAGCCGTTCGGGTTGCCGACGTAGCGGGCGACCACCCGACCCTCGGCCTCGAGCATGTCCAGCGTCTTCTCGTCGGCGACGAACGACCCCTCGCCGTTCTTCAGCACGATGGTGATCTCCTGCCCCGCGTCGTACGACGAGGTCCAGGGCGTGCGAGTGTTCTCCAGGACCAGCTTCTGGTCCAGGCAGCCGAACTTGCGGTGGTCGTTGCGGATCAGCGCACCGGGCAGCAGGTGCGACTCGCAGAGGATCTGGAAGCCGTTGCAGATGCCAAGGACGGGCATCCCGCCCTTGGCCGCGTCGACGACCTCCGTCATCACCGGCGCGAAGCGGGCGATCGCACCGCAGCGCAGGTAGTCGCCGTACGAGAAACCGCCGGGGAGGACGACCGCGTCGACGCCCTTCAGGTCGTGGTCGCCGTGCCAGAGCGCGACAGCCTCGTGCCCGCCCATCCGTACGGCGCGGCGGGCGTCGGCGTCATCGAGGGAGCCAGGGAAGGTGACGACCCCGACCTTCACCCGAGCACCCGCACGGCGTAGTCCTCGATCACCGGGTTCGAGAGTAGTTTCTCGGCCATCTCGTTCACCTCGGCGAGGCGGGCATCGGTGAGCTCGCCGTCGATCTCGAGCTCGAACCGCTTGCCCTGGCGGACCTCGGTGACTCCGTCGAAGCCGAGGCGGGGCAGCGCGCCGAGAACGGCCTTGCCCTGCGGGTCGAGGATCTCAGGCTTGGGCATGACGTCGACGACGACACGGGCCACGGGGCGCTCCTGGAGGGAGAAGTTCGGGGGACGGACCCCAGTCTACGGGGGCGTCAGAGGCGCGCTGCGTACAGCGGCCACATCTTGGCGGCGTACTGCTTCCAGAAGGCGCCGAAGACCGGCAACGCCAGCCGGGTGACCGCGTTCGTGGGCTGGATCGCCCAGCTCCAGGTGACCCGGGTGCCGTTGCCCTCAGCGACGAAGGAGAAGTGTCCGTCCACCGTGCGGGCGAGCGCTTTCATCGGTCCGGTGAAGGCAGTCAGCCGGTACTTGTAAATCCCTCCCGGGCGGTCCGCGGTGATCAGCGTCTCCAGGTTGGTGTTGCCATCCGCGAGGACGACGGTGCGGGTCTGGCCGACGGCGTCCCAGGCTCCTACCTGGCCCGTGCACTCGCGGACCGCTGGGATCAGACCGGCCCGATGCGGGAAGAGCTCCTCGAGCTGAACAGCGAGCATGCCGTCGAAGGCGACCTCCGGGGAGACCGGGACGACGCTGGACGACGAGAGCAAGTAGGGAGCGGCCATGCGGCCACCCTAGTCAGCGGCGCTAGTCCGAGGTAGCACTCACCGGTCGGTACTTGCACGCCTCGGTGGTGTTGCTGGCCTGCGTCGGCGAACGCTCGCTGGTCTTCGTGATCGCCTTCGGCCGTGCCTTCGGCTTCAGGGCGGTCTCGACGGCCGCGTGCATGTAGGCGTAGTTGGGGTCGTTCGGGTCGAACTTGGCACTCCGCTCGAAGCCGACCGACTTGAGCGGGTTCTCCTTCACCTTCGCCGCAAGCTTCACGAACGCGGGCAGCAGGTCACTCGGGATGTCGGTGCGGACGATGTCCTTGCTCGCCTTGGCGAGGCTGGTGTAGCGCGTGAACATCGTCGCGGGGTCCGCCTCGCGAGCAATCGCGCTGATCGCGCAGCGCTGCCGCTCCATCCGCTTGTAGTCGGTCGAGCCGTAGCGACCCCGGGTGTACCAGAGCGCGTCGTGGCCGTCGAGGCGCTGGTTCGGCCCGGGCTGGAGGTAGTCGTTCGGGGCGATCCCGCGGGCGGCGTCGCCACCGATCGGGATCGGCTCGTTGATGTTCACGGTGATCCCACCGATGGCGTCCACCATCCGCGAGAACCCGCTCAGGTTGACGAGCACGTAGTAGTCGACGTCGATCCCCAGGGCGCCGGAGACGGCGAGCTTGGTCGCGTCGGCGCCCTCGTTGGAGCTCGTCCCCAGAATGCCCGGGTGCAACACGGGCACGTTGCGGTACACCGCGTTGAGGAAGTACTCCGCGTTGGCGCTCGGGCCGCTGAACCCGTCCGGGTAGAGCTGGTCCAGCGCCGAACCTTCTTTGAACGGGGGCCGCTGGAGGTTCCGCGGGAGGCTGAACAGGACGGTCTTGCCGGTCGTGGTGTTGATGCTGGCCAGGATCACCGAGTCGGTGCGAACCCCTGCCCGGCCGATCTCGCCGTCACCGCCTAGGAGGAGGACGTTGACCCGCGCCCGACCGCCCCAGGGGTTCTCGGCCGTCGCCGTCGGCAGGGTGGCCGTGGGCGACTCCTCGAAGACGGCCTTGATCAGGTCCCGCTGGACTACGGCGTACCCGGCTCCGACCGCCATCGGCGCGGTCACCGCACCGCAGAGCAGCAGCACCCCGAACCCGGCCAGCAGTTGCGAGCCAGCCGGGGCGTTGCGCGGGCGGACCCGGGCGAAGCTGCGCCAGATCACGCTCACCCAGAGCGCCCAGAGCGCCCCCATGACGACCACGATCCAGAGCAGCGCAGTCGGGTCGACGGAGAGTTCGAGCAGCCGGCCCGAGGCGTTCTTGGCAACGATCCAGGCGATCAGGCCCAGGACCAGGGCCGGCCCCAGCGCCGCCACCAGGGCGCGCGCGAAAGCGTGGCCCAACCCCTTGGGTCGAACCGCTCTGTGCCGCCCCACATCCGAGGGACGATCGACCGATCCCCGCGACATTGGAAGATCTTAAGCGGTCCTGCCTGTTTTAGTTGACCAGTTCGCGCTTGAGGATCTTCCCGGTAGCCGTCATCGGCAACGTCTCGACGAACGTCACGATCCGCGGGTACTTGTAGTTGGCCATCTGCTCCTTGGCCCAGGCGATCAGCTCGTCCTCGGTGAGCGCGACGTCCGCGTTCCGGATCACGAACGCCTTGACCTCCTCGCCGTGGGAGTCGTGCGGGACCCCGACGACCGCGGCCAGCGAGACCGCAGGATGGGTCATCAGGACCTCCTCGATCTCGCGCGGGTACACGTTGAAGCCGCCGCGGATGATCATGTCCTTGGAGCGGTCGACGATGTAGTAGAAACCGTCCTCGTCGCGGCGAGCCAGGTCGCCGGAGCGGAACCAGCCGTTCTGGATCGCCTCGGCGGTCGCCTCCGGTCGGCCGTAGTAGCCCTTCATGATGTTGTGGCCCTTGATCGCGATCTCACCAATGGCGCCGATCTCGGTGATCTCGTTCCAGTCGTCGTCGATCAACTTCACCTCGACGCCCCAGATCGGTACGCCGATCGAGCCCGGACGCGGCTCCTGGTCGGGGTCGCTGAAGGTCGCCACCGGCGAGGTCTCGGAGAGGCCGTACCCCTCGAGGATGGTGACCCC
The DNA here is from genome assembly GCA_046598425.1 of Marmoricola sp. Taxonomy (GTDB): domain Bacteria; phylum Actinomycetota; class Actinomycetes; order Propionibacteriales; family Nocardioidaceae; genus Marmoricola. Next base: position 9,010 of record JBKJIN010000088.1, on the reverse strand, counting down.
GAGCTTCTCCTTGACCTTGGAGATGATCTCGACCGGCAGGCTGGCGCCGCCCGAGGCGCCGATCCGCAGGTTCCCGGCGATCCGCTCGACGTCGATGGCGCCGCCGCCGGCCTCCAACGCACCGAGCAGTGCCCACCACATCGTCGGGACGCCGGCGAAGAAGGTGACGTCCTCCTTCTGCATCAGGCCGATCACGGCCTCGGCGTCGAAGCGCGGCACCAGCAGCAGGGTGGCGGCCATCGAGAACCCAGCGTGCATCTGGACCGTGGCACCGAACGTGTGGAACAACGGCAGCGTCAGCACGTGGGTGTCGGTAGCGGGCCGGTTCCGGAACAGCTGGTTCATCGTGACGACGTTCATCATCGTGTTGGAGTGGCTGAGCTCGGCGCCCTTGGCCTGCCCAGTGGTGCCCGAGGTGTAGAGGATGATCGCGGTGTCGCCCGGCTCGGTCACCACGGCGTCGAAAACCGGCGACTTCCCGGCCAACGCCTGCCCCAGGGTCTCGGTGCCCTCGATCGGCGACGGCGCAGTCGGGTCGGCGGTGATCATGAAGAAGTGCTCGGGTCCAGCGCCGGCCTCCTGTGCTTGGGCTTTAGCCTGCTCGTAACCGGCGTGACCCTCGGCGCCGATCGCGAGGTCCGGGGTGCCCTGGAAGCAGAAGTGCGCCTTCACGTCGGCGTCGGCGAGGTGGTAGGCCACCTCGCGGCCCTTCAGCAGGACGTTGAGCGGCACCACCACGGCGCCGGCCTTGAGGACGCCGTAGTAAACGATTGGGAAGTACGGCAGGTTCGGGCAGCTCAGGGCGACCTTGTCGCCCGGGGCGATGCCGCGCTCGACCAGGAGGTTGGCGACCTGGTTCGCGGCGGCGTTGACCTGGGCGTAGGTGAGCCGGGTGTCACCGAGCACCAGGGCGTCACGGTCGGGGTACTTGCGCGCGGAGTCCTCGAGCAGGACGGACAGATTCAACATGGGCCAAACCTAGCCAGGAACCCCCGATCAGGACAGGAGTTCGGCCGCGCGCCTCAGATCACCCGGTACGGCGAGCCCGGCAGCGGCGGTGATCATCGGTCCGAGCGGGCGTAGCAGCCCCCGTCCGAACACCCGCGCCTGAGCGGTGACGGTGCAGCCGGTCGCGCTCGGCGCGAACCGCAGGGTCAGCTCGGCACTGATGCCGCGCCAGGTGCCTACCTCGGTCCAGGTCGTCGAGGGTTCGAGGACGGTGGTCACCATCTCCGGACGTAAGCCAGGCGTGGTCACGTCGATCCAGGTCTGGCCCACCTGCGGGGTCTCGACGCTGAGGTTCTCGATCCGACGCAGCGACGACTGCCAGGCTGGCCTGTTCCGCGGGTCGACCAGGTAGGCGAAGGCGCCCTCGACCGGGACCGGGAAGTCGACCGAGGCCGTCATTCGCCCTCGAGGTGACGCCGGGTGAGGGTCGCAACGTCGCGGTCGAGGTCGTCGACCCGTCGGTCCAGCCGGGCGAAGCCGACATCCAGTTTGGTCTCGACCCGGTCCATCCGGCTCTCGGCCCGGTCGAAGCGTGCATCGACGGAGTCGAAGCGGGACTCCATCGAGTCGAAGCGGGACTCCATCGCATCGAACCTGCTGCCGATGGCGTCAAACCGGTACTCCATGGCATCAAACCGACTACCCATCGCGTCGAACCTGCCGCCCATCGCGTCGAACCGGCCACCCATCGCGTCGAACCGGCCACCCATCCCCACCTCGAAGCTGCGCAGGAAGAAGCCGATCGATCCCCCCAGCAGGGCGAGCAGGCCGCAGATCGCGGTCCAGGTCTGAGCGTCGTTCATGGTCCGAGGCTACGTCCGGCGCCACAGCGCGGTCACCCGCGTTCAACGCCCCCTGTGGAGGAACCCTCAGAACTTCTCGCCGGTGAGGATCTCGTACGCCTCGACGTACCGGGCGCGGGTGTGAGCGATGACGCTCTCCGGCAGCGCCGGCGGGCGGGCCTCGCCGCTGCGGTCCCAGCCGCTCGCCGGCGAGGTCAGCCAGTCCCGGACGATCTGCTTGTCGTACGACGCCTGGGCGCGACCCGGCTCCCAGTCCGCTGCCGGCCAGAACCGGCTGGAGTCGGGCGTGAGCACCTCGTCGGCGAGCACGATCGTGCCGTCTGCTCGCGCACCGAACTCGAACTTGGTGTCCGCCAGGATGATCCCCTGCTCGCGGGCGATCTCTTCGGCGCGGCCGTAGATCGCCAGGGTGAGCTCGCGCAGGTGCGCCGCGGTCTCCGCCCCGACCGCACCGACGACTGCGTCGTACGAGACGTTCTCGTCGTGGTCGCCGACCTGGGCCTTGCTGGCTGGGGTGAAGAGCGGCTCGGGCAGGCTGCTGCCGTCCTCGAGACCGGCGGGCAGGGCGATCCCGCAGACCTCACCGGTGGCGCGGTAGTCCAGCAGCCCGGAGCCGGTCAGGTAGCCGCGGGCGACGCACTCCACCGGGAACATCGCGAGCTCCTCGCAGTAGACCGCCCGACCGGCGACCTGCGCCGGGACGTCGGTCGAGACCACGTGGTTCGGGACCAGGGCGGCGAGCTGCTCGAACCACCACAGCGACATCCGGGTCAGGATCGCGCCCTTGTCCGGGATGGTGCTGTCCAGCACGAAGTCGTACGCCGAGATCCGGTCGCTCGCGACCATCAGCAGCCGCCCGGCGTACTCGCCCTCGACCATCCGGTAGAGATCGCGCACCTTGCCCGAGTGCAGGTGCTCGGCCCCGGGGATCGCCGGTGCCGTCGGGATGTTCAGATCGCCGCTCACGCACGGAGCCTAATTGCTGACCTCGCCGACCTCGTACCCGACCTGGCAGAGCTCGTCGCCGTCGTCGCGCGCGGAGATGATGACCGCGTACTCGTCCGAGACGTACTGGGCCTGGGTGGTGTCGCCGGCGACCAGCTCGTCCTGCTTGACGAAGCCCTCCGCGACCAGCGCGGCCGCGGCGTCGGCGAAGCACGACTCCCTGCTGCCGGTGGCGCTCACCTCGAGCACCCACCCCCGCTGGCCGTCGGCCGCGGTCCCCCCGGACTGGGCGGTGACCACGCCGCGGATGACGGGGACCTGCTCGTCGGGGTAGTCCGCCGGCAAACCCGGTACGGCGCTCGCCGTGGCTTGGGACTGCGGGGCCTGCGGCGAACCGGTCGGGTCGTCGCCGCCGCACGCCGCGGTGCCGGCGAACAGTGCGAGGACCAGGGCCAGGAGCAGGGTCGTTCGCAGCATAGGGCGAGGGTAGCCGCCGTTACCCGGCGCGGGACTGTTCAGCCCACTCGTCGGGGTCGTCGGCGAGCAGTCGGGCGCGCGCCTTGACCCGGTAGCGCCAGATCTGGACGAGACCGACGGTCCAGAGGACGTACTGGAAGCTCGCCGCCGTCTCGGCACGGATGGCCCGCGCCCGGCGGCAGCGTCAGCGTCAGCGGCGTACCGGCTGCGAGGTCCGGCCCCATGCGGTCGAGGTCTCGCCAACGGTCGCCCGGTAATACCGGACCATCGAGGAGATCACCGTCAGACCGTAGGCACCCGTGCTGTCGGTCCGGTCCATGGCCAGGAACTTCCAGGGGCAGGTCGGGCAGTCCTTGTACGAGATGGCCACCGGCCGGTCGGCCCAGCGCCGGAAGCCGTCGGTCGCCGGCGAGTAGCGGGTGACCACTCCGGACAGCGGTACCCGGGTGGGCGTCCGGGCGCCGACGGCGAGCGAGATCCGGCTGCCGAACTTGATCAGGGTGCTGTCCCCGCCCAGGTTCAGGCCGGCAGGCGCGGGGTCCTGCGGGTCGGCCGTGAACCGGCCGGTGCGGTCGGAGTCGCGGAACCGCCACGGCCCGAGGCTCTTGCCGCCGACCAGCCCGATCGGCGCCGCCTTGAAGGCCCCCGGACCGTCGACGTACCAGGAGGCCGTGGCGTCGCCGCACCCGTCGTACGCCGGGTAGACGACGGTGGTCGGCGCGACCGCGATGACCTTCGCGGGGAGGTCGACCGCGCAGAGCGCGGGCGGCGGCCCGAGGTCGTAGGTCCCGAACGTGGCGGTCACCAGCACGGCGTCCGCCGTACCGAAGACGGTCACGGTGTACGCGTCGACGCTCAGTTCGGGCAGTTCGTAGAACACCTGGGGGTCGATCGCCTCCGCGTGGTCGACGGCCGCGGCGAGGACGACGCCTCCCGAGCTATCGGCGACCTCGAACCGGTACCCGCCGTACGGCGCGCCGCTGAAGTCCAGGTGCAGGTCGGGCACGTCCTCAACGAAATAGCTCTCGCCGTCGACCGGGGTGACGATCACCGGCACCCCGGTTCCGTGAGCGGCAACTAGCCCGAACAGGGGCAGCACGAGAGCAAGGAGGGCGACCAGCGCCAGCGGTCGGCGTCGCGCGCGAGAAGTCACGGGGGTGACGCTAGCCGACCTCAGCGCCGGTCGTTGCTCCAGTCGATGAAGCCGCTCGGGTCGTGGCGTCCGAAGGTGCCGTGCTCGAAGAGCCCGTGCCCGACCTCGCCGTCGCAGGTCGCACGAGCGCAGTGGTCGATGACACCGAACGGGATCATCCCGGCCAGGGCCGGGTCGTTCAGGTCGTAGGAGACCCGCTCGGAGAAGTTCTCGCCCTTCCACATCCCGTGCGTCCACTGCGGGTCACCGCCGTACCCGCCGCCGAGGTGCAGCACGACGTGGGTCCGGGTCTCCACCTCGACCACGACCGGAGCACCCTCGGCGCTGGTGCAGGTCAGGGTCGCGTGCGTCGGCGTCCGAGTGCCCGGGGCGTAGGTGATGTCGACCCTCGGCCAGCCGAGCTGCTCGACCCGGCCGTCCTTCCAGACCCGGGTGACGTCGTTCAGCATCCGGAAGCCGTCCGCCTGCTCCTGGATGATGATCACGATCGAGAAGGTCTCGAAGCGCATCGGAACGTAGAGCCACCAGAAGCCCTCCATCGGCGGGTCCTGCGGCCGGCCCGCGGGCTCACCCTCGCCGACCGGGCGGATCCCCCAGGAGCGGTCCCGACTGCCCATCCAGGTGGCCGGGTCGACGGTGGTCTCGACGCCGTCGACGAGCAGGGTGCCGCTCCACGAGCCCAACTGGGCGAACCGCTGCGCGTCCAGGGTCGGCCGGGTGTCGCTGGCCAGCATCAGGTGCGGCAATTCCTGGACGACGTCGTACGAGCCGTCCCAGGTGAGGTCCATCGCCATCCCCTCGGTCTCCTCGAGGACCAGCCGGATCTTCTTCAGCGGCTCGATCACTTCCAGGGCGTAGTTGCCGCAGCGCTGGTCGAGGCGGTTGTGGTCGATCGCGTCGGAGAGGTGCACTGCCGTCTGGGTGTGGCCGCTACGCAGCAGCACGTAGGCGTCCTTGACCCCAAGGTTCGGGTAGTAGCCAATGCCGGTGACCAGCATCTTGCGGTCCGCGCCGGCGCTGTCGCTGGTGTCCATCGCGTTGAAGTAACAGCGGTCGTAGAAGTTCCGGTCGCTGCTGGCGACCCGGGTGACCGGGAGCGGCGCCTGGTGGATGGGGTACTCGTCGAGCGGGCCGATCATGCCTGTGCCTCCTGCAGTAGTGCCCGCATCAGCGGTGCGTGGTGGAAAAGCGAGTCGATGTCCTCGGGGAGGCCATCGAGCTCGCCGAAGTGGACCTGGCGGGCACCGGTGCGCATGAAGACCACGCCCCAGATCACCGCGGAGTAGATCTCGAACCAGCGCAGGTCACCGACCTCGACGCCGGAGGCCTCGGCGTACGTCGCGCTGACGTCCGCAGGCTTGAGCACGTCCGGCAGGCCGGGCATCTCGAAGACGTCGGTGATCGACTGGAAGACCTTGTGGGCGAAGACGATCCAGCCGAGGTCGAGCTCGCGGGGGCCGATGCCGGCCATCTCCCAGTCGAGGATCGCGACCGGTTCGAAGTCGACGTACAGGGCGTTGCCGATCCGGGCGTCGCCCCAGGAGAGCACCACGTTGTCCGGGCGGTCGACCTCCGGCCAGTTGGCCTCGAGCCAGGCCAGCGCCTCTTCGATCAGCGGAGACGGGGCCAGCTCGGCGGCGGCCCAGTGGTACCAGGTGTTGAGCTTGTCGAAGAGCCGGCGCAGCGGGGTCTCGCCGGCGTACTCCTGGATGTCGAGAAAGGCGAAGACGCTCGCCGCGTCGGGGATCGCGTGCAGCGCGGCGATCTGCTTGACGGTGGCGTCCTGGAGTCGGCGCTTGTCGGCGTCGGAGGCGTCGAAGAACCAGTTGTCGCCGAACGTGTACGGCATCACGTCCGGCGGCACGATGCCCTCGATCCGCTCCATGAAGAAGAACGGCTGACCGAGCACCTCGCCGGTCGGCTCGAGCCACCGCGGAGTCGGGACCGGTACGTCGGACAGCTCGCCGACCAGCCGGATCGCCTCGTACTGGTGGTCGAGCCGGTAGGTCTGGAAGACCGGCACGTCCTGGGGCGCCGGCGCCATCCGGATCACGAACCCGTGGGTGGCGCGGGACCCGTCCTCGGTCCAGGTCACGTCGGCCAGGATCGTCTCGCTGGACATCCCGTTGGAGTCGGAGGCTCCGGAGAGCGCGACCTCGACGTCGGCTCCCGCGGGCAGCAGCCCGGCGAGCCAGCCGGTGAGGGTGGCGGCCATCGCGTCGGTGTCGCGGCTGCTGCGGGTCAGGTGCATGTCTGCGGGAGGTTGCTCAGTGCTCATCCGGCTACAGAACTAGAACAGGTTCTTGCCTGTCAAGGGTTTCGGCGCTATTTTCTGATGGCATTCACTATTTGAGGACGGAGGTCCCGTGAGCGGTCAGACCAAGCGCGGCCGTGGCCGCCCGCAGCGGATCTCGCGCGAGCAGATCGTGACCGCGGCGGTCGCCCTCGGCACCGAGGACCTCCGGATGACCGACGTCGCACGCGCGCTCGACGTCGGGACGGCCGCCCTCTACAACCACGTCCGCGACCGCGACGAACTGCTCGCCCTGGTCGCAGCCAGGATCCTCGACGAAACCGAGTACGACGACTTCGAGCCGGCGCCGGGCGCCACCTGGCAGCAGTGGATCACCGCCTTCGCCCGCGCCACCCGGGCCGCCGTCGTCGCCAACCCGCAGCTGCTCCAGTACGTGCGGCTGACCAGTGCGCCGACCGGGCTCCGGCTGGACCGGATCGAGCACCTCGCCGACGTGATGGACCGGGCCGGCTTCACCACCGCCGACGTGCAGCTCTGCGTCACGCACATCTACACCCTGGCGCTCGGCGAGGCCTGGCAGCAGGCACTGGCCGACGGCGGCGAGGACCCGCAGTTCGCCGAGTTCGGCCGCGGCGTACGGGAGCGCTCGGACCTCCCGCACCTCGAGGAGATGCTGGCGGCGCGCCCGGAGGCCGAGGTGCAGTTCGACTTCGCCCTCGACGCCCTGGTGGCCGGGCTCGAGCGCCGCCGACCCGTCGCGAAAACGCCGGTCTTGTAGCCCGACCCGTCGTGAAAGTGCACCGGCACGAGCACTTTCACGACGGGTCGAGGTGCCTCACCGGCGTTTTCGCGACGGGTCAGAGGATGGCGCCCGGGGTGTACGACGCCCCGGCCGGGTCGGCTGCCGCGACCGCCTCGATCCGGCGTACGACGGCCTGGACCTGGGCGACCGCGGCACCGGTGAACTCGATCGGGTCCGCGACCAGGGCGCTGATCTGCGGGCGGGTCAGACCGAGCCGCTGGTCGGCGGCGAGCCGGTCGAAGAGGTCGTTGACGGCCAGCCCCTGACGCATCTCCAGCGCGACGCCGACGGCGTGCTCCTTGATCGCCTCGTGCGCCTCCTCGCGGCCGACGCCGTTGCGGACCGCGGTCATCAGCACCTTGGTGGAGGTCAGGAACGGCAGGTACCGATCGAGCTCGCGCTGGATCACGGCGGGGAACGCACCGAACTCGTCGAGCACGGTCAGGAACGTCTGGAAGAGCCCGTCGGTGGCGAAGAACGCGTCCGGCAGCGCCACCCGTCGTACGACGGAGCAGGAGACGTCGCCTTCGTTCCACTGATCGCCGGCGAGCTCGCCAACCATGGAGAGCTGGCCGCGGAGGATCACGGCGAGACCGTTGACGCGCTCGCAGGAGCGGGTGTTCATCTTGTGCGGCATCGCCGAGGAACCGACCTGGCCCTCCTTGAACCCCTCGGTGACCAGCTCGATGCCGGCCATCAGCCGGATCGTGGTGGCCAGGTTCGAGGGGCCGGCAACGATCTGGACCAGCGCCGAGACCACGTCGAAGTCCAGCGAGCGCGGGTAGACCTGGCCGACGCTGGTGAAGACGTGCTCAAAGCCGAGGTGCGCGGCGACGCGCTGCTCGAGGTCGGCGAGCTTCGCCTCATCGCCGTCGAGCAGGTCGAGCATGTCCTGGGCGGTGCCCATCGGGCCCTTGATCCCGCGCAGCGGGTAGCGCGCGACCAGGTCGTCGAGCCGGGCCAGGCCGACCAGCATCTCGTCGGCGACGGTCGCGAACCGCTTGCCCAGGGTGGTCGCCTGTGCAGCCACGTTGTGCGAGCGGCCGGCCATCACCAGGGACTCGTGCTCGGCGGCGAGCCGACCCAGCCGGGCCAGGGTCGCGACGACGCGCTGCCGGACGAGCCGGAGTGAGGCGAGGATCTGGAGCTGCTCGACGTTCTCGGTCAGGTCCCGGGAGGTCATCCCCGCATGGATGTACTGCAGAGTGATGTGCTCGTGGCTGGCCAGCGCATTGAACTCCTCGATCCGCGCCTTCACGTCGTGCCGGGTGATGCGTTCGCGGGCAGCGATCGAGCCGAGGTCGACCTGGTCGACGACGGCCTCGTACGCCTCGACGACGCCGTCGGGCACGTCGATGCCGAGGTCGCGCTGGGCCTTGAGAACGGCGATCCAGAGCTGCCGCTCCAAGACGATCTTGTGCTCGGGCGACCAGATCGCAGCGAGATCGGCACCGGCGTAGCGGGTGGCGAGGACGTTGGGGACAGTCACGGCTCCATTGTCACTCATCGGGACGGCACCCAGTCGTCCCACGGCGCCCACCACCGGTCGTCGCGCGCCAGCCGGTCGC
>JBKJIN010000024.1:0-8173 GCA_046598425.1 Marmoricola sp. | reverse complement strand
GCCGTCAGGCAGCAATCGATTGCCCTCGCGGACGACGTCGTGGATGGCCGCGACAGCGGCCGGAGTGCCGAGGTCGTCGTCCATCGCTGCGATGAATTCGGCGCAGAGGATGCCGGCCGCGGGCACCTCGCCGAGAACCTCGGCCGCCCGGCGGAGGTACCCCTCGACCCGGCGGAACCCGACCGCGGCCTCCTCCAGCGCCTCGAAGGAGAACTCCACGTGCGAGCGGTAGTGCGCCGCCGCCATGTAGTAGCGCAGCTCGATGCCCCGAACCTTCTTGAGCACTTCCGGGACCAGCAGCGAATTACCGAGCGACTTGCTCATTTTCTCGCCCGACGTGGTGATCCAGGCGTTGTGCAGCCAGTACGACGCGAACGCGCCGCCAGCAGCCCGGGACTGGGCCTGCTCGTTCTCGTGGTGCGGGAACCGCAGGTCGACGCCGCCGCCGTGGATGTCGAACGCCTCACCGAGGTACTTGCCGGCCATCGCCGAGCACTCGATGTGCCAGCCCGGGCGGCCGCGCCCCCACGGTGAGGGCCAGGACGCGGTCACCGGCTCGGACTCGGACTTCCAGCCCTTCCAGAGGGCGAAGTCGCGGGGGTCGCGCTTGCCGCGCGGATCGGCGTCGGTGGCAGCTTCCATGTCGTCGATGCCCTGGTGGGTCAGCTCGCCGTACGACGGCCAGGAGCGCACGTCGAAATAGACGTCGCCGGACCCGTCCTCGGCCGGGTAGGCGTACCCGAGCCCGATCAGCTTCTCGATCAGCTCGACCATCTCCGGAACGTGGCCGGTCGCGGCCGGCTCGTACGTCGGCGGCAGCACGTGCAGGAAGTCGTAGGCCCGGTCCAGCTCGCGCTTCATGTCGTAGGCGAGGTTGTACCAAGGGCGACCCTGCTCCGTGGACTTGGTCAGGATCTTGTCGTCGATGTCGGTGATGTTGCGGATGAAGGTGACGTCGTACCCAGTGGCAGTGAGCCAGCGCCGGAGCACGTCGAAGTTCACCGCGGACCGCACGTGCCCGACGTGGGGCTCGCTCTGGACGGTGAGACCGCAGACGTAGATACCGGCCTTGCCCTCGTGCAGGGGCACGAAGTCACGGACTTCGCCGGTCGCGGTGTCGTAGAGCCTCAGGGTCACCGGGGAAGTCTAAGGGGATCGACGCGGTGTGAAAATTGCCTACTCCTGGGACTGTTGGGGTTACTGTCAGGAGGTGCTTCCCCGCATCTTCCTCGCGCTCTTGGACCGACCCCGCGTCCTGGTGACGCTGTTCGCGCTCGGGCTGGTGCTGCCGCTCGTGGTTGTCAACAGCGCCGACGACGCCCAGGAACAGGCGCGCCTGAGCGCGTCGACCACCACCCCGAGCGCCTACAAGGTCTTCACCAAGAACGCCGACTTCGAGCTCGGCACCCGCAACGGCCTAGCGGCGTCGGGAGGAAGCCTGACGATGACGACGCCGACCGGCACCCGCACCTGGGCCGGTCGCACCTACCAGTACTCGACCTGGACGTCGCCGTGGACGACCCGGTCGCGGCCGTTCACCCGGCTGGTCCCGTCCTGGACGGCGACCACGCCGACCGGTACTTGGGTCCAGGTCCTGGTGCAGGTCCGCGACGAGACCGGGAAGGTCAGCGGCGTGAAGGACCTCGGCCGCTGGGCGAGCGGGGACTCGGTGCTGAAGCGCTCCAGCGCCGGCAGCCAGGCCGACGAGGTCGCGAAGGTGGCCACCGACACCCTGATCGCGACCGGCCGACCGCTGACGGCGTTCCGGCTGTACGTGAAGCTGATGCGGCGCGCAGGCGACTCCGGCCCGACGGTCGGCTCGCTGGGCGCGGTCACCTCACGGCCCGCCGCGACCCTGCCCGCAACCTCGACCCCGCTGAGCAGCAAGGTCGTCAGCCTGGCGGTCCCGGGGTACTCGCAGATGATCCACCTCGGCGAGAACCCCGAGTACGGCGGCGGCGGTGAGGCCTGGTGCTCGCCGACGTCGCTGGCGATGGTGCTCGCGTACTACGGACGACTGCCGGCGGCCTCGACGTACGCCTGGGTGCCGTCGTCGTACGCGCAACGCTGGGTCAACGGCATCGCCCGGTCGGTCTTCGACCACACCTACGACGGCGCCGGCAACTGGCCGTTCAACACCGCGTACGCCGGCACCCGGGTCTCCGGCGCGTTCGTGACCCGGCTGACCGACCTACGGATGGCCGAGCGCTTCATCCGGGTCGGCATCCCGCTGATCGTCTCGATCCGCTTCGACCGCGGCCAGCTCACCGGCGCCCCGATCTCCTCGACCGACGGACACCTGCTGGTGCTCACCGGCTTCACCGCCGCAGGCAACCCGATCGTGAACGATCCCGCCGCGCCAAGCTCGAAGACCGTCCGCCGCACCTACAACCGCGCGCAGTTCGAGCGGGCGTGGTTGGGCGGCTCCCAAGGGATGGCGTACGTCGTGCACCCCTCGGGCAAGCCGCTGCCGCCGAGGCCGACCGGCGTCTACAACTGGTAATCCGAGACGCGGGGGAGGTCTAAGCCCCGTACCCGCCGTCCACGTCCAGTTTCTGACCGGACACGAACCCGGCCCGGTCGCTCGCCAGGAAGCAGACCGCCTCGGCGATGTCGACGGCCTGGCCGAAGCGGCGCAGCGGGATGTTGGCTCGGGTGACGTCGAGGGCGCGCTCGTCGAGCTCGCCGGAGCTGATCAGCCGGTCGGCCATCCCATCGGTGAGCATCCCGGGGCCGACGCAGTTGACCCGCACCCCGAACCGCCCCTCCTCGACAGCCAGCGCCCGGACCAGGGCCTCGACCGCGGCCTTCGGCGCCGACGAGAGCCCGTCGCGGATCGGGAACCGGGTAGTCGCCGCGGTCGTGACCGCGACGATGTTCCCCTCGCTCTCCCGCAGTGCCGGCAGAGCCGCTGAGGCGACCCGGAAGAACGCGCCGGCATCGGCATCCAGCTGGGTCGCGAGCTCGTCCGGTGCGACCTTGCTGAGGTGCCGCATCGGCACGTGCGGGCCGGCCGCGTAGACCAGCGTGTGCAGCCCGCCGTACGTCGTGACGACGTCGGCGACCAGCGCCCGGCAGGCCTCGGTGTCGAGGGTGTCGAGGACGCGGGCGTCGCCGCGGACGCCGTACGCCGCCGCCTCGGAGACCGCGAGCTCGGCCTTCTCGCGTCCCGACCGGTACGTCGCCACCACGTCGCTGCCGCGCTCGCCGAGCATCCGCACGATCGCGCGGCCGAGGCCGCCGCTGCCACCGATTACCAGCGCCGCACCGGAGCGGTCGGCGAAATCGCCATCGCGAGGAGTCATGGACGAAGACTAGGAGAACCCCGCGGCGCTGGGTCAGTCGGCGTCGAACTCGATGCCGTGCCACCCGGTGGCACCGCTGGGCACCACGTCGGTCTCCACCGGGGTCTGGGTGTACCCGGACTTGTCGGTGGCTCGGACGACGAGGGTGTGCCGACCCCGGCCGACCTCGATCTCGCCGGTCCACTGCACCCAGGTGTCGGCACTCGGAGCCGCCCCCAGAGTCGCGCGGGTCCAGCCACCGCCGTCGAGCTGGTACTCGACGCGCTCGATGCCGGTCTGCTGGGCCCACGCCGTCCCGCCGATCCGGACCGTGCCGGTCTTCGTGGTGCCGCCGTCGCGCGGCACGTCGATCCGGGACTGGGTCAGGATTGGGCCCTGCTCGGCCCAGCCGCGCTTGGTCCAGTAGGCGTCGAACCGGTCGAAGCGGGTGACCTCGAGGTCGACGAGCCACTTCGTTGCCGAGACGAAGCCGTAGAGGCCGGGAACCACCATCCGGACCGGGAACCCGTGCTCGACCGGAAGCGGCTTGCCGTTCATCGCCAGCGCCAGCATCGCGTTCCGGTCATCGGTCAGCGCAGCCAACGGGGTCCCGCAGGTCCAGCCGTCGTCGGAGGTCTGCAGGACTGCGTCGGCGCCGTCCTGGACACCTGCCTGGGCGAGGATGTCCCGGATCAGCACGCCGGACCAGTAGGCGTTGCCGACCAGGTCACCACCGATCGGGTTCGACACGCAGCACAGGGTGATCCAGTCCTCGGTGAAGACCCGGTCCACCAGGTCGTCGTAACTGAGCTCCAGCTCCTGGTCGACCATGCCGTGGATCCGCAGACGCCAGTCGGCCGGCGTGATCGAGGGCTCCGTCAGCGCCGTGTGGATGAGGTAGAAGTCGTCGTTCGGGCTGCGCCAAGGGGCGATTCCCGGGACGTCGAGGTCGGCACCCGCCGGGACCGTGTTGCCGGTGACCGTGAGCCTGAGCAGCTTGCGGGCCTGCTCGACCCGTCGTCGGCCTTGGCTGGTCAGGCCGCCGATCGCTCCAGCCACCGTCACCCCGGCAGCCACTCCCGCGACCCGGCGCAGGAAGGCGCGACGGGCCTCGTCGCTGACCTGCTCCACCGAACCGAGGAGCGGTGCGGTCAGCACCCGGTGCACCACCAACCAGGTGATCAGACCGACCACAATGCCGAGGCTGGACCCAACCGTGGAGTTGTCCAAGCGCAACACCGCCGCGAGTCCGAGCGCGGCGAGGGCGAAGTAGGCGAAGTCGCTGAGCCAGGGGCGTCGTACGCTCTGGGTGCCTACCCAGGCGCAGATCGCCAGCAGGATCAGCGTCGTCCCGGCGATCAGCAGCGGCTTGTCGAGGCGCCCGACGAGGTGGACGAGGTCGACCGCGAGCGATCCCGGCGTCAGGTCCCGGACGGCGCTGGCGACCGCGACGACGGGGCCGTTCTTCGCCTGGAGCCCCCAGACGGTGGCCTGGCTCGTCACCAGTCCGGCGACACCGGTCAGGATGCCGGCGAGCGCGAGGGCGCGACGGGTGCTGTTCACCGCCCCATCGTCGCGTATGCCGCCAACCACCGGTCCGCATTCGGTGTTACCGATCGATTACCGTCAGCACATGGAGCTTCGGATCGGCATCGGCACCGACGTGCACCGTCTCGTCGCAGGACGCCCGATGCGGATCGCCGGGCTCGACTGGCCCGAGGAGACCGAGGGACCCGAGGGCCACTCCGACGGCGACGTGGTGATGCACGCGATCTGTGATGCCCTGCTCTCCGCGGCCGCCCTGGGCGACCTGGGCAGCAACTTCGGGACCGCGGATCCGCAGTGGGCCGGGGCGTCGGGCCATGACCTCCTCGCCGAGACCCTGCGACGGGTTCGGGCCGAGGGCTGGGACGTCGTCAACGTTGCGGTCCAGCTGATCGGCAACCGTCCGCGGTTCGGCGCCCGCCGGGCCGAGGCGGAGTCGTCGATCACCGCCGTCCACGGGATCGCGGTCTCGCTCTCCGCGACCACCACCGACGGCCTGGGACTTACCGGACGCGGCGAGGGGCTCGCCGCGGTTGCGAACGCGTTGCTCAGCCGTCACGAGGGCTGAAGTACCTGAGACGCCGTGTGTCGGATACTTCACATTGGCTTCCAAACGGGCCGGGAGCAGGCACACTCGTTCTCCATGAGGACCTTCGACGGACTGCGTCTCGACGTGCGCACCTACGGACCCGAGGACGCGCCGCTGACGGCCTTGCTCGCGCACTGCTGGACCCTGAACCAGGCTGACTGGCACTACCAGGTCCGCGACCTGCAGCGGGAGTTCGGCCACGGCATCCGGATCGTGACCTGGGACCACCGCGGACACGGCCAGTCCGACGAGAGCCCGCGCGCCGCCTGCCGGGTCGCCAACCTGGCGCAGGACATGAGCGACGTCATCGACACCTACGCCCCGCAGGGCCGGCTGGTCCTGGCCGGCCATTCCATCGGCGGGATGACGATGATGGCCCTGGCCGAGCAACGCCCCGAGCTCTTCGACCGGGTCGTCGGCGCCGCCTTCATCGCAACCTCCTCCGGTCAGCTCGACACCGTCACGCTCGGCCTGCCCGAGATGGGCACCCTCGTGAAGGCCCAGATCCCGCGGATGCTGGCGTTCCGGTCGCGGACCCTGACCAAGAAGGCCCGTCGCCGCGCCCCGATCATCGAGCGTCAGGTGGTGCGGCGCTTCCTGTTCGGCCGCCCGATGCGTCTCGCTGACGCCGCCCTGACCGTCGAGGGAATCATCACCTCCCCCGCCGCCACCATGGTCGGGTTCTACCAGGACTGCATGCTCCACGAACGCGTCGCCGCCCTGAAGGTCTACGAAGGGATCCCCACCCACGTCCTGGTCGGTACCCGCGACGTCCTCACCCCGCCGTCGCACGCGCAGCGGATCGCCGAGCACATCGAGGACTCCGTCCTGACCATCGTCCCCGACGCCGGCCACATGCTGCCGCTGGAACGTGACGACCTGGTCTCCGGCGTGCTGATCCGGCTGATCCGCCCGCACCTGTGAGCACCGGGCGCGGCGGCGCGGCGATCGTCCTGCTCGCGGCCGGCTCAGGACGGCGGGTCGGCGCCGGCGCCAACAAGGTGCTGCTGCCGCTGGACGGCGTACCGGTGCTCGCGCATAGCGTCCGGGCAGCCCTGGGCACCGACGGCGTGCACCGCATCGTCGTCGTGGTCCGGCCCGAGGACCGCGACGAGGTCGGTGCGGCGCTGGCACCACACCTGGGCACCCACGACCTCTGGCTCGTCGACGGCGGCGCCGAACGGCACGACTCCGAGGCGCGGGCCCTGGCGGCCCTGCGGCCGGAGATCGACTCCGGCGAGATCGGCGTCGTCGCGATCCACGACGCGGCCCGACCGCTGGCCACCCCCGCCCTCTTCGCCGCGGTCATCGCCACCGCGACCGAGTACGGCGGCGCCGTACCGTCCCTGAGGGTGCCGCAGCTGACCCGGGACGACGGGTCGCTCGCCCCGGCAGACCTGGCGGCGGTCCAGACCCCGCAGGCCTTCCGGGCCCGCGACCTCCTCGCCGCGTACGACGCCGCTGCCGCGTACGGGTTCGTCGGCACCGACACGGCCGCGTGCCTGGAGCGCTACACCACGGTAGAGATCCGGGCTGTCGACGGCGAGGTGACCAACCTGAAGGTGACCTTTCCGGAGGACCTGGCCCTGGCTGGCGAGTTGATCAGGCCGGCGAACGGCCCAGGGAACGACTGAGAGCCTCCAGCACCTGTAGATCGGCCTCGTCGACGATCCGGCGTCCCACCGGGGGCGCCTCCAGCCAGGTGACCTCGCCGAGGGTCGCGAGCAGCGCGACCAGGCGCGGGAGGTCGGCGGTGTCGAGCCCGTCGAGACGGGCCAGCACGGCAGCCGGGACGACCACCGGTGAAGCGACCGCGCGCAGGCCGCTGCGGTCGACGGTCTCGCCGAGCCTCTCCCCGGTCCTGCGCTTCACGGTGTCGGTCACCGGGCGGTAGCCGACCACCACGGTGCCGCTCTCGACGCAGAGCGCTGCAGCGGCGGTCAGGAAGCCGGCGGGCGTCAGCGGGCAGAGCGGGTCGTGGACGAGCAGCGGCAGGCCGGACTCCCGCACCTGGGCGAAGTTGACGGAGGCGTCGAAGAGCCGGACGCCGGACTCGCCGACCGCCCATGAGGCCGCAGCGACGAGCGACTCCCCGTGGACCAGCGCGAACGGCAACGAGCCGCGGCCCTCCAGCGGGACCCAGCCCAGTACCTGTCCGTCTTCGTCTTCCACGGATCCAGGAAAGCAGAACGCCCCCGGTCACCAGGACCGGGGGCGTTCCACAACGTTGCTAGGAACCATGCTTCAGGAAGCCAGCACCTCGTCGAGGATGGCCTCGGCCTTGTCCTCGTTGGTGTGCTCGGCAAGAGCAAGTTCGGAGACGAGGATCTGACGCGCCTTGGCGAGCATTCGCTTCTCGCCGGCCGACAGCCCCCGGTCGCGCTCCCGGCGCCACAGGTCGCGGACGACCTCCGACACCTTCATCACGTCTCCGGAGTGCAGCTTCTCCAGGTTTGCCTTGTAGCGGCGCGACCAGTTGGTCGGCTCATCCGGGACGATCGCACGCAGTACGTCGAAAACCCGGTCCAGTCCTTCCTTGTCGACCACGTCCCGCACCCCGACCAGGTCGAGATTGCAGGCGGGGACTCGCACCACGAGGTCCTGCTGGGCAACGATCCGGAGCACCAGGTACTCGCGCTCCTCGCCCTTGATCGTGCGCATCTCGATGTCCTCGATGATGGCAGCCCCGTGATTTGGATATACAACCGTTTCGCCGACGGTGAAAGTCATCTGCAGAAAACCCCTTTCAAGGTGA
>JBKJIN010000074.1:0-10133 GCA_046598425.1 Marmoricola sp. | reverse complement strand
TGGGGCGAACCCTTCAGGGCAGGCGTCTTGTTCTTCGACACCTTGTCCTGGCGGCCCTTGCGGACCAACTGGTTAATGGTGGGCACCGGGTGGTTCCCTTTCATGTTGACTATCTGTACGCGGCGCTCTGCCGGGCACGGTGATATAGCTCAGTGATGTGGTGCTACAGGTCTCCCCGCGGGGAGATCTGATGGGCGCGGCCTCGCGGGCACGCTCAAGGCCTGGGAATGCCCAGACACAAGGATTGAGGCTACCGGGTGCCGGTCCGAGGGTCAAAACACGGGCAGCACGCTACCCCTCGAGGGCCAAGGTTCACGTCCGGTTCGGCTCGCGGCCGCTGCTCGAACCACTCCGGGTGCGTCAAGCCGATGCTTGGTCGGTGCTGGTGGAACAAGCCACTGGGTGCCGCGCTGACCCCGAGGTGGCCGGAGCCGCCGCGGCCGGCCGAGGGTCTTAGGCGCCCGGGCTGACGCCCTCTGCGAACAGCTCGGCCAGGTGCCGCGCCCGGACGCCGGACAGGTCGGCCAGCTGGACCCGGCAGGACATCCCGTCGGCGAGGACGACCGTCTGCTCCGCCGCGGCCCGGACCGCCGGGAGCAGCGCCTGCTCGGCGATCGCGACGCTGGTCTCATAGTGACCTTGCTCGACCCCGAAGTTGCCGGCCAACCCGCAACACCCCCCGAGGGTGGTGACGATGGCCCCCGAGGCGGTGAGCAGGGCCAGGTCCTTCTCGAAACCGAGGACGCTCGCGTGGTGGCAGTGCGGCTGGACGAGGACCTCGGTGCCGCTCAGGTCGGGGACCTGCCACCTGCCCTCGGCTCGGGCATTGGTGAGGAACTCCGCCAGGGTCTGCAGCCCGGCGGCGACCTCGGCGGCGCGGACGCCCCCGTCAGCGTCGGCGGCGAGCAGGTCGGGGGCGTCGCCGCGCAGGCTCGCCAGGCAGCTCGGCTCGAGTCCGACCACCGGCACCCCGCTGGCGACGTACGGGTAGAGGGTGCGGACCGAGGCGCCGAGGATCTTCCGGGCCTGGTCCAGCTGCCCGGTCGTGACCCAGGTGAGCGCGCAGCAGGCGCGCTCCGGGATCACCTTGGCCTCGATGCCTGCGGCCGCGAGCAGCGCAAGCGCCGCCTCGCCGGTCTCGGCGGCGAAGTGGTCGGTGAAGGAGTCCGCCCAGATCCAGACGTCCGGAGTGCTCGCCGGACGGACCCGGGCCGCGACGGCGTACGAGCGGAGCCGACGCGGGCTGAACTCGGGCAGGCTCCGCCGGGGGTCGATCCCGGCGACGCGCTTGGCCAGCCCTGCGACCGGTGTGAACCGGAGCAGCCGGTTGGCGAGCTTCGGCGGGGTCAGCGCCGCCCAGCGCGGGAGCCGTCCAAGGGCGTAGTGCGACCGAGGCCGCCGCTTCCCGGCGTACCGCTCGTGCAGGACCCGTGACTTGTACGTCGCCATGTCGACGCCGGTCGGGCAGTCGCTGGCGCAGCCCTTGCAGGACAGGCACAAGTCGAGCGCATCGGTCACGGCCGGGTCGGTCACCGCGAGCCTGCCGACGACGACGTCCTGGAGCACCCGGGCGCGGCCGCGGGTGCTGTCCTTCTCGTCGCGGCTGGCCAGGTACGACGGACACATCACGCCCCCGGACGCGAGGGTCGAACCGGCGTCGGCAACGCACTTGCCCACGCCGGTACAGCGGTGCACCTCGCCGAAGAGGTCGGCCAGCGGGCCGGCCGGCGGGCTCGCCAGCCGGAGGGAGGCGTCGAACGGGTCCGGGTCGACCAGCACGCCCGGGTTGAGCAGGTTGCGGGGATCCAGGACGTGCTTGACCGCAGCCATCAGCGCGACCGCATCGGGTGAGTACATCCGGCCGAGCAACTCCGAGCGGGCCCGACCGTCGCCGTGCTCTCCGCTCATCGACCCGCCGTAGGCGGCCACCAGGTCCGCCGCCGCCTCGGTGAAGGTCCGGAAGCGTGACCGACCACCGCCGTCGGTGAGCTCGAAGTCGATCCGGGCGTGCACGCAGCCGTCGCCGAAGTGGCCGTAAGGCACCGCGTCCAGGCCCGATGCGGTCAGCAGCGCCTCGAAGTCGCGCAGGTAGTCGCCGAGCCGGGCCGGTGGCACGGCAGCGTCCTCCCAGCCCGAGTGCGCCGGCCGACCCAGCGAACGCGCAGCCAGCCCGGCACCGTCCTCGCGGATCCGCCAGAGCGCGGCCTGCTCACCGGAGTCGGTGACGATCCTGCACGGCGCGTCCACCGCGGCGGACACCCCGTCGGCGCCGGCTCGGACCTGGTCGATGGTCTCGCCGGTCACCTCGACGAAGAGCCACCCACCCCCGGCGGGAAGGTCGGGAACCCGTCCGACGAGATCAGTGATCCGGTGGTCGAGGCCCTCGCATGCGGTGACCATCGCGTCGAGGGCGGGTCCGGCGGCCAGCACCGCCGGCACCGCGTCGGCCGCGGCCGCCATGCTCGGGAAGCCGAGGACGACCAAAGCTCGGTACGGTGCATCCTCGACCAGCCGGACGGTGGCCTCCAGGACGACCCCGAGGGTTCCCTCGCTACCGACCAGAAAGCGCTCGAAACTGCGGCCGTTCTCCGGCAGCAGGTGCTCCAGGGAATACCCGGAGACCTGGCGGCCGAACCGGCCGAACTCGGTCCGGATCAGGCCCAGGTTGGCGTCGACCAGCGCGTGGACGCCCGCGAGCAGGGAGGACGTCTGCTGCGCCGGCTCGTCGAAGCCACGCAGCCGGCGCTCCTCCGCGACCGAGAACCCGCCCGAGTGCAGGGCGCCCCGCGGCCCGACGACCTCGCCGTCGGCGAGCGCCACCTTGAGGTCGAGCACGTTGTCGGCGGTGCGGCCGTAGCCGAGCGCCCTCGACCCGCAGGCGTTGTTGCCGATCATGCCGCCGATCGTGCAGCGGGTGTGGGTGGAGGGATCCGGCCCGAAGCGGAGGCGGTGCGGCAACGCGGCCCGCTGCAGCGCCGCGTGCACGAGGCCGGGCTGGACGGTTGCGGTCCGCGCCTCCGGGTCGATCCGCAGGAGCCTGTTGAGGTACCGGGTCGTGTCCACGACGATCCCCGGGCCGATCGCGTTGCCCGCGATCGACGTACCGGCGCCGCGCATAGTCAGGCTGGTCTCGAACTCGCGGGCCACCGCGAGCACCGCGAGGACGTCGTCACCGTCGCGGGGGAAGGCCACCACCTGCGGCGGCACCCGGTAGAGCGAGGCGTCGCTGGCGTAGAGGGACCGGGCCAGGGCTGAGCCGTCGACATCCACGTCGGCTTGGCGCAGCGCCACGACGCAGCCGGCGGCCGCGTCGGCCAGGGGGTCCGCCGTCACCAGAGCTCCAAGGATCGGCGCAGGATCCCGGCCGCGTCCTCCTCGGTGACCTCGCGCGGCGCGGTGGTGAGCAGGCGTTGCTGCTTCATCGTCCCCTCGACCAGGTCGTCGACGTCGCCCTCGTCGTACCCGATGGCGCCCAACCCGTTCGGGATGGCGATGTCGCGCATCAGGTCGGCCAGGACCGCCGGCAGCGCGTCCGGACCGTCGTACGCGTGTCCGGGCGCGAGCAGGGACGCCGCCCGCAGGTGCCTCTCGGGGCTGGAGGAGAAGGTCCACCGGAACGCCTCGGGGGCGGTCAGCGAGACTGCCATGCCGTGCGGCACCAGCGGCTCGTCGTCGGGGTAGCCGTCCGGCCGGAAGTCGGGGCACCGGTCGTGGACCCTGCCGGCGATCGGGTAGGCGTTCGCGTGCGGGATGTGCACGCCGGCGTTGCCGAACCCGAGACCGGCCATCGTCGCCGCCAGCGCCATCTGCTCCCGGGACGCGGCGTCGTCGCCGTGGTGGACGGCGCGCCGGAACGAGGTGGAGAGCAGCGTCATCGCCTGTTCGGACCAGAGATCCGAGATCGGGTTCGCGCCGCAGTACGGGACCCGCTGCTCGGGGGTCTTGCGGTCGTAGGAGGTGAACGCCCGGGCAGTGTAGGACTCCAGGGCGTGGCAGAGGATGTCCATCCCCGCCGCCGCAGTGACACCCGACGGCTGGCTCATCGTCAGCGCCGGGTCGACCACCGCCAGGGTCGGCCGCAACCGGGCGTGGCTGATCCCGGTCTTCACCTTCAGCGCCAGCACGTCGAGCACGCAAATGGTGGTGGACTCGGCCCCGGTGCCGGTCGTCGTCGGTACGGCGACCAGGGGCTTGAGCGCGTTGCGCGGGGCACGAGCCCGGCCGACCGGCGCGTTGATGTAGTCCATCAGTTCGCCGTCGTTGGTGGTCATCAGGTTGACCGCCTTGGCGGTGTCGATCGTCGATCCCCCGCCGACCGCGACGTAGGCGTCCCAAGGCCCGGTCTGCCGGGCGAAGTCGATGGCCGCCTCGAAGCTGGCATCAGTCGGCTCCACGTGGACGCCGTCGAAGACGGCCGTCTCGATCCCGAACTGAGTTATCTGGTCGGCCACCCGCTGCGGGTGGCCGGTCGCGGCGACGCCCGGGTCGGTGAGCACCAGGACCCGTTTCACTGCGTACTGGCTGAGGTCGTAGCCGATCTCGTCGGACGCCCCGGTGCCGAACTTCAGCCCCGGAGCGCCGTACGTGAAAACGGACTCGGACCCCGCGGGCGCACTCATGGCGCAGACGTTAACGCGAACCTGACCACGTCGGTGACCTGCACCACGCCGGAATCGATGTCGGCTACCCGGACCCAGGCGACGTCGTCGGTGGTGCCACCGGTCTCCACGACCGCCGGCGCCGTCGTCTCGGGCACGGTGACGGCGAAGATCAGGTCGACGGCGTGGAAGTCCTCGTGCCGTCCGTTCGGGGCCGTCCCGGTCAGGTGCAGGTCGTGGACGCCGAGCAGCGCGCCTACCTCGGCGGCCAGGCCGGTCTCCTCCTGCATCTCCCGGATCAGCGCTGTTGCGGGCCGCTCGCCGTGGTCGACCCCGCCCCCGGGCAGGGTCCACCGACCGGACTCCACCGCGTACCGGCTCAGACGGACCAGCAGGACCTCCCCCGGTCGTCGGACGAGCCCCTTGGCCGAGAGTCGCTGGACCTGGGTCGCCGTGTGCTCCTCGAGCGCGTTCCGGACCCAGCTCACCACCGGCACGGTGCCGTCGAGGACCTCGGCGATCGGCACCCAGCGGGCGTCCACCGTAGACCCGTCCTGCTCGATCACCCGCGGCTCCGGGCTGTCTATCGCGGCCCAGCCCTCGAAGACCATCCGGACCGAATGCATGTCGGTCTCGGAGACCGACGCGTAGCGCCGAGCCGAGTCGATCCACGCCCGGTCGCCGACCTCGACGTGCAGCCCAGTCTCCTCGTTGACCTCGCGGACCACCGCGTCGCGCGGGTCCTCACCGAAGTCGATTCCGCCGCCGGGAAGCGTCCACTGCTCGTGCGGGACCAGATACGGCGCTAGCCGGGAGAGCAGGATGTCACCGCCCCGGAGGATCACCGCGTAGGCGGCGACCCTGGTCCGGCGCGGGAGGCTAGGCTCGCTCGAGGCATCACCGACGGACTCGGAGGGGACGTCGTACACATGACGACTGTACGCAACTCGGCGGGCGGGCGAGACCGCGCCGGACAGACGCCGGACGGACGCGACCCCTGGTTCGACAACAGCAAGATGGTCCTGGTGACCCTGGTCGTCCTCGGCCACACCTGGTCCAAGCTCGAGGTGCTCGGCGACGGGATCCCTCCGGACGAGCACATCGCGCACGTCTACGACTTCGTCTACGCCTGGCACGTCCCCGCGTTCGTGCTCGTCACCGGGTACCTGTCCCGGTCGATGACCTGGTCGCGCCAGCGGCTGCTGTCGCTGGTCACCACGGTCGCCGTCCCGTACGTCGTCTTCGAGTGCGCTCTCACCTCGGTGCACCGGTACGTCGGCGGGCTCCCGACGAACGACCTGCTCCGGATCCCGCACTCCCCGATGTGGTTCCTGGCCGCGATGTTCCTCTGGCGCTTTGCCACGCCCGTGTTCCTGCGGATGCCGCGGTCGGTCGCACTGGCCACCTCAGTGGCGCTGAGCCTGCTCAGCGGCCTGACCACGATGGAGACGCTGGCCTTCGACCGGTTCCTCGGGTTCCTCCCGTTCTTCGTCGTGGGGCTGGTCCTGCGCCGCGAGGACTGGGAGGTGCTGCGGCGGCCTCTGGTCAAGATGCTGGCGGTCGTCGTGCTGGTACTGCTCTGGCGCGAGACCGCGCGCACCGACGAGCACATCACCAGCGCTTGGTTCCACTACGCCGCGCCCTACAGCGACCTCGAGGTCTCGACGACCGAAGGGATGGTGACGCGGCTGGCGCTGATAGGGATCGCGCTGGCGGCCTCGCTCGCCTTCTTCTCCCTGGTCCCGCGCGGACGCTCCTGGTTGACGACGCTCGGCGCGGCCACCATGACGGTCTACGTTTTCCACGACTTCTTCGTGCTCGCGATGGCGTACTCCGACTACCCGGTGTACGCCCGCCCGGACCGGCTCGAAGCCCTCTGGGTGAGCAGCGCCGGGGCGATCCTGGTGGCGGTCGCGCTGGCCCTGCCTGTGGTCGCACGGACCCTGGACCCTGTGGTCGACCCGTTCGGGTGGCTCAACCGGCGCCGGCGCCCGGTCCCCAGATCGGCCTGACGGCACTGCTGGGCAGCACGTCGTACTCGGCGGCGGTGGCGAGGCCCGGGGCGTGCCCGCCGAGGTGCGCCGGGTACCACGGCGCCACCTCGCCCGACTCCGGTCGGTGCTCCTCCAGCAGCTGAAGCTCCTCGAGAAGCGCGGTCAACCGGGCGCCCAGGGCCCAGGTCTCCCGGGTGAGATCGGCATCCGCGGCGACGACGAACGGCTCCCCGAAGAAGACGTCGATCCGGCGCCCTCGGGTCAGATCCGGCTTCGGCTCGGGGATGCCGACGGTGGCGATCCGCTGCGCGCCCCACATCGCCACCGGGACGATCGGTGCACCGGTCTCCCGGGCGAGCGCGACGGCCCCAGGCATCAGCGAGCGCACCGTGTAGGAGTAGCTGATCCCGGCTTCGGGGAAGATGCCGACGGCCTCCCCATCCCGGAGCAGTCGGCGGGCGTGCAGGTAGGCGGCCGCCGGGACGGTGCGATCGACCGGAACGTGGCCCATCCGGTCCATCGCCCAGGCCACGGGTCCGCGCAGCCAGACGTCGTGCCGGGCTAGGAACCGGACGAAGCGGCGCCGGCCGACGGCAGCCTTCTGCAGGATCACGAAGTCTAGGTACGCCGCATGCGTGGACGCGAGGATCACGGGTCCGGAGGTCGGCAGGTGCTCGGCGCCCCGAATCCGGACCCGGACGCCGAGGACCAGCAGCACCAGGCGGCCGAGGCCGTTGACGCAGCGGTAGACGATCTCCATCCGCGCGCCTCCTCGTCCCGACCCGACGATTCTGCCGTGTCGGGAGGGATTCGTCCCAGGCCCCACCGGTGGATGGGTGTCGTGTCGTCCGGCGGCGTCAGGAGAAGGGCGGGCGGTGGTCCAACTTCACCGACCTGCGTCCGGCCCAGCGCCAGATCCGCGCCGAGCGGTCGCGGTCCTCGTCGGTGACCAGGTTGCCCATCCAGCGCAGGGCGAGCGTCATCATCCAGTCCGACCGCATCCCGACCGGGCCGAGTGCCCGCAGCGCGTTCGGGACCGTGACGATGCTGGCCAGCCGGCGCGCGATCGAGAACGCCTCGCCGTAGTGCTCGCGGAGCAGTACCGGCCAGACGACGGACAGGTCTTCGTCGAGGACGTCGACGACCAGGCGTCCGGTCTCCAGCCCGTAGTCGATCCCCTCGCCGTTCAGCGGATTCACACAGGCGGCCGCGTCGCCGATCAGCGCCCAGTTGGGGCCGGCCACGTTCGAGACCGCACCGCCCATCGGCAGCAGCGCCGAGGTGGGCATCCGGATCTCCCCGGTGAGCTGGAAGTCCTCCCGGCGGAGCTCGGCGTAGTGCTTCATCAACGGTCGCAGGGCGACCTCGGCCGGGCGCTTCGCGGTGGCCAGGGTGCCGACACCGAGGTTCACCGAGCCGTCGCCGAGCGGGAAGATCCACCCGTACCCGGAGAGGATCTCGTTCTTCTGCCCGCGCAACTCCAGGTGCGAGCTGATCCACGGGTCCTCGGACAGGCCGGAGTCGATGTAGGACCGGCCGGCGACGCCGTACACCGTGTCGCGGTGCCACTCCCGCCCGAGCACCTTGCCGAGGCCCGAACGGACGCCGTCGGCAACGACCAGACGGTTGCAGGCGATCTCGAAGCGTTCGATTCCCTCGGGACCGGTCCGTTCGAAGACGACCGCGGCGACCTGGGCGCCGTCCTTGCGGACGTCGACCGCGCGAGCGCCGTCGATAGCGGTCGCGCCGGACTTGATGGCCGTGGTGCGCAGGTGGTCGTCGAGCTCGGTGCGCGCGACCGCGGACCCGTACGACGGCAACCCGGTACCGTGCTTGCCGGGGCCCGGCCACGGGAGCAGCAGCGTCTGGCCGAACCCGTGGGCGCGGAGGCCGTGGTTCACGGTGTGGGCCCGGATCCAGTCCTCCAGCCCGAGCCTGGCGAGCTCACTGATCGCACGTGGGGTGAGGCCGTCGCCACAGGTCTTGTCGCGCGGGAAGACGGCCGCGTCGACGAGCACGACGTCGCGTCCCGCGCGCGCGGCCCAGGCAGCCGCGGACGATCCGGCAGGGCCGGCGCCGACGACGAGGACGTCGGTGCGTGCGGGGACGTGAGAGGTCACCCGCTCATTCTCCCAGGGCACCCCAGCGGGGCCGAACGCGGGCTCGTGCCCTAGACCCGGATGGTGGCCGGGATCCCGTCGCTGAACACCTCCGGTGGATCCGGGAAGGCCTCGGTCCGTCCGTCAGCGTGGCGTGCGGCCGTCCAGGCGGCCGCGCAGGCGTCGAGCAGGTCGTCCTCGGCGAAGCCCGAGCCGCTGAACCAAGCAGGGGCGCTGATCCCGGCGCGGGCGAGCGCCTCCCGCCGCAACGCCACCCCCTCGGGCGTCTTCTTGGCCACCAACACCGGTCCGCCGAAGATCCGGGCAAAGCACAGCTCGGGATGGACCTCGATGACCGTGGTCCCGGGGCCGGACCGCACCCACGCGTCGACCTGGAGAATCTTCGGACCCAGCGCCCACGCCTGGGCGCTCGCGCTGCTGGCACCGTCGGTGGCCTCCAGGTTCGCCTCCCGCCCGTCGGCGTATGTCTCGGCCTGGTACGCCGATCGGGTGAGGGTGGAGAAGACCGACGAGGACTTGCCCGGGAGCGCCTTCCGGGCGAGCACGTCGGCCTCACGACCGCCCGCGTCCGGGAGCCCGATCGGGATGTCGATCGCGACTACCACCGGATCCGCGCTCTCCCGGACGTGCTGAACCAGGGTGTCGATCCCGGTGCTGACGTGCACCGTCAGCCGACCGTCGGGGCTGATCAGGACGCCCACCCAGCCGGCGACGCAGGCGTCGACCCCCAGCACCGGTGCCGACGGGTGCAGCACCGGGGTGGCGGCCCCGGACTCCCCCAGCGCGACCAGCTCGGCGGTGAGGAACTCGATCACCTCTTCGGCGCCGCTCGCCGCGACCCCGCGCCCGAGCAGCTCCCGGAGCTGGTGGCGCCAGTCCTCGGACGTCATGAACTGATCATGCCTGCCGAACCGGGCCCAGGGAAGGCGAACGGCCCCCGTGCCGAAGCACGGGGGCCGTTCTCAGACCACTCAGTTCTGGTAGGAACCGAAGTCGAAGTCGTCGAGCGCGACAGTCTGGTTCCCCGGCGTACCGAAGTCGTAGCTGCCGTAGGAGTCGTAGCCGGTGACGGAGTACGCCGCGGCGCGGGCCTCCTCGGTCGGCTCCACCCGGATGTTGCGGTACCGCTCGAGGCCGGTACCCGCCGGGATCAGCTTTCCGATGATCACGTTCTCCTTCAGGCCGCGCAGCGAGTCGGACTTGCCGTTGATCGCTGCGTCGGTGAGCACCCGGGTGGTCTCCTGGAAGGAGCCCGCCGAGAGCCACGACTCGGTCGCGAGGGAGGCCTTGGTGATGCCCATCAACTCCGCACGACCCGAGGCCGGCTTGTTGCCCTCGGTGACCACGCGACGGTTCTCCTCCTCGTACCGGACCCGGTCGACCAGGTCGGAGGGGAGCAGCTTGGTGTCGCCGGACTCGAT
>JBKJIN010000050.1:0-20728 GCA_046598425.1 Marmoricola sp. | reverse complement strand
CTGCAGGTCGATGATGTAGATGCCGTTGCGCTCGGTCATGATGAAGCGCTTCATCTTCGGGTTCCAGCGACGGGTCTGGTGCCCGAAGTGGACGCCGCTCTCGAGGAGCTGGCGCATTGTGACGACTGCCATTGTTCTGCTTCCTGTTGTGGTCCGAGCGCATGCTGACGCGCGCGAACCGATTTCAGTTCGTTGCCGGCACGGTGTGCCTGCCCTGACGCCTACGTGGGACCTGACCTGAACGACCGTGGCCGACCTGGACTGAAGGTCCGCACCCGCATTTACCCGCTCCCCAGGGAGAGCGGCACGGTGTGTGGGCGTGCGAAGTCAACCCGTACGGGTTGCTGTGCAGGATTCTAGACCTGGAGCGGGTCGTTGTCGAAACGCGACAACCCCGCCCGCCGCTCTCCGCAGGATCCTGGATCGATCGGTTATCCCCACACCACCGAGTGCGAGCCTCGCCGAAGGCTGCAGATCAGCATCCTGGAGCGATGACCGGACTCGTCACCGCCCTCCTCGCCACCCTGAGCATCACCTCGTCGCTACTCCTGCCGCACCCCCCGGCGCCACCAGCGAACGGGGCGCCAGTCCGAGCAGACGCCGTAGCCGCCTGGCCGCTCTCCCCGCGACCCGAGGTGGTCGCCACCTTCGCCCCGCCGGTACGCCCTTGGGAGCGCGGCCACCGCGGCGTGGACCTGCTCGGGCAGGCTGACCAGGACGTCCGGGCGACCCTCCCGGGGAAGGTCAGTTTCGCCGGCCAGGTGGCGGGCCGGGGTGTGATGGTCGTCGACCACGGGGACCGCCACACGACGTACGAGCCCGTGACGGCGACCGCTCGGATCGGGGACGCCGTGCAGAGCGGCGAGGTGATCGGGACGCTCCAGTACGCCCTCGGTCACTGCTCTCCCCGGGTCTGCCTCCACTGGGGCCTGATCGCCGTTGAGGACTACCAGAACCCGCTCGACCTGGTGAGCCCGGGACCGGTGCGGTTGCTCCCACTGCCCCAGGACCTACCGGGTCGCACCCGATGATCAGGCGCGCGGGTGAGCAAGGTGGAAGGCGCTCTTCAGACGTTCGCTGGTGACGTGCGTGTAGATCTGCGTCGTCGCCAACGACGCGTGCCCCAACATCTCCTGGACGGTGCGCAGGTCGGCACCGCCTTCGAGGAGGTGGGTCGCTGCGGTGTGGCGCAGGCCGTGCGGTCCGAGGTCCGGAGCCCCCGGTACGTCGGCCAACCTCCGATGCACCATCGAGCGCACCGTTCGCTGGTCGATCCGCCCGCCTCGGGCCCCGAGGAAGAGCGCCCCTCCGCTGCCGGGCACGAACAGCGCCGGCCTGGCCTCAGTCAACCAACGCTGCACCGCCCGGTCGGCCGGGAGCCCGTACGGAACGGTGCGCTCCTTGCGACCCTTGCCGAAGACCCGCACCACCCGGCGTGACCGGTCGACGTCGTCGATGTCCAGGCCGCAAAGTTCACCGACCCGCGCGCCGGTGGCGTAGAGCAACTCGAGGATCGCGACATCGCGCAGCCCGATCGGACTTCCCCCTCCCGACTGCTCCGCATCGGCCTGGACCGCCGCGGCGTCCAGCAGCGCCCGCGCCTGGGCGACGTCGAGGGCCGGTGGCAGCGTCTTGCGAGCCTTGGGGCTGCCCAGCTGTGCTCCCGGGTCGGTCCGGATCCGGCCCGCGCGAAGTGCCCACGCGGTGAACACCCGAATTGCGGTGGCACGGCGGGCCATCGTCGAACGAGCCTTGCCGCGGGTTTGCTGGTTGGCGAGCCAGCTCCGCAAGGTCCGGATGTCGAGGTCCTCCAGCGTGCAGCAACCCATCGCCGCAGCGTGGGCGAGCATCCCGGAGATGTCGCCGAGGTAGGCGCGGACCGTGTGCGGCGTCAGGTCTCGCTCGGAGACCAGGTGACGCTCGTACGCGGCCAGCGCGGTGACGAACTCCTCGGGCAGGTCTTCCACACCCTCAGCCTACGAAGCCCGCGCCCCCCTCCACCGCAGGCGCGTCGGCAGGCGCAGCGCCAGGGTCGGGCAGAGCCCGCCACCCTCGGCCGGTGTCCGCCACGAGCCCGGCGCCGGCCAGCACTTCGAGGGCCGCCTCGACGACCGCCACCGGCAGCCCCGCCGCCCGGGCGATGCTGGTCGGCGGGGCGCCCCGCGACACCGGAACGGCGTCCAGGACCTGGCGCTCCGCGGAGGTGACCAGGTCGCGTGCGAGAACGGTGCCGTGCTGCTGCTCGACGGCGTGCTCGCCGCTGGCCGAGACCGCCTCGAGCACCTCCGCGCCGTTGGTGACCAGGAGCGCGTTGCGGGCCCGGATCAGCTGGTGGACCCCTTGCGAGGTCGCGCTCGTCACCGGGCCCGGCACCCCCATCAGCGTGCGACTCAGGCCGTGCGCCCAGTTGGCGGTGTTCAGAGCGCCGCTGCGGACCGCTGCCTCCACCACGACGGTGCCGGTCGCGAGGGCCGCGATAAGCCGGTTGCGGGCAAGGAAGCGGATCTTCGTCGGAGCGCAGCCGGGAGCCGCCTCCGAGACCACCGATCCGACCTCCGCGATGTAGCCCAACATCTCGGCGTGCGCCGCCGGGTACGGCCGATCCACGCCGCAGGCCAGGACTGCGATCGTCGGCCCGCGCGCGGAGAGCGCTCCGCGGTGCGCCGACTGATCGATGCCGAAGGCTGCGCCGGAGACCACACCGACTTCGGCCGCCGCGAGGCTCGCCGCGATCTCGCCGGCCACCCGGGCCCCGTACGTCGTGGCCGACCGCGCGCCGACCACCGCGACGGACCCTGCGGACACTTCCCTCAGCCGCAGCGGTCCCCGCACCCAGAGTCCGACCGGCACACCACCGCGGTCGTGCAACGCGGGAACGTGCGCCAACGACCTCAGGCCGTCTGGCCATTCCTCGTCGGCCGGCGTCACGAACCGGATCCCCCGTCGCTCCGCTGCGGCGAGGACCTCGTCGGGCCGGGCCGCGCGGAGACGCTCGGCGAGCGCTTCCCGGAGGTCGCCGTGCTCGCTCTGCTCGGTCAATGCAGTGAGGACCGGCACCGCGCCAAGCTGCTCGACGAGGCCCGTCAGCCGGGGGTCCCCCGGCTCGCCGATCAGGCTCAGCACCAGCCGCGCGCGCCGCTCCGGGTCGGACGTCATGCGTCACTCCTCCCCGGCAGCGCGAGCATCGACAGCGCGAGCGGGTCGCCGCTGCGCAACCGGAGCGCGACCTCGAGCTCGTCGAGGCCCGGACAGGCGAGTCCGCGCAGGTCCGCGACCGTCCATGCGACCCGGTGGACGCGGGTGGCACCGCGCCGCGTCAAGGAGCCGCCGTAGACCTCGGTGTCCAGGCGGCGGGTCGCGTCGGGTTCGAGCGGCAACCAGCTGCGCAGCTCCGGACCCGGCGCGTGCCCGTTGAGGTTCCAGCCGACGTCGCGGTAGCGCGCACGCTGGCGCTCGCGCGCGGCCGTCACCCGGGCCAGCACGGTCGCCGACGATTCCGGGCGGGCCAGCGGGTCGGAGCGATCGTGCGCGGCAACCGGCTCCAGCACCCGGGTGATGTCGATCCGGTCCGCGATCGGTCCGGAGATCTTGCGCCGGTACTCGCGCCGCTTCACCTCCGAGCAGAGGCAGCGGTGGTCCCGGGTCTGGGTCGAGTACTCCCCGCACGGACACGGGTTACACGCCAGGACGAGCATGCCGCCAGCCGGGAAGGTCGCATCCTCGTCGCCCCGGGAGATCGTGATCTCCCCGCTCTCCAGCGGCTGCCGGAGCGCCTCCACGATGTCGGACGGCAGCAGCGGGAACTCGTCGAGGAAGAGCACCCCGTGGTGCGCCTTGCTCACCTCGCCGGGGTGCACCCGTCCGGTCCCACCGCCGAGGATCCCGGCGCGAGAGGCGGTGTGGTGCGGTGCCCGGAACGGCGGCCTGGTGAAGACCGCGACCCCCGCCGGCAACCGCCCGCACAGCGAGTGGATCGCGGTGAGCTCGAGCGACGCCCGTGCATCGAGGTCAGGAAGGATGGTCGGCAACCGCTCGGCCAGCGTGGTCTTCCCGACGCCTTTCGCGCCGGTGAGAAGGAGATGATGGCCACCGGCCGCCGCCACCTCCAGTGCGAACCGCGCGTCGGACATCCCGAGGACGTCGGAGAGATCAGGATCCTCGGATCGACCATCGGCACGCCAGGCGAGCAGCGGCTCGCCGGTCAACGGCTCGACCGGCGGCGCCTCCGGGATCTCCTGGCCAGCGAGGAGCGCCATCACCTGCCGCAGCGAGCGGACGCCGTACACCTCGACATCGGTGACCAGGGCCGCTTCGGACACCTGCGGCTCCGGTACGACCACCCGGGTCATCCCGCGAGCCGACGCCGCCATCACCATCGGGAGGACGCCCGGCACGCACCGCACCCGTCCGTCCAGGGTCAGCTCCCCAATCAGCACGACGCCGTCCAGGGCACCCAGCGGGATCTCCCCGTCGGCCGCCGCCAGGACGCCAACGGCGATCGCCAGGTCGAAGTGCGGCCCCCGCTTCGGGAGGTCGGCGGGCGAGAGCAGGATGGTGACCCTGCGGGTGGCCGGCCAGTGGTAGCCGCTGTTGTCCACCGCCGAGCGGCAGCGCTCGCGGGCCTCGTTGATCGAAGCATCGGGGCGGCCCACGATCGCGGTCCCGACGATGCCCTGGCTGATGTTGACCCCAACGTCGACCACATGGCCGACGACTCCTTGTAGGGACACGGTCCTGGTGGTGGCGTACATCAGCCGATCCCCCGGACGTGCTCGACCAGGGCGGGCCCGCGCCGCGGCTGGACCACACCAACGATGTCGATCCGCACCTCCGGCGCGGTCACCCCGCGCGCCTCGATCCATAGCAGGGCCAGCGTCTGCAGCCGTTCGAGCTTGCGCTCCCGTACGGCGGCGACCGGGTGCCCGTACCCGAGCCCACGGCGCGTCTTGACCTCGCAGACCACGAGGACCGCGGCGTCGCGTAGGACCAGGTCGATCTCTCCCGTCGGGCAGCGCCAGTTGCGGTCGAGAACCGTCATCCCAAGACCGGTCAGGTGCCGTGCCGCCACCCGCTCGCCGTACGCGCCCAAGGAGCGCGCCTGTGATTGCTGCTGTCGTGCAGTGCTCATGTCAACCTCCGGGAGGAGGTGACCTCACCGGGGGCGTTGGACGCACCCGGGGACCAGGCGTCCTGTGGAACCAGCCCCCAGGACCGGTTCCCGTGGACGCGAACCGGCCCCCGGGTGCAGCTCGGTCAGCCAGCCATCGCCACGCCGTTGCAGGCGTACGGAGGCGGCTCGTGGACGAAGACGTCCGCGCCGGCGAGATTCAGCCCGAGCAGGTCAGCCAATGGACCTACCAGGATCGAGTTGGTGTTGGCGATCAGCGGGTTCACGATCGGCGTGACGATGGTTCCCATGATGCCGGTCAGCAGACCGCCGGTGGTGACGCCGAACGGCAGGCTGAGGACGGTGATGTCCGCCGTGGTCAGAGAGATCGTCGAGAGAGCCACCCCGGATCCGGTGCTCTTGGCCACGTCGTACGCGTCCGGCGGGTACCGGAACTGGATCGTGTTGGTCGCCGCCGGCGCGTTGGTCGTCGGCATCACGTCGACCGTAGCGATCGGCAGCCCGAGCGACTTGAGCGTGATCTCCAGGTGCGTGGAGACCTGCGAGAGCGAGGAGGCGACCGACAGGTCGATCCCGTACGGCGTGCCGCAGTCGATGTTCGTCAGGGTGCCGATCGCCTCGGCCAGCGACACGTGCACGCTGAACTTGGTCTCTGCGACCACCAGGGCCAGGACGTTGAGGTTGAGCAGGTTGAACGTGATGTCCAGGTCGACCTGCGCGGTCCGCACCGTGTCACCGACCTGGTGGCAGCCGTCCTGCGGTTTCTCGATCACCTTGAGGCTGGCGGTGACGCTCGCGACGTTCGGGATCCCGGCCGTCAGGGTTGGGATGGTGAGCGCGTTGGTGCCGTTGGCGACGAACGCCGC
Source organism: Marmoricola sp. (assembly GCA_046598425.1). Lineage (GTDB taxonomy): Bacteria > Actinomycetota > Actinomycetes > Propionibacteriales > Nocardioidaceae > Marmoricola. Next base: position 14,734 of record JBKJIN010000050.1, on the reverse strand, counting down.
CGCCGAGACCAGGTCCAGGACGTTGACCGTCGCGTCCAGTGCCGCCTCGGGCGCGGTGTGCAGGTCGAGGACGTCACCGAGGGTGACGTGCGCCAGCGCGCTCAAGTTGGCCGTGGCCAGCTGGTTGAGCAGGGTGACGTCCACAGCTTCCCCGCCCTCGGACTGGAGGACCTGGGCCGAGGCGAGGAACAGACGGTTCAGCGACAAGTTGCTCAGCGAGGCCAGCTCGCTCGGCGTACCGACACCCAGGTTGGTGGCCAGGCCGCGCAGGGTGATCTTGGAGTTGGCGAGACCGGTGTAGGAGATCGCACTGAGGTTGAGCGAGTCGTTGATCAAATGGTTGAGCAGGGCCGACCTCCTAACGAACGCGGAATCTGCGGAGTTCATGTTGAGGGCGAACGACCCGATGCTGAAGCAGGCATACTTCTGCGACTTTGCGATCGAGGTACGCCAGACCTTCCCCTTGCCGCTGCGGAGGCTGAAATCGACCGCGGTCGACGCCCTGACCTTTACCGCGTTCGGCACCGCGGTGCCCGAGACCGGGGTGAAGTAGGCGTCCGGGTCGGCAGGGTCGAAGGCGGCCTCGTCGACGACACCGAGCTCTGCCGTCACGACGATGACATCGGTCCCGGCGGCCGAGTTTCGACCGGCGGACTTGTCGGCGAGGTTCTGCAGGCCGCCCTGGATGACCTGCGCCGTACGACCGTCGAGCTGCCGGGCGAGGTCGAGGGAGACCATGTCGGCGACCGACTGGATGTCGCGGCGGGCGACCCGCTGGACCCCGATGTCGACCGCGACGGCGGCCAGCGGGACCAGGGTGAAGCAGGTGATCAGCGAAGTGACGATGGCAATCACGCCGCTCTCACCGCGGCGGCGAGCCGAAGCAGGCCGGATCCACAGACGGGCCATCAGCCCAGCTCGGCGACGGCGGAGTAGCGGATAGTCGACGGGAGCGTGAACCCGAGACCGGGGATCGACGGCAGCAGCGAGTGGTCCCGGTACGGATAGCTGATGGTCACCCGCATGCAGTCGTTGCCCGACCCGTCGCCACAGTTGTCTACCCGGACGACCTCGCAGGTGACGTGCGGCGCGGAGCAGGTGAGTCCTCCGACCCCGGTCGACAGCGCGGCACTCACCGCGTTGCGCGCCACCGTCTCGCGCTCGGCCTCGGACGCACCGGGCGGAGCCACGGCTGCCGCTCGCGCCCCTTCGGCCGCGCTCTGCGAAACCGTCTGCCGGAAGCTCAGCATGTAGGCGTAGGCCATCGTTGCGAACACCAGCGGCAGCACCACGAAACACAGGCACAACGCCGTCTCGACGACCGCTGCACCGCGCTCGTCACGCTTCCTCGAAACCCACGCCGACATCTGCATTCCCCTCCCGAAAAGCGAGATTAGCCCCTTTTGGGACCTTTGTCACTTTTGGTCTATTTTTAGGTAGCCCGGCGCAGTCCGGCTCATCCGACCAGTCGGACGATCCCGCCACCGATGTCCGGGTCGTAGTCGGTCGTGTCCGAGATCTCGGTGGTGGGGAGCGCGTCCCGGTTGAACGTGAAGATGTTCAGCACCGAGACCGAGTTGCCACTGATCTCGAGTCCGTTGAGCGCGGTCGCAAGGGTCGTCTGGGTCTCGTCGGTGATGAAGCCGGGCACGAAGTGCCGGATCGGCTGGAAGTTCTTCTGCGCCCGGTCGGTGGCGAAGACGACTGGCAGCCAAACGAACCGCGGCGAGTCGAGGATCGAAGGGTCGAGCATCGTCGAGTTCACCCCGGACGTTTCACTGATGTCAGCCAGCGTCGCGCCGTTGCGCAGGAAGCAGGAGAGCACGTCGTTGTTGATGATCTTGCCGCCGACGCTGGCGTTGCTCCGCCCTGGGCACGTGGTGGCACCGTTGGCGGCGTCGAGCCGCCCGGGCGCGACGCCCGCTATCCCGTAGATCAGACCGTCCATGATCTTCGGACCGTCGTTGCCTGTGTCGCCGGTCACGCAGTTGTTCCCCGGGCGGGAGACGTCGTCGAGCTGGGCACCGGGCAGCAAGCTCCCGACATCGCCACAGTCCTTCTCCTCAGCCTGACCCACCGGGAAGATGTACGGGAGCAGCTCGTGGTCCAGCCCGAGTGCGAGGTTCCGCGCCAGCCGCTGCTGCTTGGTCCCCCCCTCGAGCCGCGGCGCGTCCAGCTGGCCGAAGTTCCCCCGGTCCTGCCCCACGCAGCCGACGGCGACGTCAGGAGTAACCGGACCGTCCGTCGAGGTCGGTGTCGGCGTGGGGAGAACGGGGTCGGCGACCCGGAGGACGAGGTAGTTGCTGGAGAACTCGATTGAGTTGTTCTTCTCCGCGAGGGCGTAGACCCGCCAGTCCCCCGCCACCGCACTGAGCTCCTGGCTCACGCTGAACGTCGGCACCCAGCCGTTTAGGTCCGTTTGTGCCGCGAAGTCGACGAACGACGTACCCGTCGGCGGGTAGGCGCGCAGGGTCACCTTCTTGTACTGGGCTCCCACGCCGGTGACTTGGTAACCCGAGACATTGACCGTCCCGAGGAAGCCGACCGGTGTGATGGCCACGCCGACGAGTACGTGGGTGCCGACCGGAGTCGGAACGAACGGCACCGCGACCGCGGTGGGCAACGCCGTGGCCGTCGCGGTCGGCGTGGGCTCCGACTGATTCCCCTGGGAGGTGTCCGCCTCGGTCTGGCCGTAACCGCAGCCGGTCGGCAGCCAGAACGGGATCGCCTTGTCCGCCGGCGGAAGTTCCGAGGTGATCCGGACGGTCGCCTCGCGCTGCACCATCGTGTGCGAGACCCCGACCGCGTTGGCGAGGCCGAACTCGACCCGGCTGGCCGGAGCGATCACCCGCATCTGCGGACAGTCGTCGCTGCACGAGGTGAAGTCGCTGTTCTGGAAGATGACCTCGCCGTCAGCCGTGTTCCCATTGACGAGCTGGGAGCCGGTCACGACGGCCTGGCCGATAACCAGGTTCGACTCGTTGGTGAAGTAGTCGGCCACCTTGTCGGCGATGTCCATCCGGTTGCTCGACGTCATCGGCAGCATCCACCCAACGCTCAAGGCGCTGATGTCGACCTGCTTCTGGACCTCACGCTTGCGCGCCCACGCTGTACCGAGATCAACGGCCAAGGCTGCGGTTCCGAAGAAGAAGGTGGCGAGCAGGCCGATCATGATGGCTATCGCGCCTGATTGGTCGCGCGCGCACCGGCCGTGCCGGCAATCCCTTCGTACGATTCTCATCAGCGCCTCCATGCGTACGTCGAACCCTCGGAACATCTCGGGCCCTAGCTGTTAGATCGTCGGACCGGGGGTCGACCTGAACTGAGTCGACCCGCGGTCATGTGCAGCTCTCCGGCTGGCTGGGGACGTAGTCGACCCTCGACTCCGCCCGGGCGGTCACCATCCCGTCGTCGATGAACGGGATGAACGGGAAGTGCAGGTCCGGACTCCGGAACCGGACCACGACCGAGACGACGTCGCCGACCTGGACCTCATCGGGGTCCTGGCGGTCGTAGGAGCGTGCGATCGACTCGGTCATCCCCGACCCGACGAGGTCGTTGACCTGCGAGGTGACTTTCGCCTGGAACTCCGCACACGAAGGCGGGTTGCCGACCGACGACAACCGCGCGGCACTGCGCGCGATGTCGCTGCCGCCCTGCATCGCCCAGAAGTAGAAGCCGTACTGGATCAGGCCGAACATGAGCACGACCACGGGCAGCATGACGAGTGCGAACTCCACTGCTGCAGCACCGCTCTCGCGGTCCTGTTTCCTCCGGATGCCTCTCACGGCGGACCCCCTGTCTCAGACAGGATAGGCCGTTATGTCCGTTTTGTCATTAAATGAGGACAATGCCCCTATCGAACGAGTCCGACGAGGACTAGTTTGGGGAGGGTGATGCTAGCGTGCGGGTCAACTGCCATCGTGATGCGCGTCCCGTTGCCGTTGAGCGCGATGCTGCGGGCGATGAACTGAGCGTTGATCAAGTTCATCGCCGCGCCGCCACCAATGGTGAACGGAAAGGCGTTCGGCAGCATGAACACGCCCCGAACCTTGAGCACTCCGCTGCCCTGCATCCGAAACTCAGTGGAGCCGGTACCGCCGCTGGCTGACTCCGACCAGAAGGAAAGGTCCTCCGGCCCGTTCACGTCCTGCCACGCTGCTATCGCAGCCGCCGTGGGCAGGTTGTCGGACCCGAGCGTGACATCAAGCGCATCCGGCGCGGTCCAGTCGATCGTTCCACCCTGCTGCCCGAGGTATCCGTCACCGAGGGCACCGTTGACACCGGCGCACGGGGTTGCCGGTCCCGCTGGCACGGGAACGACATAGGTACCAGCAGTAGCCGGGATGCAAGCATCCGAGCGCCCGCTAAGCATGATCACAGCGGTGTTGCAGAGTTGGAGGAGGCCAGTACCGCTCTGGCTAAACCGGCCGTTCCGAACGAAGAGGATGCCTTTGGACGACGACCGGGTCGTCGTACAGTCGCCGGTCGCGGGATCGGTGCGGCCGCCAGTGTGCATCCGGAAGCCACGGTCGTTCGCGATGTTGATCGCGGCGCCCCCCGCGACGCCGTTGACGTAGACGTGGGTTGCGTTCGGGAAGGAGTGGATCCCGCGGGGGTCGAGGCTTCCGCGGAACACCACACGGCCGGCGTTGATCGTGAGGGCGGCGTTGTTCGGGCCCTGGAAGCTGCCAGCGCAGTCGACGTAGAGGCGTGACGTAGCCGTCAGGGCCAGCGCGTTGATCGCGGCTTGCGGCGGGGAACAGTTGCTCACGACCGCGTAGCCAGCGGACGTGGCGGCGGCAGCCGATGTGACCGTGGTGAAGATACTATTGGCGCTGGCTACTGCGCCCTTCACGCCAGTGAAGTAGCGGTTGTCGACCGGGCTTCGGGTCACCCGCGGCATGCCAACGGGCGCCCCGTGGGTACCTGGCGCAGCCGCATTGAGCCCGCTCGCCGCGTACACGTTCGTCTTGGTGATGTGCGTGTCGATGATGTAGTTCAGTGCCTTACCGATCGAGCCAGCGTACGACGTAATCTGACCAGGCTTAGTCGGGTCGGGGTTCGAAGATGCTGCGACCGGGGCGGCGTAAGCGACGATGCCGTCGGCACCCTTGCCGAGGAAGATGTTCTGGTTGCTGCCGCCGGTGCACAAGGTGCTCGCACTGCTGTCGGAGTGAATCGTGCCCGGCTGGGTCTTGCCGTCGGAGGCAGCCGCACCCAGGACGTGGATGGTCGAACCACCGCTACCGGAACCACCGGTTAGGACCGGGCAGGTGTCACGCTCAAGGAGGAGCATCGCCGGGGCGTAACCGCCGGAGTCCTGCTTGACCCTGCCGACACTGCGGACAGCCGTCTTCAGGTCGCTCGCGGTGGCCAGACTGCCCAGCCCGGGCTTCCGCTGCTGAGTGACTAGAACCGCGAGTTGGTCGCACCCCTGCGCGGAGTCCCCGCTGTCCGCCGCTGCGGCCGGAAGTGCGTCCTCGCTGAACCCGGTGGTGCCGGTGAGCAAATAGCCGCTCTGGATCACGACGGTAAGCGGCTTCCCGTCCATCGTGCCCTCCCAGGTAAACCTGGCCCACGAGCTCGTCGCTGGGGCGCAGACCTGGTTGCGGAGCGTCGTGTCGGTACAGCCGTTACCTGTCGAAGTTCCGGCACCATCGGTCCAGGTGCCGGTGAGATCGGTCATGTCGGCAAACCGCGCGTTGTTGCTGTGCAGGTAACGCATCGCGGTGCACACACCGACGAACGGCCGCGGGTTCGCGTCGCCGCCATTCAGGGCGTGAAGGCCAGCAAGAGTCGCCGAGTCGGCGGCTGACTTGTCAATCTGACGGTCGACCCGGACCAATCCGAAGTCGACAACAAATGCGGCGACGAGGAGGAGTGCAGTCGCAATGATGGCGACTATCACCGCAATCGCGCCGCCTTCGTTCTTCCTACGGTTCACAGCGCTGTGCACGAGCCCACCGTCCTGCCGTAGTACGAGATCGACTTCGCGCCAATGTTGAAGTTCAGAGTCGGAGCAATGAGGAGCTCAATATCCGCGGGCTTCGCGACCCACACCTTCGTCACGCAACTTCCCGAGGCCATCGAAGTCGGGGAACCCGGTTCAGCCCCGCAGTTCGCCCCCATCCACGAGTTCGCGCTCGTCGGAGCATTGCCAGAGTCATTCACGATTTTCACGCAGATTTGCGCGTCGGTCACGGCATTGCCCGCGTTGAAGTAGACCTCCTTGACCCGGTCGCGCACCGAAGTGGCCCAGGTCGACTGGGTGTAGTCCACAGCGGAACTGAAACGCGCGCCCTCGCGCACCGCGTTGGTGATCGAGAGGTGGTCGGAGTACGTGAACCCGGTGGTAATCATGCCGAACAGCACCAGCATCAGGAAGGGGAAGACGAGCGCGAACTCGACGGCGCTCGCGCCCGTCTCGTTGCGTTCACGTCTCACGTGCATTGCTCCCCCTGAGCCGAGCATGAGGTAGTAGGTACGGGCGCACCCGCCCCATAGCGGATCGCTCGGTCCACGATAACGACGAAATGTCCTGCCTGGCGCGCGTTCGGAGAGATGGACTAGACCCAGTCGGGTCCGATCAGCCCAAACCGTCCCACATCGACGTCGAAGAGCCGGTCAGACCTTCGGCGGCTCGAACTCCGACTTGTTGAGCTCCTCGACGTTCACGTCCTTGAAGGTCAGCACCTTCACATTCTTCGCGAACCGCGCCGGGCGGTACATGTCCCAGACCCAGGCATCGGTCATGGAGACCTCGAAGAAGACGTCCCCGGCCTCGGTACGCGCCTTCACGTCCACCTGGTTGCACAGGTAGAACCGGCGGTCGGTCTCGACGACGTACTTGAAGATGCCGACGACGTCGCGGTACTCGCGGTAGAGCGTCAGCTCCATCTCGGTCTCGTACTTCTCGAGGTCCTCTGCGCTCATCGGGCCGTCTCCTCCGCCATCTCCTGCAGATCCAGCTCGAGCTGAGGCTCGAGACTGTGGGCGACCTCATCGACGAGCCCAGCGGCGCGCCGTACGTTCACGAACCGCATCCGGTGGATCGGACACGGGCCGTGCTCGGTCAGCGCCTCGGAGTGCTCCGCGGTGATGTAACCCTTGTGCGTGCCGAAATCGTAGTCCGGCCAGAGCTCGTGCTGCTGCATCATCAGCCGGTCGCGCGTCACCTTCGCGATCACCGAGGCCGCCGAGATGCAGGCTGCCACCTGGTCGCCCTTCCACATCGCCAGTCCCGGTACGCCGAGGCCGTCGACCGGGAACCCGTCGGTGAGCACGTACGCCGGCCGCACGTCCAAGCGCGCCAGCGCCCGTCGCAGCGCCTCGATGTTCGCCACGTGCATCCCGAGCCGGTCACACTCCCCTGGCTCGACGACGACCACCGACCACGCCAGCGCCCGCTTCACGACCTGTGCGTAACAACGCTCCCGGGCCTTGGCGGTGAGCAGCTTGGAGTCGGCCAGCTCGGGGACCAGACCGGCCCGCCCCTCAGGCAGGATCGCCGCGGCCGCGACCAGCGGGCCGGCACAGGCTCCGCGGCCGGCCTCGTCGACGCCGGCCACCGGCGCCAGCCCGGCCCTCCGCAGGGCGCGCTCGTAGCCGTACAGCCCGGCATCGCGCCGGATCGTGGAACCGCGGGGAAGACCGGAGGCAGTCATGTCGATCCCCCGCTAGCGGCAGGAGTACTCGCCGCCCGCGTCGACACTGTTGGACTTGATCCCCTCGAAGGTCCCCGGGGTGTGGATCCGCTCGGCCCGCTTCCAGGGCCAGATCAGAGCCCAGACCTTGCCGACGACCTGGTCTTCCTTGACGCAGCCACCGCCGGGGTCGCTGATGTGGCCGCGGGAGTCGAAGGAGTTGTTCCGGTTGTCGCCCATCAGCCAGAGGTACCCGCCGGGGACCCGCACGTCGAACGCCTGGTCCGAGGGCAGGGTGTTCTCCGGCAGGTACGCCGACTCGTCGAGGGCCTTGCCGTTGACCGTCATCCGCCCCTTGGGGTCGCAGCACTTCACCCGGTCGCCACCGACGCCGATCACGCGCTTCACCAGGTGTCCGCCCGAGGGGTACAGCCCGATCGCCTCGAGGGTCTTGGACAGCGGATTGGTGGCAGTCCGGGTCTCGGCGTCGTTGAGCCAGCCGCCCGGGTCCTTGAAGACCACGATGTCGCCACGCTGCGGGCCGTCTCCGCCCCAGTAGGAGACCTTCTGGACGAGGATCCGGTCGTTCTTGATGAACAGCGGCTCCATCGACTCCGACGGGATGTAGAACGCCTGGACGAAGAAGTACTTGATCCCGATCGCGAGCGCGAGGGCGATCCCGAGTAGCAGTAGACTCTCCTGCCACACCGGCAGGGGCTGCTTCTTTTTCTTGACCGCAGCGCGCTTGCCCCGTTCGACCCCTTGCGGCGTCGTCCCGAGGTCAGCGGAAGGTTCATTCACGTGCGGAGCCTAACCGTGAGTCCCAACACACCCTGGCATTCCGAAGAACGTGGGACTCAGAACTCGCGGCGCTCCTTGATCTTCGCTGCCTTGCCGCGCAGGTTGCGCAGGTAGTACAGCTTCGCGCGCCGGACGTCACCGCGGGTGACGATCTCGATCTGCTCGAAGATCGGGGAGTTGATCGGGAAGGTCCGCTCGACGCCGACACCGAAGGAGACCTTGCGGACGGTGAAGGTGCGGCCGATGCCGGAGCCCTGGACGCGGATCACCACGCCCTGGAAGACCTGGACACGGGAGCGGTTGCCCTCGACGACCTTCACGTGGACCTTGACGGTGTCGCCCGCGCGGAAGGCGGGGACGTCGGTGCGCAGGGAGGCTGCGGACAGGGCATCGATGACGTTGGTCATAGTGTCTCCTCGCGATCGCCACAGGTCAGCCGCGGATCAGGTTGCTTGCTCAATGAGTCGGACCCTGGTCTGGGTGGCCGTCGCGCTGCGCCCCCTGTGGCAGGTGCTCACGCGGATCTCCGGGTCGGTTGTTCCGGACGATCGTGGCCGACTGGGCCAAGGAGCAAGTCTGCCAGAGGCAGGGCCCGATCCGGAAATCCTGCCCGCTCCCCGCTCAGCGCCTCTTGGTCATGCGCACAACACCGGGCTCGACCTCACCGCGGAGCCGGTAGCCGGCCTTGCGGTACATCGTCAGGTTGCGCACGCTCCCGGCGCCGGTGAACAGCTCGAACCCGGTCGACGCGTCCGGGGCGAGCGCCTCGACCTGCTCGAGAAGCATCCGACCCAGGCCGGTCCCCTGGAGGTCCGGGGCCACCATCAGCCGGCCGATGTCCCAGGTCGTCCCGACGAGGTACGCCCGGACCGCCCCGACCAGCCGGCCGGCGGAACGGAGCACCAGGACCGTGTGGCTCCGCGTCCAGCCGACCACGTCCTCGAGATTCTCCTCCAGCGCGATGATCCGGGCCCCGGGGTTCGCCTGCTGCTCGGAGACCCAGCAGGCGCGCTGCAAGGTCAAGATCTCGCCCGCGTCCGCGGGTACGACGAGCCGCACCTCGCGATCCACCAAGGTGCTCGCCGGGCTCCACAGGTCTGGCCGGCGTTGCGCCGTACGCCGCTGCGCCTGGTCGGCGCGCCAGGCCGCGATCCGGCCGTGGTCCCCGGAGAGCAGCACCGCCGGCACCTCGTGGCCGCGCCAGCTCGCCGGCTTCGTGTAGACCGGGTACTCCAGGAGTCCGTCGGCGTGCGACTCCTCGACCAGCGAGGCCGCGTTGCCCATGAACCCCGGGATCAGCCGGGCGACGGCCTCGATCACCGCGAGAGCCGCCACCTCGCCGCCGTTCAGGACGTAGTCGCCCAGCGAGACCTCGCGGACCTCGAAACGCTCCGCGGCGTCGTCGATGACACGCTGGTCGATGCCCTCGTAGCGCCCGCACGCGAAGACCAGATGCTCCCTGGTCGACAGTTCCGCCGCGACCGCCTGGGTGAACGGGGTCCCCGACGGCGTCGGTACGACGAGCACCGGCGCCACCCCGGGGGTCCCGGCGGCCCTAACGTGGTCGAGCGCAACTCCCCACGGCTCGGGCTTCATCACCATGCCGGCACCGCCGCCGTACGGGGTGTCGTCGACGGTCCGGTGCTTGTCGGCGGTGAACGTGCGCAGGTCGTGGACCACCAGGTCCAGCAGCCCCTTGTCCCTGGCCTTCCCGGCTAGGGACAGCTCGAGGGGAGCGAGGTAGTCCGGGAAGATCGAGACGACGTCGATGCGCACGAGCCCACCCTATGCGGGTCGATCCTGCGACGATGTACCCGTGACGGGAGCCGAGCCAACCACGGACTGGCCCCCCCACGTCCACGAGGTCCGACCCTGGCAGCAGCGAGTCGCCCAGGGACCTCGGGCCGACAGAAGGCTGCGCGAGGTCACCGTCACCCTGCCGCCGCTGATCCGCGACCTGCACTACTCCCCCGACCGGTCGCTGGCCGCCAGCGTCAACGCCAGCGCAGGCGACCTGAGCAACCTCGACCTCGTGCACGGACGCACCTTGAAAGCCCTGAACCACATGCTCCTGCGGACCGAGTCGGTGGCGTCCTCGAAGATCGAGAACCTCGAGACCGACCTGACCGATTACGGGCGCGCCCTGCTGGGCATCCGGTCCAACGCGACCGGGGTCGCCGTCGCCTCGGCCACCCGGGCGCTCGGCCGGATGATCGAGGACGCCGACGCAACCCGGACGATCCGTGCCGAGCCGATCCTGCAAGCCCACCGGGACCTGTTCCGCCGCAACCCCGACGAACAGCACCGGGCCGGGAAGTTCCGGGAGGTGCAGAACTGGATCAGCGGCAGCGACTACGCGCCGATCGGCGCCCTTTACATCCCACCTCCCCCGGAAACCGTCGCCGACTACCTCGAGGACCTGTTCGCGTACGCCAATCGCACCGATGTCCCGCCGGTGATCCAGGCCGCGATCACGCACGCCCAGTTCGAGTCGATCCACCCGTTCGTCGACGGCAACGGACGGATCGGCCGCACGCTGATCCACGCCGTGCTACGGCGACGCCGGATCACCCGGCACCTGACCGCTCCGATCGCCTCCGCTCTGGTCGCCCATCGGCAGCGGTACTTCGATGCCCTTGAGGACTACCGGAACGGGCACGCGGCGACCATCGTCGCGATGCTCGCTGCCGCGACCCACCTCGCGACCTCGGAGGCCTGGCAGACCGCCGACACGCTGGTGACGATCCGGCAGGGCTGGCACGACTCGGTCCCCGGTACGGCGCCGGGCACCACGCTCTACCGACTGCTCGACGTCCTTACCGAGCATCCGTTCGTCAACGTGGCCCTCGTGGTCGACCTCTTCGGTGTCGAGGAAGCCGCCGCCCGGGCCGACATCGACCGGCTCGAACGCGCCGGGGTGCTCGAGCGGTTGCCGCGCACCCGGCTCACGCCGGCCTGGCTCGCCCGAGCCGTCCTCGACGAGATCAAGGACCTCGACGTCCGGATCCACCAGGTCAGCCGGCTGAGCCCGGACCACGTCTGACAGCACAGGCCCGCCCCGGCGAACCGGGACGGGCCTGTGTCTGGAACAGGGTGGTGATCAGTCGATCGCGTAGCCCTCGCCGTGGAGCGCGAGGTCGATACCGGCGATCTCGTCCGCTTCCTTGGCGCGGAAGCCGATCGTCATTTCGATCGCCTTGCCGAGGATGAAAGCCACCGTGAAGGAGTACGCCGCGATGGCGAACGCCGGGATGGCCTGGACGATCAGCTGGTCCAGGTTGCCACCGTCGAAGAGACCAGTGTTGTAGGCGAAGAAGCCCAGGGACAGGGTCCCGATGAAACCGGCGACCAGGTGGATGCCCACCACGTCGAGGGTGTCGTCGACGCCCAGCTTGTACTTCAGGTCGATCGCGAAGCAGCAGACAGCACCGGCAACCAGGCCCAGGACGATGGCCCACAGCGGCGAGATGTTGGCGCATGCCGGGGTGATCGCGACCAGGCCAGCCACAATCCCCGAGGCAGCGCCGACTGCGGTGGCCTTGCCCTCCTTGAAGTGCTCGACGATGATCCAGCCGACCAGCGCTGCGGCCGGGGCCACCAGCGTGTTGAGGAAGATCAGGCCGACGGAGCCGTTGGTGCCGGCGACGCCGGTCGCCGCGGTCGCGCCGCCGTTGAACCCGAACCAGCCGAACCACAGGATGGCGGCACCGATCAGGACCAGCGGGACGTTGTGCGGCTGCGCCTCTTCCTTGGAGAAGCCGACCTTGCGCTTGCCGAGGACCAGCGCAAGCGCCAGCGCAGCAGCACCGGCGTTGATGTGAACGGCCGTGCCGCCCGCGAAGTCGATCGTTCCGGCGTCGAGGCCCATGTCCGCACCGAGCTGCCCGACCCAACCGGTGAAGGTCGGCACGCCGGCGTCGTCAACGGTGAAGGCGAAGACCCACGCAGCCACCGGGAAGTACACCAGCGTCGAGAACAGGCCGACGAACAGCATCCAGGGCCAGAAGCGCGCGCGGTCAGCGATCGCACCGGAGACCAGCGCGACGGTGATGATGGCGAAGGTCGCCCCGAAGACGACACCGGCAAGGGTGAGCTCACCCTCACCACCGAACGCAGCCTTAGCGGCGTCCTGCATACCGAAGTCCGAGAACGCGTTGCCCAGCACGCCTGGGATCCAGTCGGTGGCGCTCGTGCCATCGACGAAGGAGGCGTTGAACCCGAACAGGATCCAGAGCACGCCGACCAGGCCGATCGAGCCGAAGCTCAGCATCATCATCGAGATGACGCTCTTGGACTTGACGAGTCCGCCGTAGAAGAACGCCAGTCCAGGCGTCATGAAGAGAACGAGGGCCGCTGAGATCAGCAGCCACGCGGATGAGAGGTCCATTGAAACAATCTCCTCGGGAGGTGAGGGCCAAAGGGCGACCCAGAGTGGCCACCGCCATTGGCGGCCTCTGTTGGCCCTGATCCTCACAATCCGGCGTTTCAAGGAACCCCGAATTGTGTTTCGCGCGCGTTACGCCACCGTAGATCCGGTTTCACACCGGTAAATACCCGGTGAGAGACCTCAGTCCAGGTCGCTGAGCAGGCCGGGGAGGTCGGCGACGACGATCCGGCCGCCGGGTACGTCGACCTCGGGGACCAGCTGGCTCACGAACGGCACCAGGACGTCAGGGCCGTCAGCCGCGATCACGAGCAGGTCCTGCGCGGTCCCGTGCACGATCTCCTTGAGCGTCCCGACCGCGCGGCCGTCGGTCGTAACGACCGCCAGGCCAACCAGCTGGTGGTCGTAGAACTCGTCGGGGTCCTCGGGGCGCTCCTGCGGGTCGAGGTCGACCGAGAGCAGCGTGCCGCGAGCCTCCTCGGCCGCGTTGCGACCAGCGATCTCGACGAAGCGGACGAGCAAGCGGCCCGAGTGCCACCGCGATCCGGCCACCGTGAGGTGGGCCGGACCGGGGGCGCGGTCGACATTCTGGGGCCGCTTGTTCTCAGTCTTCAGTACTGCTCCGTCGGCGAACCGACGGTCGGGCTCATCGGTGCGGGGCTCCACGGAGACCTCGCCCTTGACGCCGTGCGGCTTGCCGATCCGACCGACGACGATCGTCTCGGGCAGTGCCTGTTTCGGGGCCACGGTCCCGGCGCCTCCGTCAGTTACGGCGGTCGACGTCGACGAAGTCGACGCGGGCGCCACCCCGACCCGCGAGGGCCGACATGACGGTCCGGAACGCGGTAGCGGTCCGGCCGTTGCGCCCGATCACCTTGCCCAGGTCGGACGGGTGGACGCGAACCTCGAGAATCGAGCCCCGGCGGAGCTGCTTGTCCCGGACCGAGACGTCGTCGGGGTTGTCGACGACGCCGCGGACCAGGTGCTCAAGCGCTTCGGCCAGCATGCTCAGGCCTCGGTGGTCTCGTCGGCGGCCGGAGCCTCGGTGGCCGGAGCCTCCTCAGCGACCGGGGCCGCGGCCGGGGTCTCCTCGGCAGCGGCGGGCGCCTCGACGGCGGCCTCCTCAGCCTTCGGCTCCTCGACCTTCGGCTCCTCGACCTTCGGCTCCTCGACCTTCTTGGCCTTCTGAGCTGCCTTCTTGGTCACGGCCTCGCGCTTCGGCTCGTTCGCCGCGTCCTTGAGAGCCTCGTTGAAGATCTCGGTCTTGTCGCGCTTCGGCTCGGCGACGCGCAGGGTGCCCTCGGTGCCCGGGAGACCCTTGAACTTCTGCCAGTCACCGGTGATCTTCAACAGCGCCGCAACCTGCTCGGTCGGCTGTGCGCCGACGCCGAGCCAGTACTGCACGCGGGCGGAGTCGATCTCGATGACGGAGGGCTCGTGGGTCGGGTGGTACTTGCCGATCTCCTCGATCGCCCGACCATCGCGCTTGGTGCGCGAGTTCATGATGACGACACGGTAGAACGGTGCATGGATCTTGCCCATACGCTTCAAACGAATCTTGACGGCCACGTTGGTGGTGACTCCTGTTTCTTGTCTGGGGTGAGTCGGCACGGAATCCGCGTGGGGACACAGCTCGTGACGCTCGGATGGACACGTTTGAAGCGGAGAGAGGGGCCGCAGTCAAACGAGTACGCCCGCTAGTCTGCCAGATGGGGGGGCGATCCTTCGAATCACCTTGCCGATCCGGGCCGATCGCTGAGGTGAACTGCCCGAAACTGAGATTGACGAGGGCCAGTAAAGTCAGGGGGACGCCGGACGTTCGCCCGGCGGAGCGGAACCTCGAGACGACTGGGGACTCATGCTGTACGAAGTGACCCGAAGCACTCTGAGTACGGTCGCCCGG
>JBKJIN010000001.1:0-3812 GCA_046598425.1 Marmoricola sp. | reverse complement strand
GGTGATGGACTTCTGCACCGAGGCCGAGCACCAGGAGTTCCTGCGCAGCTGCCCGGAGTTCGAGCGGATGCTGGTCCGGTCCGGGATCGTGGTGCTGAAGTACTGGTTCTCGGTGAGCGCCGAGGAGCAGCAGCGGCGCTTCGAGGCGCGCAACGCCGAGCCCCTCAAGCGCTGGAAGCTCTCCGAGATGGACCTCGCGGAGCGCGAGCTCTACGTCCGCTACTCGATGGCCAAGGACACGACCTTCCAGCACACCGACATCAAGCAGGCTCCCTGGTACGTCGTGCCGTCCGACGACAAGAGGGCTGCCCGGCTCAACTGCATCAGCCACCTGCTCGCCCAATTCGACTACGAGGACGTCGCGCCTCCCCGGGTGGAGCTCCCCGAGGTGCGCGACATCGGCTACGTCCGTCCGCCGATGCACGAGCAGACCTTCGTGCCGCGGCTCTTCTGACGCCCGGGCTCGATGACGAGCGCTCCCCGTCAGCCCCGCATGAAGTCTGCGACGACCTGGCCCAACTCGTCCCCGGCGTCCTCCTGAAGGAAGTGGCCGGCATGCTGGATGGTGGGATGGCTGAGGCCCCGGGTGCCGGGGATGAGCTTGTGCAGGATCGGTGTCATCGCCCCGGTGATCGGGTCGCTGTCGCTGAACGCGAGCAGGAACGGCAACTCGCTGGCCGAAAGCGCCTGCCACGCGGCGCGGTTGGCTTCGCTGGCGGGATCGCCGGGGCGGGTGGGCACCAGACCGGGCATGGCTCGGGCACCCGCTTTGGCGCGCTCCTCGGGGAACGGCGCGTCGTAGGCCGCGCGGACGTCATCGGCGATCGGGCGCACGCAGCCGGCGGCGACCAGGCGACCGATGTCGAGCACGTCGGTCCTCTCGACGGCGTGGCGGAACTGCCACCACACCTCGGGCATGTCGAAGTCGCCGGTCGGCAGCCCGGTGTTCGCCGCGACCACCCGGTTGAAGCGGTCCGGGTGCTCGGCGACGAGGCGAAGTCCGATCAGCCCGCCCCAGTCCTGGCCGACCAGGGTGACCTCGCGCAGGTCGAGGTGGTCGAAGACCAGCTCGCGGGTCCACTCGACCAGCCGGGCGTAGGAGTAGTCGGCCTGGTGGACCGGTTTGTCGGAGCGGCCGAAGCCGACCAGGTCGGGCATCACGCACCGAATCCCGCGCTCAGTGAGCACCCGCGCCACGTGTCGGTACAGGAACGACCAGGAAGGCTCACCGTGAAGCAGTAGCGCGACCGGCCCGTCGGCCGGTCCCGCGACGACATAGGCCACTCGGAGGGTGCCGCCGTCGGGGTCAGCAACCTCCGCGTATGCCGGCTCCCAGGGAAAGTCGGGCAGGTTTTCGAAGGCGGCGTCCGGGGCGCGGTAGACCTCCATGCCAGACAGTCTGGCACGGTCTCTTCGCCGCTCGATGTCACGGGCTAGGGGCGTTGGTCGCCGGTCAGATCGCGGAGAAATCGGTCGGCACGCTCGGGCCCTTAACTGCGTCGGTGGAACCTGAGGTCGCCGTTGGGGAGGCGGTCTTTGCGGTAGCCGGTGTCGTGGACGCGGTGGTGGTGGTGCTGGCACAGCAGGACCGCGTTGGCCAGGTCAGTGGGGCCGCCTTGGTGCCAGGGGTCGAGGTGGTGGGCGTCGCACCAGGTGCCGGGAGTGTCGCAACCTTCAGCGCGACACGTCTGGTCGCGGATCAGGAGTGCTTTGCGATGCGCGGGGGTGAACAGTCGCTTCGCTCGGCCGAGGTCGATCGGCAGGGAGGTGCCGTCCAGGACGGCGGGGAGGATCTTCGCGGTGCACGCCAACCGGCGGGCCTCGTTGGCGGTGATCCGGTCGCCGGTGAGGTCATCGCCGGGCACGAGGCCGGCACCGAGGAGGTCCGCGGTCGCGAGCTCGGCCTTCAGTGAGGCCAGCGGGAGGGTGACGATCACGGTGGTGGCGTCACCGCCGTGGACCGGGAGCCGTTGGGGGTCGAGGATCTCGAGGAGCTGGCAGAACGCCTGCCCGAGGCGCTTGGGGTAGGGCAGTCGGGTCAACGGATCCGTGCTGCTCTTGTCGCCTTGGGTGCGGGGGTTGGTGAGGGCTTCGAGTAACGTCGCGAGCCGGGTCGCGGCGGCGTCCGGGACCCGGGCGGAGATCCGGGTGGTGCCGTCGCCTTGGCGGCGCATCATCATCCTGAGCTTGTCCGCGGCGTTGGCCTCGAGGGCGGCGAGGCGCTCGGCCTCAGCCCTCTCCGCGATCTCGGGAGCCACCACGTCGAGGATCCGCCGCCCCAGGCGGCCGAGCTCCTGGGGCCCGAACTCCTCGGCGTACGCCACCAGGTGCGCCTCCGCCACAGCCACGGTGTCCGCATCCACCGACGAGGGGAGTGCGTCCAGAGCCCGGCGGATCACCTGCGCCTGGTCCAGCGACACCACCCCGTCACACATCCCCGCAGCAAGGACCGGGCGGTCGCGGTCCAGCGCCCCCGCGAGGGCGAGGTCGGCACGCGCGTCACCGAACCGCGTACGCGTCGCATGTGCCAGCCACGCTCCGGCGTCCTTCGCACCCGTGGAGTCCGCCAGGTCGCCGGCATCCGCCAAGACCCGCAGCCGCAGCTCCGCCAGCTGCCCCTCCGCACACACCAGGTCACACAACGCGACGGCTTTCTCGTCGACCGACATGAACGTCGGGTTCGCACCCGCCACACCCTTCAACGAAGCGCGGATCTCGGAGACAGCAGCAACGATCGGATGACTCACCACTGGCCTCCTTCCGACGACGGGTCACCACCACGCGTGAGCACGCGTGTGGTTCAACGGTCGTCGCTCCTGGAGGCCCGAGCTGGCGGACTATTACGTCACCCTCGCAACTCGCCTCCACGAGCCATGGCTCGGAAACACCTACTCCCTAGGGCCACGGACCTCGTGAGGCGTAACCCCGACCCTACCCTCGCCGTCAGTTGTTGTAGAACACATGTTCGATCAAGATTCGAAGTAGAAACAACCCCCCAGCCAGCTGCGTCGGCGACGTGCTCAGGAGGCCGCCTGGCCAGCGATGTTGACCAGCCAGCCGATGCCGAAGCGGTCGGTCAGCATCCCGAACTCGTCGCCCCAAGGAGCGGCCTCGAGCGGCTGGCGTACGTCGCCACCCTCGGACAGCGCAGCGAACCAGCCGCGCAGGGTCGCGCCGTCCTCGGGACCGCCCGACAGGCTCACTGAGACGTTGTCGCCGAACGTCACCTGCACCATCTCCGGGGGCGCATCGGCGCCCATCAGCGTGAGGCCGCCGGGCGCCTCGAGCTGGCCGTGCATCACCTGCGTGGCCATCGGGCCCTCGGTGCCCATGTCGCCGAAGGTCATCACGTTGAGCTCACCACCCATGACCGACTGGTAGAACTCCATCGCTTCTCGCGCCTTGGCGTCGGGGAAGTTGAGGTAGGGGTTGAGATTGATCGACATCGGGAGACTCCTCGCGCTCGTCGGGAACCCCACGCTAGCGAGCAGGCAGCGCCGGCGGAACCGTCAGCGACTCCCGGAGAGGGACGCCCGGAGGGCCCGGGCTGCGTCGCGCATGCTGTCGGTGATGTCGGTGGCCTGCGCCATGGCCTCGGCGGTCATGGCGCCGACGCAGGTGAGATCGGTGGCCTCCTCCAGCTCGTCGCGAGCGTCCGTGCCCAGCGGCGTGATCGCGCCGTCGCTATCGAGCCAGCCGCGTGCGCGCAACCGGTCCTGACCGGCGGCCCATTCGTCGTCGGTCCAGCCGCGCGACGACTGGAGCACCTCAGCCGGGATCATGCCTTCTCCGGCGTGGGTCACCAAGGCCTC
>JBKJIN010000059.1:0-16678 GCA_046598425.1 Marmoricola sp. | reverse complement strand
GACTGGGAGTGACCGGGTCCTTTGAAAGCCGGAACCCCCCGCCACCTCAGGGTGGCGGGGCGTTCCGGTGCTAGCAGCTGATCAGAGGTTGATCTCGACCTCGGCAACACTGCCCTTGGCCGCCGTGACCGCGGTGTCGACCGGGTCGGTCTGCGGGGCCAGCGTGCGCAGCGTCCACTCACCGGGGCCGGCGAAGAACCGGAAGTGACCAGTCGCGGAGGTCGGGACCTCAGCGGTGAACTCCCCGGTCCGGTCGAGCAACCGCACGTAGGCGGTGCCCACCGGCTCGCTCTGTCCGTCGGGTCCGGCCTTGAGGACCTGCCCCTGGATGACGGCCTCCTTCGCGACGTCGACGCCGTCGAGCGGGAGGCCGCCCTTGACCGCGCCGCACATCAGGCGCTCCGTCCGTCAGGAAGGCCCGGCTCGTCGCCAATTGCGACCGGAACGCCGACAAGGGAGCCGTACTCGGTCCACGAGCCGTCGTAGTTCTTGACGTTCTCCTCGCCGAGCAGCTCCTTGAGGACGAACCAGGTGTGGCTCGACCGCTCGCCGATGCGGCAGTAGGCGATCGTGTCCTTGGACCAGTCGACGCCGGCCTCGGTGTAGATCTCCTTGAGCTCCTCGTCGCTGCGGAAGGTGCCGTCGTCGTTGGCAGCCTTGCTCCACGGGACGCTGGCCGCGGTCGGGATGTGGCCGGCCCGCTGGGCCTGCTCCTGCGGGAGGTGGGCCGGGGCGAGCAGGCGACCGGCGTACTCGTCGGGGCTGCGGACGTCGACCAGGTTCTGGGTGCCGATGGCCGCCACGACCTCGTCGCGGAAGGCTCGGATCGAGCCGTCCTGCTCGGTCGCCGTGTACGACGTCGGGTCCAGCTTCACCGGTTCGTCGCTGAGCTCACGGGCGTCGAGCTCCCACTTCTTGCGGCCGCCGTCGAGGAGCTTGACGTCGCTGTGGCCGTAGAGCTTGAAGTACCAGTAGGCGTAGGCCGCGAACCAGTTGTTGTTGCCGCCGTACAAGACGACGGTGTGGTCGTTGCCAACACCCTTGTCCGAGAGCAGAGCCTCGAACTGCGCCTTGTTGACGAAGTCGCGGCGGACCTGGTCCTGGAGGTCGGTGGTCCAGTCGAGCTTGATCGCGCCCTTGATGTGGCTGCGGTCGTACGCCGAGGTGTCCTCGTCGACCTCGATCAGGATCACGTTCGGGTCGTCGAGGTGCTCGGCGACCCAGTCGGCGTTGACGAGTGCGGATTCGCGGCTCATGCGGCTACTTCTTCCTTGGTGGTTTCCGTGGTGGTGGTGCTCTTGGTGTTAGGACGGGACGGCAGACGCCTCTCGGTGAGGCGCCGCCCGAACAGGTACAGCTCGCAGCCCAGGCAGTAGCCGAAGACCGCGTTCAGCGTCGCCGCCGCGAGGGCGAACCCGACGGCGACCTGACCCAGCACAGTGGCGTCGGCGACGAAAGCGACCAGTGCCACTGCTGAGAAGGCCAGGCCGACGGCCTGGGCGAAACGGGGTGGCGCGGCGTCCTCAAGGTGGTCCGGGGCGGCCAGACGCGGCCGGACGAGCCTCTTGAACACGTACGCCGTCGGCGTGTGCTGGACGCCACGACCCGCGCCGACCGCGAAGAACGCCGTCTGGACGGCGACCAGGACGGTCGCGAGGGTCGAGGGCGCGGTCAGCAGCACAGCGGCGAACACGACGAGGGTGACGCTCGCGGTGAACCGCGGTCCCCGCGGGTCGATCTGCGTCGCAGCCACACTCTCGGTGGAGGGCTTGCTCATGGGTTCTCCTTGGAAGGGATGTCTGACCTGGGTACGGAGGCACGGGACGCTGCAGGAACGCCGAAGCAGGCGTCACGCTGGAGCGGGTCAGGCTCGGAGGCGACCGCACGGCGGTCGGGTCTCACACGAGGCTGGGGCGTCCCGTCAGGACATTCGACACAGCGCCGAGTGCACGCGGCAGTGGTCCACTGCGCGGCGCTTGGTCAGCATGGTCGAGAACACGAGAGGAAGCGTAGGCCGAAGACTCGGCCCGCCGGAAACCCTCGTCTCACCGAGTGGGATGCGTGTCCACTATTCAAGACCCAACGCGGGTCAGGATCGCTTCGAAGCGGTCGGCGCAACCCTCGAGCGCGAACTCCCGCTCAGCCAGCGCCCGCGCCTGCTTGCTCAGCCGGACCTGCTCTTCGGCGTCCGCCAGCACTGAGACGACCCACCCGGCAGCGTCGGGTAGCGAGTCCAGGCTCGGCGGGAGTACGCACCCCTCAACGGCACCGACCAGCTCGGAAGCCAGGTTCTCGGCGGGCATGAAGCCCAGCACCGGACGTCCCGCACACAGGTAGGAGAGCGTCTTCGACGGCACCGAGAAGGCGCCGGCGTCCTGCTCGAGCAGGACCACCAGGACATCACCAGAGCCGAGGACCTCGGACAACCGCTCATAGGGCTGGAACGGCAGCAACGTGAGCGGTACGTCGAGCCGAGCCGCCTCGGCCCGCAGGATCGGCTCGGCCGGCCCCTCGTTGACCACGACGAGGTGCACCGGCGTACCGGACTTACGCACGGCCGCGGCCACCCCGACCAGCAGAGCAGGGTTGTGCTTGAGGCCGAGCGTGCCCGAGTAAAGCAGCGTCTGGACGTCGTCGAGACCCTGCTCGGTAGACCAGGCGTTCGCCCGCGGTACTGGGTAGATCTCCTCCAGAGGAGCCCAGTTCGGGATCACCGTGGTCTTCTCGGCGGTCCCCCACTCCTGGTGCACCGCGACGAACGAGTCCGCGATCACGACGACCGCGGCGGCGCGGCGGGAGACCCAGCGCTCGGCGACCGTGAACAGGGCGGCGATCACCCCAAAACCCCGACCGAGCTTGTCGCCGGCGAACGCCTTCACCGCGACGGCGTACACGTCCTGGTGCCAGAGCACCCACGGTCTGCGCAGCAGCAGCATTCCGAGGGCAAAGACCACCAGGGTCGGGATCTGAGCGTTGGAGAGCATCGCGACGTCGGCACGGGTGCGTCGCACCTGGCGCAGCAACTGCAACCCCAACACCGATTCGACCAGGACCCGCTTGACGAACCGGTCCTTCTCGATCGGCTCGCCGGGACCCACGGGCTCGATGACCAGGCGGTCACCGGGCTCGGTCTCCAGACGACCCTTGCCCGAGACCCAAGCCGGGCAGTACGAGTGCGTGACCTGGTGGCCGCGACGGGCCAACTCGCGACTCAACTCGACCTGGAACGGGTGGCCGGAGAAGTCGTGAACCAGCAGTCGCATCCGCTTCCGCTCAGCCAAGCGAACGCTTGACCTCGTCGTAGACCCACGCGTAGGTCTTCGCGAGGCCGTCAGCCAGGGTGATCGACGGCGCCCAGCCGTAGATCTCCTTGATCAGCGTGTTGTCGGAGTTGCGACCGCGGACACCCTGAGGCGCGTCGAGGTTGTACTCACGCTCGCACTTGATCCCGGCGATGCCTTCGACGATGTCGACAAGCTGGTTGATCGTGACCAGCTCGTCGCTGCCCAGGTTCACCGGCTCGTTGCTGTCGCCCTTCAGGATCATCTGGGATCCCTGGACGCAGTCGTCGATGTACATGAACGAACGGGTCTGCTCGCCGTCGCCCCAGATGTCGATCGTGTGGTTGCCGGTGATCGCGGCAGTGGCGATCTTGCGGCAGACCGCGGCCGGCGCCTTTTCGCGGCCACCCGTCCAGGTGCCGTTCGGGCCGTAGACGTTGTGGTAGCGAGCCATCCGCGTGGTCAGACCGAAGTCCTCCTCGAAGTGGCGGCACATCCGCTCGGTGAAGAGCTTTTCCCAGCCGTAGCCGTCCTCCGGCTGCGCCGGGTACGCGTCCGCCTCGATCAGCGCGGTCACGTTCGGGTCGGTCTGCTTGCCCGCGGCATAGACACAAGCCGAGGAGGAGAAGAAGAGCCGCTCGACATCGTGGTCGCGCGCAGCCTCGAGCAAGTGGGTGCTGGTCAGCACCGTCAGCATGCAGAGAGCCTTGTTGTTCTCGATGAAGCCCATACCGCCCATGTCGGCGGCGAGGAGGTAGACCTCGCGGGCGCCGGCGGTGGCGCTCATCGCGTTGTCGAGCTTGGAGAGGTCGGCCACGACGTTCTCGACGTCGTCATGGACCTGGTACCACTCCTCGACCGGCTTCACATCGACCGAGCGGACGCTCAGGCCTTGACTGCGCAGGTCGGCCACTAGGTGCCCACCAATGAATCCGCCGCCACCGGCTACCAGGACGTCGACGTCGCTCACGTGCCCTCCAAAAGCTAAAATTGTGGTCTTCGCACGCACCCCGACAGGGTGCGGCCAGAGGGGAACCTACCCTTCCCGGCGTCCACTGTAGTTCCGGGGTCATCTGAGCGCAGAGGATTGGGCCAATGGGCACCGGCGTTACGGCGCCGGGACAGCCGATAGGCTGCGCCAATCATGAAGCGCGCACTCATCACCGGGATCACCGGCCAGGACGGCTCCTACCTCGCCGAGCTCCTGCTGGACAAGGGCTACGAGGTCCACGGCCTGGTCCGGCGTTCGTCCTCGATGAACCGCGGCCGGATCGACCACCTGCACACCAACCCGGCTCTGCACCTGCACTACGGCGACCTCACCGACGGCGTCGGTCTGGTCAACCTGATCCGTGAGATCCAGCCCGACGAGGTCTACAACCTCGGCGCGCAGAGCCACGTAAAGGTGTCCTTCGCGATGCCGGACTACACAGCCTCCACGAACTCGATCGGCACCCTGAACCTGCTCGAGGCGATTCGCGCCGCCGGGTTGGCCTGCCGTTTCTACCAGGCATCGACCTCGGAAATGTTCGGCTCGACCCCGCCGCCGCAGAACGAGGAATCGAAGTTCCACCCGCGGTCGCCGTACGGCGCCTCGAAGCTCCAGGCGCACTGGGTGACGGTGAACTACCGGGAGGCCTACGGACTCTTCGCGGTCTCCGGGATCCTCTTCAACCACGAGTCGCCGCGCCGCGGCGAGAACTTCGTGACCCGCAAGATCACCAAAGCCGTCGCCGCGATCTCTGCCGGGATCCAGGACCACGTCGAACTCGGCAACCTCGATGCCATCCGTGACTGGGGCTTCGCCCCGGAGTACGTCGAGGGGATGTGGCGGATGCTCCAGGCCGACGAGCCGGGCGACTACGTCCTCGCGACGGGCGTCGGCCACACGGTGCGCGACTTCTGCGAGGCGGCGTTCGCCCACGCTGGCCTGGAGTGGCGCGAGCATGTGAAGTACAACGACAGCTTCGAGCGACCTTCGGAGGTCGACGCACTGATCGGCGACTCGACCCAGGCGTTCGAGAAGTTGGGTTGGAAAGCCCAGACGACAGCCCTCGATCTCGCCAGACTGATGGTCGACGCAGACCGTCAGGACGTCGAGCGACTTCTCGACACCTGACCCGGACGACCAGGGGGACAGAAGCCGGATGAACGCACCACTGCCGCACCCACTGCGTGTCCTGGTCAAGGGCTCCTCTCTCGTCGTCATGACCCCCGAATGGAACGGCGAACGAGGCGAGTACACCGTGCCGCGCTGGGTCCAGAACGGCCTGCTGGATCGCGGCCGAGCCTGCGAGCTGGCCAACCAGGGCGTCTCGGGTGAACTGACCCGACATGCCTTTCGGACCTTCGAGGACGACGTCCTCGCCGGGGCTCCGGACGTCGCGATCTACGGCTACGCCTATTACGAGTGCATCCATGCGCTGCTGCCCAACTGGTTGGAGCGCCACGTCAACCGGTACGACGGCCGCACCGGCCCGGTACGGACCCGCTACCGGGGTTGGTTGCTTCGCCCGACTTGGAAGGTCCTTGCCCAGACCCAACGCCTCCTCGACCGCCTCCTTGCCGATCGACTCTTCGGCCGCCGGGTACATCGGATCACCCAGAACTATGAGCTGCTGATCCGGCGGACCCGCACCCTCGGGCCAGGCTCACCCCTAGTCTTCGTCCTCGCCTTGCTAGGACCAGGCGGCCAGGCCGGTGACTGGTTCCCGGGTATGTCGGCCCGGATCGACCGGATGAACCGAGCACTGAGCGCGATGGTCGACCGGATCGATGACCCCCAGGTCCGGCTCGCGCCGGTTCCTTGGCTCGTCGAGCAACTCGACCCGCCCGAGGACCCGGTCCCGGACGGGATGCACTACTCGCCGCGAATGCGGCGGATCATCGGGGACTGGATCGCCGGCGAGATCGACGCCGCGCTACCGTCTCCGCGCGCCTGAACCACGATTCGACCTCGGCCCGCAGAACTGCGCCGCTAGCCTGTTCGCATCGCGCCTCCCCCGCCCCGCGATTCCTGGAGTGACCTGCTGATGACCGTCCCGCAACCGCTGCCGATCCGCGTCCTGGTCAAGGGCGCCTCACTCACGCACGACATCTCCGCACGACCCCAAATGCGGGAGGACTTCACCTTTAGCCGGGTGATCGAGGAGTCGCTGCTCAGGACCGGGCACGGCGTGAGCGTGTGGACCTCAGCAGTCGCGAGCCAGCCCACCCGGCATATCTTCCGGACGTGGGAGGAGCAGATCAAGGCCTGGTCGCCGGACGTGGTCATCCTCAACGCCGGCTACTACGAGCCCGTACACCTGTTCCTGCCGCGCTGGCTGGAGCGGCACGCCAACTCCCTGAAGGCTCGGCCCGGCCGGATCCGCGGCCTCTACCGGCAGCACGCACTGCGCCCGGTGTGGAAGAGCCTCGCGAAGGTGCAGCGAGCACTGGACATGCGTATCGGAGGACGGTTCTTCGGGCGCCGGGTGCGCGGGGTCGATGCCGATCTGCGCGCCTACATCGACCGCACCCGTGAGGTCGGCCGCCCGCTGATCATGCTGTTCGAGTTTCTCCGACCAGGCGCCCGCGGGCGGGACTGGTTTCCCGGCATGGAGGCTCGCGTCGAGATGATGAACGTGATGCTGCGCCGACTCGTCGCCGACTACGCCGACCCGGATGTCGTCCTGGTCAGGATCCCGGAGATCGTCGAGCGGAACCTGCCCCCGGGCACCGAGCCGAACAACGACGGCTTCCACTACAACCCGGACGTGCACCGCTTCATCGGCGAGGAGCTCGCCGAGGAGATCCGTGCGTGGGCCAAGCAGTACCCGAGACTGGCCCCCCGGGACTGAGAGTTCTCAGTGCGCCGAAACCGGACCGAACGCCCGCGTTCAGAGTCGGAAGAAGACTCCGTCGGCCTGGAGCATCTGGCCGGTCTTGGCCGCCCAGCCCTGCTCCACGCCAACCATGCTGAAGCCGGCGTCGTAGGCCAGGGAGATCGCGTCGTTGATCAGCATGCCGCCGTCGTAGAGCGAGATGAAGGAGAGCTCGAGCTGAAGACCGCGGCAGCGGGACAGGGTCTCCGCAGCCCCGGCCAGCACCTCGCGCTCGAAGCCTTGGGCGTCGATCTTGAGGAAGATCCGGCTCTCGGCGGTCGTGAACTCGTCGATCACCTCATCGAGGCGCTCCACGGTGACCTGCTGCTGACCGATGATGCCGACGCTCGGCTCTGCGTCGGTGTGAGCGCTACCCATCGGCAGCAAGGAACTGCTGTCGCTGTTCGAGGCGATGTTGATGACCGACTCGCCAGCCTCGCTGCCCAGGGCCGCCTTCCGGGCGGTCCACCGACCGTCCTTCGCCGCAAGCGCGCTGAGCTCGGCGTACGGGCCGTCGAGCGGCTCGAACGAGACGATGTCCCCGCCGTAGCCGAACTGACGCAGCTGGGTGCCGTAGCCGCCGACCGCGGCGCCGACGTCGATCACCAGGTCGATGCCGTGCTCGGCGAGCATGCTCGCGCGCCGGACGGCCGGGTGCTTGCGGATCTCGAAGCCCCGGCGGTACGCCGCCATCAACGCGGCATTCGTCAACCGGCCCATCAGGAGGTGAGGCCTCCGTCGACGACGATCACCTGACCGGTGAGGTAGCCGCCCCGCGGGTCTGTGAGGAACTGGCAGACCCGGGCTATGTCCTCGGGGTCGCCCAGGCGACCAGCCGGCGTACGACGGACGATCTGCTGAAGCTGGTCGCCGTCGAGGCCGTGGCTCATCTCGGTCTTGAGATACCCCGGCGCGATCCCGTTGACCACGATCCCGCGGGAGCCGAGTTCGCGGGCGAGCGCCCGGGTCAAGCCGTCCAGAGCCGCCTTGGTCGCGCTGTAAGTTGCCAGTCCTCGGTATCCCGACAGCCCGACGATCGAGGAGATGTTGACGATGTGGCCGCTGCGGCGGGCGAGCATCCGTTTGCTGACCGCACGGGAGACGTAGAGGGTGCCCTTGATGTTCAGGTCGACCACGGTGTCGATGTCGTCGTCGGAGAACATGCTGTGAATGCCGTCCCGGGCGACGCCGGCGTTGTTGATCAGGACGTCGACCCGGCCCCACTTGGCGACGACGGCCTTGACGAACGCGTCCGCGTCCGCGGACTTGGCCAGGTCGGCGGAGGCCCACAGGAAGCGGTCGGCGGTCGCCGGGTCGGACTGCCACGCCTCGACCTCGGGCGTGATCGACCGGGCGCAGGTCGCGACCAGGTCACCGGAGTCGAGGTAGGAGCGGACGATGCCCGCGCCGAGGCCCCGGCTGCCGCCGGTGACGATGACGACGCGTCCTCCCCCGGCAGGCGCTGCGGTGCTCACGTCGGTGCTCACCTCCGGGCTCGCTTCCGGGCTCACGCGTAGAAGGCGAGGATGTCGCCGACGGTCTGCGGCATCTCGCCGTCGTTGAACGGGTCGGCACCGTGCTCGTCTTCGAGGATCGCGGAGAGCTCAGCGGTCTCCAGCGAGTCCAGCCCGATCCCGTCGGCGTACAGGAAGAGGTCGGCCGTCAGGGCGGCAGGCAGCTTCTCGACCCGGGTCAGGAACTCGGTGATCGTCTGCTCGACGGCAGGGGAGGCGGTACTCATGGCGCAGGTCCGGTTCTATGAGGAGGTGCAGGAGGACGCGTCGGAGCCAGCCCGACGACGCGTGAGTGACCCTAGCCGAACCGGGCCGCACTGCTGTCGGGTTCGGAGAATGTGGGCAAGGCCTCAGACCGCCCCGAGGGCGCCCAGGACCTGCTGCTTGGTGGGGGCGCCGGCGGCGCGCGTGACCTCGTTCCCCGACGCGTCCAGGATCAGGGTCGTCGGGGTGCGCAGGATCCCCAGGCGACGGACCAGGTCGAGGTGGTGCTCGGCGTCGACCTCGACGTGCCGGACCCCTGGTACGACGCCCGCGACGTCCTCCAGGACCCGACGGGCCACCCGGCACGGCGCGCAGAACGCCGAGGAGAACTGGAGCAGCGTGAAACGCTCGCCGACCTGGTCCTCCCAGGGGGTCCCGGCGAGGACCGAGGCGGGCGGCATCGGGGCAGAGGTCCCCTCGGCGCCCCGGATCCGGTGGGTTCCGCGGAAGCGGCCGTCGGTCAGCGCCCGGTACCCACCGAAAACGAGGGCGAGCCCCAGCGTCGCAATCAGGATCCACGCGCCGCTACTCATGGCTGTCCCAACGCTGGAGGGGCGAGAAGATTCCGCACGGCCATCTCAGCCTCCGGCGCTCTACCCATCTCAGCCTCCGGCAAAGGGTGGCAGGAACTCGACGGTCTCCCCCGGCTCGACCAGCACGTCCGCCGCGTCCTGGTTCGCGACCTGGCGGCCCCCGAGCAGGACCGAGCAGCTCGCCAGCACGGCCTCGACCCGTGCCTCGCGGCCCGGTTCGCCCGAGTTCCGGGCGATCGCGCCGGCGATCAGATCGGCCAGTGTCACCGGCCCGGAAACCTCGATCAGTTCCTCCGACGTACCGGTCGCTGCACGCGCAGAGGCCCAGTACCGCAGTGTGATCTGTCCGGCAGGTGGTTGATCCTGCGCCGAAGGGGCCGTCATGTTGGATATCCTTCCGCATTGGCCCATCAGGTTCGACCTGAGTCGGAGGAGGCGCGCGTGAGTACGTTGCTTCTGCTGACGAGCGCGCTGCAGCCGTCGGCCGAGGTCCTTCCCGGCCTCGCCCTGCTCCCGCACCAGGTGAAGATCCTTCCCGCCGAGGGGAGCGCGCTGCTCGAGGCGCCCGCCTCCGACCTGGTCCTGATCGACGGCCGACGCGACCTCGCGCACGCCCGGGACCTCTGCCGGCTGATCCGCACCACCGGGTCGGACCAGCCGGTCCTGCTAGTGGTCACCGAAGGCGGCCTGGCCGTCGTCGCCGCCGACTGGGGCATCGACGACGTGCTCCTGGTCACCGCCGGACCGGCCGAGATCGACGCCCGGATCCGGATCGCGCTGGGCCGGATCGACGGTTCCCGCGACCCGAACGACCCCGAGGCGCACATCATCCGCGGCGGCGAGGTCGTCGTCGACGAAGCGACGTACACCGCCAAGCTCGGCCGCCGGGTCCTGGACCTGACGTTCAAGGAGTTCGAGCTCCTCAAGTACCTGGTCCAGCACCCCGGCCGGGTCTTCACCCGGGAGCAGCTGCTCCAGGAGGTCTGGGGCTACGACTACTTCGGCGGCACCCGGACCGTCGACGTGCACGTCCGCCGCCTACGCGCAAAGCTCGGGCCGGAGAACGAGTCGCTGATCGGGACCGTCCGCAACGTGGGCTACCGATTCGTGCTGCCCCCGAAGGACAAGAGCCGCGAACGCGAGGACGTGCAAGCGAATTGACCATCATCCGGATCGACCCCGCAGCGTTCCTCGACGAGAACAGTGATTCCGAGAGCGGCACCAGCCCCGCCGCCGAAGTACGGCGGATCGCGGAGGCGTGCGACACCGCTGACGGCGTGATCACCCTCAACGAGCAGGCCTGCCTCCAGCTCAAGTACCGCGGCCTGCGCGACGCCGCGCTCTGGCTCGGCGACGGCGGCTTCGCCCTGCTGCACGGCCAGATCCTGGACCTCGCCGTCCACCCGGAGTCCCGCAACCGCGGCACCGGTACGGCGCTTGCCCGTGCCGCTCTGGCCGCCACCGGCAAGGTCGAGGCCTGGTCCCACGCCGACCACCCCTCCGCGGGCCGGATCGCGGCGCGCCTGGGTGTCCCCAAGGAGCGCGAGCTGCGGATCATGAGCCGCCCGACCGCGCACCCGCTCCCGACGCCGGTGGTCCCCGCCGGCGTCCGGATCAGGACCTTCACCCCGGCCGACGAGGCCGCGCTGCTGGAGGTCAACGCGCACGCGTTCGCGCACCACCCCGAGCAGGGGCACATGACGCACGAGGACTTCGCCGAGCGCACCCGCGAGGCGTGGTTCGACGCTGACGGTCTCTTCCTCGCCGTCCCAGAGGATGACGACCCGCTGCTGCCCGAGGTACTCGGCTTCCACTGGACGAAGGTCCACCGCGACGAGAACCCGCCGTACGGCGAGGTGTACGTCGTCGCCACCAACCCGAAGGCGGCTGGGCGCGGACTGGGCAGTGTGCTGACCAACGTCGGCCTCGCGCACATGGCCACCCAGGGCGTCGACCACGTGATCCTGTACGTCGATGGCGACAACGACCCCGCGATCGCGCTCTACGAGCGCCAGGGGTTCACCACGGTGCGGACCGAGGTCCAGTACCGCGGCAGCACCGGCTCCTAGGCCAGCGCTGCTCGGAGCCGGGCTGCGATGTCCTCGGCGTTCGCCCGTGCCTCACGGCCGACGCCGACGATGTTGAAGAAGCCATGGATCATCGACGGGTAGCGCTTCGCCTCGACCCGTACGCCGTGCTCGGCCAGCAACCGCGCGTAGGCCTCGCCCTCGTCGCGCAGCGGGTCGAAGCCAGCGGTCGCGACGAACGCTGGCGCCAGGCCCGTGGGGAACTCGGTACGCAGTCCCACCGAGGCGAGCGGGTGGTCCTGCCCGGTGCCGTCCGGGAAGTACCAGGAGTGGAGCTTGTCCATCCCCTGCCGCTCCAGGTAGAACCCGCCACCGTCGAACAGCTCCCGACTGCGGGACCGGTTGACCAGGTCGGCGACCGGATAGATCAGCAGCTGGAACGCCATCGGCAGCCCGGCCTCGGCGGCCAGGATCGCCGTCGTAGCGGCCAGGTTGCCGCCGGCCGAGTCACCGCCCACCGCGAGTCGGGTCGGATCGGCGTTGAGCGAGTCGGCGTTCTTCACCAGCCACTGGTAGGCGACGAAACCGTCCTCGACCGCCGCCGGGAACGGGTGCTCGGGGGCGAGCCGGTAGCCGAGGGAGAGCACCTGCACCCCGGACTTCTCAGCCAGATGCCGGCAGGCGCCGTCATGGCTGTCCAGGCTGCCGAGGCCGTGCCCCCCGCCGTGCAGGAAGAGCAGTGTCGGGACCGGGTCGGCACCGAGCCGGGACGACGGGATGTATAGCCGAGCCGTCAGCGGGCCGTCCGCGCCGTCGACGACCAGGTCGCGCAGGGCGCCGATCGGTTGCCGGCCCGCGACCATCTGCCCCTGGGCGTCGACCTGCGCGCGGTTCTCGGCTAGGTCCGGGAGCATTGCGAGGCCGGGCTGGTGGACGAGCTGCTGAAGCCGCATCATCAGCTGGGTCTCAGTGGACAACGTCAGACCGTCGATCAGCACCGGTCGCCGCAGCAGGATCCGCTGCACGGGCTCAGGGAGGGCGCACACCGCCCGCAGGACGGCGGTCTCGATCGAGGTCTGCAGTGAAGAAGGCATGAGCGAAAACTACTTCACCCGACGTTCATCTGCTGGTGTCACAATCAGCCCCATGAGCACCGAGGCGTTCCCATCCGACATCAACGAGGGCCCTCTCGAGTCATCTCTGCACGCGGTGGCCACGTTTGACGTCGACCCGCCGTACGAGCCCGCCGACCACGATCTGGATGCGCTCGGCTTCGAGGACCGTTTCCTCGACCGTGAACTCTCCTGGCTCCGGTTCAACCAGCGCGTCCTCGAACTGGCGGAGAATCCGACACTGCCGCTGCTGGAGCGGGCCCGGTTCCTGGCGATCTTCGCCAGCAACCTCGACGAGTTCTTCATGGTCCGGGTGGCCGGCCTGAAGCGCCGGATCGCCGCCGGCGTCGCCGTCCGGTCCGCGTCCGGCCTGATGCCCAAGGATGTCCTCGAGCAGATCTGGGGCGAGGCGTCGACCCTGATGGCTCGGCACGCACGGGTTTTCTCCGACCAGCTCATCCCGGCGCTAGCGGCCGAGGGGATCGAGCTGGTCCGTTGGGAGGACCTGGACCGCGAGGAGCAGCGGCACTGCAAGAAGATTTTCAAGGACCGGGTCTTCCCGGTGCTGACCCCGCTCGCCGTCGACCCCGCGCACCCGTTCCCGTACATCTCAGGCCTCTCGCTCAACCTGGCCGTCCTGGTGGCCAACCCCAAGACCGGCAAGGAGCACTTCGCCCGGGTGAAGGTGCCGCAGATCTTCAGCCGCTTCGTCCCGCTCGGCAACCAGCGCTTCGTCCCGCTCGAGGACGTCATCGCTGAGCACCTCAAACGGCTCTTCCCCGGGATGGAGGTGCGCGCCGTGCACACATTCCGGGTGACCCGGAACGAGGACCTCGAGGTCGAGGAGGACGACGCCGAGAACCTGCTGAAAGCGCTCGAGAAGGAGTTGCTGCGCCGTCGGTTCGGCCCGCCTGTGCGCCTCGAGGTCGAGGAGAGCATCGATGAGCGGGTCCTCGACCTGCTGATCTCGGAGCTCGGCGTGCGGACCGACGAGGTCGTCCGACTGCCCGGCCCACTGGACCTCCGCGGCCTGCACGACATCGCCGACCTCGACCGACAGGACCTCAAGTACGACGCATTCCTGCCCTCGACGCACCGGCTGCTGGCTCCGGTGGAGTCGGCGTCTCCGGTCGACGTCTTCAAGGCCGTCTCCCGCGCCGACGTGCTGCTGCACCACCCCTACGACTCGTTCAGCACCTCGGTGCAGCGGTTCATCGAGCAGGCTGCCGCCGACCCGCACGTGCTTGCGATCAAGCAGACGCTGTACCGGACCTCCGGCGACTCCCCGATCATCGACGCCCTGGTCGACGCCGCCGAGGCGGGCAAGCAGGTGCTGGTGATCGTCGAGATCAAGGCGCGCTTCGACGAGCAGGCCAACATCCGCTGGGCCCGCAAGCTAGAGCAGGCGGGTTGTCACGTCGTCTACGGCCTGGTCGGCCTAAAGACGCACTGCAAGCTGGCGATGGTGGTCCGCGAGGAGCCCGACGGCATCCGGCGGTACACGCACATCGGCACCGGTAACTACAACCCGAAGACCGCCCGGGTGTACGAGGACTTCGGCCTGCTGACCAAGGACGAGGCGATCGGCGAGGACGTCGCCCACCTCTTCAACAACCTGTCCGGCTGGTCCCGGAACGCCTCGTACGAGCAGCTGATGGTGGCGCCGGACTCGGTGCGCTCCCAACTGATCGAACGGATCGACGCAGAGATGGTCAACCATCAGGCAGGGCTGCCCGCACGGATCCGGATCAAGGCCAACTCGATCGTCGACGAGGCGGTCATCGACGCGCTCTACCTCGCGTCCCAGGCGGGCGTGCCGGTCGACCTGCTGGTCCGCGGCATCTGCGCGCTGCGCCCGGGCGTGCCGGGGCTGTCCGAGACGATCCACGTGCGCTCGGTCCTGGGCCGCTTCCTCGAGCACAGCCGCGTCTTCTGGTTCGTCAACGACGGTGACCCGCTGGCCTGGATCGGCTCGGCCGACATGATGCACCGCAACCTCGACCGCCGCGTCGAGGTGCTCGTGCGGCTGCCCGAGGGACCCAACGTCGCGGCCGTCGGTGATCTGCTCGACCTCGCCTTCAGCGCCGAAGTCACTGCCTGGGAGCTCGACAGCGCCGGTGAGTGGCACCAGAACGAGGGTGATGTGCACCTCCAGGAGAGGCTGATCGAGCTCCAACGCAAGCGTCGGTAGCGCTTCGCCGTACGCCCCGAGGGTCGCTGGGTTGCGGCCTGGGGTCATCGACCCCCTAGCATGTGACGCGTTCACGCCCCCCTCATACGGAGTTCGCCGTGCGTTTGAAGTTCCGGCCCGTTGACGCGTCCTTCTACGACCTGTTCAGTGAATCCGCAGCCCACCTCGTCGTGGGTGCGCAGCTGCTCGCCGAGATGCTCGGCGAAGGCGGCGATCGCGAAGACATCGCGAAGCGCATGCGAGACGCTGAGCACGCCGCGGACGAGACCACCCACGCCATCGTCAAGCGCGTCAACAGCACCTTTGTCACGCCCTTCGACCGTGAGGACATCTACGCCCTCGCCTCGGCCCTCGATGACGTGATGGACGAGATGGACGAAGCCGTCGACCTCGTCCTGCTGTATGGCGTCACGACCCTGCCGACCGAGACCTCCGAGCAGGTCGAGGTCCTCCAGCGCTGTGCCGAGCTCACCGTGGCCGCGATGCCCAGCCTCGCGACCATGAGCGCGCTCGACGAGTACTGGATCGAGATCAACCGCCTCGAGAACGCCGGCGACAAGTCCTACCGGCGCATCCTCGCCAACCTCTTCAACGGCGACTACAAGGCCATGGAGGTGATCAAGCTCAAGGACATCGTGGAGTCTCTCGAGAGCGCCATCGACGCGTTCGAGAAGGTCGCGAACATCCTGGAGCAGATCGCCGTCAAGGAGTCCTGACCGCAGATGGAAATCGCGATCATCATCGCGGTCGTCGTCGTGGCCCTGGTGTTCGACTACACCAACGGCTTCCACGATGCGGCCAACGCGATCGCCACCTCGGTCTCGACCGGCGCGCTGACCCCCAAGGTCGCGCTCGCCATGGCCGCGGTGATGAACTTCGTCGGCGCCTTCCTCGGCCAGAAGGTCGCGCACACGGTCTCCGACACCATCGATCCAGGGGTCGGCAGCCACGGCCTGGTGATCGTGATGGCCGGGCTCATCGGGGCCATCGCCTGGAACCTCGTGACCTGGTACTACGGCCTCCCGTCCTCCTCCTCGCACGCCCTCATCGGCGGCCTCGTCGGTGCCGCACTGGCGGCCGGCGCGACCGCCCACTGGGACGTCGTGATCGAGAAGGTCGTGCTGCCGATGCTGATCTCGCCGCTCGTGGCCTTCACCCTCGGCTTCGCGGTGATGCTCGCCATCATGTGGATCTTCCGCAACGCCAACCCGTCCAAGGCCAACCGCGGCTTCAAGATCGCCCAGACGATCTCGGCCGGTGCGATGGCGCTGGGCCACGGCCTCCAGGACGCCCAGAAGACGATGGGCGTCATCTTCCTGGCGCTCCTCACCGGCGGGTACGCCGCCGAGTCCGACGGCCTCCCCCTGTGGGTGATCATTTCGGCCGCCACGGCGATCTCCCTCGGCACCTGGTCCGGCGGCTGGCGCATCATGCGCACCCTCGGGCGCCGGATCATCCACCTCGACCCGCCCCGCGGCTTCGCAGCGGAGTCGGTCGCCGCGTCGGTTCTCTACACGACGGCGTACGTCTTCGAGGCCCCCATCTCCACCACCCACACCATCACCTCTGCGGTGATGGGCGTCGGCGCCACCAAGCGCCTCTCCGCCGTCCGGTGGGGCGTCGCCAAGTCGATCCTGACCGCGTGGGTGCTCACCTTCCCCGCCGCCGGCCTCGCCGCCGCCGCGACCTACTGGGTCGCTGCCCTCTTCCTCCCCTGACCTCGCGCACTCTTGGATAGTCCGTGACAAACGGACCCATGATTTGCCGATTTCAGGGTCCATTCGTCACGGAGTATCCCGACACTGTGGGCGCGACCCGGCCCGAGCACCATCTCCGGGCGTCAGCCCGCGAGGCGACGGTGCGCCAGCAATCGCTCGTTGTCGTACGCCGAAA
>JBKJIN010000026.1:0-56995 GCA_046598425.1 Marmoricola sp. | reverse complement strand
CGACCGGGCCGCGGTGATCTGGGGCAGCGAGGGGGAGCGCTGGTTCACCCCGGAGGACCCGATCTGGCAGGTCCACGCTGATGCGTCGATGTTCGTCGGCGGCGTGCGCGCGCTGCTGCTCCAGTCGCTGCACCCGCTGGCGATGGCCGGGGTGGCGGGGCACTCCGGGTACCGGAGCGACCCGTGGGGGCGGCTGGAGCGGACCAGCGCCTTCCTCGCTACCACGACCTTCGGCACGATCGCGCACGCGGAGGACGCGATCGCGCGTGTGCGCGCCGTCCATGAGCGGGTCAGAGGGAAGGCCCCCGACGGCCGCCCGTACGCCGCCAGCGACCCGCACCTGCTCGACTGGGTGCACCTCGCGGAGGTCGACAGCTTCCTGACCGCGTACCAGCGCTTTGGGCCGAGTCCGCTGATCCCGGCCGACGCCGACCAGTACGTCGCCCAGACGGCGGAGGTCGCGTGCCGGCTCGGGGCGACCACGCCCCCGAGATCGGTCGCTGAGCTCCGGGACCGTCTCGCGGCGTTCCGTCCCGAACTGGGCTCCACCGCGGCCTCCCGTGACGTCACCCGGTTCCTGCTGCTCTCGCCGCCGCTGCCGTGGGCGGCCCGACCCGGCTACGGGATGCTCGTCGCCGGTGCGGTCGCCAGCCTTCCCGGATGGGCCCGCCGGGAGCTCCGGCTACCGCCGCGCTTCGTCGGTTGGGACTGGCCGGGCCAGCAACTGGGGACCGTCGGTGCCGGCGTGGTCCGCTGGGCGATGGCTGACCCGAGCGTGGCGACCGACCGGAATCGCTGAGAGGTCAGACGGGCAGGGCGTAGCGGGTTCCGACGGAAACGACGAGACCGTCGTCGACCAGCCCGGACAGGGCTCGCTCCCGCTGGACGGCGTCGCCCCAGACGGCGTCCAGGCGCGTCCGGGCGACCGGACCGTCCGCGTCCCGGAGGACGGCGAGCAGCAGTCCGCGGCAATGCCGGTCGGTGCCGGCGTAGGTCTGCGCCTTGCGAGCCGGGCCGTCGTACGCCGGTTTCCCGGCGCGCTGCCAGGCGCAGCGGTCGAGCACTGGGCAGGCCTCACAGACGGGTCGGTTCGCCGTGCAGACCAGAGCCCCGAGCTCCATCACCGCGACCGCCCAGACCTCCGGGTCCTGATCGGGCACCAGCGCTGTGGCCAGATCGCGCTCGGCCCGGGTGACGCTGGCCGCGGGGAACTCGGCCCCGGTGACCGCCCGGCTGAGCACCCGCCGAACGTTGGTATCGAGAACGGCGTGCGAGTGCCCGAACGCGAAGGAGGCGATCGCCGCCGCGGTGTAGTCGCCGACTCCGGGTAGTGCACGGAGCGCGTCATAGGTGTCAGGCACCTCGCCGCCGTGACGCTCGGTGATCGCCACGGCCGAGGCGTGCAACCGGAGCGCACGACGGGGGTAGCCGAGGCGCCCCCAGGCCCGGACCGCCTCTCCGCTGCGGACCGCCGCTAGTGCGGCCGGAGTCGGCCAGGTGGACAGCCAGGCCTCGTGGACCGCGAGGACCCGGCTCACCGGGGTCTGCTGGAGCATGAACTCCGAGACCATCACCGACCACGGGCTGGTGCCGGGCCGCCGCCACGGCAGGTCGCGAGCGTGAACGTCGTACCAGGCCGTGATCGGCTCCAGGAGTTCGTTCATGACGATCAGCCTACGAGCGGCGCGGTCATCGCCAGCACCTGAGCCCGACCAGTACGCCGGCTACCGGTGCGCCTCCGTGATCGGGCCGCCGGAGTTGCCTACCGTTCGAGCATGACCGCTTCGACACGTCCGCGGGGCCGCCTGCCGGCGCGTGTCTACTGGGTCCGCCGCTCACTGGTGCTGGGCACCACGCTGGCGCTCGTGTTCGCGGTTGCGGAGGTCATCGGCGGTTCCGACCCCGGTTCGGACCAGCGGGCGGAGAGCGCGGCAGCGCAGGCCGCGCCGGAGCCGACGCCGAGCAGCGGCGCGATGGGCCCGGTGCCGGCCAAGACAGGTGCCGCAGCCCCGAACGCCGGCGCGGCGGTCCTTCCCGACCCAGACGGCCCGTGCGCGGTCGACCAGGTCACCGTGACACCCACCATGACGCGAGCGACCGCAGGTCGCACGGTGGCGCTGACCTTCCAGCTCACTGGCGTCCGCCCCGCGTGCACGTTCGAGGTCTCGCGCCGGTCGCTGGTCGCGAAGGTCGTGGTCGGGGCACAACGGATCTGGTCGACCCAGGACTGCCCGTCGTCGATCCCGACTGGCACCGTCGTGGTCCGCAGCGGTACGCCGACGGTGGTCAAGGTCGCGTGGAGCGGCCGCACCTCCGACGGTTCCTGCAGCCAGACGGCGCCCTTCGCCATGCCTGGCTACTACCGGGTCATCGCGGCGGCGATCGGTTCGGAGCCGAGTGACGACAAGTTCACGCTGGTTGCGCCGGGCCGTCCGGTGGTGGTCCGGACCGTGCAGCCGAAGCCGAAGGCAACGGGTGCGCCGAAGGCAACGGTGAACGCGGGTCCGTAGGCCGTCTCTGCGCGCCGGTCACCAGGTTTCGACCCGCCGTCGTGGGTTCTCTACGATGCTCGCACCTCAGGACAGGCGCGCATCACCCGCGGGCTCGCTCAACCTCGTCGCGTCGAGACTCTGCTCGTCCCTCGCAGAGTCTCGGCTCAGACGTACCGCTCGAGGATGCTGGATTCAGCCAGCCTGCTGAGTCCCTCGCGGACGGTGCGAGCCCGGAGCTCGCCGACGCCCTCGACGATCTGGAGGTCCTCGACTCCCGCCGAGAGCAGCTTCTGCAGGGTGTCGAACTGCTCGATCAGCCCGTCGACGACGGTGGTGGGGAGGCGGGGGACCTTGGCGAGCAGCCGGTAGCCGCGCGGGGTGACCGCGCCGTCCAGGTGCTCGGCCTGCCCGAGTCCCAGTGCCTTGGCGACCATGGAGATGTCGACCAGGTCGGTGGGGGAGAGGCTCTCGAGATCGGCGAGGACTCCTTCGGGGGTGCGCTTGCGGCGACCACCGGGCAGGTAGTCGCGGACGACGAGCTCGCGCTCGGCGTCGACGCCGGTGATCAGTTCCTCGAGCTGGAGCGAGAGCAGCCGGCCGTCCGAGCCCAGTTCCAGGACGTAGTCCTCGATCTCGCGGGCGATCCGGGTGACCATCTCGAGCCGCTGCGCGACCACGGCGACGTCGCGAACGGTGACGAGGTCCTCGATCTCCAATGCTGACAGCGTGCTGGAGACCTCGTCGAGTCGGAGCTTGTACCGCTCCAGTGTCGCCAACGCCTGGTTGGCCCGGGAGAGGATGGAGCCGGAGTCCTCCAGGACGTAGCGGGTCTCGCCGACGTACGCCGCGATGATCTGCATCGACTGCGAGACCGAGATGACCGGGAACCCGGTCTGCTTGGCGACCCGGTCCGCGGTGCGGTGCCGGGTGCCGGTCTCCTCGCTGGGGATGGTGTGGTCGGGCATCAGGTGCACGTTGGCGCGCAAGATCCGGCTGACGTCGCCGTCGACGACGATCGCGCCGTCCATCTTCGCGAGCTCGCGGAGCCCGGTCGCGGTGAACGGGACGTTCAAGGTGAACCCACCGGTCGCGATGGTGTCCATTGTCTTGTCGGAGCCGAGCACGATCAAGGCGCCGGTGCGACCCCGCAGGATGCGCTCGAGGCCATCGCGCAGGGACGTTCCCGGAGCGATGCTGGCAAGGGTGGCGCGCAGCCTCTCGGCCTCGTGCGCGTCGTCGGTGGCTACCACGGGGCTGAGTCTAGAGGTCTCGGTCGGTGTTCCCGGTCGAGTTTCGGTCCGGAGGACACCCGTTACCTCCTGGGCCCGTCACTGGGCCCGTCACTGGGCCTCTCGCTGGGCCTCTCGCTGGGTCTCGCCGTCGTCGGTCATTCCGAGCATCCGCAGCGCCGTCGCGATCGTGTCCACGTCGACCACCCGGAGCCCCTCGACCAGACGGCTCTGCCCGACGGTGCTGTTCGTGTCGGCCGGGACGGCAGCGGAGCGGAAGCCCATCCGGCCGGCCTCGGCGAGGCGGACGTCGACGTCGCGGACCCGGCGCAGCTCGCCGGAGAGGCCGAGCTCGCCGATGGCAACGACCTGGCGACCGAGCGTCGTACCGCGGTAGGCGCTGACGATCGCCAGCGCGATGGCGAGGTCGTTGCTCGGTTCGAGGAGCCGGGCGCCGCCGACGCTGGAGACGAAGACGTCGTGGTTGTGCAGCCGGATGCCCGCGTGCTGCTGGAGGATCGCGAGGATCATCGCGACCCGGGCGGAGTCGACGCCCGACGTCGTCCGCCGCGGGCGCTCGGCGGCGCTGTGGGTGACCAGGGCCTGCACCTCGCTGAGCAGCGGGCGGCGGCCTTCCAGGGCGACCGCGACGCAGGTGCCGGCGGCGGGGCCATGTCGGCTGTCGAGGAAGAGCCCGGTGGGGTCGGTGATCGCCACGATGCCGGCGGCGGAGAGATCGAAGCAGCCGACCTCGTCGACGGGGCCGAAGCGGTTCTTCATCGCCCGGACCATCCGCAGCCGGGAGGAACGCTCACCCTCGAAGTGCAGCACAACGTCGACGAGGTGCTCGAGCACCCGCGGGCCGGCGATGCTGCCGTCCTTGGTGACGTGTCCGACCAGGACCAGAGTGATGTTGCGGAGCTTCGCCATCCGGATCAGAGCCGCGGCGACCTCCTTGACCTGGGTGACGCCGCCGGGGACGCCGTCGATGTCTGCCGCACTGATCGTCTGAATCGAGTCGATGACCAGCAGGGTCGGCTTGACCTGCTCGACGTGGCCGAGCACGGCGCCGAGGTCGGTCTCTGCGGCGAGGTACAGCTCGTCCTGGATCCCGCCGGTGCGGTCGGCCCGGAGTCGGACCTGGGCCGCGGACTCCTCACCGGTGAGGTAGAGGGTTCGGTGCTTCATCGCGGCTGTCTGGGCGGCCACCTCGAGCAGCAATGTCGACTTACCGACGCCGGGCTCGCCGGCGAGCAGGATGGCGGCGCCGGGGACCAGGCCGCCGCCGAGGACGCGGTCGAGCTCGGGCACACCGCTAGTGCGGGCGTGGGAGTCCTCGACCGGGATCTCCCCGATGGGCAGCGCCCGCTGGGTGACCGGGCCGGCCTGGACCCGGCTCTTCGGCGCCGTCCGCTCCACGACCGTCCCCCAGGCCTGGCACTCACCGCACCGGCCGACCCACTTCACGGCCTCCCAGCCGCACTCGCTGCAGTGGTAGGGGGCCGCGGTCACCTTTGCCTTCGCCATGGGATCGAACATATGTGCTACCGCCGACAGGATCGGTGAGACGCGCTGGGAGCGATTAGCATTGGAACGATCCAGTCCGGGGGCGACGCGGGGCAAACGAACTACCAAGGAGGCGCGGTGGGCCCGAACCGACGGCACGCGGGGCCGCAGCCAACTCTCGCCTCCGTGGCGGAGCGCGCCGGGGTCTCCCGGCAGACGGTCTCCAACGCGCTGAACAACCCCGAACTGCTCCGGGAGGACACCCTGGCCCGGGTCCAGGCGGTCATCGACGAGGTCGGCTACACGCCGAACCGGGCGGCGCGTCAGTTGCGGACCCGCTCCTCGCACATGATCGGGCTCCGCTTCGAGCCCGCGCAGGAGGGCACGAGCAACGCGCTGATGGACCGGTTCGTGCACACCCTGGTCGAGGCGACCGCGAAGACCGGTCACCACATCGTGCTCTTCTCCGGCGACTCGGCCGACCCGCTCGACGGGTACGACGACCTGCTCCGCGCCACCGCGGTGGACGCCTTCGTCATCACCGACACCTACGCCGGTACGCCGCAGGCCGAGCTACTCCGCCGGGTCGGCGCCCCCTTCGTCACGTTCGGACGCCCGTGGGACGACCCGGACGCGAAGCACCCGTGGGTCGACGTCGACGGCGCCCGCGGTGCCGAGCTGGCGACCGAGCACCTGCTGGCTGCCGGCCACGCCCGGGTCGCCTGGCTCGGCTGGGAGAAGGGCTCCCGGATCGGCGAGGACCGGCGTTCGGGCTGGCAGCGCGCGATGGCCGCGGGCGCGGGGACCTCAGGGCTCGGCGTACGGATTACCGACAACGTGGACGCCGCCCGGATGGCGGCCCACGGGCTGCTGGAAGACGCCGGCCCGGACCGGGTCACCGGGTTCGCCTGCGCCAGCGACACCATCGGGATCGGCGTCCTGCACGCCCTGGCCGAGCGCGGCCTCCGTCCGGGCATCGATGTCGGCGTGGTCGGCTTCGACGACTCCCTCGGCGCTCAGGTCACCTGGCCCGGGCTGACCTCGGTCCGGCAGCCGTTGGAGCAGGTCGCGATCGAGATCGTCGACCTGGTGAACACGGTGCTCTCGCACAAGACGGTTGATCGTCCGGGCCGGATGCTGGAGCCAAGCCTCGTCGTACGGCGCTCCACCCAGCGCTGACCGGGCAGGATTGTGCGACAAGCCGCCCGCTCAGCGTGAGCCGGCTCAGTACCCCCGCCACCACACGTTGATCGCGTAGTCGACGCCGGTCGCGTTCGGGTGCTCGAGCAGCACCTCCTCGGCAACCGCCGTCGGTAGCTCGATCCGTACGACGGCCTCGAAGTCAGCGCGGTCGTCGAACGTCCAGGCGATCAGAAGCCGCTCCCGGGACCAACCCTGCCCCGACCAGAACTCCTCGACCGCGACCGGGTCGACCTCGGGGTACCCGCGCCGGAACCAGCCGCCGAACGTCGAGGTGGTCGGGTCGTTGTCGATCACGAAAGCCGTCCCCCCGGGCCGCATCACCCGGTCCAGCTCAGCCAGACCGGCCTCGCAGCCGGGGCCGAAGAAGTAGGCCCAGCGGGCGTGCGCGACGTCGACGCTGGCGTCCTCGACGGGCAGTGCCGCGGCGGACCCCTCGAGCACCGTCACGTTCTCCCGGCGTCGGGTCCGTCGCCGGGCGATCGCAACCAGCGGCGGGTGTGGTTCGACGCCGATCACCTGCGCGGCGGTCCCGGCGAACCAAAGCAGGTGGAAACCGGTGCCGCAGCCGACGTCGAGGACGGTGCGACCCGACCAGTCGGCGTGGCTGCGGATCGTGGCCTCGATCAACCCGGCGCGGTCGACACCGAGGTTCTCGATCTCGTAGACCGCCGGGTTGTCCCAGATGTTCGGGGAGCGGCGGATGCCGGGACCCGGCGAGGCGAGGCCGAACAGGTCGGTCATGACCGGGGCGACCTCAGAGTCGGACGATGCCGTTCGGGGTCTGGAACGCGACGGCGACGATGCCGGGGGTGCCGTTCGGGGCGACCCACTCGACCTTCACGTCCTCCAGAGGCTGCTCGACCGGGGCGCCAAGCCACTCGGTCACCCGGGCCGGGTCGCCGGCGATCTCCAGGGAGGACAGCGAGATACTGCCGGACGCGCCGACGGAGGGGTGCAGC
The DNA here is from genome assembly GCA_046598425.1 of Marmoricola sp. Taxonomy (GTDB): domain Bacteria; phylum Actinomycetota; class Actinomycetes; order Propionibacteriales; family Nocardioidaceae; genus Marmoricola. The sequence continues at coordinate 49,606 of JBKJIN010000026.1, read as the reverse complement.
GAGGCGTCGGTCTCCCACTGCACGAAGAACGGCAACTGCGGGTCGGACTGGAGTCCCTTGACGCCGAGCTGCTTCCAGAGGAGTTCGGTGCCGTCGGGGCGGTGCCGGTTGCCCTTGACCGACTCGCGGCCGAGGCGCTCTTCGAGCGGGGCCATGTCGTCGACCGCGACGACCCAGCCCATCCAGCCACCGCCGAGCTCGGAGCGCGCGCGGACGGCCTGGCCGAACGGCGCCTTGTCCGAAGCGGGGTGGTCGAGCACCTCGACGAGCTCGAGGTAGGTGCCGTCGGTCAGTGGCAGGATGCGGTTTCGCGTCCCGAATCTCGGGTGGACACCGCCGTCGACGAAGTCCTCCCCGAGGACCCTCGAGAGACGAGCAGCGGTCGCGGCGAGGCCGTCCGGTCCGGCGGCGAACACGAGGTGGTCGAGGCGCATGCGTCGATTCTCACCCCGGCGCGATCCCGGTCACACACCGGGGTCACCTACTGCTCCCCGGGCGCGCTCAGCGCTCTTTCGGTGATGCCGGGTGCAGTGCGAGCAACGACCGCGAGTGCAGGTGTTTCTCGCAGCCGGCGGCCAGGACGTCGTACGCCGGTTGGCCCATCAGGGCGATCAGCTCGGTGGCGTTGGAGAGGTAGACCGGCTCGGCGCCGACGTGCGCCTCGGTGTTGCCGGAGCAGTACCAGTCGAGGTCGTGACCTCCCGCCCCCCAGCCGCGACGGTCGTACTCGCCGATCGAGACCTCGGTGTACTCGGTCTCGTCCTGACGGCTGACGGTGCGGAACGTACGGCGGATCGGCAGCTGCCAGCAGACGTCGGGCTTGGTCTCCACGAAGTGGACGCCCTCCTGCAGGGCGAGCGCGTGCAGGGCGCAGCCGTAGCCGCCAGGGAAGTCGGGGGAGTTGTGGAAGATGCAGGCCGAGCCGGCGCCGCGGTCGAAGGTCCGGGTCTTCCGCTCGCCGTCCTCGACCTCGGTCCAGCCCTTGCGCCTGACCTTGCCCTTCTTGGTCAGCGCCTCGGCGCGGTTCTCCCACAGGGAGTCGTCGAGCTTCTCCACCCAGGCCGCGACACGTTCCTCGTCCTCGGCGTCGGAGAAGTGCGCGCCCAGGGTGCAGCAACCGGCCTCGGGTGAGGTCTTGTAGATGCCCGCGCAGCCGTTGCCGAAGATGCAGGTCCAGTTGGAAGTGAGCCAGGTGAGGTCGCACTTGAAGACCTGGTCGCTGTCGCCGGGGTCGACGAACTCCAACCAGGCGCGGGGAAAGACGAGATCGACCTCGGGCACGGGGGAACCCTACGCCGACCGGGTTCGCGCCGAGGAGCATGATGGCGAGCATGGACGACTCGGCGCCCGCATCGGAATCCGCTCCACCCCAACTACTGCTGCCCTCGAGGCCTGCGTCCCGGACCCGGGGCGCGCTCCTGGCTATCGGGTTGGGCGCCCTCGTCGTGAGCGTGACGTGGCTCTTCGGACACCTGCCCTGGGTCGTCGCCGGCTTCGCGCAGGACGGCGTCGCGGCACCTGGTGGGAGCTCGAGCGAGGGGTTGGGCGGGGTGCGGATCGTGATCCCGCTAATGGCCGGCCAGATCAACGCCCTGGTCGCGTTCACGGCGATCGGCGTCGCCGCAGCCACCTTGCTCCCGCTGGCATTCACCGCACTGCCGCGCCCGGTCGCCGTGATCGTGGCGGCGCTCGCCGTCGGTCTCACCACGTTGATCCTCACCACTGCCGCTCGCTCCGCGATCAGCGACCGTGCGGCCGACGCCTTCGCCGGCGACGAGCGGGTCCTGGACGGCCTCGTCGTCGGGGTCTTCGGGGTGACGGTCGCCGTCGGACTTCTCGGCTGTCTCGGTGCCGCCCAGATCGGTCTGCTGCCGTTGCCCGTGGCCGTGATCGTCGGTGAGCTGCCGATCTGGTTGGGCTCGTTCGACGGCCTCGGTCGCGATGTCCAGGACGGGCTGCACGTGGCTGCCTCCCTGGTGCTGCTGACCGCGGCGTTCGTCATCTCGGTGCGTCGCTCTTCGGTCTGGGCGGTGTTGTGGCCGGCGGCGCTGGCGATCATCTGGATCGCGACGCCGCTGGGCATCATGACCTCGGTCTTCGAGGCCCGGCTCCGCCCCGCCGGGAACGTCGACAGCCAGCTCGGTGACGTCATCGACAACGGTCTCGAAGTGTTCGCTGCGTCGTTCTGGGACGCTCCTCGGACATGGTGGCCGGGCGTCGTGGCGATGGGTGTCGGGCTTGGCTGGATCCTGGTACGTCGGCTCCGGCCCAGCGTTGGCGGCCGGGTGAGGAGAGGTCTCGACTGACGGGTGGTCGAGCTCAGTCGAGACCTGAGCGAGGGCGTCACGGCAACCGATAGTCTCGACTCATGCGCCTGGGCGTGCTCGACATCGGCTCCAACACCGGACATCTGCTCGTCGTGGATGCGCACGGTGGCGCTGCCCCGATGCCGGCGTCGTCGTACAAGGAGTCGCTCCGGCTGGCCGAGCACCTCGACGAGACCGGCGCCGTCTCGCAGCGCGGGATCGACGCGCTCACCGATTTCGTCCGGAAGGCGCTCTCCTTGGCCGAGGACAAAGGTTGCGAGGAGATCTACGCGTTCGCGACCTCCGCGGTCCGCGACGCCGTCAACTGCGACGGGGTCCTGGAGCACGTGCACCGGCACACCGGCGCGACGATCAAGGTCCTGGCCGGCGAGGACGAGGCGAGGCTGACGTTCCTCGCCGTGCGCCGGTGGTTCGGCTGGTCCTCGGGACGGCTCGGTGTCTTCGACATCGGCGGTGGCTCGCTGGAGATCGCAGCCGGCGCGGCTGAGGCGCCCGACGCGGCGCGGTCACTCCCGCTGGGCGCCGGCCGACTGGCCAGGACGTACTTCGCCGGTGCTCGCCCCGACGAGGAGGAACTGCGGACGCTGCGCCGCTCGATCCGCGCCGACATCGCGCGCGACGCCGGCGCCCTGATCCGCGGCGGCCCGCTGGACCACGCGGTGGCCACCTCCAAGACGTTCCGCTCGCTCTCCCGGATTTGCGGCTCGGCGCCGTCCAGCGAGGGCATCTTCGTCCGGCGGATGCTCTCCGCTGACGTGCTCGAGTCCTGGCTGCCGAAGCTGGTGGAGATGAGCCACGACGAGATCGGGTCGCTGCCCGGGGTCTCCCCGGACCGAGCGCACCAGGTGGTGGCCGGCGCGTTCGTCGCATCGGCCGTGCTGGACATCTTCGACCTGGACGAGCTTGAGATCTGCCCCTGGGCGCTCCGAGAGGGGATCCTCCTGGATCGCCTCGACAAGCTGAGCCTGCTGGGCTGAGCCGTGGCGCCCACCGGACCTCTGTTCGCTCTCTCCACCGCCTCGGTCTACCCCGAGACCGTCGCCCACGCCTTCGAGTACGCCTCGGTGCTGGGGTACGACGCGGTCGAGGTGATGGTCAGCATCGACGCGCTTAGCCAGGACGCAGCCAAGGTCCGCAAGCTCCGCGACTACCACGAGGTCCCGGTCTGTGCGGTGCACGCGCCGTGCCTGCTGATTACCCAGCGGGTGTGGGGAACCGACCCGTGGGTCAAGCTCGAGCGGAGCGCCGAGATGGCTCACCAGTTGGACGCCGACGTCGTCGTGGTGCACCCGCCGTTCCGCTGGCAACGGGAGTACGCCGCCGCGTTCGTCGACGGGATCGCCGATCTGGAGGCCCGGACCGGGATCGCCTTCGCGGTGGAGAACATGTACCCGTGGCGGGCCACCTCGCGCCGGGAGATGGATGTCTACCAACCGCACTGGGACCCCAGTCGCGAGGAGTACGCCAACACCACCATCGACCTCTCGCACGCCGCGACCGCGCACTCGGACCCGATCGACATGGCCCGCCGTCTCGGCGACCGACTGCGGCACATCCACATGACCGACGGCAGCGGGTCGGCCAAGGACGAGCACCTGGTGCCGGGGCGCGGGTCGCAGCCGTGCGGTGAGTTCCTGGAGTACCTCGCCGAGAACGACTTCGACGGGCACATCGTGATGGAGATCAACACCCGCCGCGCCGCGACCAAGCAAGCCCGCGAGGTTGACCTGCTGGAGTCGCTGGCGTTCGGGCGGTTGCACTTCGATCGGGAGCAGGCGCCTTCTTGACCGCCGGCGTCGAGGTGACCGGGCTCGTCGTCGACCGCGGAGGTATTCGGGTCCTGGACGATCTCACCTTCACGGTGCCGACCGGCGAGGTCACCGGGCTGCTCGGGCCGTCGGGCTGCGGCAAGTCGACCCTGATGCGCACGATCGTCGGGGTCCAGCGGATCACCGCCGGCACGGTGACGGTCTTCGGGGAGCCTGCCGGAAGTGCTTCCCTGCGGAGCCGGATCGGCTACGTCACCCAGGACCCCAGCGTGTACGACGACCTCACCGTCACCGAGAACCTCGCTTTCTTCGCGCGGGTCCTCGGCGTCGGCGATGACCGGGTCGCGGACTGCCTGCGCCTGGTCGACCTGGTCGACCTCGGCGGCAAGGTCGTCGGTCGGCTCTCCGGCGGTCAGCGGTCCCGGGTCTCGCTCGCTGTCGCCCTCCTCGGCGAACCGCGGTTGATCGTCCTCGACGAGCCGACCGTCGGCCTGGACCCGGTCCTGCGCAGGGACCTCTGGGGCACCTTCCACCGGTTGGCGGACGAGGGCGCGGCGGTCTTCGTGTCCAGCCATGTGATGGACGAGGCCACCCGTTGCAACCGGTTGATGCTGATGCGGGAGGGTCGGGTGATCGCCGACGACACCCCGGGCGGTCTGCTCGAGCGGACCGGCGCCGCGGACATCGAGAGCGCCTTCCTCGACCTGGTGCTCGACCACGAGGACGGTGCGCAGTGACGGCGCTGATCCCCGGCAGGCGGACCCTGGCCGTCACCCGCCGGGTCCTCATCCAGCTCCGCCGCGACCACCGCACCCTGGCCATGCTGCTGGTGCTGCCCTGCGTGATCATGACGCTGCTGTGGTGGATGTTCACCGACCTGCCCGGCCCGGGGTTCTCCTCGCTCGCGCCGGCGCTGCTAGCCCTGATCCCGTTCATTGTGATGTTCCTGGTCACCTCGGTGACGACGTTGCGCGAGCGGACCTCGGGCACCCTCGAGCGGCTGCTCGCGATGCCGATGGGCAAGCTCGACTTCCTCCTCGGCTACGCCCTCGCCTTCGGTCTGGTCGCGGCGGTGCAGTCCTCGCTGGCCGTCGGTGTCTCCACCGCGTTCCTGGACCTCGAGGTCGCCGGCCCGACCTGGCTGCTGCTGGTGGTGGCCGTCCTGGACGCGATCCTCGGCTCCGCCCTGGGTCTCTTCGTCTCCGCGTTCGCGCGGACGGAGTTCCAGGCGGTCCAGTTCATGCCCGCGATCGTGATCCCGCAGATCCTGCTCTGCGGCCTCTTCGTGGACCGGGACCGGCTGCCCGGCTTCCTGGAGGTGCTCTCCAACGGTCTCCCGCTCTCGTACGGCGTCGATGCGATGCGTTCGGTGAGCGGCGAGAGCGACCCGGCGATCCTCGGCGACCTGGGTCTGATCGCCGGGTTCACGATCGCCGCGCTCACGCTGGGCGCCCTCACCCTGCGGCGCCGGACTCCCTGACCGCAGCGTAGTTTTGATCCGCGGCGCACCGGTGCGCCGGACCTTCTAGGAGGGGTGGCGTGGCAGATCGAGGTATGGCCCTGCTCGACGAACTGCTCGCGACGTGCGAGGCGCTGATCGAGGACGGCTTCTTCGTCACCGTGGACCTGCGCCTGCCCCCGGCGTACGACGAGGACGCGGCGGAGGCCGCCACCCAGCGCTGCCTGGAGCTGATCGAGTCCCTGCACCAACGCGGGCTCGCCCGCCAGGCCGAGGTCGCCGTGACGCCGGCAGCGCTCGGGCAGCAGTTGCCGGACATCGGCGCCAAGGTCGGTCTGGAGCACGCCGGGCGGATCGCGGGTGCGGCCCGCACAGTCGGCGCCCAGGTGCTGCTTGACCTGGACGATCCCCGGAACGTCGAGGCCGGGCTGGAGACGCTGCGCGAGCTGCGCAAGGAGTTCCCCGAGGTCGCGGTCGGGGTCGCGGCCAACCTGCGTCGTACCGAGGACGACTGCCGTGCGCTCGCCTTCGAGGGCTCCCGAGTCCGGCTGAGCAAGGGGCTGCGGCTGGCCCCCGCCACGGTCGCGTTCGCCGACCGGCACGAGGCCGACAAGTCCTACGTGCGTTGTCTCAAGGTGCTCCTGGCCGGTCAGGGGATGCCCGTGGTCGCGACCCAGGACCCGAGGCTGGTGCGAATCGCTGGTGCGCTGGCCACCCGGTTCGACCGGCAGCGCGGCAGCCACGAGTACCAGCTGCGACACGGCGTTCGTCGCGACGAGCAGCGCCGGCTGAACGCGGCCGGCGACCGGGTCCGGGTCCGGCTGACCTGGGGGCAGGACCGTGCGGACACCCTGGTGAGGAGGCTCGCCCAGCGGGCCCCGGACCTGACATCCTTCCTACGTTTGAAGCACGGGCGCGGATGACCGCGCACCGGAGTGGTCGAGAAGGGGGTCCAGCGATGACGGTCGCCATCATCGGCGCCGGCGTGATGGGGGAGACCCTGCTCGCGGGGCTGATCCGCGCCGGTCACGACGCCGCCACGCTCGCGGTCGGTGAGAAGCGTGCGGAGCGTGCCGAGGAACTGCGCGCGACGTACGGCGTCCCGGTTGTCTCGAACCTCGAGGCGGCCGCTGCCGAGACCGTGCTCCTGGTGGTCAAGCCGCAGGACATGACCGGGGTGCTCGCCGAGATCGCCGGCGCGCTGCGGCCGGGACAGCTTCTGGTCTCGCTTGCCGCGGGCATCACCACCGCCCTGATCGAGCAGCAAGTGCCTGCCGGGGTCGCCGTCGTCCGGGTGATGCCGAACACCCCAGCTCTGGTCGACGAGGGGATGGCCGCGATCTCCGGGGGTACGGCCGCGCGCGAGGAGCACCTGGCGCGGACCGAGGGGCTGCTCGCGGCGACTGGCCGGGTGGTCCGGGTCCCCGAGGCCCAGCAGGACGCCGTCACGGCGGTCTCCGGCTCGGGCCCGGCGTACGTCTTCCTGGTCGTGGAGTCGATGATCGAGGCCGGCGTTGCGCTGGGGCTGCCGCGGGAGACCGCGACCGAGCTGACCCTGCAGACGCTGACCGGTGCCGCCAAGCTGCTCCGCGAGACCGGCGAGTTGCCTGAGGCGCTGCGAGCCAAGGTGACCTCGCCCAATGGCACCACCGCCGCGGCCGTCGCCCAGCTCGAGGACCACGACCTGCGCGGGGCGTTCCTGGCGGCGATGGAGGCGGCCCGGGACCGTTCGGTCGAGCTCGCCCAAGGAATGACCCAGGGAATGGGCTGAGCACCGTGACCGAGGGTTGCGGTGGTTCCTGCGTCGTCTACGACGAGTCGCTGACCGGGTACGACTTCGGCCCGGCGCACCCGATGAACCCGGTCCGCGTCGACCTGACGATGCAGCTGACCCGGTCGCTGGGGATCCTCGACACTCCGGGCGGGCTGACTACGGTCGCCGCCCCGCACGCCACCGACGAGGACCTGCTGCTGGTCCACGACCCCGCCCTGATCGAGGCGGTACGACGCAGCAGTGCGGACCCGAGCCTGCACGACCCGCGCCACGGCCTGGGCACCGACGACAACCCGACCTTCGCGAACATGCACGCCGCCGCCGCGCACGTGGTCGGCGCCAGCGTTGAGGCGGCCCGACGGGTCTGGACCGGGGAGTCGGTGCACGCAGCCAACATCGCCGGCGGGCTGCACCACGCGATGCCGGCGAGCGCCAGCGGGTTCTGCGTCTACAACGACGTGGCGGTGGCGATCCGCTGGCTGCTCGGCCAGGGCGCCACCCGGATCGCGTACGTCGACGTCGACGTCCACCACGGTGACGGGGTGCAGCGGATCTTCTACGACGACCCGCGGGTACTGACGATCTCGCTGCATGAGACCGGTCAGATGCTGTTCCCCGGGACCGGGTTCCCGGCCGAGTCCGGCGGCCCGAACGCCCCCGGTACGTCGGTCAACGTCGCGCTTCCGCCGGGGACCGCGGACGCGGGCTGGCTGCGGGCCTTCCACGCCGTCGTACCGCCGTTGGTGCGGGCCTTCGCCCCGGAGATCCTGATCACCCAGCACGGCTGCGACTCGCACCGCGACGACCCGCTGGCCCACCTGATGCTGACCGTCGACGGTCAGCGGGCCAGCTACCTGGCGCTGCACGACCTGGCGCACGAGGTCTGTGGCGGGCGCTGGGTGGCCACCGGCGGGGGCGGGTACGCGGTGGTGGACGTGGTGCCGCGCTCCTGGAGCCACCTGCTCGCGATCGTGGGCGGTACGCCGCTCAGCCCGGACCTGGAGACGCCCGCGCAGTGGCGCGAATCGGTCGCGGAGCGCCTCGGTGTCCGGGCGCCGTCGTTGATGACCGACGGGCGGGAGCCGGTCTACCGGGACTTCTCCGAGGGGTTCGACCCGGACTCCTGGCTCGACCGGTCGATCACCGAATCCCGCGCGGTTGTCTTCCCGGAGCACGGTTTGGACCCGGTGTCCTGGTAACCGGGAAAATGCCGGTTACCAGAAGTTGCCTGGATTCACCCCTTCCCCACACGTAACAGCAGGGCCTATCCTCACAGCATCGAGCACGCGTGAACTGCGGTGGGGAAGCCGCAGAGCGTGCCATGGGAAAGTGCGGTGCGAGATGGGTTCGACCCTGTCCGGAGACATCTCCGAAGTGAAGTTCTTGACCATCGCCGAGGTTGCCTCGGTGATGCGGGTCTCCAAGATGACGGTCTACCGGTTGGTGCACGGCGGCCAACTGCCAGCCGTGCGCGTGGGGCGCTCGTTCCGCGTGAGCGAGAAGGACGTCAACGAGTACCTGCGGAACAGCTTCTTCCAGACCGGCTGAGCTGCACGACGACGGATCGGGCGTGAGACGACTCACGTCCGATTCGTATGTCTCCCCACCTACGGATAGGCTGGTGCCTTCCGAGGAGCTCGATCGTTGGTGCTCCGCAGCTGGTTTAGAAAAGGGCACCCGTGGGTTCTGTCATTAAGAAGCGCCGTAAGCGTATGGCGAAGAAGAAGCACCGCAAGTTGCTGAAGAAGACGCGCGTCCAGCGTCGTCGTCTCGGCAAGTAAGAGCGTTCGGGGACCCGGAGGGACTGACCGTGGGCCGCGTCGTACTCGTCACCGGTGTCGCTCGCGACTTGGGGCGCCGCTTCGCCCGTCAACTGGCGGCGGCACCTGCCGTCGACCGGGTGATCGGTGTTGACGTGCAGCCGCCCCGCGGTGACCTCGGAGGGGTCTCGTTCGTCCGGGCGGACATCCGCAACCCGGTGATCGCCAAGGTGATCATGCGGGAGCACGTGGACACCGTCGTGCACATGAGTGTCCTGCCCGCTGCCGGCGCCTCCGGTCGTACGGCGGCGAAGGAGCTCAACGTCATCGGCACGATGCAGCTCCTCGCTGCGTGCCAGCAGTCCCCCGAGCTCGAGCACTTCGTGCTCCGGTCCAGCACCTCGGTCTACGGGTCGTCCAACCGCGACCCCGCGATGTTCTCCGAGGACATGAACGCCAAGCACGGCTTCGGCGTCGGTTTCGTCAAGGACATCAACGAGGTCGAGAGCTACGTCCGTGGGTTCGCCCGCCGACGCCCCGACGTCCGCGTGACCACCCTGCGTTCGGCGAACGCGCTCGGCCCCAGTGTGCACACCCCGACGGCCGGCTACTTCCGGCTGCCGGTGATCCCGACCGTCCTCGGCTTCGACCCGCGGATGCAGTTCCTCAACGACACCGACCTGCTCGATGCGATCGAGCACGCGACGCTGGCCGACATCCGGGGGACGTTCAACATCGCCGGCGACGGCGTGATGATGCTGTCCCAGGCGATCCGCCGCCTCGGTCGGCCGTCTCTGCCGCTGCCTGCCTTCGCCGTGGGCGCCGTCGGCTCGGCGATGCGCCAGGCCCGGGTCGCGGACTTCTCCCGTGAGCAGATCGCGTTCCTCGCCTACGGGCGCGGTGTCGACACCACCCGGATGCACGAGGTCCTCGGTTTCCATCCTTCTCGCACGACCGAGCAGGCGTTCGGCGAGTTCGCCGCCTCCCTCGAGCCTGGACTGATCTCCGAGCAGCGCGTCCGCGCTGCTGAGAACGCTCTGGTCGGCGCCCTCGGGGGCAGCCGTGGAACTCACCCAGAACTCGGAACCACGGACAGAGGTGGACACCATGGGTGACGCAGAGATCATCCCGATCGGCACCCGTGGCAAGCCTGGGCGGGGGACTGGCAGCGCCAAGCCCTCGACGTCCGCCCGCGGTCTGGCGACGAAGGCGACCAAGACTCCGCCGAAGCCCCGTCAGGCCCCTGCGAAGGACGCCGCGGACCCTGCTGCCGTGACCCCTCCGGAACCCCAGAAGATGACCCAGAAGGCGGCCCAGAAGGTGGCCCAAAAGGTGGCCCAAAAGGCCGCTCCTCGGGTGGAGCCCACGCCGGCCCCTGTGTCGGCGGAGAAGCCGGTGCCGGAGTCCCAGACCACGCCCGTCGTACCGGTTCCGAGGTCGCCGGCCGAGGAGCTCGCCCGCCCGATCTTCGCGGAGAACCACAAGCACCCGACCGCCGGCATCCCGGCCGTCGACTGGCTGGCCGGGTTCACCACTGCTGCGGTCGAGGTCTTCGGTGACAACTGGGAGCCGCGGCTGGCTGCGTTCCTGGCGTTCCTGCGCCGCCGCCTGACCGGCGACTACACGGTCGACGAGTACGGCTTCGACGCCGAAATCACCCAGCGGTTCTTTATGACCGCGATCCGTCCGGTGGCCGAGAAGTGGTTCCGGATCGAGGTCCGTGGGGTCGAGAACATCCCGGCGGTCGGCGGCGCCCTGGTGGTCTCCAACCACTCCGGCACCATCCCGGTCGACGGCCTGATGACCGCGGTGAGCATCCACGACCACGCGCATCGGTTCCTGCGCCCGCTCGGGGCCGACCTGGTCTTCAAGCTGCCGGTGGTCAGCGAGCTGGCCCGCAAGGGCGGCGTCACCCTGGCGTGCAACGAGGACGCGGAGCGGATGCTCAGTGGCGGTGAGATCGTCGGCGTCTGGCCCGAGGGGTTCAAGGGCATCGGCAAGCCGTACAGCGAGCGCTACAAGCTCCAGCGGTTCGGCCGCGGCGGGTTCGTCTCGGCGGCCATCCGGACCGGCGTACCGATCATCCCGACCTCGGTCGTGGGTGCCGAAGAGATCTATCCGTTGGTGGGCAACGTCCCGTCCCTGGCCAGGCTCCTCGGTGTGCCGTACATCCCGATCACGCCGTTCTTCCCGCTGCTAGGCCCGCTCGGCCTGGTGCCGCTGCCGTCGAAGTGGATCATCGAGTTCGGCGAGCCGATCCGCACCGACGAGTACGACGCCGGCGCGGCCGAGGACCCGATGCTGGTCTTCAACGTCACCGACCAGGTCCGCGAGACCATCCAGCAGACGCTCTACGGGCTGCTGATGCAGCGCAAGTCCGTCTTCGGCTGAGACTGGTTGAGGCGCAGGCCGCTAGGCGTGCCTCGAAACTCGGTGACGTGCGCGCCGATGCTGACCAGAGGTCAACCGATTACGGCAGCAGACCCTCGGTCAGCGAGTCGAGCGTGGTGCCCAGGGTCTCGCTGAGCGACGACTTCGGGGCGAGCAGTTCGGTGAGCCCGTCGGTCAGTCCCTCGACGACGGCCCCGAGTGGGTCGCCGCTGGCGGGCAGCGGAAGTCCGCCGCCGTCGTCGACCGGGAGGGTCGGCTCGGTGTCGGTCCCGGTAGGCGCCTCCGGCTTGACCGGCGGCGCCGCCGTCTTGGCGATCTGGTCGGCGGCCGCGGCGAGACGACGGTCGGCAGCAGCATCACGCTCGGCCCGGGCCGCGGTCTCCGTCGGGCTGAGCAGGCTCGCGAGCGAGATCGCCGACGCCACCGAGGTGTACCGCTCGCTGATCCCGGCCGGGCCGCAGGTGCCGCACAGGACGCTCGCCTGCTGGTCGAGGTCGGAGAGCAGGGCGCGGGCGGCCTCGAACGCCTGCTGGGAGTCCTCGGGGGCCTCGGCTGCCAGGGAGTCCAGCTGGGCGAGCTGCGAGCCGAGCACGGCGCGGAGTCGCGTGATGTTCTGCGGGTCGCCGTCACGCTGGTAGGCCACGAACAGCAGGTCGGCGCCGCTGGCGGCGCTGCGCTGGAACGAGGAGAGCGTGGTGTTGATCTTATCGGCGCTCTCGTGGCCGGCGAGCAGGCCGTCGATCTCGTCGAGGCGGGTGCTGGCCTGACGGAGAAGGTCCTGGCCCTTGCCGGAGTCGCTGGAGTTCAGGGAGACCTGTGCGCCCTCGATTCCGCGCTTGATCGGGTACAGGGCGTCGCCGGGGAGGGCGTTCTCCGCGGCGGCCGCGACGCCGGCGCTTCCGCCGATGACGACGAAGGCGGCAGCGGCCACGCTCAGCCGACGCTGGCGACTATTCGGGGGTGCGACCAGGGGGATGACAGGGGCGAGCTCGGCACCCGCCGGGAGCAGCATCGTGTCGGCCGCGTCCATCAGGCGCAGCCGGAGGTCTGAGACGAAGTCCGCACGCGGCGCAAGGATCTCCTGCTCGCGCAGTACGTCGACGCAGGAGAGCAGGTCGGCGTAGCGGCTGTCGACCTTGCTCGCGCGGTTGTCCACGGCGATGGCAAAGGCCTCAGCGTGTCTGCGCGCCGGGCTCAGCGGGGTCATGAGATCTGTCCTGATTCGTGGGAGGGCACGTCCTGCGCACCCGCAGGGATGTCGCGGGACGTCGAACGCTCGTACACGAAGTTCAACGATGAGACGGCACCCAGGGTTATGCGTGACGTGGAAGACACGATGTTCATGACTCACGCTCCCCGACCGGGATCAGCTTCGCCAGGTTTCGGACACCGCGCAGCTGGAGCTGCTTGACGGCGCCGCTGCTCCGTCCAAGGATCTCCGCGGTCTCCGCGATCGAGAGCCCCTGGAGGAACCGCATGATGAGGCACTCGCGTTGCTCGGTCGGCAACTCGCCGAGCGCGCGGAGGAGGGCCTCGTTGGTCAGCGAGGCGAGGACCTCGATCTCCGGGCCCTCCGAGGTCGTGTCGAGGGTCTGCATGTCCTCGGTGGTCTGCTCGAGGCGCGTCCGGCCGGCCTTGAAGTGGTCGGCGGTCAGGTTGCGCGCGATCGTCATCAGCCAGGCGCCGAAGTCCTTGCCCTGCCAGCGGAACGAGTGCATGCTCCGCAGAGCCCGGAAGAAGGTCTCCGCGGTCAGGTCCTCGGCCAGTGTTATCGAGCTGACCCGGTAGTACAGGAACCGGTAGACCGAGGGCTGGTAGTGGTCGTAGAGCTGGCCGAAGGCTTCCTTGTCGCCGTTGCGGGCGAGCTCGACGAGAGCGATCAGTCGGGTGCCGACAACCTCGTCCTCGGCCGAGGACGCAGCGTGCTCGGCATCGCCGTGGTCGTGGCCCGCGGGGAATCGTGCGCCGTGGTCGACGGTCGGCGTCGCCGGGCCGTCCGCGGCGTGCTTGCGACGGGTCGGGACGGTGGCCGAGCTGGCCAGGATGCGGTCGTTGTCGAGCCAGGAGAGCGCCGAGATGCCTGACGCCGGGATGCCTGACGCGGTGGCGAGAACAGGAGCGTTCGCGAGCTCGGAGACGGCACGGCGCAGCGCTGCGAGACCGCGCACGTACTCCCGACTGACTCCCATGAACTGCTTCTCCCTCCCCGGCCCCCCGCCAGGTTCACCGGATCAGGATAGACGTGAGTTCGGCTCTTTGGGAATGAGTTCGACAAATCGCCCGTGTGGGCAGGAAAGGTCCAGACAATTACGACCCGCCTCCGAGCGGGCCCCGGGCGCTCAGTGCAGGCGGCGGCGGATAGCCGTACCGGCGGCCAGAGAGCCGACTGCGGCACCCGCGACGGCCGCCGTGAAGGCGCCCGCACGGGCTGCTTTGCGCCCGGTGCGGTAGTCGCGGATCCGCCAGCCGTGCTTGCGGGCGTGTGCCCGCAGCTTCGCGTCCGGGTTGATCGCGCAGGGATCACCGACTAGGGAGAGCATGGTCAGGTCGTTGTAGGAGTCCGAGTAGGCCGAGCACCGGGACAGGTCGAGACCTTCGCGGGCTGCGAGCGCCAGCACCGCTTCGCCCTTGGCGGGCCCGTGCAGCATCTCGCCGACCAGTCGACCGGTGTAGACGCCGTTGATGTGCTCCGAGACGGTGCCGAGGGCGCCGGTCAGGCCGAGCCGGCGGGCGATGATCGTGGCGATCTCGATCGGCGCCGCCGTGACCAGCCAGACCCGCTGACCCTGGTCGAGGTGCAGCTGGGCCAGGGCGCGGGTGCCGGGCCAGATCCGGTGCGCCATCGCTTCGTCGAAGATCTCCTCGCCGAGCTGCTCGAGCTCCTCGGTCGTGTGGCCGGCGATGAACGCGAGCGCGGCGGACCGGGCCTCGGCGACGTGCTCGGGGTCCTCGACGCCGACCAGCCGGAAGTAGACCTGCTTCCAGGCCGCGCCGAGGATGTCGCGGGTGCTGAAGAACTTGCGCCGGTGCAGGCCCTTGGCGAGGTGGAAGATCGAAGCGCCCTGCATGACGGTGTTGTCCACGTCGAAGAAGGCCGCGCTGCCCGAGTCGGCGTCGATGGTCAGGCTGGTCTCGACCTCGGCGATGGCGGCGGCGGCCTCGCCGGCCAGGCGCGACCGACGCTTGAGGTTCACCGGGGTGGGACGGTTCGGCGGCGTCACGGTCCCAGCCTAGGGTGTGCGCCAGGTCCGATGCCGGTGGGCCCGCCGGAAGGGGGCGCCGGAAGGGGGCGCCGTATGTCAGACTCCCCGGATGGAGACCAACGTCGCCGATCTCCTGGCTGCCGCAGCCCGCGCGGAGCCGTCGAAGATCGCACTCTCTGAGGCAACCACCGGGCGCACCGTCACCTGGGCTGCGCTCGACGACCTGGCCGACCGGGTTGCCCATGGCCTCTCGGTCACTGGCATGGTCGCCGGCTACCGGGTGATGATCGCGGTCACCAACCGGATCGAGTTCGTCGCGACGTACGTCGGGGTTCTCCGCGCACGGATGGTGGCGGTCCCGATCAACCCGCGCAGCGCCACCGGCGAGGTGGTGCGGATGCTGGTCGACTGCGGTGCTCGGATGGTGGTCGCGGACGAGACCACGATCGGCACCGTCCGGGGTGCCGTCGCTGGTGTCGTCGAGGCGCTGGACGCGACCGACGACGAGGGTACGCCGACACCTCCGCGACCGCGCCTCGTCAGCATCGGTACGACGCTCGAACCCGGCGAACGCTCCTGGGACCACCTGGTGATGGAGACCGGCCCGATCGCGCCGGGCGCCACCGACCCGGAGTCGCTAGCGGTCCTGCTCTACACCAGCGGCACGTCGGGCCGGCCCCGGGCCGCGATGCTCAGCCACCGCGCACTGGCGGCCAACATCGCCCAGGCGGCGGCGGTGGTGCCGCCGATGATCACCGGGCGCGACGTGGTGCTCGGGGTGCTCCCGCTCTTCCACGTCTACGGCCTGAACGCGGTCCTGGGCCAGGTCCTGCAGCAGCACGCACGGATGGTGCTGGTCGACGGTTTCGACCCCGAGGGGTCGCTGGACATCATCGAGGACGAGGCGATCTCGGTGCTGCCGGTCGCCCCGCCGGTCTTCGCCTACTGGATGCAGCTGCCCGGGCTGGAGGACCGGTTCGGCCCGGTCCGCACCATCCTCTCCGGCTCTGCGCCGCTCTCCCCCGAGCTCACCGCAGCGTTCACCGAGCGGACCGGCCTGTGGATCCACCAGGGCTATGGGCTCACCGAGGCCTCCCCGGTGGTGACCTCGACCCAGTGCTCCGCCGTGCCGAACCCACGGTCGGTGGGGGCGCCACTCCCCGGCATCGAGGTCCGCCTGGTCGACGATCACGGCGGTGCTCCGGAGGACGGCGACGCCGGGGAGATCTGGATCCGCGGCGAGAACCTCTTCTCTGGCTACTGGCCCGACGGGACCGACGGCCCGGACGACGCGGGCTGGTGGGCGACCGGCGACGTGGGTTACCTGACCGAGGACGGAGACCTGTTCCTGGTCGACCGGCTCAAGGAGCTCATCATCGTCTCCGGCTTCAACGTCTACCCGAGCGAGGTCGAGGACGTGATCGCCGAGCTTGCGGAGGTGGCTGCGGCCGCCGTGATCGGCGTCGAGGACGAGCTTGCCGGCGAAGCCGTGGTCGCCTACGTCAAGCCCGCACACGAGGTCGACGAGGCGGTCCTTGTCGAGCAGGTGCGGAAACACTGCGAGTTCCGGCTGGCTGGCTTCAAGCGCCCCTCGGTCATCCATGTGGTCCCCGAGCTGCCGCTGACCGGTACCGGGAAGGTCCAGAAGGGCCGACTGCGCGCGACCGAGCGGCGACGCGCCCTCGGGATCCTGGAGTGACCCGGAGTTGAGTCCGGAGTTGAGTCCGGAGTTGAGTGCAGCCATGAGTTCGGCGAGGGTCGAGCTCTACGGGAAGCCTGGCTGCCACCTCTGCGACGACGCCCGTGAGGTGATCGCCCGGGTCTGCGCCGAGGTCGGGACGACGTACGTCGAGATCGACATCACCGGCGACCCCGCGTTGATGTCGTCGTACGGCGAGCAGATCCCGGTGACCTTCGTGGACGGGGACCAGCACGATTTCTGGCGCGTCGACGAGAACCGGCTCCGGGCGGCCCTCAGCCGAACTCCGGGTCGCTGACCTTTACCAGACGGCCCCCGCCGGGTGGCAAAGGTCTCACCTGTGCTAGTTCAGTTTGTTCCCACGTTCACAAACTCTTATTGTGGATGGGCTGACCGCTTTGAAGACAGGCTCCCTTACCGAGCCCGGAGTGAGTCGCTGGAGAGTTGACCGTGAGCCCTACACGTATCCCTGAGGCGACCGTGGCGCGCCTTCCGGTGTATCTGCGGGCGCTCAATTCCCTGCTCGAGGCGGACATCCGCACCTGCTCGAGCGAGGAACTCGCGACCGCTGCCGGGGTGAACAGCGCCAAGCTCCGCAAGGACCTCTCGTACCTCGGCTCCTACGGCACCCGTGGCGTCGGGTACGACGTGGAGTACCTGCGTTACCAGATCTCCCGCGAGATCGGCCTGACCCAGGACTGGCCCGTCGTGATCGTCGGGATCGGCAACCTCGGGCACGCGCTCGCGAACTACTCCGGCTTCTCCTCGCGCGGTTTCCGCACCGTGGCCCTGCTGGACGCCGACAGCAGCCGCACCGGCGAGCTGGTCGCCGGACTGAAGATCCGCGGCTTCGGTGAGCTCGCCGCGATCGTGCACGAGCACGGCGTCGCGATCGGCGTGATCGCCACCCCGGCGGCTGCAGCCCAGTCGGTCTGCGACCAGATGGTCGCTGCCGGCATCCGCAGCATCCTCAACTTCGCCCCCTCGGTTCTGACCGTGCCCGAGGGCGTCGACGTGCGGATGGTGGACCTGTCCAGCGAGCTGCAGATCCTCGCCTACCACGAGCAGCGCAAGGCGAACGTGGCCGAGGCGGCCGAGAAAGGGGTGGTGGCATGAGCGTGTTGGTCGTCGGTATCTCCCACAACTCCGCGCCGGTCTCCGTGCTCGAGCAGGTCGCCCGAGACTCCGAGGGCACCCACAAGCTGATCCGCGACGTGGCCGACAACGAGCATGTGCTGGAGGCGACGGTCCTCTCGACGTGCAACCGCATCGAGGTGTACGCCGAGGTCGACCGCTTCCACGGCAGCGTCGAGGCGATCTCCCGGATGATCCTGGTGACCGCCGACGGTCTGCCCGAGGAGCTCATCCCCAACCTGTACGTGCACTACGACGACGGTGCGGTCGCGCACGTCTTCAACGTGGCCTCCGGTCTGGACTCGATGGTCGTCGGCGAGAGCCAGATCCTGGCCCAGGCCCGCGAGGCGCTCCGGCTGGGTCAGGAGATCGGCACCGTCGGACCCGCCCTGAACTCGCTGTTCCAGCAGGCGCTCCGGGTCGGCAAGCGGTCGCACGCCGAGACCGACATCGACCGCGCCGGCCCGTCCTTGGTCAACGCGGCCCTGGAGCAAGCGGCCGTGCACCTGGACCGCCCGGACGGCGCCGCCGGCCTGAGCGCGATGGTGATCGGCGCCGGTGCGATGGCGAGCCTCTCGGTCGCCACCCTGACGCGTGCCGGTGCGGCCTCGATCGTGATCGCCAACCGGACCGCGGCCCGGGCGAACCGCCTGGCCGAGCAGTACGGCGCCCGGGCGATCCGCCTCTCCGAGGTCCCGGCCGAGCTCGGCGCCGTCGACCTGCTGATCTCCTGCACCGACTCGACCGGGATCCAGCTCGACGCTGCTGCGCTCCGGGAGGCGCGGACCTCCAACCGGCCGCTGGCGATCATCGACCTGGCCCTGCCTCGCGACATCGACCACACCGTCGTCGAGGAGCCGGGCGTGCACCTGATCGACCTGGCCACGCTCGCCGAGGAGCTCGAGAACGCCGGCGAGCGCACCGAGGTGGCCGAGGTGCGCCGGATCGTCGGCCAGGAGCTCAACGCGTTCCTGGCTGCCCGTCGTTCGGCGAGCGTGACCCCGACCGTGGTCGCCCTGCGCACGATGGCGACCGGCGTTGTCGAGACCGAGCTGCAGCGGCTGTCCGGTCGGCTGCCCGACCTCGACGACGCCGCCCGTGCCGAGATCGAGCACGCCGTCCGGCGCGTCGCGGACAAGCTGCTGCACCAGCCGACCGTGCGGGTCCGCGAGCTTGCCAACGAGACCGGTGCGGTCTCCTACGCCGCTGCGCTGGCCGAGCTGTTCTCCCTCGACCCCGACGCTGTCGAGGCCGTCACCCGGGTGGAGGGCGTATGAGCGCCGCGCCCCTGCGTCTCGGTACCCGCGCCTCCGAGCTCGCCCGGACCCAGTCGCAGATGATGGCCGACCTGATCGCCGAGCGGACCGGCCGCGAGGTGGTCCTGGTCCTCGTCTCGACCGAGGGCGACATCAACGCAGCACCGCTGGCCAGCCTCGGCGGCACCGGCGTCTTCGTCAGCGCGCTCCGCGATGCGCTGCTCGCCGGCGAGGTCGACGTCGCCGTGCACTCCCTGAAGGACCTGCCCACGGCGCCCGCCGACGGGATCGCCCTGGCCGCGATCCCGCCCCGTGAGGACCCGCGCGACGTCGTGGTCGCCCGTGACGGCCTGACTCTGGGCGAGCTCCCGCCCGGCAGCAAGGTCGGCACCGGTTCGCCGCGCCGTGTCGCGCAGATCCAGGCCCTGGGCCTGGGTATCGAGCTCGTCGGGGTGCGCGGCAACGTCGACACCCGGATCGGGAAGGTCCGCTCCGGCGACCTGGACGCCGTGATCCTGGCGCGCGCCGGGATGGCGCGCCTGGGTCGCCTCGACGAGGTGACCGAGACGCTCGACCCGATCCAGGTCCTGCCCGCTCCCGGCCAGGGCGCGCTCGCGATCGAGTGCCGCTCGGACGACTCCGACCTGGTCGCCGCCCTCGCCGCCGCCCTGGACGACCCGCACACCCGGGCCGCCGTCGAGTGCGAGCGGATGGTGCTCGCCGACCTCGAGGCCGGCTGCTCCGCCCCCGTCGGCGCGCTCGCCGACGTGGTCGAGGGCGAGGACGGCCCGGAATCCGACCCGGAGCTGTGGATCCGCGCGGTCGCCAGTTCGCTCGACGGCGCCCTCGCCGTACGCCTCTCCGCTTCCGGCCCGTACGACGACCCGGTCGGCCTAGGCCGCAAGCTCGCGGCCGAGATGATCGCTGAGGGTGCGCACACCCTCCTCGACCCGATCCTCAGCACCCCTGTTCCTGATCTCGACCACACCACCGGCACGTAGCAAGAAGGCACCTGTGACCATGACTGCATCAAGCACCAGTTCCCGCCAGACCCGGTGGGTGTCCTTCGTGGGCGCCGGCCCCGGCGAGCCCGACCTGCTCACCCTCCGGGCGGTGGAGCTGCTCAAGGACGCCGAGATCGTGATCACCGAACTGCCCGAGCACGAGACCCTCGTGCGGGGCGTCCTCGGCCTGCCCGAGCCGGTGCAGGCGGACGAGGACGACGAGACGGGTGAGTCCGCGGTCGTCGTCGAGGCACCGAGCGGCCCGGTCTTCGTCGACGGCGGGTTCGGCGAGGACGGTCAGCCGCTGACCCACGCCGCCCGTGCGAAGGTCGTCGTGAAGCAGGCCAAGACCGGTCGCCGCGTCGTCCGGCTGATGGCGGGGGACCCGTTCCTCTACGCCTCCGGTCCCGAGGAGGCGCAGGCCTGCGCGAAGGCGGAGATCGGTTTCGAGGTCATCCCGGGGGTCTCCTCGGTCACCGCGGTCCCGGCGTACGCGGGCATTCCGCTGACCACCAAGAACCACCGCGAGGTCACCGTCCTGACCTGTAGCGGCGCGTCGATCGACTGGTCGCAGTACGTGAACCGCCCGACGCTGGTGCTGCTCTCCGCGGTCGCCGGCATCGCCGAGATCGCCCGCGAGCTGATCGCCGCCGGTCGGGACCCGGAGACGCCGGTCTCGATGACCCGCACCGGCACCGTCACCACCCAGCGGACCCTGGTCGCGACCCTGGCCACGATCGGCGCCGAGGCCCGGGCAGCGCGGATGGAGGCCCCCGCGGTCACCGTCATCGGCCAGGTTGTCGACCTTCGCCAGCAGCTGTCCTGGTTCGAGAACAAGCCGCTCTTCGGCTGGCGGGTGCTGGTGCCCCGCACCAAGGAGCAGGCGGCCTCGCTGTCGACCCGGCTGCGCAGCTTCGGCTCGGAGCCCGAAGAGGTTCCGACCATCTCGGTCGAGCCCCCGCGGAACCCACAGCAGATGGACAAGGCCGTCCGCGGTCTGGTCGAGGGTCGCTACGAGTGGATCGCGTTCACCTCGGTCAATGCGGTCCGAGCCGTCCGGGAGAAGTTCGAGGAGTACGGCCTGGACGCCCGGGCGTTCTCCGGCTTGAAGATCGCCGCGGTCGGCGAGAAGACCGCCGCGTCGCTGCTGGACTGGGGCCTGCGCGCCGACCTGGTTCCGTCCGGTGAGCAGTCCGCCCGCGGCCTGCTCGAGGACTGGCCGCCGTTCGACGAGCTGCTCGACCCGATCAACCGGGTCTTCCTGCCGCGCGCCGACATCGCCACCGAGAACCTGGTCGCGGGGCTGGTCGATCTCGGCTGGGAGGTCGACGACGTCACCGCGTATCGGACCGTCCGGGCGGCCCCGCCGCCGGCGCCGGTGCGGGAGGCGATCAAGTCGGGCAAGTTCGACGCCGTCGTCTTCACCTCGTCCTCGACGGTGCGCAACCTGGTCGGCATCGCCGGCAAGCCGCACGCCTCCACGATCATCGCGGTGATCGGGCCGGCGACGGCGAAGACCGCCGAGGAGCACGGGCTCCGCGTCGACGTGATGGCCGCGACCCCGTCGGTCGAGGAGCTGGCCGAAGCGCTCGCCGACTTCGGCGCTGCTCGCCGGGCCTCGATGATCGAAGCCGGGGTACCGGTGACCAAGCCGTCTGAGCGCCGCGCCGCGGGTCGACGCAAGGCCAGCTCGAAGTAGCCTCGGGTCATGACCGACTACCCGGACATCCGCCCGCGCCGGCTGCGGCGTACGCCGGCCCTGCGTCGGATGGTCGCCGAGTCGGCGGTCGCGCCCCGCCAGCTGGTGCTGCCGCTCTTCGTTCGTGAAGGCATCGCCGAGCCCGTCGCGATCTCCTCGATGCCGGGCGTCGTCCAGCACACCCGGGAGACGCTGCGGAAGGCCGCGCACGAGGCGGTCGCCGCGGGCCTCGGCGGCGTGATGCTCTTCGGCATCCCGGAGACCAAGGACGCCACCGGCTCCGGCGCGCTCGATGAGGACGGCGTCCTCAACGTCGCAATCCGCGACGTGGTGGCCGAGGTCGGCTCCGAGGTGACCGTGATGGCCGACCTCTGCCTCGACGAGTTCACCGACCACGGCCACTGCGGGGTCCTGGACGCGCACGGGTACGTCGACAACGACGCCACCCTCGACCTGTACGCCGCGATGGCGCTCGCCCAGGCAGCGGCCGGGGCGGACCTGGTCAGCCCGAGCGGGATGATGGACGGGCAGGTGCGGGCGATCCGTACCGCGCTCGACGCCGCCGGCCACACCGGAACCGGGATCTTGGCCTACTCGGCGAAGTACGCCTCCGCGTTCTACGGGCCGTTCCGGGAAGCCGTCGACTCCTCGCTCTCCGGCGACCGCCGCACCTACCAGCAGGACCCGGCCAACCGGCTCGAAGGTGTTCGCGAGGCGAGGCTCGACGTTGCCGAGGGTGCGGACATCGTGATGGTGAAGCCGGCTCTCGGCTACCTCGACGTCCTGGCGGCGGTGAAGGCCGCGGTCGACGTACCGGTGGCGGCGTACAACGTCTCCGGCGAGTACTCGATGGTCGAGGCCGCTGCTGCTCGGGGCTGGATCGATCGCGAGGCGGCAATCGTCGAGTCGCTGACCAGCATCCACCGCGCTGGCGCGGACGTCGTGCTGACCTACTGGGCGCAGGAGGCGGCGGCGCTGCTGCGGTAGGCAGGCACCGTCGCTGCCAGAGGAGCGTCGTGGTCCCGGCAGGTGTGCGGAAAGATGCACTTCCTAATAAGTGTAAAACTTTGCACTGTCAACAAAGTGCAGGTACACTCACATCATGTGGTTCAGCGATGCCCCGGGCCTCGGTGCGCAGCTCCGTGCGCAGCGTCGTGCCCGCGGGCTGACCCAAGAGGAACTTGCGACTCTCGCACAGATCTCGCGCCGCACTCTGATATCGATAGAACAGGGCAAATCGGCCGAGCTGGCCAAGGTCTTCGCTGTCCTGCGGACGCTGGGCCTGCGCATGAAGGTCGAACCGGCACCGCTTGATCGTTTCGGACTCGGATCGTTGGATCAGGAGACTGATCCGCTGTGAGTCGTGAGCTCCAGGTGCTCCTGTACGGGAAGGTCGTCGGACAGGTTACTCAGACCTCCCAGGGCGGCCACGCGTTCAGCTATGACCGCGATTACCTGTCCGCTGCCGATGCCACGCCGCTGTCCCTGGCGATGCCGTTGACGTCCGAGAGGTATTCGCGCAGACGTATCGTGCCGTGGATGCTGGGCCTCTTGCCGGACCGGGGCGAGGTTCGGGACCGGTGGGCCCGGCAGTTTGGCGTCAGTCCTGAGAACCCGTTTGCCCTCCTTGAGCACATGGGTCTGGACTGTGCCGGCGCAGTCCAATTCGTCGCCGACGGAATTGAAGCCACCCTGAGCAGAGACTCCGCCCTCATCGAGCTGGACGAGGCCGCGATTGGCGAACGGCTTTCTTCGCTGAGGGGTGACCCGGACACCTGGAGGGTCTCAGGGGAACGCTGGTCTCTGGCGGGAGCCCAGTCGAAGTTCGCCCTGGCACGTGACCGCTCCGGCCGGTGGTACGAGGCGACGGGTGCTGCGGCGTCGACCCACATCATCAAGCCCGGGATCGGGCAGTACCGCGACCAGGCTCTCAACGAGCACGTCTGCCTGCGGACCGCTGCACGGCTGGGCATGGCGACGGCCACGACCGAGTTCACCGAGTTCGACGGGCAAGCCGCGCTGGTCGTCACCCGCTACGACCGTCGGCGTGTCCGCGGCTCCGACGACGTCGTGCGAGTGCATCAAGAGGACGCCTGTCAGGCGCTGTCGGTCTATCCGAACAAGAAGTACGAATCCTCGGGCGGGCCGACCGTATTACGAATCGCCAACCTTCTCGCAACCAGGAGCAGCGCTCCGATCGAGGATCTGCATGCCTTCGTCCGGGCCGTTGCCTACAACTACCTGATCGGAGCCCCGGACGCGCACGCGAAGAACTACTCTGTGCTGCTCGCTGGCCCGGACGTTCGAGCCGCGCCGTTGTACGACATTGCCTCGGGCTTTCCCTACGAGCCGACCCGAGCAGATCACGAGCTCGATCTGGCGGCGATGGCCATCGGTGGGAAGCGGAGGTTCGGGGCGGTCGAGGGTCGACATTGGGATCGTCTCGCACGGGAGTGCCAGGTCGAGGAGGGATGGCTCCGAGCCGAGATTGCCGAGATGTGCGGCTCTGTTCCCGATGCGCTGGCGACCGAGTTCACCCCGTACGAACGTAGTCATCGGGAGTTGCGTGACCGCATGCTCACCGCAGCGGCATCTCATGCCGCTCGCACCGCCGCGGCCCTCAGCGCATCTCAGGTGGGTAGGTGGACCGCAGCCCAGCACGCTAGTGCCGGTGGGCGCCTCGACGTGCGGGACAGCTGAGGCTCGGTAATCCACGTGAGGCGCCGACGCGAACGGCTGATCTGGAAGCGCCGGCAACCCGTGGACACGGGGCGCCGCCAGTGCCACGCTGGGCCGGTGACGCGGACCGTTGATGCGGACTACCTGGTCGTCGGAGCTGGCGCGATGGGGATGGCCTTCGTCGACGCCCTGACCGAGCACGCCGACGTGCGGGTCGCCCTGGTCGATCGTCGCCACGGTGTCAGCGGGCACTGGCTGGAGGCGTACCCGTTCGTCCGGCTGCACCAGGCCTCCGCCTTCTACGGCGTCGGCTCAACCCTGCTCGGCGGCGGTCAGCTGCAGGCCACCGGCCCGGAGGAGGGTCTCCAGGAGCGCGCCTCCCAGGCGGAGATCTGCGCGTACTACGCCCGGACGCTCGACACGATGGTCGGCTCGGGCAAGGTCGAGTTCTTCCCCAACAGCGAGTACGTCGGCGACCGCACGGTCGTCTCCCGAATCTCCGGCGAGCGTTTCGAGGTGCCGGAGCGTTGCCGGATCGTCAACGCGCACTACCTGGCGCCGAGCATCCCCGCGGAGAAGCCGGCGCCGTTCGGGGTGGCCGACGCTCGGGTCGTTCCGGTCAACGACCTGGCCCGGCTGGAGGAGGCCCCCAGCCAGTACGTCGTGTCGGCTCCGGCAAGACCGCGACCGATGCCTGCATCTGGCTGCTCTCCCGCGGCGTCGACCCGGACGCGATCTGCTGGGTGCGTCCCCGGGAACCCTGGATGATGAATCGGGCCGTGGTCCAGCCGGATCCCGCCGTCTTCACGGGCATGGCGGCCGACACGATGCAGGCGGCGGCCGGGTGCGCGTCGTTGGAGGAGTTGTTCCTCCGGCTCGAGGACGCCGGCATCATGCTCCGCATCGACCGCACGCTGATGCCGACGATGGCCAAGTCGCCGACGCTGGCCACCTGGGAGCTGGAGCAGCTCCGCACCCTGGAGAACGTCGTACGGCGCGGGCACCTTGACGCCGTCGACCGCGGCAAGCTCGTCTTCGGCGACGACGCGGTCTCCGTGGCCGACGACGCCCTGGTGGTGCACTGCGCGGCCGACGGCCTCAAGTACCCGCCACGGGTCCCGGTCTGGGACCGCGACACCATCACCCTTCAGGCGATCCGGGCCGGGTTCCCGTGCTTCGGCGCCGCGCTGGTCGGGTACGTCGAGGCGACCCGGCGCGACGACGCCGAGAAGAACCGGCTCTGCCCGCCGACCGGCTACGGCAACTCGATGGCGGACTGGGCGCGGATGAACCTCCACGGGATCGAGGCGGTGCTGTCCTTCACCAGCGAGCCGGACATCAAGGAGTGGTCGAACCGGGTGGCGATCAACCCGGCGCGGATCCCGCCCGGGGATCCGGGCTCGGCCGCCCTGGACGACGCCCGGGAACGCCTCGGCACGCACCTGTGGCCGGCACTGACCCGGCTGGCCGAGTTGGTCTGAGCCGGGAGCAGCCCGGAAGCAGCCCGGAAGCGGCAACGGCCCCCTGGGTCACCAGGGGGCCGCCGTCGTACGGGTGCTACGCCTAGTTGAGCCCCAACCAGCTCAGGACCGTGGTCAGCGTGTTCGGGATCAGGGCTGCGGCGTCGGACTCCGTCATCCCCTTGACCTCGTTGGCGCACTGGGTCTTCAGCGGTGCCAGCAGGCCCAGCGGGTCGGGGATCGCGGCGAATTGCTCGTTGCAGAAGCCCAGTGCCTCGGTGAGTGTGCTCAGGGTGTCGACGACCGGCTGGGTGGCTCCGGTGATCACATCGGTGACGCCGTCGAGCGGGGTGGTCGGGCCCGTCGGAGTGGTCGGCGTCTCCGGCTCGCCGCTGGGGGCGGTCGGGGTCTGCGAGCCGCCGGACGGCTTCGACGGCTGGGCCGGCGACGAGTCGTTCTTCGGCGGCGTCAGGTCGCGGTTCGGGACGGAGGAGGAGTAGTTCGGGGTGAAGACGGTGCCGCCGTACGTCCCGGACGGGATCGCGGAGTACTCGCCCTGGCTGTAGGCCTCCATGATCCGCAGGACCAGGTCGACGTACGCGCGGCTGTGGTTGTAGCGGAAGACCGCTGCTTCCTGGCCGGCGCGGGTGCCGAGGTCGTCGGTGCCGGAGCAGAGGTAGACACCTGAGGCGAGCGAGGCGTCGTCGATGTCCTGCGGGTTGCGCTGGCCGTCGCCGTCGGCGTCGACCTTGACCGAGGACCAGGTGGACGGGATGAACTGCATCGGGCCGACCGCACGGTCGTAGACGGTGTCCTTGTCGAGCTGGCCGCCGTCGGTGTCGGAGATCGCCTGGGTCCCGTTCATGCCGTTCAGCTGCGGACCGAAGATGCCCGGCTGGCTGACGCCGTCGCTGCCCAGCACGTTGCCGCCGTACTGACCGTGGTTGGACTCGACCCGGCCGATGGCGGCGAGGAGCTCCCACGGGGTGTTGCAGCCCGGGTCGGCGGCGTTGATGATCTGCGACGCGCGCTGGTACGCCGAGAGGGCGGCGGAAGGGACGCCGCTGGTGGACGCGCCAGCGACGACGGCGTCCGCGGAGCCGTCGGGGACGCCCGGGGCGATCGCGCCCGGGATCGGGACGCTCGCTGGGGCCTTGATGGCCAGAGAGGGGACGGCGGTGCCGTCAGGAAGGTTGGAGGCGTCGGACCGGTCTGCGCTGGCGGCATTGACGCCGACCAGGCTCGAGGTCCAGGCCGCGCAGAGCAGTGCCAGCGGGACGAGCGTGGCGGCCTTGCTCTTGCGGGTCTTGAGAAGTGAAGACATGCGGTGAGTTCTCCCTGACTTCCTGATGGGTCTGATTCAGGCTAAATCGGACACACTGTACTCAACGATAATCTCCCATAAGGGTCACGCTGGTCTATTTGTGTTTTTCCGGAACCAGGTCCGGCCGGTACGGGTGCACCCTAGAGACGGGCCCTGGCCGACTTCATGGCGCGATACCGCGAAGAAAATTCCTTAGCCGAATTTCAGGGCCTCCGGGGAGGGGTCGCGGGGCGCGATTCGCTGCCCGAGTGCCGGGTCGGCGACAATGCCCGGGTGCCTACTGAGTCTGAGCGGTGGTTCGACCGCGCGCGTGCCGTCACCCCGGGCGGGGTGAACTCTCCGGTCCGTGCCTTCGCCGCCGTCGGCGGGACCCCCCGCTTCATGGCGTCCGGTCAGGGGGCCTGGCTCACCGACGTCGACGGCAACTCCTACGTCGACCTGGTCTGTTCGTGGGGTCCGATGCTGCTGGGCCACGCCCATCCCGAGGTGATCGCCGCGGTCAACGCCGCGGTGGGGCGCGGGACGTCGTACGGGACGCCCACCGTGACCGAGGTCGAGCTCGCCGAGGAGATCGTCGCCCGGACCCCGATCGAGAAGGTCCGCCTGGTCAGCTCCGGCACCGAGGCGACCATGTCGGCGATCCGGTTGGCCCGCGGCTTCACCGGCCGCGACGTGGTGATCAAGTTCGCCGGGTGCTACCACGGCCACGTCGACTCGCTGCTGGCCAGCGCCGGCTCCGGCCTGGCCACGCTCGGAGTCAGCTCCACCCCCGGCGTCCCGGCCTCCTCGGCCGCGCAGACGATCGTGCTGCCCTACAACGACACCGCCGCGGTCGAGGCCGCCTTCGCCGAGCACGGGGCGTCGATCGCCTGCCTGATCACCGAGGCGTCGCCCGGCAACATGGGCGTCGTCCCGCCGGCTCCGGGCTTCAACGCCTTCCTCGCGGAGATCTGCCGCCGGTACGGCGCGCTGTTCATCTCCGACGAGGTGATGACCGGCTTCCGGGTCTCGCGCAGCGGCCAGTGGGGCACCGACGGCGCCGTCGAGGGCTGGGTCCCCGACCTGGTCACCTTCGGCAAGGTGATGGGCGGCGGCTTCCCGGCTGCGGCCTTCGGCGGCCGCGCCGATGTGATGGCGATGCTCTCCCCGGAGGGGCCGGTCTACCAGGCGGGCACGCTCTCGGGGAACCCGGTCGCGACGGCCGCCGGCCTGACTACCCTGCGCCTGGCGACCGACGAGGTTTACGCCCAGGTCGACCAGGTGGCCGCAACGATCTCGCTGGCGGCCTCCGAGGCGCTCTCCAAGGCCGGCGTCGCACACCGCATGCAGAGCAACGGCAACATGTTCTCGATCTTCTTCGGCGACGTACCTGCCGTGACCGACTACGCGACTGCGCAGACCCAGGACTCGGGCGCGTTCAAGGTGTTCTTCCACGCGATGCTCGACGCCGGGGTCTACCTGCCGCCGAGCGCGTTCGAGGCGTGGTTCTGCTCCTCGGCGCACGACGACCGGGCGGTCCAGCACGTGCTCGACGCCCTCCCGGCCGCAGCCGCGGTCACTGCGCGGGTTTCGACCCTTCGACAGGCTCAGGACAACGCAGGCTCAACCAACGGCGACGGCTCAACCAACGGGAGTGACCGATGACCACCACCGTCCACGTCCTGCGCCACGGCGAGGTCTACAACCCCGAGGGCATCCTCTACGGGCGTGCCCCCGGCTTCGTGCTCTCCGACCGCGGGGTCGCGATGGCCGAGCGGGTGGCAGAGCGCATCGGCCACCGGGACATCACCCACATCGTGGCCTCCCCGCTGGAGCGCGCGCAGCAGACGGCCGCACCGCTGGCCCGGGTCCGCGGCGTCGAGGTCGTCACCGACGAGCGGGTGATCGAGTCGGAGAACATCTTTGAGGGCCGGCCGTTCTCGGTCGGCGACGGCGTCCTGCGCCGGCCGTCGGCGTGGAAGCACCTGTGGAACCCGCTCCGTCCCTCCTGGGGTGAGGCCTACACCCAGGTCGCCGCCCGGATGTGGGCCGCGGTCGAGGACGCCCGCGAAGCCGCCGAGGGCCACGAGGCGCTGATCGTCTCCCACCAGCTGCCGATCTGGATCTGCCGCCTGCACGCGGAGAAGCGCCGCTTCCTGCACGACCCGCGCAAGCGTCAGTGCACCCTGTGCAGCCTGACCTCGTTCGAGTTCGACGGCACCGAGCTGGTCTCGGTGGGCTACGCCGAGCCGGCCGGCGACATGATCCCCGAGGCCGAGCGCCGGGCGGCGTTCTCCTCGGGCACCGGCTTCCTGACCGGCGCCGTCACCGAGCCGAACGACCTGAGCGCCCAGCCGGGGTCCAACCCCGCGGGCGTCGAGAACGCCGACGACTGACCCATGCCCCGTTCCCCGCGCCTGTTCGCCGGCCTGGCGTTCGCACTGCTGGTGGCCCTCGGGACCGCCGGGTGCGGAGGCGTCGGCTCGACCGGGGACAAGGGGTACGTCGACGGCAGCGGCGTGATCACGGTTCTGGAGGAGGCGAAGCGGGAGAAGCCGGGCCCGGTCTCCGGAACGACTCTGGAGGGCGACGAGGTCTCCCTGGCCCAGTACGCCGGCAAGATCGTGGTCATCAACGTCTGGGGTTCGTGGTGCCCCCCGTGCCGGTCGGAGGCCGACGACCTGGTCGTCGCTGCCGAGGAGCTGATGCCGACCGGCGTGGTCTTCCTCGGCATCAACACTCGCGACAACAGTGCCGAGACGGCACTGGCGTTCGAGAAGGCGCGCAAGGTCCCCTATCCGTCGATCTTCGACCCGGGCGGGGAGAACCTGCTGGCGTTCTACGGGACGCTGAGCCCCAACGCGATCCCGAGCACCGTGATCATCGACGAGCAGGGGAGGGTCGCGGCCAGCATCATCGGTGAGGTCACCAGCGCCCGCACCCTGGTCGCCCTGGTCGAGGACGTGCGCGGATGACGCCCGAGTTGGTGGTGCAGCTGGTCGCGTTGGACCTCGGCACCTGGTTCCGCGACACCGCCTTGGACGGCTCGCTGGTCCTGGCCGTCCCGGTGGCGCTGATCGCCGGCCTGGTCTCCTTCTTCAGTCCGTGTGTGGTGCCGCTGCTGCCGGGCTACCTCTCCTACACGACCGGGCTGTCCGGCGCTGACCTGGAATCGGCCCAGAGATCGGGCAAGCGGGGCCGGATGCTCGCCGGCTCGCTGCTCTTCGTGGCCGGCTTCTCCTTCGTCTTCGTCGCGTACGGCGCGATCTTCGGCGGCCTGGGCCGCTGGCTCTTCGAGTACCAGGACCAGATCACCACGGTGCTCGGCGGGCTCACCATCCTGCTCGGCATCGCCTTCCTGGGTGCGGTCCCGTGGCTGCAGCGCGACGTGCGCTTCCACCGGGTCCCGAACGTCGGCCTCGCGGCGGCGCCGATGCTCGGCGTGCTGTTCGGGCTCGGCTGGACCCCGTGCATCGGCCCGACGCTGGGCGCGATCACCAGCCTCGCCTTCACCGAGGGCAGCGCGGGTCGTGGCGCCCTACTAAGCCTGGTCTACTGCTTTGGTCTGGGTGTCCCGTTCGTCGCCGCCGCGCTGGCGTACCGGCGAATGCTCGGCACCATCGGCTGGATCCGCCGGCACCAGCGGTGGGTGACCCGGATCGGCGGCCTGATGCTGATCACCGTCGGCCTGCTGCTGGTCACCGGCTGGTGGGACGTGATCGTCGACGACCTGCGGGCCAACATCTTCCCCGAGTTCACGGCGGGGATCTGATGAGCGAACGGTCCGAGTCGATCGAGTCGGCGTACGGCGAGGACCGCAACCGCGCCCACGAGGTCGCGCCGCTGGCTCCTCGGGAGTTCGGGCGCTGGGCATGGCGCCAGCTGACCTCGATGCGGACCGCGTTGATCCTGCTCTTCCTGCTGGCCCTCGGCGCGGTGCCCGGATCCGTCGTACCGCAGGAGTCGGTCGACGCGCTGGCAGCCGCGCGCTGGCGCGACCAGCACGAGACGTTGGCGCCGGTCTACGAGAAGCTCGGCCTCTTCTCGGTCTACGACTCGCCCTGGTTCTCGGCGATCTACCTCCTGCTGATGATCTCGCTGGTCGGCTGCATCCTGCCGCGCACCAAGGTCTACTTCACCGGGATGCGGGCCCGGCCGCCGCGGACGCCGCGGAACCTGGCCCGGCTCTCGGAGTACCGGACCTTCACCACCGATGCTGAGCCGGACGCCGTCCTGGCCAAGGCGCGGGCTGCGCTCTCGGGCTACCGGGTCGACACGGTGGAGCCGGTGGACGGCTATGGGTCCGTCGCCGCCGAGCGCGGCTACTTGCGCGAGGCCGGCAACCTGCTCTTCCACGTCTCCGTGCTGATCGTGCTGGTCGGCTTCGCAGTCGGTTCGTTGTTCGGCTACCGCGGCGGCGTCATCGTGGTGACCGGCGGCAAGTTCGCCAACGTCGTCAGCCAGTACGACGAGTTCAACCCGGGCACGCTCTTCGACGCCCGCGACCTGACGCCGTTCTCGTTCGGTGTCACCGACTTCGATGTCACCTTCGCCACGCAGGGCCGCGAGGCCGGGATGGCCTCGGACTTCTCCGCTGCACTCGAGTACGTCGCGACCCCCGGGGGCCCGACCAAGTCAGCCCGGATCTCGGTGAACCACCCGCTGACGGTGGACGGCACGAAGGTCTTCCTGATCGGCCACGGCTACGCACCGGACATCACCGTCCGTGACGGCGCCGGTGAGGTCGTCTTCACCGGACCGGTCGTCTTCCTGCCTGAGGACACCACTTTCCGCTCGCTGGGCGTGATCAAGGTTCCCGAGGCATCTCCGCAGCAGCTGGGCTTCCGCGGCGAGTTCTACCCGACCGCGGGCTTCTCGATGGAGACCGGACCGGTGACGGTCTTCCCCGAGGCCAAGCAGCCGCTGCTGTCGCTGCAGGTCTTCGTTGGCGACCTCGGCCTGGACAACGGGGCCCCGCAGTCGGTCTACGGACTCGACACCGACGAGATGAAGCCGGTCCGGGCCAACGGCAAGGACTTCCGGGTCGACCTGTCGCTGGGCGAGCTGAACTTCACCGGTGACCCGATCACCGACACCGTGACGCTGCCCGACGGGCTCGGCTCGATCACCTTCAACGGGGTCGACAAGTTCGTGAAGCTCCAGGTCAGCCACGACCCGGTCGACTGGCTCGCCCTCACCGGCGTGGTGCTCGCGCTGATCGGGCTGCTCGGCTCGTTGTACATCAGGCCCCGTCGGGTCTGGGTCTCGGTACGTCGCGAGCAGGGACGTACTGTCGTGGAAGTCGCCGGGCTGGACCGTTCGTCCGGTGGCGACCTGGCCGACGAGGTCGACGCCCTCGTCGCACAGCTGGAGGAGAGCAAACGATGAGTCACGAGCAGTTCGAGCTGCTGAGCAACCAGGCGGTCGCCGCATGCGCGGTGTTCTACTTCGCCGCGCTGCTGGCGCACGTGGCCGAGTGGGCCGCCCTCCGGCCGGTGTCCGTGGAGGCGACCGTCGGCGCTACCCCTCAGGGCGGCGCTGACACCGACATCCGCCCGGCCGGGGAGTCGTCGGAGAAGCGGGACCGGTTCGCGCGCGCGGGCCTGATCGCCACCGGCGTCGCCGCCGCCCTGCACCTGCTCGCGGTGGTCACCCGCGGCCTCGCCGCCGACCCTGTCCGGGTGCCCTGGGGCAACATGTACGAGTTCACCCTGACGGCCTCGTGCGTGGTGACCCTGGGCTACCTGCTGCTGTACCGCAAGTACTCGCTGGCCTGGCTCTCCCCGATCGTGACCGGCTTCGTGCTGGTGATCCTGATGGCCGACGCGCTGCTGCTCTACGACCCGGTCATTCAGCTTCCCGACGCCCTGGAGTCGCCGTGGTTGGTGATCCACGTGATCGCCGCGATCATCGCCACCGGCGCCTTCACGATCGGCGGGATGGCCTCGGTGCTGTACCTGGTCAAGGCACGTTGGCTCGAGCGGGCCGACGAGGACCGTATGCCGCTGACCGGGTTCCGCGGCACCCTGACCTCGGTGCTGGGCACCTACCTGGCGCGCCTGCCTGAGCTGCCTCAGCTCGACCGGTTCTCCTACCGGGTGCACGCGTTCGCGTTCCCGATCTGGACGTTCGCGGCTCTGATTGCCGGGCCGATCTGGGCCCAGGCCGCCTGGGGTCGCTACTGGGGTTGGGACCCCAAGGAGGTCTGGGCGTTCATCACCTGGGTCGTGTACGCCGCCTACCTGCACGCCCGGGCGACCGCCGGCTGGAAGGGCCGCGCTGCCGCGATCATCGCGATCATCGGGCTGGCGACCTTGTGGTTCAACTTCGTCGGGATCAACTTCTTCTTCGGCGCGAACAGCCAGCACTCGTACGCGTAAGGGTGGTTGCTGTTCGCGCTGGGTCCTCGGTCCCGAACCCGTTCGGCGACGGGCATGCCGGCGAGAGGTCGGCGGCGGCGATCGCCGCCCTGCTCGGGCTGGGTGGGGCAGGGCCCCAGGCGGAGGAACGCCTCAGCTCGTGAGGGCGTTCTCGATGTCGGCAGCCAGGTCCGCCGGCGCCGTCGTCGGTGAGTAGCGCGCGATGACGTTCCCGTCTCGCCCGATCAGGAACTTGGTGAAGTTCCACTTGATCACACTGAGCAGGCCGCCCTGCTCCTTCTTCATCCACGCGTAAAGCGGGTGGGTCTCCTTGCCGTTGACGTCGACTTTCTCGAACATCGGGAACGAGACCCCGTAGTTGCGCTGGCAGAAGTCACCGATCTCGTCGCTGCTTCCCGGCTCCTGGCCCGCGAACTGGTTGCACGGGAAACCAAGGATGACCAGACCCTCGTCGACGTACTTCTCGTAGAGGCTCTCGAGCCCCTCGAACTGTGGGGTCAGGCCGCACTTCGAGGCGGTGTTCACGACCAGGACGACCTTGCCGGCGTACGCCGCGAGGTCCTGCTCCTGGCCGGTGAGAGTGGTCGCGGAGAAGTCGCTCAGCGTGGTCATCATGCTCCTGGGAGGTCGGGTTGCTGGGGATTCGGACCCGGGCCGTCCTTCGGATTGGTCGGCGGGTCGGCCAAGGGATCGGCCGGGGGGCCGGCTGGGGGGCTCCCAGCAGAACCACCTCGCTTGCGCCGTTGTTCCCAGTCGAGGTTGCGGAGGAACGCCTCGTCGTCGTCGGGACCGACCGGCCCCCGCGGCTTGGGTCGCGCCGGGCTCCCGCCGGTACCGCCGGAGTTCCTGCGGTCGATCGCCCAGAAGACGCCGTACAGGAGCGCGGCGAGGAGCAGCAGGAGGACAACAAAACGGATCACCTGGTAAGCGTAGTTCGTCGCCGGGAATAGGCTGGCCGGGTGAAGCCCTTCCTGATCTACTCCGGACTCCGTCTCGCCCTCTTCCTGGCCTGCTGGGCGGTCATCGCCGCTGTCGCCACCCTGATCTTCGGCTCCGGCACCGAGGTGGGGATCTGGTCGCTCGTCCTGGGCGCCGTGATCTCCTCGGTGCTCTCCCTCAAGCTGCTCGATGGGCCGAGGGAACGGTTCGCCCAGAGCGTCCAGGGACGGGCCGAGCGCGCCTCGGCCCGGCTGCAGGAGATGAAATCCGCCGAAGACGTCGACTGACCGCTCGTTGAGTTTGGCCTTCTGGTCCGTCGAATCCGGCCTCGTGGTTCGTTGAGTCCGAGCCTTTGGTCAGCGGCCGATCATCAGGCCGGCGAAGATACCGGCGGCGTAGAGGAGTTCGCCGATGCCGGTCTGCTGGAGCACCGGGATGAGGGCGGGGCCCTTGGCGCGATCCACGACGACGATCTTGTAGGCAGCGAACATCGGCACGGCAGCAACCCAGGCCAAAGCGACCCAGGGCGTGGTGAATGCGACCAGCTTGATGGCCGCGACGAACGCGACGCCGGCCAGGAAGACGAAGAACGTGCGGGTCCGGTCGTCGCCGAGCTTCACGGCCAAGGTCCGCTTGCCGGCCTCGATGTCGGTGGGGATGTCCCGCAAGTTGTTGGCGACCAGGATTGCGCAAGCCAAGGCGCCGACCCCAACGGCAACCAAAACCGCATCCCACGTGATCTCCTCCGCCTGCACGTACGTCGTCCCGAGTACCGCGACCAGCCCGAAGAAGACGAAGACCATCACCTCGCCCAGCCCCAGGTAGCCGTAGGGCTTCTTGCCACCTGTGTAGTACCAGGCGGCCAGGATGCTGACGGCCCCGACGGCGACCAGCCACCAGGTCGTGGTCGCGGCGAGCACCAGGCCGACCGCGGCTGCCAGTCCCAGCGCGGTGAACGCGGCCCGCTTCACGGCGGCTGGCGTCGCTGCCCCGGACCCGACCAGGCGCATCGGGCCGACCCGGTCATCGTCGGTGCCGCGGATGCCGTCGGAGTAGTCGTTGGCGTAGTTCACGCCGATCTGGAGCAGCAGCGAGACCGCCAGCGCGAGGCCGGCCTTCCACCAGATCTCTTGGTGCGAGTACGCCGCGACGCCGGTGCCGGCGAGGACCGGGGCCACGGCCGCCGGGAGGGTGCGGGGGCGGGCGCCTTCGATCCACTGCGCTGCTGTTGCCATGGCGGCCATCCTCTCAGGCGGCCTTCTCGCTAGCGTGAGGGGTGTGAGCAGCCTCCTGCCCGTGTTCGGCGACGCCGAGGGGGTCCTCGCGCTGCTCCGGGACTGGGACGCGGCCGACGACCCTGAGCCGCTGGTTATCGCGACCTCCGGATCGACCGGGGAGCCGAAGCGGGTCCGGCTCTCCCGCGCCGCGATGCGCGCCTCCGCCCTGGCGACCCAGGAGCGTCTGGGTGGCCCCGGGCAGTGGGTGCTGAACCTGCCGCCGACGTACGTCGCTGGGGTGCAGGTGCTCTACCGGTCGGTGGTCGCCGGTACCGAGCCGATCGTCCTGGGGGATCGCGACGACGTGGGCTCCGCGTGGCAGCAGATGACCGCGGACCGCCGGTACGTCTCCCTGGTCCCGACCCAGCTCCACCGCACGCTGCTCGTCGGCTCCGAGGTCCGGGACCTGTCCCGCTACACGGCCGTCCTGGTCGGCGGCGGACCGCTGCGGCCCGAGGCGCGCGCCGATGCGGAGCGAAAGGGGATCGCGGTGGTGCAGACCTACGGGATGTCCGAGACCTGCGGCGGCTGCGTGTACGACGGGGTCCCACTGGACGGGGTCGAGGTCCGAATCGACGACGGGGAGGTGCTGCTCCGGGGTCCGGTCCTCTTCGACGGGTACGCCGACGAGCCCGAGCGCACCGCCGCGGCGTTCCGGGACGGTTGGCTGGTCACGAACGACCTGGGTCACTGGGGTCCGGCCGGCCGGCTCCGGATCGACGGCCGGACCGACGACGTGATCATCAGCGGCGGGATGAAGGTGCCGGCGCCGGCGGTCGCCGCAGCGGTCGGCAGCCATCCGGACATAGAAGCGGTCGAGGTGCTCGGGGTGCCCGACCCCGAGTGGGGTGAGATCGTGGTGGCGTTCGTGGTCAGCCGGGAGCCGGTCGCGCTGGAGGACGTCCGCGACCTGGTGGCGCCCAGGTCGTGGGCCCCGCGGGCGGTCGTCCGGTTGCCGGACCTCCCTTTGCTCCCGAACGGCAAGACCGACCGGGTGTTGCTGCGGAGGTGGGCTGCGGATGCGTGAGGTCCACGTCTACTCCATCGGCCTGCGGACGAGGTTCCGCGGCATCGACGTCCGCGAGGGAGCCCTGCTCCGCGGCGACGCCGGTTGGGGCGAGTTCAGCCCGTTCCTCGAGTACGACGACCCGACCTCGGCGCCCTGGTGGGCGGCTGCGCTCGAGGCGGCGGACGAGGGCTGGCCCGCGCCGCTGCGGGACCGGATCCCGGTCAACGTGACGGTCCCGGCCTGCTCGCCGGAAAGGGCGCGGGAGATCGTGCTCGCCTCGAACGGGTGCACCACGGCGAAGGTGAAAGTGGCCGAGCCGGGTCAGGACGTGGCTGAGGACCAGGCCCGGTTGGAAGCCGTCCGGGACGCGCTCGGGCCGGCGGGGCTGATCCGGGTCGACGCCAACGGCGGCTGGTCCGCTGAGGAGGCGATCGCGAGAATTCCCCTGTTGGACAGGGCTTCCGGCGGTCTGGAGTACGTCGAGCAGCCGACCGCCAGCGTCGAGGACCTCGCCGTCGTCCGCCGCAAGGTCGCCGTCCCGATTGCGGCCGACGAGTCGATCCGTCGCGCCGAGGACCCCTACCGGGTCCGAGACCTGGCCGCCGCCGACATCGCGGTCCTCAAGGTGCAGCCGCTCGGCGGGGTCCGGGCCTGCCTGCGGATCGCCGAGGACATCGGCCTGCCGGTTGTGGTCAGCAGCGCGTTGGAGACCAGTGTCGGGATCGCGGCTGGCCTGGCGCTGGCGGCCGCGCTGCCCGATCTCCAGCACGCCTGCGGCCTGGCCACCGTCCAGCTGCTGAACGCCGACGTCGCCGTCGCGCCGCTGCTGCCGGTCGACGGCTACCTCCCGGTCGGGCCGGTCGCGGTCGACCCGGAGCGGCTGGCTGCGAGCGCCGCCGACCCCGAACGGGTCCGGCACTGGGACGAGCGGATCGCGCGGGTCGTCGTACTCGGGCAGGATCAGGTCCCGTGACCTCCGTGAACGCCACCGCGCTCGCCCGCGTCGCCGTCGAGGAGCTCCTCGGGGCGGGCGTCCGACACGTCGTCCTCGCGCCCGGCTCGCGGAACGCGCCGCTCTCCTTCGCGCTCGCCGACGCCGCAGCCGCCGGGGTGATAACCCTGCACACCCGGATCGACGAGCGCACCGCGGCCTTCCTCGCGCTCGGCATCGCAAAGACGTCGCGGGTCCCGGTCGCTGTCGTGACCACTTCGGGCACGGCCGCGGCCAACCTGCACCCCGCGGTCATGGAGGCCGCTCACGCCGGCGTCCCGCTGGTTGCCGTGACGGGCGACCGACCGGCCCGGCTGCGCGGGACCCTGGCGAACCAGACCACCGACCAGGTCGGCATCTTCGGTGCGGCGGCGCCCGGTCGCGACGCGGTTCGTCCTGAGGACCTGCTCGGGGCGCTCACAGCGATCGACGGACCGGTCCACCTCAACCTCCAGTTCGACGAACCGCTGCTGCCGGAGGATGCCTTCGTGCCGAGCACGCTCCAGCCCGAGCGCGAGCCCTGGGTCCGCGGCACGCCGTACCCGCTGGAGCAGGGCCCGGCCACCGTCGTGGTCGCCGGGGACGACTCGGGCCCGGGTCCGCGGGTGCTTGCCGAGGCGGCTGGCTGGCCGCTGCTCGCCGAGCCGACCAGCGGTGCGCGCAACGGCCCGAACGTGATCCGCGGCTACCGGCTGCTGCTCGACACCGAGCTCGGGCAGCAGGTCGAGCGGGTGGTGGTGGCCGGCGTACCGACGCTGTCACGGCCGGTGCAGCGACTGCTCGCCCGCAACGGCATCGAGGTGGTCTCCCGGCGCGCCCGCGGCCGTTGGGCGGACCGGCCGCACCCGGTCTCCTTCGAGTACGACGGCCCGTTCGGCGTCGAGGAGGCCGCCGACCCCGCCTGGCTCGCGGCCTGGAAGCAGGCCGACGCCGCTTTGCGCGCGGGGATCGACCAGGTCCTGGCCGCCCAGCAGACCCTCACCCCGTACGACGTCGCAGCCGCGGTGCACGCCGCCGTCCCAGCTGGGGGGCTCCTCCACGTCGGGGCGAGCAACCCGATCCGCGACCTGGACCTGATGGCGGGTGCCTATCCGGTCGGTGAGCGACGGCTGGTGATCGCGAACCGCGGCCTGGCCGGGATCGACGGCACCCTGTCCACCGCGATCGGCGCGACCCTCGGCCGACCACACAGCACCCGCGCGATCCTGTACGTCGGCGACGTGACCTTCCTGCACGACCTCACCGGCCTGGTGATCGGACCGGGCGAGGCGCGCCCGGACCTGACGATCGTGGTCGCCAACGACAACGGCGGCTCGATCTTTGCGACCCTGGAGCAGGGGGCGCCGGCGTACGAGGACCGCTTTGAGAAGCTCTTCGGCACCCCGCATGGCGCAGACCTGGGGACGCTGTGCAGCGGGTTGCGGGTGCCGCACTGGCGGGTCTCGGACAGGGCCGAGCTGGAACTCGCGCTGGCGAACCCGAACGGGGGGATCGACGTCATCGAGGCCCCGGTACGCCGCGACAACCGGCGGGCCCTGGACGCCGAGATCCGCGCGTTGGCCGGATAATCCTTCCAATGGACCTCGTCGTCACCCTCGTCGCCCTGGTCGCCACGGTGCTGGCGACCACCGCCGTATGCGCGCGATGGGACCTCTCCTCGCCGCTGACGCTGATCGCGGTCGGCATCGCCGGGTCCTACGTCCCGTTCATCCCCGAGGTGGAGCTGCACCCGGAGGTGGTTCTGCTCGGGTTGCTGCCGCCGCTGCTGTACGCCGCCTCGCTGCAGACCTCGCTGGTCGACTTCAACGCCAACCGGCGCCCGATCCTGCTGCTCTCGGTCGGGCTGGTGGCCTTCACCACCGCCGGCGTCGCTGTTCTGGTGCATGCGCTGATCCCGGGCCTGGGCTGGGCCGGATCCTTCGCGATCGGTGCCGTCGTCGCGCCGCCGGACGCGATCGCCGCGACCGCGATCGGTCGCCGGATCGGGCTCCCGCGTCGGATCGTGACGATCCTGGAGGGCGAGTCGCTGCTCAACGACGCGGCGGCCCTGGTGGCGCTGCGAACGGCATTGGGCGCCGGTGCCACCGTGGCGGTCTGGGAGGTCGGCGCCGACTTCGCGCTCGCGGCCGGTGGCGGCCTACTGATCGGCCTAGCGTTCTTCGTAGGGATCGGCTTCATCCGCAAGCGCGTGGTCGACCCGGTCTTCGACTCGGGGCTCTCCTTCGTGACGCCGTTCGCGGCCTACGTCGCCGCCGAGGAGGTGCACGCCTCCGGGGTGATCTCCGTGGTCGTCGTCGGTCTCCTGCTGGGGCACAAGGCGCCGATCATCCAGACCGCGCAGTCCAGGATCGCCGAGCGGATGAACTGGCGGAGCATTGGGTTCCTGCTGGAGAGCTCGGTCTTCCTGCTGATCGGGCTGCAGGCGCGAACGATCATCGGTGATGTCGGGGAAGACGAGCTCGGCACCGGCAGGATCGCCCTGATCTGCGCAGCCACCCTGCTCGCGGTGATCGTGCTCCGGATCGTCTGGGTCTTCGCTGCGCGCTACCTGATCGTCCGCCCGGGCCCGGACGGGCAGACCGGGCAGGTCCCGCCCTGGACCTACACGTTCCTGCTCGGCTGGGCCGGGATGAGGGGTGTGGTCACGTTGGCGGCCGCGTTCGTGATCCCGCCCTCGATGCCGCACCGCGAGGTGCTGCTGCTGATCGCGTTCACGGTCACTGCCGGCACCCTCTTCCTCCAGGGGCTGTCGCTGCCCTGGCTGGCGAGGCGTCTCCGGGTGCCGTCTCCGGACCCGACCGCGGACGCACTGGCCCGTGCCAACCTGCTGCACCAGGCGATGGTCGCCGGACTCGCGAAGCTGGACGAGGTCTTCACCCACGAGGACCCGCACGAGGTCGGGGAGACCCTGCGGGACCGGGTCCGTCGTCGCAGCGATGCTGCGTGGGAACGGGTCGCCACCAGCGAAGCGCTCACCCCGAGTGAGATCTACTCGACGAAGCGGCGACGGATGATCGAGGCCGAGCGCGCCCGGGTGCTGGAGATCCGGTCGACCGGGACGGTGGCGCACGAGGTGGTCGAGGAAGTGCTCGCACTCCTCGACGTCGAGGAGTCGATGCTCGAGTACAGCGAGGACGTGCGCGGGCGGGTCCGGTCGGCGCAACCGCCGATCGCGTTCGAGGGCGGCTGCGAGGACCTCCAACTGGCCCGGCCTCCGGTGGAGCCCGTCACCGGCGGCCAGTGCGACGACTGCCTCGCTGTGGGCAGCCCGTGGGTGCACCTGCGGATGTGCCTGGTCTGCGGCAAGGTCGCCTGTTGCGACTCCTCGCCCCTGAAGCACGCCAGCGCGCACTTCGCTGAGACCGGCCATGAGGTGCTGCGTTCGGCCGAGCCCGGCGAGTCCTGGCGCTGGTGCTTCGTCCACGAGATCACTGGGTAGCCGGTCCGTCCGGTTCGCGACGGTGCGCTACAGCGGTCGGATCCGGAGTTCGACTCCGTCGCGGATCGCCGTCCGGCACCACAGTCAGCGCACCGGGTTTCGAGCCAGAACGCCTCAGGCGATCCGGTAGTCGGTCAGCGGGAACGCGTCGACGGCTTTGCGCGCGTTGCCCGAGGACGTCGGGCGCAGTAGCACCGCGTCGCCCTCGTTGGTGTAGTAGTAGCTGCGCGCCGTGCCGCACGAGCCCTGGTTGAAGACGGTGTCGTCCATCCGCTCGAGCATCTGGTCGAGGAAGGCGCGGTCCGCGGCCTGCTTGACCTCGAAGGTCTGCGCGGTGCGTTCGGCCAGCTCGCCGAAGAGCCGCTCGATGTGCCGCATCTGAACCTCGATGGTCATGAAGTAGCTCAGCCCCGAGTAGGAGTACGGCGAGTTCAGGCTGATGAAGTTCGGGAAGCCGGGGACGCTGACACCCTCAAAGGCGTGGTAGCCGTGGGTCCGCCAGGACTTGCCGAGGTCCTTGCCGTCCTTGCCGATGATCTCGAACGCCGGGAAGTTGGTGTCCCAGAGGTTGAACCCGGTGGCCAGGACCAGGACGTCGATCTCGTGGGCACGGCGTTCATTCGTCTGGGCGTCGACGGTGACGACCGCGGTCGGCGTGATCCGCTCGATGGCGGTGGTCTCCAGGGCGACGTTGTCCCGGTTGAACGTGGGGTAGTAGTCGTTGGAGAACGTCGGCCGCTTGCAGCCGAAGGAGTAATCCGGGGTGAGCTTCTGCCGAGTCTCCGGGGCTCGCACCTGGCGGCGCAGGTGCGCTTTCGCGAGGGCGGCCGCGCCCTGGTTGAGGAGCTTGGCCTGCTTGTAGTGCAGGACCGCGGTGACCATCATCCCCTCGAGCCACATGCTGTTCGCCTTGCGCGCGACCCGCTGCGTCCACGGCTGGGCGGCGAAGAGCTGCTGCACCGGGCCGGGGATCGTGAAGTCGGTCTTGGGGGTCA
This sequence comes from Marmoricola sp., assembly GCA_046598425.1. Lineage (GTDB taxonomy): Bacteria > Actinomycetota > Actinomycetes > Propionibacteriales > Nocardioidaceae > Marmoricola. Next base: position 7,659 of record JBKJIN010000026.1, on the reverse strand, counting down.
CCCAGATCGGGGTGCGCTGGAAGACGGTCAGGTGGCCCGCACGCTTGGCGATGGTCGGGATCAGCTGCACCGCAGTGGCGCCGGTGCCGATCACCGCTATCCGCTTGCCGTCCAGGTCGACCGAGTCGTCCCACTTGGCGGTGTGGATGACGGCGCCGGCGAACTCGTCGACGCCCTCGATGTCCGGGAGCTTGGGCTGGGAGAGGAAGCCGGTCGCGGTCATCAGGAAGCGCGTGGTTCGGGTCTTCCGCCTGCCGCCGCCCACGGGCCGCGTGGTCAGCACCCAGTGCTGCGCCTCCTCGTCCCAGCGCGCCCCTTCGGCGAGCACGCCGAACTCCATGTGCCGGCGCAGGTCGTACTTGTCGGCGACGTGGCCGGCGTACTGCTTGAGCTCGTGGCCGCGGGCGAACCAGTGCTTCCAGTACGGGTTCGGCTCGAACGAGTACGAGTAGGTGACGCTGGCGATGTCCACGGCCAGACCGGGGTAGTGGTTGACGTGCCAGGTGCCGCCGAGGTCGTCCTCGCGCTCCAGGATGGCGATGTCGTCGTACCCGAGCCTCTTGAGGCTGATCGCCGCACCCATACCGCCGAAACCGGCGCCGATGATGATCACGTCGTGGTCGGTCATGACCGCTCCTTCTTGAACACAAAGCCTTCTTGAACAATGTTCAATAGCGCTCCGACCATAATCGGAGCCATGCGGATCCACAAGCACGGGCATGCCTGCGTGAGACTCGAATCATCTGGCGTCACGGTCGTCCTGGACCCGGGGATGTTCACCGACCTGGCCGCGGTCGACGGGGCTACGGCGGTTCTGATCACCCACGAGCACCTCGATCACTGGACGCCGGAGGTGCTGGCCGCCACCGATGCTCCGGTGTTCACCATCGAGGCCGTCGCCGCCCGAATCCGGGAGTCCGCCCCCGCTGTGGCCGAGCGGGTCACTGTGGTCGCTCCGGGCGACGTCCTGGACGTCGGCATCCCGGTCACGGTCGTGGGGCAGAAGCACGCAGTGATCCATCCCGAACTGCCGCACTTCGACAACTCCGGCTACCTGATCGAGGTCGAGGGATCCCTGATCTTCCACCCGGGCGACGCGCTGACGGTGCCCGAGGTCACCCCGGACCTGCTGCTGCTCCCCGTGAGCGCGCCGTGGCTGAAGGTCTCCGAATGCATCGACTACGCCCGCGCCGTGGGCGCGCCGCGGTCGCTGGCGATCCACGACGCCGTGTACAGCGAGGCCGGTCTCGGCATCGTCGACGGCCACCTGGGCAGGTTCCTGGCGCCGACCGGGCAGGATTACCTCCGGCTTGGTGTCGGTCAGGAGCTGCCCGTCAGGTGAGCGCGGCGCGTCGGTCTTGGGAGCGAAGGAGCCCGCCGGGTGTCCAGGTCGAGAAGGCCGAGCGTCGGCTTCGGCTCGACGAACGGCTCCCACAGCGCGGCTGGCTTACCGTTGCGTGCGATCAGGAGCCGCTGAGCGCGTCCCGCACCGGCACGAACTTCGCCTGCGCCTCGGCGAGCTCGGACTCGGGGTCCGAGCCGGCGACGATGCCGCACCCGGCGAAGAGCCGCACCCGCGCCCCGTCGATCTCCGCGGACCGCAGCGCGATCCCGAACTCGCCGTCACCGTGGGCGTTCATCCAGCCGACCGGGCCGGCGTACCGGGCGCGGTCCATGCCCTCGATCTCGGCGATCATCTCGACCGCCAGTTTGGTCGGCGTACCGCCGACGGCGGCCGATGGGTGCAGCGCGGCGGCGAGCTCGAGAACGCTGGCGCCGCGCGCGTGGGCCACCCCGGCGACGTCGGTGGCCAGGTGCATGACGTTGGGCAGGTGCAGCACGAACGGCGTCTCGGGCACGTTCATTGAGGTGCAGTACGGCGCCAGCGCGTCGGCGACCGAGCGGACGGCGTACTCGTGCTCCTCGAGGTCCTTCGACGACCGGGCCAGCGTCGCGGCGAGGGTCAGGTCGTGCTCGTCGTCGCCGGTACGCCGGATGGTGCCGGCCAGCACGCGCGAGGTGACCAGGCCCTTCTCCCGGCGGACCAGCAGCTCTGGGGTCGCACCGAACATGCCGTCGACGTGGAAGGTCCAGCACATCTCGTAGTCGGTGCCGAGCTTGCGCAGCGGCCAGCGGACGTCGATCGGGGCGTCGGCGGTCGCGATCAGATCACGCGCCAGCACCACCTTGTCGAGTTCGCCGGCGTTGAGGTGCAGCACGGCCTCCCAGACCACGCCCTCCCACTCCGCGCCCGAGAGTGCGCCGTCGGCGAAGACCAGGTTGACCGGCCGCTCAGGGAGATCCTGCTTCACGAGGGCCGGGATCTCGTCGGCAGCCGGACCGATCGTCGTTACCCAGAACCGGTCGCCGCGACGGCCCACGACTACGTGCGGGATGACCAGTATCGAGTCTCCGGGGGAGTCGGCAAAGGCGAAGCTGCTCAGGCAGATCAGCCCGCTGCCGGGGACCTCTACCTCGTCGGCCACCGCGGCCACCCGTACGACGTTCCGCCACCAGGTCGAGGCGTCGTCGAACCGGCTCTCGCCCGAGGTGCGGCACTCTGCGGCGATGCCCCAGGTGATGATGCCCTCGCCGCGGCGCAGCCAGGTCATCGGCTGATCGGTCGGCAGCAGGTCCAGCAGGGGACCGGGGTCGCTGATCTCCTGGGTGCGCGCTACCAGGCGCGGCACTGGGGAGGGCGAGGTCGTCACGGCGCCAAGCCTACGACCCGGCTCGGTATGCGCACTGACTCGGTATACGCACTGAGCAGGTGCGCCCGCCCCGGTTTGGTACCAGAATGGCGTGGTGGTGCTCCTCGACGATGCCGTGAGCAGGGAACCGGTCACTGGGCACGACGGACGCTCGGGGGCCACACTCGAGCGGGTGGTGCTGGCAGACGGGGCGCGGTTGATCGTGAAGACCTGCTCGTTTGAGAACGATCTGACTGCGGCGATCGGCGGCCGGGTGGACCGCGAACTCGTGCTCTGGCGCGACGGGCATCTCGACGACCTTCCACCGGGTGTCGGGCACGCGCTGCTCGAGGTCTTCTGGCAGGGAGACCAGATCGTGACGGTGATGCGCGACCTCGGCGACGCGGTGATCGGATGGGGGCGCGCGGTCACCGCGGCGGAGTGCGCCCGGATCGCAGGTGCTGCCGCTGCTCTCCACGGTCACCATGCAGGCGCGGTGCCGCCGGATCTGATCGCGCTCGAGGATCGGTTGGTGATGCTCGGGCCGAGGACGATCGGCGCCCTGGACGTCGCGGACAACCCCCTGCCGGCCTTGGTGCGGCGCGGGTGGGAGGTCTTCGACGACCTCGTGCCGGCCGCGGTGGCTACCGCGGTGACGGCGATCTTCGACGATCCGGCCTTGCTAGCTGGGCCTTTGCGGTCCAGCGCCCCGCAGACCCTGATCCATGGTGACTTCGGGTTGGTCAATCTGGCTCTGGAGCAGGACACGGTGGTGCTGCTCGACTGGGGGATCGCCACGGCCGGCCCCGGGGTGGTCGACCTCGCCTCGTTCCTGGTCAACAACGCCTCGGCACTGGAGTCGACCCGGGAGCAGGTGATCGCCGACTACCGAGCGGCAGCCGGCGAACTGATTACCGACACCAGCCTGCGCCTGGGACTGCTCGCAGGTCTGCTCGAGCTCGGGTGGAACAAGGCACTAGACGCTGTGGACCACTCCGACCCCGCCACCCGGGCGCGTGAGCGCGCCGATCTCGACTGGTGGGTCGCGGCGGCAAGACCCGCTCTCGAAGGAGACCTGTGACCGAGCTGGTCACGACCAGTAGACAACGACCTTGTCGCCGACCTGCACCTGGTCGAAGAGCGCCTTGATGCCGTCGTAGTCGCGGACGTTCACGCACCCGTGGCTTGCACCGGAGTACCCGCGGGCCGCGAAGTCGGGGGAGAAGTGCACCGCCTGGCCGCGGCTGAAGAACATCGCGAACGGCATCGGGGTGTCGTAGAGCGAGGACACGTGGTCGCGGGACTTCGAGTTGACCGAGAAGATGCCCTCGCGGGTCGGCGTGTACTCGCCGCCGAAGCGGACCGCCATCGTCGCTCGAACCTTGCCGTCGACGACCCAGCGGATGGTGCGACTGGTCTTGTCGATGCAGAGCGCCCGGCCGACCCGGCAGCGGTCATCGAGACGGGCATGGGTGAAGCTCCCGTCCGAGACCTTGTTGGCGAGCTCGTCCGCGCTCGGCGGCCGGGTCATCGCCTCAAGGCGTTCCATCGTCGCGGCGTCGACGTACCCGAGGACCGGGAGGCCGCGCTTGGCCTGGAAGCCCTTCACCGCAGCGGCGGTCTTCTCGCCGTAGGTGTCGGTTACCTCGCCGGCGTACCACTGGATCTGGCGCAGCCGCGCCTGCAGGACGCGGACCTCGGAGCCCTGGTCGCCGGGTTCCAGCAGCGCCTTCGGCGGGGTGGCCGGTGTCGGGGTCTGCGTCGCGGTCGGCGTCTGAGTCGGGGAGGCAGCGGGCCGTGTCGGCTTCGGGAAGGTTGGCTCCGTCGGAAGGGCCGACTCAGTCACGATTGGCGGGGTCGTCGGCGGCGCCGCGGCGCTCGCGTGGCTGTCGAACTGACCGGTGGCGGCAGCAACGCCGTACCCGAGGACGCTGGTCGCCCCGAGAAGTACGGCGAACATCGCCACACCAGCACCATGCTTCACTTCAGTCACCACTGACTCATGGTGCCGTCTGGATTGCCTCATGTCTCTTAAGACGCACGGGAAGGCCAAAAGGTTGTCCACCGTAGGCTCCTCCCGTGACCCGCGCAGATCTGGACAAGAACCCCGCCGAAGTACAGGCGATGTTCGACGACGTTGCCGCCCGCTACGACATCACCAACGACGTGCTGTCGCTCGGCCAGGACCGGCGCTGGCGCCACCAGGTGATCGACGCGGTGGACCCGAAGCCGGGCGAACTTGTCCTCGACCTAGCCGCCGGCACCGGCACCTCGAGCCAGCCCTTCTCCGACCGCGGCGCGGCCGTCGTCCCGTGCGACTTCTCCGTCGGGATGCTCAGGGTCGGCAAGAAGGCCAAGCCGCACCTACCGTTCGTCGCCGGCGACGGCACCCGGCTCCCGTTCGCGGACGACACCTTCGATGCGGTCACGATCTCGTTCGGCCTGCGCAACATCGTCGACCCCGACGCTGGTTTGCGCGAGCTGCGTCGGGTGACGAAGCCCGGCGGGCGCGTGGTGGTCTGCGAGTTCTCCTCGCCCACCTGGTCGCCTTTCCGCACCGTCTACATCGAGTACCTGATGAAGGCGCTGCCCGCGGTCGCCCGCGCGGTCTCGTCCTCCCCGGACGCCTACGTCTACCTGGCCGAGTCGATCCGTGCCTGGCCCGACCAGGCCGGCCTCGCCGCGCGCCTGCAGGAAGTCGGTTGGGGCCAGGTCAAGTGGCGCAACCTCTCGGGCGGCATCGTCGCCCTGCACCACGGCACCAAGTAACGCGACCGGGCAGGTTTGTATGTCGAAGGAGCGCCGACCGGGCCCGCCCGCTCGGCGTTCCTTGGCGACGCGATTTAGGCAACGCTTCTGTGCGTTAAATCCGCAGGTTAGAGCCCGAATTCTCAAGGGGGGAGGGGGGTTCGCGTGATGTGATCTAGGCCTCTATGCTGCCTACGTCACAGATCGTGAAGTTGTTCACAAGGGCACAATCGTCGCCCTCGTCGAACGCAGCAGGAAGGTGAGGAATGGAGCTCTACACGCCCGTTCTGGCGCTCCTAGTCCTGGCCGGCGGTTTCGCCAGCGTCTCGGTGCTCATGAGCGCGTTCACCGGCCCGAAGCGCAATAACCGGGCCAAGCTCGACTCCTACGAATGCGGCATCGAACCCACGCCCCAGCCGATCGGTGGTGGTCGCATTCCGGTGCGCTACTACATCACCGCGATGCTCTTCATCGTCTTCGACATCGAGATCGTCTTCCTCTACCCGATCGCCGTCGCCTTCGACTCCATGGGCACCTTCGCCCTGGTCGAGATGGTGCTCTTCATCATTCCCGTCTTCGTCGCCTACGTGTACGTGTGGCGACGCGGCGGCCTGGACTGGGACTGATCACATGGGCCTTGAAGAGAAGCTTCCGTCCGGCGTCCTGCTGACCACGGTCGAGGGCGTCGCCGGCTACATGCGCAAGGCGTCGTTCTGGCCAGCCACCTTCGGCCTCGCCTGCTGCGCGATCGAGATGATGACCTCCGGCGGTCCGAAGTACGACCTCGCACGCTTCGGCATGGAGGTCTTCCGGGCCAGCCCCCGCCAGGCCGACCTGATGATCGTCGCCGGCCGGGTCAGCAACAAGATGGCCCCGGTCCTGCGTCAGATCTACGACCAGATGCCCGGGCCCAAGTGGGTCCTCGCGATGGGTGTTTGCGCCAGCTCAGGCGGCATGTTCAACAACTACGCGATCGTCCAGGGCGTCGACCACATCGTCCCTGTCGACATGTACCTCCCCGGCTGCCCGCCGCGTCCGGAGATGCTGATCGACGCGATCCTCAAGCTGCACGACCAGGTCCAGCACGCCAAGCTCGGGGTGAATCGTCTTGCTGAGATCGAGGCGAACGAGGCCACCGCGCTGACCGCACTGCCGACCAGCCAGATGAGGGGCCTGCTGCGATGACCGACGAGTCGACCGCCGACCTCGTTCCGGACAGTGTCGCCGCGACGCCGTCGCCGGGTGAGGTGATCAGCCGGCAGGAAGGCATGTTCGGCGTCAGCGGCACCGGTGACACCTCCGGCTTCGGCGGGCTGACTCGCACCGTCGAGCTCCCCGGCGCGAGCAACCCGCCGTACGGCCCTTCGACAGGCTCAGGAGGGCCCGGCTGGATGGACGACGTCGCCGGCGCGCTCGCGACCTCGACCGCGGCGGCTGGCGTCGAGACCGCTGTCGAGAAGGTCGTCGTCCACCGCAATGAGATCACCTTCTTCATCCGTCGCGAGGACATCGCGGTGGTGGCCAAGCTGCTCCGCGACGACGAGAAGCTCCGCTTCGAGGTCCTCTCCGGGGTCAGCGGGGTGCACTACCCCGACGACCTCGGGCGCGAGCTGCACGCGGTCTACCACCTGCTCTCGATGACCCACAACCGCCGGATTCGGCTCGAGGTCACCATCCCCGACGCCGACCGGCACGTCCCCAGCGTCTGCGCGACGTACCCGACCGCGGACTGGCACGAGCGCGAGGCGTTCGACTTCTTCGGGATCATCTTCGACGGCCACCCGGCGCTGACCCGGATCCAGATGCCCGACGACTGGCCCGGGCACCCGCAGCGCAAGGACTACCCGCTGGGTGGCATCCCGGTGGAGTACAAGGGCGCGACGGTTCCGCCGCCGAACGAGCGCAGGAGTTACAACTGATGCCGGAGAACATCACCGCTGACCCGTACGCCGCAACCGAGGCGGAGACCACCCAGGGCAAGGTCTACACCGTCACCGGCCAGGACTGGGACTCCATCGTCACCGGCATCGCCGAGGACCACGACGACAAGGTCGTCGTGAACATGGGGCCCCAGCACCCCTCGACGCACGGCGTGCTCCGGCTCATCCTCGAGCTCGAGGGCGAGACGGTCACCGAGGCCCGCTGCGGCATCGGCTACCTGCACACCGGCATCGAGAAGAACATGGAGTACCGCTCCTGGGTCCAGGGCGTCACGTTCTGC
>JBKJIN010000071.1:0-9109 GCA_046598425.1 Marmoricola sp. | reverse complement strand
CTCGGGGCGGTGCTGCTCGCGGCCGCGGAACATGATCGTGATCTTGACCTTGTCGCCCGACCGGAGGAACCGCACAACGTGACCCTTTTTGGTCTCGTAGTCGTGCGCGTCGATCTTCGGCCGGAGCTTCATCTCCTTGATGACCACATTCGTCTGGTTACGGCGAGCCTCACGGGCCTTCTGGGCAGCTTCGTACTTGAACTTCCCGTAGTCCATGAGCTTGCAGACCGGCGGCCGACCCTGGGGAGCGATCTCGACGAGGTCGAGGTCCGCTTCCTGGGCAAGTTTGAGCGCCTGGTCGGTCGGCACAATGCCGACGGTCTCACCGTTGGGGCCAACGAGCCGGACCTCGGGAACCCGAATCCGGTCGTTAATGCGCAGCTCAGTGCTGATGTGTCCTCCTGGGTCGTTTCACTGGTACGACCGCGCGGACTGCCTCTCCAAGGCGAAAGGCCCCCGTGCCGACGCATGGGAGCCCTTGGGACAGAGGTCGCGGCGCACGCGCCGAACCACTGGACCGGACCCGACGACCTGTGTCCCTGGACTTCCAGAGTCTGCGGTCGATGCGGGTGGGAGAGCACTCCACTTGTCAGATCGGGCACCCAGGACTAATCCGTGGCGTCCAATCGGTCGTTCTCTAGGGTACAGGCTCGCGCCCGTCCCGTCACATCGACGCGGTCCAGCCCCAGCCGCTGTGTCCTGTGCCGGACACCCGGCGCAGGACCAGGCCCTCGGCCAGCGCCCGGAGCTCCTCGCCCTCGATCGCGAACAGGACCGGGCCGGCGACGTCGACCAGGAGCGCGTCGGCGCCGTCCTGGATCGCGGAGAGGGCCGCCTTGCGCAGTTCAACGGCGACCGGGCGTGCCTCGGGGTTCCAAGTCTCGAGAGCGGCCGTCGAGGTGAACGAGAGCAGCGCCGTGCGGCCGTCACGACCGGTGATGAGCACCGTGGCCATATCACTGGTCTTGTCGTGAGCAAGCCCCTGCGCGTCGTACTCGACTTCGCCGAGCACGGCCAGTACCGGCACCAGCACCCGGCAGCCCTGGAGGACCGCCAGCACCGCGGCGTGGCTGGTCGCCGGGTCGGCGTCGTACGCCGCCAACACCGCGGTCACCGCGGGGTCCGCGCTGCCGTCGTCGTCCGCGAACCCGGGATCGGGGATTACTCGCTCCATCGCCACGCCGACCATCCTCCCAAACCGCTCGCCCGACCGGGACCGCGGCTCCGTAGGCTGAACCCCGTGACCGACGACCAGGACGCTGCCCGCCGCGCATTGGCCCACCGGCTCTCCACGGCCGTCGACGCGCTGGAGGACCCCGCCACCCCGCTGGTGGTCGTCGACCTCGACGCCTTCGACGCCAACGCCGAGGACCTGGTCCGGCGAGCCGGCGGCACCCCGATCAGAGTCGCCTCGAAGTCGCTCCGGATCCCCGCCCTGCTCGAGCGCGCGCTGGCCCGCCCCGGCTTCGCGGGCGTGCTCGGCTACACCCTGCGCGAGGCGCTCTGGCTGGTCGAGCACGGCCTGACCGACGACGTCTTGCTCGCCTACCCGACCACCGACCTGGGTGCTCTGCGCCGGCTGTTCGAGGATGCCGCGGCTCGCTCGGCCATCACCTTGATGATCGACTCGACCGAGCACCTCGACCTGATCGACGCCGCGCGGCCCACTGGGAGTTCGGCGGCCGTTCGGATCGCCCTCGACATCGACGCAGGCCTACGGCTCGGCCCGACCCACATCGGGCCGAAGCGCTCCCCCTTGTACGACGACGCCGTCGTCCTCGGACTGGCCCGTCTGGTGAACAGCCTGCCGGGGTTCGCCCTGGTCGGCGTGATGACCTACGAGGGCCAGGTCGCCGGGGTCCAGGACGACGTGCCCGGCCAACGGGCGAAATCGTTCGTGGTACGTCGCCTCAAGTCGGCCTCGCTGGCCCAGCTGACCGAGCGCCGCGGCCGGATCGCCGCTGGCCTGGCCGGGATTGTCGAACTCGAGTTCTGGAACGGCGGCGGGTCGGGCAGCGTCGAGGCCACCGCCGCGGACCCGTCGGTCACCGAGATCGCTGCGGGCTCCGGACTCCTCGTCCCGACCCTCTTCGACCACTACCAGAGCTTCCGGCCCCGCCCGGCGGCGTTCTTCGGCCTACCGGTGGTCCGGAAGCCCGGCCCGGGCGTGGTCACCGTCGGCGGCGGCGGTTTCGTCGCCAGCGGGCCGGCCGGCGCCGACCGCGTCCCGACGCCGTGGGCTCCTCCGGGACTCTCCCTGACCGGGCTCGAAGGCGCCGGCGAAGTCCAGACACCTCTGACCGGTCCCGGCACCGCTGGCCTGGAGATCGGCGACTGGGTCTGGTTTCGGCACGCGAAATCCGGCGAGCTGGCTGAGCACACCAACCTGGTGCACCTGCTGACCGGGGACGCGATCGCCCGAACGGTGGCGTCCTACCGCGGGCTCGGGTGCGCCTGGTGACCGACCCGGCGTACGTACTGGAACGCCTACGGGCCGCCTCGCCGCTGCTGGGTGCGACCCGCTTGCTGTGCATCGACGGACCCGCCGGATCGGGTAAGACCACCCTCGCGAGCCGGGTCGCCGACCTCTCCGGGGCTCGGGTGCTGCGGATGGACGACCTCTACCCCGGCTGGGCCGGGCTCTTCTCCGTCGACCCGCACGTCCTGGGCATCCTCGAGCCCCTCGCTGCGGGGCAGCCAGGCCGGTACCGCCGCTACGACTGGGTGAGCGACGCGTACGCCGAGGAGCACGTCGTCGAACCAGCCGACCTGCTCGTGCTCGAGGGGGTCGGAGCCGGGAACCGGGGCTGGGCGCCCTGGTCGAGTCTGCTGGTCTGGGTCGAGGCCTCGGACGAGGTCCGGTTCTTGCGCGGGCTAGAGCGCGACGGCGAGGCAGCCCGCGACCGCTGGGTGGCCTGGATGGCCGACGAGCGACGCCTCTTCGCCACCGAGGACACCCGGGCCCGCGCGGACCTCCTGACCGCGACCTGAGGTGCCCGGTCACCGCGTTCCCCGCCGACCCGAAGCGGCGTACCGTCGGGAAGGTGCGGTGCACATCCACCTTCGTCGCCCTGGTCGCGGCGCTCACGCTGACGACCGGACTGGCCGCCTGCGGTGGCGAGGACGCCGAACCGGGCTCGACGCCGGAGTTCCGGCAACCTGCACTGCCGACGCCGGACGCCTTCGCCGCCGAGATCAACCACCCGTACCTGCCGCTCCGACCAGGCTCGCGCTGGGTCTATCGGGCGCAGACCGAGGACGGCGTCGAGGAGATCGTGGTCACGGTGCTCACCCGTCCGCGGCTCGTCGCCGGCATCGCCGCCACCGAGGTCCGCGACCGGGTCACCCTGGACGGCGAGCTGATCGAGGACACCCTCGACTGGTACGCGCAGGACCGGGACGGCAATGTCTGGTACCTGGGCGAGGCCACCACGGCGTACCAGGACGGCGACGCCAGCACCGCGGGCTCCTGGGAGGCCGGGGTCGACGGTGCCCGCGCCGGGCTCGCGCTCCCGGCCGACCCCGAGGTCGGGGACCTGTACCAGCAGGAGTTGAGTCGCGGGGTCGCCGAGGACCGCGGCGAGATCATCGCCCTCGATGCCCGGGGTCGGGTGCCGTGGGGGGCGTTCTCAGCCGCCGTACGCACCCGCGACACGACTCCGCTGGAGCCCGACGTCCTGGAGTACAAGTACTACGCCGAGGGCGTCGGCTTAGTCCTCGAGGAGGACGACGGCGTCCGGCTGGAGCTGGTCTCCTACCGGCCGAGTCCCGAGTGAGGCTCAGTCGTCCCGCTCGGTCGGGGTGTTCTCCACGACGAGTCGCCGCAAGTCCCTGACCGCCTGCCGCGCGCGTTCGCCGTCCGAGCCCTGGATCCCCATCGCCGAGACCGAGGTCCCGTCGGAGAGGTCGATCCCGGCCCAGGGCGCCCCGCGCCGCAGGTTGACGGCGATGATCTGCGACCAGACGAAGACCTGGGTGCGGTAGCCGTTGACCACCGTCACCCCGGAGGCATCAGCTGTGACCTTCGAACGCATCAGGGCGAACCACACCGCGAACGCCATCAGGCCGAACATCACCAGAGTCGCGCGTTCGAGGAAACTGAACCGTCCCCGGACGTCCTCGCCGAAGGCGATCCAGACCGCGACGGTCATCACGAGCAGCGAGAAGCCCGCCATCCCGCCCATCATCCGGGCCCCGAACGGGCGCCAGGTGTGCGGCAGGGTGACCGGCTCTGCTGTCACGACAGGGCTCACAGACGACAGGCGTGGATGTCGGTCAGCAGGATCGCCCGGGCACCGATCTCGTAGAGATCGTCCATCAGTTGCTGGGCGCCGGCGCTGGGCACCATCGACCGGACGGCGACCCACCCCTCGCGATGCAGCGGCGAGACGGTCGGACCTTCGAGGCCCGGGGTCAGCTTGATCGCTTCCTCGAGCTGGTCGCTGGGGATGTCGTAATCCATCATCAGGTAGGAGCGTGCGACCAGGACGCCTTCGAGTCGGCGGCGGAAGGTAGTCAGGCCCTCCGACTCGACCCCGGCGCGGGTGATCAGGACGGCCTCGGACTCCATGATCACGTCACCGACGATCACCAGGCCCGCCTGCTTCAGCGTGCTGCCGGTCTCGACGACGTCGGCGATCGCATCGGCGACCCCGAGCTGGATGCTGGTCTCGACGGCTCCGTCGAGGTGGACCACCCGAGCATCGATCTGCTGCTCGGCCAGGTAGCGCTCCACGACGCCGACGTACGACGTCGCGATCCGCTTTCCGGTCAGGTCCGCCAGCGAGTCCAGGACGCCGGGACGCGCCGCGAAGCGGAACTTCGAGCGTCCGAACCCGAGCTGCATCGCCTCGACCGCGGCAGAGCCGGAGTCGAGCAGCAGGTCGCGTCCGGTGATCCCGATGTCCAGGGTGCCCTCGCCGACGTATAGGGCGATGTCGCGGGGCCGGAGGTAGAAGAACTCGACGCCGTTGGCGGTGTCGAGCAGGCTCAGCTCCTTGGAGTCCGACCGCTGCCGGTAGCCGGCTTCGCGGAGCATCTCGGAGGCGGCCGTCGAGAGCGCTCCCTTGTTGGGCAGGGCGATCCGGAGGAGCGGCGCTCCGTTGCCGTTGCCGCCGTTGGTTCCGGTGCTGGTCATCAGAGTCCTAGAGGTGGGAGTAGACGTCGTCGAGTGAGATTCCAGCGGCGAGCATCAGGCACTGCGCGTGGTACAGCAGCTGGCTGATCTCCTCGGCCGCCCGCTCATGACCTTCATACTCGGCCGCCATCCAGGACTCAGCCGCCTCCTCCACCAGCTTCTTGCCGATGAAGTGCACGCCGGCGTCGAGCGCCGCCACGGTGCCAGAGCCCTCCGGGCGCGACTCAGCTTTCTCGCTGAGCTCGGCCCACAACTCCTCGAACGTCTTCACGGAGTTCAGCCTAGTGGGCGCGGACCAGTGCTTTTCGCCCGGCCTCAGGTGGCGAGATGCTCGCGGCGGCGGATCTTGCGCAGCGTCACCGCGGTCTGCAAGGCGGCATTAGTGGCCTCGTAGCCCTTGTCCTCGTGCGAGCCGTCGAGCCCGGCCCGGTCCAGCGCCTGCTCCTCGTTGTCGCAGGTCAGGAGGCCGAACCCAATCGGGATGCCGTGATCGAGGGCGACTCGGTTGAGGCCGTCGGTCGCCGCCGCCGAGACGTACTCGAAGTGCGGGGTACCGCCGCGGATAATCACCCCGAGGGCGATCACCGCGTCGAAGCCCTGCCGGGCCAGGGCGTCGGCCACCACGGGCAGCTCGAACGAACCGGGTACCCGGACGACGACGGGTGAGTCCACCTTGTGCAGGCGCAGCGCGTCGGTGGTGCCGGCCAGCAGACCGTCCATCACCTTCTCGTGCCAGCTCGCCGCCACCACCGCGACCCTGAGGTCGTGGCAGTCGAACGGCTGGCCGCCGGGCTTTCCGTCACCGCTCATGAGGTCGCTCCTGTCGTCGGGGTCTCGTCCTTCTCGGGCGCGAGGCCGGGGAGGTCGTGGCCCATCCGGTCCCGCTTGGTCCGGAGGTAGGCGATGTTGTGCCCGTTCGGGCGCGGGGTCAAGCCGACCTGCTCGGTGACCGGGATCCCGTACGACGCCAGGCTGGAGGTCTTGTCCGGGTTGTTGGTCAACAGGCGGACCGACGCGACGCCGAGGTCGCGGAGGATCTGGGTGGCCGCCCCGTAGTGCCGGGCGTCCGCCGGCAGACCGAGGTCGAGGTTGGCGTCGACGGTGTCCCGACCGCCGTCCTGGAGCTGGTAGGCCTGCAGTTTGGCGAGCAGGCCGATCCCCCGGCCCTCGTGACCGCGCAGGTAGACGACTACGCCGCGACCCTCCTGGGAGATCCGCTCGAGCGCCTCCTCCAGCTGTGGACCGCAGTCGCAGCGCGATGACCCGAAGACGTCGCCGGTCAGGCACTCGCTGTGCACCCGGGCGAGCACCGGCTCGCCGTCGCGCAGCGCCGCCAGGTCGCCGTACACCAGGGCGATGTGCTCGGAGCCGTCGACGGTGATCCGGTAACCGAACGCGGTGAAATCACCGTGATCGGTCGGCAGCCGGGTCTCGGCGACCCGGACGACGTGGGTCTCGGTCCGGCGCCGGTAGTGCACCATCTGCTCGATCGAGACCATCTTCAGGCCGTGCTCGTCGGCGAACGCCCGCAGCTCCGGGCCACGCTTCATGGTGCCGTCGTCGTTGACCACCTCGACCAGGACGCCGGCCGGGGTCAGGCCGGCCATCTTCGCCAGGTCGACCGCCGCCTCGGTGTGGCCGCGACGTACCAGCACCCCGCCCTCCCGGTAGCGCAGCGGGAAGACGTGGCCGGGCCGGGTGATCTCCCAGGGTTCGGTCGCGGAGTCGGCCAGCACCCGGGCGGTGTGCGCGCGGTCGGCCGCGGAGATGCCGGTACTGACGCCGTCGCGGGCGTCGACCGAGATCGTGTACGCCGTCCGGAGCTTGTCCTTGTTGTGCGGGGTCATCAGCGGGATCTCGAGCCGGTCGAGCATCTCAGCCGGCATCGGGACGCAGATGACACCGCTGGAGTGCCGGATCGTGAACGCCATCAGCTCCGGCGTCGCCTTCGCGGCCGCGGAGATGATGTCGCCCTCGTTCTCGCGGTCCTCGTCGTCGACGACCACCACGGCCTTGCCGGCGGCGATGTCGGCGATCGCGTCCTCGACCGGGTCCAGCCGGATGCCCTCGTGCTGAGGTGCGTGCACGCCCAGGTCCAGGTCCGGGTTCTGCGGGTCGTTGGTCATGCCTTGCTCACCATCTTCTCGACGTACTTCGCGATCACGTCAACTTCCAGGTTGACCGGGTCGCCGGGTTGCTTGAAGCCCAGGGTTGTCCGGGCGAGGGTCTCGGGAATCAGCGAGACCGTGAAAGAACCCGTGCCGACCGCTGCGACGGTCAGGCTGATCCCGTCGACGGTGATCGACCCCTTGTCGACCAGGTAGCGGTCCAGGTCGAGCGGCAACGAGATCGTCACCCGCTCCCAGTGCTCGCTCGGTTCGCGGGCGAGGATCTCGCCGGTGCCGTCGACGTGCCCCTGGACGATGTGCCCGCCGAGCCGGGTCGCCGGAGTGACCGCGCGCTCGAGGTTGACCCGGGTGCCGACCTGCAGGGCGCCGAGCGAGGAGTGGTCCAGGGTCTGCTGCATGACGTCGGCGGTGAAGACGCCTGCCTGGTTGGTGACCACCGTGAGGCAGACCCCGTTGACGGCGATCGAGTCGCCGGCGCCCGCGTCCCCGGTCACCAGGGGGCCCTCTACGGAGAGGCGGACGGCGTCAGCCAACGACTCAAGGGCGGCGACCCGCCCGAGCTCCTCGACGATTCCGGTGAACATCAGTCGTCCTTTCCGACGGGCTTGCGCGGGCGACCGGTGATCCGGACGTCGCCGTCCAGGACGGTGACGTCAGTGACCTGCAGGTCCAGCGCTCCGGTGATCGATCCGATTCCCAGGTCCGCCACGGCGTTGCGACCGGACCCGAGCAGCTTGGGGGCGACGTACCCGACGACCTCGTCGACGCACCGCGCGGCGAGGAAGGCTGCGGCGACCGTAGGACCGCCCTCCAGGAACAGGTGCTGGCGACCACGGGCGTGCAGGTCAGCCAGGACCTCGGCCACGTCCCGGGTGCGGAGGTGAACGGTCTCGGCGGCGTCGTTGAGCACTCGTGCGGTCTCCGGGACGTCCCGGTCCCCCATCACCACCCGGAGCGGCTGGCGCTCGCGGGGCAGCGCGACGTCGACCTCGTCGCGGACAGTCAGCTCCGGGTCGTCGCGCAGGACCGTGCCGGTGCCGACCAGGATCGCGTCGCACTCTCCGCGCAGGCGGTGGGTGTCGCGCCGGGAGGAAGCGTTGGAGACCCACCGGCTGGAGCCGTCCGCGGCGGCACAGCGGCCGTCCAGGGTGGTGGCGAACTTCCAGGTGACGAACGGACGACCGTGCTCCATCGCGAACGTCCAGGCCCGGTTCAGCTGGCGGGCGTCGTGCTCGTGAAGACCCATCTCGACCCCGATCCCGGCGGCACGCAGGGTCGCGGCGCCGCCTGCGGCGAGCGGGTTCGGGTCCGGCTGGGCGTAGACCACGCGGGCGACGCCTGCGTCGATGAGTGCCTGGGCGCACGGTCCGGTCCGGCCGGTGTGGTTGCACGGTTCGAGGGTGACGACCGCGGTCGCCCCGCGGGCGGACTCCCCGGCCTCGGCGAGCGCCGCGGCTTCGGCGTGCGGCGTACCGGCGCCGCGGTGGAAACCCTCGGCGATCTCGGTGCCGTCGGGAGCGAGCAGGACACAGCCGACCCGTGGGTTCGGGCCGACCGGTACGCCGGGGCTGCGCGCCAGGTCGAGGGCACGCCGCATCGCACGGTCGATCGCTGTCGACTCGCTCATCGCACCGCTCCTCACGTATCCGGCTCGCGGACTGGAGAGGGATGCTGGGAAAAGTGCACAGGTCGTCCCGAGCGTCGTCGGACGCCCTGGTCGGACCCAGCGTGCTCTTCCCATCCGGACTTTCACCGTCGGTCCAGGAGTTTCACCTGGTCAACCGATCGCTGGCTGCGAACGGGTCGCGGACTTTAACCGCCGGCTCGGACTTTCACCGATCCC
>JBKJIN010000072.1:0-33978 GCA_046598425.1 Marmoricola sp. | reverse complement strand
GCGGCTGGCGGCTTCTTGCGGTCGGCCATGCGCAGAGGCTACCCGGCGTTCCGCATCCTTGTTGGCTTGCGGGGCGCTTGGTATTGCGATTGATCAGCCCAGCTCACCTCCCGGGTCACCCGGCTCCCTCTGGTCACCACTCTGCTGGACTCCTCTTGGGAGATCGCCGACAAGCACGCTCCGTAACTAGAACCAGTTACTGGCGTTTGTACTACGTGAACGACGTTCGGCACCGCTCAAGGAGACCCATGCTCAGGCCCCAACGTGCTCTTGCACTGTTGAGCGGACTGGTCCTCGGGCCTGTCCTGGCTGCTGGATTCGCGTACGCCGCGATCGACCCCGGCTCCCTCAAGGGCGGCACGATCGCCCAGACCGGCTGGTGGAACGTCGCCAACGAGCCGCCGCCGGACAACCCGGTCATCCCGCCGCCGCCGCCGCCGGCCCCCGATGTGCCCGCCGGAACGCTGCCGGTGAGCGTCGTCGCGGGGGAGAGCCAGCGGATCAGCGCCATCGAGTTTGTCATCGAGGGCGAGCCGGGGGCGATCGTCGACAAGTTGGAGCTCGCCCTGCGCGAGACGGCCGAGCGCGCCCTGGCTGTCAATGCAGTCGGCGCGGCCATCTACGCCTGCCCCGTCACCGAGTCCTCCTGGGTCGGCGGGGAGAACAACCCATGGAAAAGCCGACCTGAGCACGATTGCAAGAGCAAGGCCGCTGGCGTGCGGGACGCCAAAGGCGTATGGCGCTTCGATCTCACCTCGGTCGCCTCGAAGTGGTTGGCCGAGGACTTCACAGGCTCACGCTCGGTCGTGCTGGTTGGGGCGGGGGCCGACGCTGCCGGTGCGCCTCGCAACTTTCAAGTCGTCTTCGACGGCGCGCAGAGCAAGGGAATCGGACTGCTCGTCGAAACGACGGCACCAGAGTCCAGTGGTGCTGGCGGAGACGGACTCAGTGGGGGTGGCACCACCGGTGCCGGGCCCGGCACTGCCGGTGACGGTGCGCTCGGCGAGATCAGCAGCGGGGGCGACATCGGCACTCTCGCTGCCGCCGGCGAGGACCCCGGCGTGATCGAGGCGCCTGTCGCTCCGGAGCCCGCTCTGGCGGGCCCACAGGTGCCCGGTCAGGTCATGCCGGTCAGCGCAATGGTCCGGCCCTGGCACGACGGTCTGCTCAAACCCGCAATCTTCGGGCTCCCCTTGGTACTCGGCCTGACCTATCTCACGATGCTGGCTATGGGGCCAGCAGCACAGCCCGTCGGTGTGAGCAATCGCCGCGGAGTCAGCAAGGCACTAGACAAGCTTCGGCTGGCCGGAGACGCCCTCGCCCCCAAGGTAGGTTACTGATGTTCGTACGCAAGCTGTCGCTCGTGGCATTAGCCGCCACCCTTTCGCTCACGGTGGCCGCGTGCGCTGGGCAGAAAGCCGGGGTCGGGGGCACTTACGCCGGCGGTGTGCCGGGCCAGGTTCAGGCCGACGGCACGATCGTCCCCGGCACCGCGCCAGACGGGACTGTAGTCCTGGCGCCCGGGGTGCCCGGGGTGCCCGGGGTTCCCGGGGTTCCCGCCACGCCAGGGTCTGGCGGCTCTAGCGGCTCTGGCGCGGGTAGCACCGCGGGCGGCACCGCGGGCACGAGTGGCGGTGCCGGCAGCGGCAACGCGCCCCCGGCAACGACGGGTTCCAGCGGCCGTGGCGACACTACGGGTGTTACGGACACCACCATCAAGATCGGCGTGCACGCGCCAGTTACAGGCGCCGCGGCCATCCCGCAGCAGTCCTTTCAACAGGCAATCGGCGTCTATTTCGACATGATCAACAAGAAGGGCGGCATCAACGGCCGCAAGGTGCAGGTGCTCTTCGAGGACGACCAGTTCCGCCCCGACACCGCCCGCTCGCGCTGTAAGCAGTTGGCCGAGCAGGACAAGGTTTTCCTGCTCATCGGCGGAGCCGGAGCGGACCAGATCGACGCCTGCGCACGCTATGCAGCTGCCGCCGGCGTGCCGTACCTGTCAGGAGGCGTCCACGAGACCCGGCCGGGCCAATCCCCGCTCAGCAGCCTGTCGACCTATTTCGCGATGTCCCTCACCTACGAGCAGCAGGCACCCCTGTTGGCTCGCGCGTACAAGACCAACTATGCCGGCCAGAAGGTGGTCGTACTGACCGCCGACAACGACTCGCTCAACGGTTACCACGCCAGGACCGTCAGCGCCATGAAGGCTGTCGCCGGGAGCAATCTGGCCTATTCGCGTCGGATCCCGAAGAACACCACCAGCGAAGCTCCGGGCGTCGCGGCCGAGATCTGCCGTAGCGGCGCTAAGGCCGTCGTCTGGCAGGCCAGCCCGAGCAGTCTGCTCAACGTCGCCAAGGTGCTCACCTGCCAGGTCGGGTTCATCGGGGCGGGTCTCTCCAACGGGCTCAACATCGTGACCCAGATCGGCTGTCCCAACGTTGCGAACGCCAGGTTCTATTCACCGTTCCCGGGCATGGACCTGATGCGGCGCAACTCCGAGTTCGTCAACGCCTATCGAGCCAAGAACGGTAAGGAGCCCGATGACCTGGGCGCCGCCATTTACGGCCTCGAGAAGCTGGTCGGCACCATGCTGGCCGCCACGGGGAAAGCGCTGTCGCGTGAGTCCTTCATGGCGACCATCGCCAGGGTGAAGCGGTTCGAGACCGGCGTCTTCCCGACGACCAACTTCAACAGCCGCTTGGGCGGCACGGCGATGCACCTTCTGCGCGCGGACTGCGGAAAACAGGAGTACGTCACCGAGAAGGTCAACGTCGCGCCGTGAACCTCCCCCTCTATGAGCAGCTGGCGATCGCACTGACTTCCGGCGTTCTGCGTGGCGCCGTCTATGCGCTGGTGGCGCTCGGCATCGTGCTGGTCTTTCGTGGCAGCGGAGTCTTCAACTTCGCCCAGGCAGAGTTCGGCACCACGGGGCTGTTCGCAGCCTTCTGGGCTCTGACGATTCAGGGTTGGGGGTACCCGATCTCCTTCGCCTTCGGAATCGCGGTGGCCATCGCCATGGGGCTGGTCACCGAACGACTCGTCATCCACCCGCTGCGCGACGCTTCCCGGGTGACGCTGCTGGTCGGCACCGCCGGGGTGGCGCTGGCTGCGATCGGACTGCAGTTCTGGTGGTTCAACGACACCTTGGTGATGTCGATGCCGAAGATCAACGACGGCTTCTTCATCACGCCGTGGAATGCCGTGGTGACCGTGCAGGAGCTGATCACCCTCGGAGTCCTGGCCGTGGTCGCAGTGGGCCTCGCCCTGTTCTTCCGCTCGCCGTCCGGGCTGGCCATCCAGGCCGCGCAGCAGGAGCCGATCGCATCGGAGCTGGTCGGTATCAGTGTGCGCAGAGTCTCGATGCTCACCTGGGGCATCGCCGCAGCATTGGGCGGCGTGGCCGGGATCCTGGCCGGGCCGTACCTCACCTTCAGCGCCGGCTTCCTGACCTTCGGAGCAGTCGGCTCGCTGCTGCCGGGTTTCATGGCGGCGGTGCTGGCCGGGATGCGGAGCATGCCCGGCGCGGTCGCGGGCGGTTTGCTCGTCGGGACCATCGAGCAGATGAGCTCGCTGTCGATCTTCGGTGATGCGGTGCCCGGTGAGGGCGCCCTGATCTTGTTCGTCTTCCTGCTGGTGGTGCTGCTGGTGCGCCCCCAAGGCATCTTCGTCGGACGGGCGGTGTCGGCATGACCACACTCTCCCCGCCGCCGCGACCCGCCGCGAGGCACGCCGGCAACCCCCCGGAGAACACCACCGAGGAGACCACCGCAATCCCCGTCGTGATGGATCCCTCCGAACTCGAGCAGGATCTCCCCGACGCGTTCGTGGCCGGAGCCGAGCAGGCAGCCACCTTCCGGCCCAGCCGTAAGGGTTGGATCGCCCGGGGGCTCCTGTGGGCCGCGCTGGCGTGGTTCGTGCTCGCCTTCCCGGTCAACTTCCTGTCCCCCTTCACGCTCGGCGTCTCCGATGTATCGGCCGCCTCGGAGGCAGCGATCTTTGCGATCGTGGGCCTCTCCCTCAACGTCCTGCTCGGCTATGCCGGCCAGATCTCGCTGGGCCACCAGGCCTTCGTCGGCATCGGCGCCTTCACGTCGGCGTACATCGTGGTCGAGTACCAGCTGAGTTTCTGGTTCGCCGTGGCGGCCGCGAGCCTGCTCGGCATGGTGCAGGCTGCCCTCCTGGGCGCGGTTTCGCTGCGGCTCACCGGCCTCTACTTCGCCCTGGTCACTCTGGCGTTCGGCAACTTCGCCCAGCAGACCCTCTTCTCCATCCCCGCGTTCACCGGCGGGGAGGGCGGCCGGGAAGCGCCCCGGCCGGAGATGTTCGACAGCGATTACCGCTACTACTTCGTGTGCCTGGGCTTCCTGGCCGTGGTGCTCTTTCTCGACTGGAGGCTCACCAGGAGCAAGGCCGGTCGCGCACTGCAGGCTTTGCGTGAGAACCCACGCGTGGCCTCGTCGTACGGCATCAACGTCAAGGCCTACACCCTCATCGCCTTCGCCGTGTCCGGCCTCTTCGCCGGCCTCGCTGGCGCGCTGCTGGCTCACCACGACGAGGTGATCGTCAACCAGAAGTTCGGCTTCCAGTTGGCGCTGCTGTTCGTGCTGATGACGGTCGTTGGAGGCCTGCGTAGCCGGTCGGGGGTGGTCATCGGGTCGGTCTTCTTCGCGCTGCTGCACAGCGGCCACCTGATTGACCTCTTCGAGCCGGTAACGACCAACGTCTTCCAGTTCAGTCTCGCCGACTTCATCACTGAAACGATCGGACTGCCGCTGGAGTTCGTGGCGCTCGTGATCGGCCCGATCCTGCTGCTGCTCACCATCACGCAGTACCCCGGCGGTATCGGTCAGCAGATCGCCCCCGTGCGCGAGTGGATGCTGGGCCGCAAGTTCGACCGTCACGCCGGCAAGGTCAAGGAAGTGGAGGTCAACGATGTCCGTGCTTGAGATCGACAACGTCAGCATCCACTTCGGCGGGGTTAGAGCGCTTCAGCACATCGCCCTGCGCGCCGGGGAGTGGGAGATCGTCGGCATCATCGGCCCCAATGGAGCGGGCAAGACGACCTTGTTCAATTGCATCACCGGCTTCTACACCCCCACGGCCGGCACCGTGCGCTACCGGGGGAGGGATATCTCCAACCTCCCGGTGCACGCCCGCACCGCGCTCGGTCTGGGTCGCACCTTTCAAAACGTCGGGCTGGTCAAGAACGCCACCGTCCTGGAGAACCTGCGCACCGCTCAGCACCTGCAGGTCGGCTACGAACCCGTCGCCGGGATCCTGGGGCTTCCGAATACCTTCGTCGAAGAGCGCCGCGTCACCGTCCGCGCACGGCAGATCCTTGAGCTGATGAGCCTCGATCACCTCGCTCTGGAGCGGGTGAGCGACCTGCCCTACGGACTCCAGAAACGGGTGGAGATCGCGGCCGTGCTGGCCACCGACCCCGACGTGCTCCTGCTGGACGAACCCGGCTCAGGAATGGGTCCCGAAGAGGCAGACGAACTAGGCGACTTGTTGCTGACGCTGCGCAAAGAGTTCGGTCTGACCATCGTGATGATCGACCACCACGTCCCGCTGGTGACCCGGATCTCCGACTACGTCTACTGCCTCAACTTCGGCGAGGTGCTTGCCGAGGGACCCCCCGACGTCGTACGACGTCATCCCGAGGTCGTGCGGGCCTACATGGGCACTGACGAGCCGCAGGAAGCGAGCGTCTAATGGCTATCCTGGAGATCAGGGACCTCGTGGTGGGCTATGGCAGCTTCCCGGTCCTGCACGGTATCAACTTCGTCGTGGAGGAGGGCGAGGTCTGCGTGCTGCTCGGCCTCAACGGGGCGGGCAAGACCACGACCGTCTCATCCATTGCCGGACTTCTGCGGCTCACATCAGGGCAGATCCTCTTCGAGGGCAAATCCCTGGGTCGCAAGTCGCCCTCGGCTCGCGTCAAGGACGGCATCTCGCTCAGCCCCGAGGGCCGACGGGTCTTTCCCCGGATGACCGTCGGACAGAACCTCAAGCTCGGGGCGTGGTCGCAGCGCCGCTCCCCCAAGATCGTGAAGCGGCAGACAGAGATGGTTCTCGACTACTTCCCCCGCCTCGCCGAGCGCGAGCGCCAGCTCGCCGGCACCATGTCGGGCGGCGAACAGCAGATGCTTGCGGTCGCCCGGTCCGTGATGGCCAACCCGCGGCTGCTGATCATTGACGAGGCGTCGCTAGGCCTCAGCCCGACCGTGGCCCAGGTCGTGTGGGAGGCCGCCGCCCGGATCGCCCGCGACGGCACCACGGTGTTGATGGTCGAGCAGAACGCCGGTGCGCTGCCCTTCGCCGACCGCGCGCTGATCATGGAGAAGGGCACCCTCATCCACTCCGCGGTGGGAGAGGACGTCAAGAAAGTCAACCTCCGCGAGGCCTACCTCGGCGCCTGACACCGCCCCCACGAAGGAGATCTAACATGAGCAACAACCTCGGACGTCTCGGTGGTCAACTGGGCGTGCTGTTCTCCCTGCTTGGCTTCGGCGCGATCTTCCTCGGATGGAATGGCGCCGCGAGCACCAACGTGATCATGGCGCAGTTCCCGTACCTCATTTCCGGTGGGATCGCGGGCTTGGCCAGCGTCGTCATCGGCGCAGCCCTGCTGATCGTGCAGAACGCTCGCGAGGACCGGGCTCGCCTCGAGGCCACCCTCGAGCGATTGATCCTCGCGGTCGAGCACAACTCCGCCCCCGGTCGTGCCGCTGCCGCAGGCAGCGCCGGCACGGTCCTGGCTGGTGGCGCGTCCTATCACCAGCTGGACTGCGAGCTGCCCGCGACCCGGGAAGAGGCTCACCTGGCGTCGATCGAGGACGTGCTCTCGCGGGGCCTGGCGCCGTGCCGCGTCTGCAATCCTCCTGCGCTGGCCGACACCTACACGTGAGGCTGCCCCGTCTCCTGCCCCGTCTCCTGCCCCGTCTCCTGTCCCGTCGACTGTCCCGTTTCGCATTCGAACACCTTCGGGTCGGCTCGCTGACCGCTCTCCTGCTCGCGATGATCGCCGTGCTCGGCCTGATGGCCGCCAAGGCTCCGAACCAGAGCTACCCCACCTCGACCGCGCCCTCCACACCGTCGACTGAGGCCACCGAGGTCTCTGCGGCCCGTTCGGGACCTCCTCCGGCACGCCTGCGCGGCGATCTGCACACTCCTACGCTGCTCATCGTGGCGGAACGGGGGGCCGCACCGGCCCCCGACATGATCGCCGACCAGCCGGGCGTGCTTGCTGTGGAGTCCATCGGAATCGGATCCCTGGTCATTCTCGGGCGCTCGGTGACCGCCGCGGCGGTCGACCCCTCGTCGTACAGGCGATGGGCGAGTCGCGAGACCGCGCGGGCCGACGGTGTGTGGCAGGCAGTGTGGCGAGGCGAGTTGGCGGTGACCCACGACATGGCCGAGGGCCTGCAGCTGCCCCTCGGCGGCCAGGCGCTGATCGGCAGCCGGGAGGCCAGCGTCGCGGTGCGACTGGGGGCGATCGCAACGACCGTCCCGACGGTGGACCTCATGGTGAGTCGCGAGCGGGGGGCACAGCTGGGGATCGCCGCCGGGAATTCTTTGCTCGTCTCGATGTCGGGCGACGCGGCCGCCGCCCGCGACGCACTCGACCGAAGGCTCGGAGCACGCTTCACCGTCACCGATCTCACGCCGAGCTCGACGGGAGGCGAGTATGCCGCGAGGCTGGTCGGCGGATCGGTCGCCGAGGCGGTGGGGTCGTTTCGCTACCAGTGGTTCGACGACGGGAACGTCCGGCCCGACCCGGCCTGGGTCTCGGCCAACATCGTGACCGGTGAAGTGCCCATCCTGGGCACTGTCACCTGCCACCGGGTGTTGATCCCGCAACTACGGGGGGCCCTCCGGGAACTTGTGGACCGGGGGCTCGCCGGAGCGATCGACGCGAGTGACTTCGGCGGTTGCTACGTCCCGCGTTTCATCGGCCGCGACCCCTCACGTGGGCTGTCCCTGCACACCTGGGGGATTGCCGTCGATCTCAACGTCGCGACCAACCAGGTCGGGTCTCGCGGCCAGATAGACCGACGCGTCGTCGCCGTTTTCGCGCGTTGGGGCTTCAACTGGGGCGGCGCCTGGCGGGTGCCTGACCCGATGCACTTCGAGCTCGCGGCGCTGCGCCGGCGGTAGTCCCTGGAGGCAGGCGACATCGACCACATGGTGGTCAAACGCCGCGGAGGCGTCGTAGCCATCGACTCGAAGTGGCGCAATCAGCCGCGGTCGTCCTCTGGGGCGCCGCTCGAACCGGCGTTCCGAGTGACGCCGTCATTGACGGGGTGCGGTTCCTGGATGGACGCCAATTGCTCCGATGGAAGGCCGCGGTCCCCAAGCTCCGAGAAGGCACCTACTTCCCTGACTGGCTGCTGGAACGTCGCTGGCGGGCTGAGCGGGCCCTGACCACGGTCGTCGCGACCTGCTACCTCCTCGGGGTCTCGACACACGGCGGATGGAGCAGCTCGTCGAAACGCTCGGGATCACCAGGCTGTCGAAGTCGCAGGTTTCGGTGATGGCCAAGGAGCTCGACGCCCAGGTCGAGGACTTCCGGACCCGACCACTCGACGCTGGGCCTTACACGTTCTTGGCAGCGGATGCGTTGACGATGAAGGTCCGTGAAGGCGGACGGGTGGTCAACACCCACGTGTTGATCGCAACTGGCGTCAACGCTGACGGGCACCGCGAGATCCTCGGGGTCGATATCTGCTCGGCCGAGTCCGAGGCCGGCTGGTTGACGCTGTTCCGGGGCCTGAACGCCCGCGGCCTGACCGGGGTCAAGCTCGTGACCTCTGATGCCCACGGAGGTCTGGTCAACGCCGTTGCTGCGACTCTCGATGGTGCTGCTTGGCAGCGGTGTCGGACCCACTACGCCGCGAACCTGAGGTCAGCGACACCGAAATCGTCGTGGGGGTGGGTCAAAGCAATGCTGCACTCGATCTATGACCAACCCGACGCAACCGCGGTCCACGCCCAGTTCGACCGCGTCGTCGAGGCCGTGGCCGAGAAACTCCCCAAGATCGCTGAGCACCTCGAACAAGCCCGGCCCGACATCCTGGCTTTCACCGAGTTCCCCAAGGAGATCTGGCGTCAGATCTGGTCGAACAATCCCAACGAACGGCTCAACCGTAAGGTCAGGCGGCGCACCGACTTGGTCGGGATCTTCCCCGACCGCAACTCCGCGATCCGCCTCATCGGTGCCGTTCTGGCCGAACAGAACGACGACTGGGTCGAAGGCCGCCGCTACCTCGGACTCGACGTCCTCGCCCGCTCCAGGATGTCCTGATCAACACCGACGAGACCACCACCGAGAAGGAGGACCTGACACCAGCAGCACTCACTGCTTAGAGTGCGACCACCGGATCACGCGGTGACACCGTCAAACACCACGTCCGAGGACTCGACCCTTGTGTCCCGTGCTCACCAAACGGAACCTATGAAACCGTTGCTCGTTGTACAATGCGTTCCCGTGAGGCCCGCGTCGCAACTCTAAGGACCCCGATAGATGGCTGCCTGGCATTTCTCACCTGTACGCCGCGGCCTGCTGGCCGTTGGCGCGGTCGTTTCGCTCGCTGTCGGTCCCATGACAGCCCTGATGATGACGGTCGGCGGGAGCCCGTCTGCTGCAGCCGCCACCGCGGTCGACTTGGGCACTGCGAGAAGTTTCGGGGTGCTGGCGGGTTCGACTGTGACCAACACCGGACCGTCCGTCATTACCGGCGACGTCGGGGTCAGCCCTGGAACCGAGGTCACCGGTTTTCCGCCCGGGACGGTGCTGGGGTCGAGCCACGCCGCCGACGCTGTCGCGCTGCAGGCACAGACGGACCTGACCATCGCCTACGACGCGGTCGCTGGTCAGGCCTCCGACGAGACCATTTCTGCTGACCTCGCGGGGCGGACCCTCACCAGCGGTGTCTACACCTCCGCCAGCACCATGGGTCTGACCGGGGATCTGACCTTGGATGCCCAGGGCGACCCGACCGCGGTGTTCATCTTCCAGGTCGGCTCGGGACTCAATATCGCCTCGGGCAGCGACATCATCTTGACCAATGGAGCTCAGGCCTGCAATGTCTTCTGGCAGGTCGGCAGTTCAGCGGTGCTGGAGTCTGGATCCACTTTCATTGGCACGATCCTTGCGCTGACCAGCATCTCGGCTGGCACCGGCGCCACCATCGACGGACGGCTCCTGGCCCGCAACGGGGCGGTCACGCTGGACACCAACACGATCACCGTGTCGACCTGTGAGACCGACGAAGACGACGGGACCGACGGCACTGGCGGGACTGACGGGACTGACGGCACTGGCGGGACCGACGGCACTGGCGGGACCGACGGCACTGGCGATAACGGGTCCCAGGTTGTCCGGACGCCGGAAGGGTTCGCGGATGCGGGCGAGGGTGGCTCCGTTAAGTCGGATACTGTCCTGGTCGGCGTCGGGACCTTGGCTCTACTGCTTGCAGGTGGACTGCTCTTCTGGTGGCGCAGAGAGATGCCGACGGACTAGCGACCTCATGGCCACCGCAGGAGGTTCCGGAGGCCGGCGCGGATCCTCCGGCCGCGTGGGCCGCCATCGGGCGACGCCGACTAGGTCGCGTCTCCGTTCGACCAAGCTGGCAGCACTGGTGGTCTTGGTGGCGATGGGAGTCAGCGGCATCGGGCTGGGCCTGACGAGCCCTTCTGAACCTCCGACGCCAGGCTCAGACCAGCGCGGCATACTCAACGCTTTCGGTTCGCCCGGGCCAGCGGTGTCGCGGTCTGAGCCTGTCCGACTCGACATACCGTCCGTGGGCATCCACACCCGTCTCATGGCTCTCGGCCTCAATCCGGACCAGACCCTCGAGGTTCCCTCCCAGCCGATGCTCGCCGGCTGGTACACCGGTTCCCCCACTCCCGGTCAACGGGGACCTGCTGTCATCGCCGGTCACGTGGACTCACAGACGGGCCCGGCGGTCTTCTATCGGCTCGGCCAACTTGGGCCAGGTGATCGGATACGGATCACCCGCAACGACGGCACGGTCGCCAGCTTCAAGGTCACTGCCGTCCGCTCCTACGCCAAAGCAGATTTTCCTACCCGGGCCGTCTACGGAAACACTGCTCGGGCGACCCTGAGGCTGATCACCTGCGGGAACTGGAACGACGACGCCAAGCAGTACGACGGCAACGTGGTCGTCTTCGCCCAGCTCGAATTGCCCGGCACATGAAAATTTCGTGGCTTTGCTGCGCGGGCTTACGGGCAGGCAACAGAAAGGACCGAACGGATGCGCTTCGCCACGGCGTGCGGTCCGTCGACCCACCCGCGTAACACTCGCTGATACCGGTCGCGACGTCTTTGCGACGACATGCGTCTCCGTCGGGTTTCGTGAGCCTCACTACGAGTGGAGCGAGGATGCCGATGGGTGGCCAGCACCGGAGATTCCTGATTCCGTAGCGAAGAACTGGCGGAGTCCCCTCGATCAGGCTCGTTCGATCACGGCCTCCGCGGACATGCTTTCCTCGCGCAGCCGGAGGTTCTCGGCGACCTCGCTGCGCCAGTACTCGTTGGCCCGGGTGGTGTCGACCTCGAACTCGAAGCGTGCGGTCATCTCCGGGGTGATGTCGGCGACGTCGACGTAGAACTGCTCGTACCAGCGCCGTAGCTGGTAGACCGGTCCGTCCTCCTCGCAGAGCAGGGGGTTCTGGATCGGCGACTTGTTCTTCCAGATCTCTACGTCCTGCAAGAAGCCCGCGGCGAAGAACTCGGCGTACTTCTGCGCGATCGCGAAGGCTGCGTCCTCGTCGAGGCCAGCGACCTTCTTGACCATCAGCCCGAACTGCAACCGGAAGTCGTGCGGGGTCACCGGGTAGTGGCAGTTCACCAGGATCACCTCGATGTCCAGGCCGTGGTAGCTGGTCCGCAACGGGTTGATCATGTACGACGGCCCGTAGTACGCGGCTTCCGAGCGCAGCAGCGTCTCCTCGCCCGGTGGCGCCTTGGTGATGTCCGGCCGGCTCTCGGAGTTCATGTACTGCGACGCGACGTGTCCCTCGAAGGCGTTGACGAAGTACGTCGGGAAGGCACCGTGGATGTAGTAGAAGTGCGCCATGTCGACGATGTTGTCGATGATCTCGCGGCAGTTGGAACCGGGGATGTCGATGACCGCCCAGGTGAAGTCGCTCCACTCCCCGGTGGTCAGCTCCTCGATCTCCGGGATCATCTGCTCCGCGATCGGCGGGTTGCCCTCCGGGTCGTGCCAGACGAAAAGCTGCTTGTTCCGCTCCATCGCGTGCCAGGTGCGGGTCCGCGCGCGGAGCGGCACCCGGCGCGCGTACGGGATCTCCTTGCAGGCGCCGTCCCCGCCCCAGCGCCAGTCGTGGAACGGGCAGGCGATGGTGTCGCCCTTCACCGTCCCCTGGCCCAGGTCCCCGCCGAGGTGGCGGCAGTAGCCGTCGATGACCCGCAGCTCGTCGGCGGAGTCCGCCCAGGCGACCAGCTTGGTCCCGAAGGCCTCGATGCTGTGCGGCTTCCCGTCCCGGAAGGAGTCGGCGAGCCCCAGGCAGTGCCAACCGCGGGCGAACCGGGTCGGCGGCTCGCCCGGATCGATCAGCCGGGAGTTGCGCTGCGTGGTGAGTGTGTCGGGAGTGGTCATGGTCGTGCTCCTCACCGGTAGTTGACGGGCAGGTCTTTAATGCCGTTCACCCAGGGGTGCCGCAGGCGTCGCGGCTCCCCCGCCTTGCTGATCCCGGGCACGATGTCGGCGATCGCGTTGAAGATGATCTCGATCTCCAGCCGTGCCAGGTTCGCCCCGATGCAGTAGTGCGCCCCGTGACCGCCGAAGGCGAGGTGCGGGTTCGGGTCGCGCCGTACGTCGAAGGAGTAAGGCGAGGCGAAGACCCGCTCGTCGAAGTTCGCCGACCCGTAGAACAGCCCGATCCGGTCCCCGGCAGCGATCTCCTGGCCGCCGATGGTGACCTCGGTCAGGGCAGTTCTCTGGAACACGGTGATCGGGGTCGCCCACCGGACGATCTCGTCGACCGCGGTGCTCGGCCGCTCGCGCTTGTAGAGCTCCCACTGGTCGGGGTGGTCGAAGAACGCGTTCATGCCGTGCGTGATCGCGTTCCGGGTGGTCTCATTCCCGGCGACGCTCAGCAGGATGGTGAAGAACCCGAACTCGTCGGCGGTCAGCGCGTGACCCTGCGCATCGCCCTGGACCAGCTTGGTGACGATGTCGTCGCGGGGATTCTGCTTCCGCTCCTCGGCCATTGCCATGAAGTAGCCCAGGATCTCGGCCGAGGCCGCGGTTGGGTCCTGGCCGTACTCCGGGTCGTCGAAGGCGAGCATCTGGTTGGACCAGTCGAAGATCTTGTGCCGGTCCTCCTGCGGAACGCCGAGCAGGTCGGCGATCGCCTGCAACGGCAGCTCGGCGGCGATGTCCTCGACGAAGTTGCCGGCGCCCTTGTCGCGGGCCTCGGTGACGATCGTGCGGGCTCGGGCCTCGAGGGCGTCGTGCAGGGCGCCGACCGCCCGCGGGGTGAAACCGCGGGCGATAATCGTGCGCAGCCGGGTGTGGTCCGGCGGGTCCTGGTTGACCACCATCGCGCGGGTCGCCTCGACCTCGTCGCGGGTCATGTTTGCCGCGAACCGGATGATCGCCCCGTTCTCGTGGGTCGAGTAATGCTTGCTGTCCTTGGACACGGTGAGGATGTCGGCGTGCCGAGTCAGGGCCCAGTAGCCGTTCCCGATCAGGCCGGCGTGGGACTCGGGCGGCTGGTCGATCCAGCACACCGGAGCGGTCGCACGAGCGGTGGCGAACTCCTCGTGCGGGACCCGCTCGGCGTAGATCGAGGGGTCGGTGAAATCGAAGCCATCAGGCAGGACGGATGCACTCACTGTGAACCTCCAGGGAGAGGGGTGGACGGTCGGGGAAGGCTGGTCAGCTGGCAAAGGCGTGCCCCCAGTACGAGACGGCGGTGGACTCACGGGCCACCCAGGTGTGGTCGTCGACCTGCAGCCCGGAGCAGCCGTACTCGACATCGAACCCGCTCGGGGAGCGGACGTAGAACGAGACCATCTGGTCGTTCATGTGCCGCCCGAGCGTCGCGCTCAGGGTGGTGCCGTGGCGCCGTACCCGTTCCAGCGCACGACCGACGTCGTCGAGACCGGCGACCTCCAGCATGATGTGCACGCACCGTGCCGGGACGTCCATCGCGACCAGCGCCAGGCTGTGGTGGCGCGGGTTACACCCGAGGAACCGCAACCACACCGTGGAACCGGGTTCACCGCCGACGTACTCGCCCGGCATCCGCATTGAGTCGCGCAGCCGGAAGCCGAGGACGTCGGTGTAGAAGGCCAGTCCCTCGGCATCGTCGGCGACCGGCAGCACCAGGTGGCCGAGTCCCTGGTCGCCGGTCACGAACCGGGTCCCGTACGCCGAGACCGCCGGCCGGGACTCGTAGCGGGCTCCGTGGAAAAGCTCCAGAACGTTTCCGAACGGATCGGTGAACCGGATCATCTCCTGGACCTGGCGTTCCTCGAGCGTTGCGGGGCCGGCGATCTCGAACGCGACCCCGGCCTGATCGAGCCGCTCCCGCGCGCCGTGCAGCGCGCGGTTGTCGGCGACCTCCCACCCCGAGCAGGAGAGCTCGTTCCGGGAGCCCTCGGTGACCACGATCCGGGCGGAGTGGTCGTCGAGGCGGAAGTACAGGTGGTCCTGGTGCGGCCCGCGCCCCGGCGCCAGGCCGAGTACCCGGGACCCGAAGGTCCGCCACGCTTCGAGGTCGGTGGTCTCGGCGCGGAGGTAGCCCAGCGCCTTGATGTCGATGCTCATCGCACGGCCTCAGTACATTCCCGGTTCGATCTTCTGACCGAACTCGACCGCGCCGAAGAGCCGCAGCGCCCGTTCGGGGTCGTTGGCCGCGTGCACCCGACCGGCGTGCGCGTCGCGCCAGGCGCGCTGCAGGTGGGTCCCGCGGGTCAACGCTCGGGCACCGCTGTTCTCGAAGAGCAGGTCGATCGCCGAGATCGCCCGCTCGGTACCGGAGACCTGGTCCCGGCGTACCTTCAACCGCAGCTCCAGGCTGATCTTCTCGCCGCGGGCCACGCATGCCTGCTCCTGCCGGATGTTGTCGGTCAGCAGCGCCCAGGCGGCGTCGATCTCGGAGGCTGCCCGGGCGATCCGAACCGTTGCATAGGGGTCGTCGACGGCCTTCTCGCCCAGGTAGGCGGCGCGGACCCGTTCCCGCTGCATCGAGACGTGCTCGGTGTACGCCCCGTGCGCCATCCCGATGATCGGGGTGGTGATCGCCGAGGTGAACAGCGAGTGGAAAGGCAGCTTGTAGAGGTCCGCGTCGTTGACCGCCTGTCCGGGGCCCTCGCACCGACCGGTCTCGGCCATCGACAAGGTGAAGTCGTTCGGCACGAAGGCGCCGTCCACGACGATGTCGTGGGATCCGGTGCCGGCAAGACCGACGGTGTCCCAGGTGTCCTCGATCCGGTAGTCGGAGCGCGGCAGCAGGAAGGTCTTGAAGTCCACCACTTGGCCGGCGCCGTCGGTGACCAGGGCCCCGAGCAGGACCCAGGCCGCGTGCTGGCAGCCCGAGGAGAACGACCAACGCCCGCTGACCCGGTAGCCGCCCTCGGTCAGGTCGGCCCTGCCGGTGGGCGCGTAGGAGGAGGAGACCAGGGTCGAGGAGTCACTGCCCCAGACCGCCTGCTGGGCGATGTCCGGGAAGAGCGCCAGCTGCCAGGCGTGGACGGCCAGGACCGAGGAGATCCAGCCGGTGGAGGCATCGGCCGAGGCGATCAGCCGAACCCCTTCGTAGAAGTCCAGCGGGTCGCCCTCGAGGCCGTCGTACCGGCGTGGCTGCAAGATCTTGAAGAAGCCGGTCTCAGCGAGCTCCTTGACGCTCGCCTCGGGGACCATCCGGCCCTGCTCGCACTCCTCGGCGCGGTCCCGGAATCCGGGCAGCAGCCCGCGTACGTCGTCCAGCACGGTGTTCGTCATCAGGTTCTCCTCGGGTCGAGTGCCTGATCACCAAACTAGAACGTGTTCTATCTCTAGCCCGAGGGCCGAAGGGCCCCAACAAGAAGGAGGGAGGTCCCTACCTGCTGGGACCTCCCTCCGCAAAGCACGTCTTGCCTATCCGGCGGCCTCGTTGAGCTCATCGAGCCGGCCGCACGCGTCCAGGTACTCGCGCACCCAGCGCTCGATCACGGTCGCGGTCTTCTCGACCTTGTCCAGCTGACCGACGACCTGGCCGACCGGGTTGAACGCCACGCTCACGGTCTCGTCGGGGTGCCGGTGCGTCGCCGCGACCGCCATCCCGGAGACCATGTACTGCAGCGGCATCCCCAGCGGCTCCGGGTTGCCCGGGGTCTCCCAGGCCTCGGTCCAGTCGTTCTTGAGCATCCGGCAGGGCTTGCCGGTGAAGGAGCGGCTGCGGACGGTGTCCCGGCTGGTCGCGTCGGCGTACGCCTGCTGCTGGACGCGGGTGTTCTCGGCCTCCTCGACCATCAACCACTGCGACCCGGTCCAGGCACCCTGGCAGCCCATCGCCAGCGCCGCCGCGATCTGTCCACCGCTGCCGATCCCGCCGGCGGCGAGGACGGGGACCGGTGCGACCGCCTTCACGGCCTGGGGCCAGAGCACGATGGATCCGACCTCGCCGGCGTGGCCGCCGCCCTCGCCGCCCTGGGCGATGATGATGTCGACGCCAGCATCGGCGTGCTTCTTCGCCTGGCTCGGCGACCCGCACAGGGCGGCGACCTTGCGGCCGGCTGTGTGGATGTGCTCGATCATGTCGGCCGGGGGCGTGCCCAGGGCGTTGGCGATCAGCGTCATCTTCGGGTGCCTCAGCGCCACCTCGACCTGGGGCGTAGCGGTCGCCTCGGTCCAGCCGAGGAGCTGCAACGCGTTGTCCGAGCCCTCCTCGACCTGGACCCCGTGATCGGCGAGGATCTTGCGGCCGAAGTCGAGGTGGGCCTGGGGAACCATCGAACGGAGCATCTCGCCGAGGTCGTCGGCGGACAGGTTCGCGTCCATGCCCTCGTACTTGTTCGGGATCACGATGTCGACGCCGTAGGTGTGGTCGCCGATGTTCTCGTCGATCCAGTTCAGCTCGATCTCGAGCTGCTCGGGGGTGAAGCCGACTGCTCCCAGGACACCGAAGCCGCCGGCCTTGCTTACCGCCACGACGACGTCTCGGCAGTGCGTGAAGGCGAAGATCGGGAACTCGATATCGAGGTCGTCACACAGGGGCGTGCGCATGAGTACTCCTGACGTAGGAAACTGAAACCTGTTCTAGTTTACTCCTCAGAGCCTCGCCGCGGTATGCCCGCCTAGGGCCCTGGCGTCTTCGTGGGTTTGCCGCCCGGTTTGGTCGCCGTCGGTGTCGCCGTCGGCGGTCCCGGTGAGGTCGCGGTGGGCGTCGGCGACGGTTGCTGCGTCGGGCTCGACGTCAGCGTCGGCCGAGGCGCCTGGGTCGGGGTCGTCGATCCGGTCGGTGCCGTGCTCGGCTTCTCGGAGGGCAGAGCGGTGGGCGTCGCGGTCGCGTCGGCACTCGCGTCCCCGAGCAGCTCGTCGCAGTACTTCTTGACCTGGGCCTGGCTGCCGGCGTCCTCGACCAGCGCCGAGAAGGCCGGATCAGCCGAGGCGTCCTCGTCCGTCGCCGCCGCCTCCTGGTAGGCGCGGCACAGTCCGAGGTACGACAGTCCGGTCTTGGTTCCGGAGGTCCCGGGTTCGGGCGACGTGCTCTTCTCGGGTGCCTCGGGGACATCGGGTGCGAGGACCGTGCTCGGCGTGGTGTCGGACTCTGCCCCCCATCCGTCACCGGGTCCGATCCCGGTGGCCCAGGCCACGATGCTCAGGATCAGCAGCAGGACCACCACGGCGATCTTGACCCGGGCGGCGGCGAGCCGGGCTCGCAGTCCCGGTGCCTCGCCGCGGTGCGTCCGCTCGGGAATCTCCGGGTCGGATGCCGCACCGACCGGGAGCGTTGGCTCCACGGCGTCGTCGGGCAGGTCGTCGTCTCCGGGCACAGGGCTGTTGTACGGCATGCCGGGCGTCCACGCCAAGATCGCGGGTATCGCCGGGCCAGTCGCGTACTCGGAAAAGCGCTGCGGCCGGCCCTGACCCGGATGTAAGCGCCGGGAGGCTAGCGAACTAGAACCTGTTCCAGTTACCGTCGTCATCATGAAGAAGACCGAGTCACTCGTCCGGGTGGGTGTCGCGTACGCCGCTGCCATCGCTGTCGGCGCCGTCTGGCTGTACGTCGGCCCGGACACCGCCTGGCTCTGGCTCGACGGCTTGATCGCCGACCTGCTCGCGACCCTGGTGATCTTCGCGGCGAGCCGGCTGCACAAGAACTCCAGCTTCTACGACGCCTACTGGAGCGTGCTCCCTCCCTTGCTGGCGGCGTACTGGTGGAGCGAGGCGGGACCCGGCGTCGACGACACCCGCGCCTGGCTGGTCCTCGGCGTAATCGTGCTCTGGGCCGTCCGGCTGACCGGCAACTGGCTCTACGCCTTCCCGGGTCTGCACCACGAGGACTTCAGGTACGCGCCGCTGCGGGAGAGCGCCGGCAAGGCGGAGGCGATCGTCGACCTGGCCGCGATCCACGTCTTCCCGACGCTGCAGGTCTTCCTCGGACTGGTGCCGGTCTACGTGGCGGTGACTTTCGTCGGCGAGGACGTTGGGTGGCTGGACCTGGTCGCGACCGCGGTCGGGGTCGCGGCGGTCTGGCTCTCGTTCGAAGCCGACCGGCAGATGTACCGCTTCGCCGCGACCAAGCAGCCCGGGGAGTCGATGGACCGGGGCCTGTGGTCCTGGTCGCGGCACCCCAACTACTTCGGCGAGTGGGCCTTCTGGGTCGCTCTCGCTCTGTTCGGTCTCGCCGCCTCGCCCGGGGACTGGTGGTGGCTGGTTCTCGGGGCACTCGCGATGCTCGCGATGTTCCTCGGCGCCAGCATCCCGATGATGGAGAAGCGCAGCCTCGAGCGGAGGCCGACGTACCAGGAGGTCGTCGACCGGGTCCCGATGTTCCTCCCGCGGCCGCCCCGCAGGGTTCACGAGTGACCCGGCCCCGGGTGCTGGTGGCCGGTCTTGGTGACACCGGCCTGCTCACCGCCATCCACCTCGCCCGGCACGCCGATGTCGTCGGCGTCTCCGCGAAGCCCGGCCTCCTCAGCGGTCAGGAGCTCGGCCTGAGGCTGACCCGACCAGCCGAGTGGGTGCGCGACTACTGGATCTCCTTCGACCGGTACCGCAAGCTCGACCGGGTCCGGACCGTGCACGGGACCCTGACCGGGGTCGACCTGTCGGCGCGGACCGTCACCGTCCGCGGGCCGGACGGCGTCGAAAGCCGCGAGCCGTACGACGTCCTGGTGATCTCGACCGGGACGAGCAACGGGTTCTGGCGCCGCCCCGCGCTCGAGACCCAGGAGCAGGTCGAGGCCGGTCTCCGCGACAACCACGAGCGGCTCGCCTCGACGGCCTCGGTGATCGTGATCGGCGGGGGCGCGGCGGCCGTCAGCACCGCGCTGAACACGGCGACCACCTGGCCCGAGAAGCAGGTCGACCTCTACTACCCGGGCGACCGCGCGCTCCCCCACCACCACGGGCGGGTGTGGCGCGTCCTGGAGGGGCGGTTGCGCGCGGCCGGCGTCGGGCTCCACCCGGGTCACCGCGCGGTCGTGCCCGAGGACTTCGACTGCTCCGCGATCACCGACGAACCGGTCACCTGGTCGACCGGCCAGGCCGACACGAAGGCCGACGCGGTGCTCTGGACCATCGGCCGGGTGCGGCCGAACACCGGATGGTTGCCAGCCGAGCTGCTCGACGAGCACGGCTTCGTCCGGGTCGACGAACATCTGCGGGTCCCCGGCCAGGACGGGGTGTACGCGATCGGCGACGTGGCGGCGACCGACCCGCTGCGCACCTCAGCCCGCAGCCGTGCCGACCACCTGCTCGCGCACAACATCCGGGTCGGTCTCGGGAGCGGCACGCTCAAGGCGTTCACCCCGGCGCGTCGGCGCTGGGGCTCGGTCGTCGGCGCTCAGCGCAACGCCCTGGAGGTCTTCGCCCCCAGGGGTCAGTCGTTCAAGCTCCGGCCCTGGTCGCTGCTTCAACCCCTCGTCGTCCAGCGCGCCATCTACCAGGGGATCCGCCGAGCGCGGTGAGCGCTGTCCGGGTTCCGGTACTTGTCGGTCCGCCCAAATAGTCTTGGCCCGACGGCTGAAGCCACCAAGGGGGACGAGAGGACGTGACGCGTGACCGCGATGATTGAGGCCACCGGACTGGTCAAACGCTACAAGGACGTGGAGGCTCTCAGCGGGCTCGACCTCACCGTGCCCGAGGGCAAGGTGCTCGCGCTGCTCGGCCCGAACGGCGCCGGCAAGACGACGGCGGTGCGGATCCTCACGACGCTGCTTCGACCCGACGCCGGGTCCGCGATCGTCGCCGGGCATAACGTTCTCACCGACCCCGACGGCGTCCGCGCCAACATCGGGCTCTCCGGTCAGTACGCCGCCGTCGACGAGTACCTGACCGGCTTCGAGAACCTCGAGATGGTCGGGCGGCTCTACGGACTCGGCCGGGTTCGTTCGCGCGAGCGGGCGCGCGAGTTGCTTGATCGCTTCGACCTCGTGGAGGCAGGTGACCGCCCCTCCAAGACCTACTCCGGCGGCATGCGCCGGCGCCTCGACCTTGCAGGTGCCCTCGTCGCGGCCCCGCCGGTGCTGGTCCTGGACGAGCCGACGACCGGGCTGGACCCGCGCAGTCGGATCCAGATGTGGGAGGTCATCAAGGAGCTCGTCGCCTCCGGGGCCACCTTGCTACTCACCACGCAGTACCTCGAGGAGGCCGATCGCCTCGCGGACAGCATCGTCGTGATCGACCACGGCAAGGAGATCGCCCGCGGCACCGCCGACGAGCTCAAGGCGCAGACCGGTGGCGAACGGATCGAGGTAGTCCTGGCCGAGTCCGACGACCTCGAGGCCGCGCGACGTGTGCTGGCCGAGGTGGCCGTTGGCGGGGTCTCGGTCGACGACAACGGCCGAGGTATGACCGCTGCGGTGACGGAGGGCGCAGCCTCGCTGCTGCGAGTGCTCCAGCGCCTCGACGACGGCGGGGTGAAGGTGCTCGACGTCGGGCTGCGACGCCCGACGATGGATGACGTCTTCCTGTCCTTGACCGGCCATGTGGCCGAGGAAGCGGCCGACTCGGACGCGGCGCTCGGCACAGAAGGAAAGGTTCAGGCATGAAGACCGTCGAGCGCGCCCTTATCGACGGCTGGGTCGTCGCGAAGCGCAACCTGATCAAAATCAAGCGAGTCCCTGAGGTGCTCGTCTTCGTGCTGATCTCGCCGATCATGTTCGTCCTGCTTTTCGCTTTCGTCTTCGGCGGCGCCATCGATCCGGGCAGCGGCGTGGACTACAAGGAGTTCCTGATCGGCGGGATCTTCGCGCAGACGGTCGTCTTCGGGGCGGTCTTCACCGGCGCTGGTTTGGCCGAGGACATGCAGAAAGGCATCATCGACCGGTTCCGGTCGCTGCCGATGTCGCCGGCTGCGGTGCTGGTCGGTCGCACCGGCTCGGACGTCGTCTACAACGTGCTCTCGCTGATCATCATGGCGCTGACCGGGCTGCTGGTCGGCTGGCGGATCCGCGAAGGTGCCCTCGATGCGCTCGCCGGCTTCGGGCTGCTGCTGCTCTTCGCTTACGCGATTAGCTGGGTGATGGCCTGGGTCGGGTTGATGGTCCCGAGCGTCGAGGTCATCAACAACGCCTCGTTCATCGTGATCATGCCGCTGACGTTCGTCTCCAACGCGTTCGTGCCGACCCAGTCCTTTGACGGAGTGCTCCGCACCATCGTCGAGTGGAACCCGGTCTCGGCACTGACGCTGGCGGCGCGTGAACTCTTCGGCAATATCCCGCCCGGAGCTCCCGCGGAGTCGGACGCGTGGTCGCTGGTTCACCCCGCGGCGTACACCCTGATCTGGGTGGTGCTGATCCTGCTGGTCTTCGTGCCGCTCTCGGTGCGGCAGTACCAGCGGGCATCGAGCAAGTAGCTCTCCGCGGTGGTCCGGTTCTCAGTCGGGAGCCGGACCACCGAGGGTGAAGTCGGCGAAGTCGAACCCCGGGACCACGACGCAGCTGACCAGGACTGCTTCGCCGACGGGCCGGGCGGCCTGCCAGGCACCGGCCGGCACCAGCAGTTGCGGGCGCTGGCCCGCGTCCAGGTCGGAGCTGAGCACGAGCTCGGTGATCTCGCCGGGCTCCTCGCCCTCACCGCCGAGCCAGAGCCGCAGGGGGCCGCCCCGGTGGTGGAACCAGAGCTCGTCGGAGGACACCTTGTGCCAGGCCGAGGACTCCCCCGGCCCGAGCAGGAAGTAGATCGCCGTACCTAAGGAGCGGGTGCCGACTTCGGTCTCGACGCCGTCGACGTGGCGGTAGGTCTCGGCGTACCAGCCTCCCTCGGGGTGTGGGAACAGGTCAATGTGCGTGGCCCAGGCAGGCAGGTCGGTCACGGGGGCTCCTAGCGGGTGGCGTCGATGATCCACGGCAGGTCGAGGGCGAGCAGGGTGCGATCGGCGGTGAGGAAGTCGATGCCGTCGACCAAGGCCTGCGCCAGCAGCATCCGGTCGAAGGGGTCGTGCCCTGTCAGGTTCTCGAAGGAACGCATTCCTGCCACGTGGCGATCCTCGAGAGCGAGCGGTGTGAAACCCATAGAAGCCAGCAGAGTCGGCAGATCCTCGGGAACGCCCAACTTGCCACGCAGCGCCTTGACGGTCAGCTCGACGTGAGTGACGGCAGAGACGTAGCGATGGGGTGCTCCGACAATCAGTGCTCGGCACCGTGCTCCTAACTTGGCGTCGTCGTTGATCGACCACAGCACCACGTGGGAGTCCAGCAGCATCAGAACAGGTCGTCCTTGTCGTTGAACATGGCCGTGACTTCTGCCTTGTCGGCCTCCCACGAGTCGTCGTCGTACCAGACCAGGTGCTTGAGCCCGCCGAAGACGAAGGACGCTTTCGGTTTTACCGCGCTGAGCTCCGCCACCGGCTTGCCCGCCCGGGCGATCACGATCGTCTCGCCCTTCTCCACCCGCTCCAGGAGCTTGGAGAGATGCGTCTTCGCCTCGTGCACGTTGACCATCGTCGTCATGCGTTCCACGGTACGGACTTAGTCGGACTTAGTCCACAGAGTTATGCACAGCTGTGGAGAACCTTTCCCGCGGCCGAGCCCTAGAACAGGTTCTAGTTCTGCTGCTACCGTCCGGGGACCCGTACGTCCCGAGTCGCAGGAGCCCGCAGATGTCAGAGACCACCCAGCCGCGCGTCGTCGTTATCACCGGTGCCGCTTCCGGCATCGGGTTCGCGACCGCCGAACTCTTCCGCGACCTCGGCGACATCGTCTACGGGCTCGACATCCACCCGACCGTTCCGGACGGGGTCACCTACGTGGAGTGCAACGTCGGCAGCCGGGAGTCGGTGGCCGCCGCGATCGCCAAGGCTGCCGAGCACGGCCGGATCGACGTGCTGGCCAACGTCGCCGGCGTCGTCCAGTTCGGCCGCTTCGACACCATTACCGACGCCGAGTGGGACCGCGTCCACACCGTCGACCTCAAGGGCCCATTCATGGTGATGCAGGAGGCGCTGCCGCACCTGCGAGCCACTCGGAACGCCAACATCGTCAACGTCTCCTCGGTCGCCGGCCGGGTCCCGCAGGGGTACACAACGGCGTACTCCGCGGCCAAGGGCGGGCTCACCCAGCTGACCCGTTCGCTGGCTCTCGAGCTCGCGCCGGAGCGGATCCGGGTCAACGCGATCTGCCCCGGCACCGTCGACACCCCGATCGTCACCGAGGTCGCCGAGAAGTACCCGACCGACCTGGACCCGCGGGTGGCGGACCGGCTGATGATGATGCTTCCCGGCCGTGCGATCTCGCCGGCCGAGCTCGGAGCCTCGATCGTCTACCTCGCCTCGCCGGCCGCCCGAATGATCACCGGCTGCGTGCTGGCCCACGACGGTGGGATGTCCTGACGCCGCAGCATCGGGCCGGCCACGACTCGAAATAGCAGCGCCGCTCTGCCGCGTCGTGCGGCGTAACTCGGAATGGTGCTCCAGGAAGAGCCATCAGGTATGGGGCGTGGCCGCTCTCCTCGACGAACTCGATGACCTCGGACTCAGGGGTCGTCGAAAGGGCCCGCCGTTGAACCCGCGTGGTTCGATGAGCCGGTGAGCCAGCCGAACCTCTCCGGCGCACCCGGGTTCCGCCGAGCGGTGGCGTCGGTCCCGGTGCCGCCCGACCGGGCAGTCGCGCTGCTCGGTGCGGCCGCCGGCGCGGGCTGGGTCGGTACGTCGGGAGGGCGGACCGTCGTGGTCACCGATGACCCGGCGGACGCGGCCGGGGTGGCGGCCGGGGTGGC
The DNA here is from genome assembly GCA_046598425.1 of Marmoricola sp. Taxonomy (GTDB): domain Bacteria; phylum Actinomycetota; class Actinomycetes; order Propionibacteriales; family Nocardioidaceae; genus Marmoricola. The sequence goes on along the minus strand of JBKJIN010000072.1, from coordinate 9,553 downwards.
GGCCGGGGTGGCGGCCGGGGCCAGCGGCCTGGACCGCTCCGAGCCCGTCGTAACGATCTGGTCGAGCGTTGCGCTCGACGGCGAGCGCACCGGCGGGTTCACGGTCGCGCGCTCCGGGGTGGTAGTCGGGCACACCTGGTCCGAGACCCCGGACGACGACGCGGCGGTCGCCACCGCGAAGTCCGTCGTCGAGGTGCTGGGCTCCGCGGTCGAGCCCTACCTGCTGCGCGCGCTGCTGCGTCGTACCGGGGACCCCGAGGACCTGGTGGTCGAGGTACTGCACCTGCTCGGCCTCGACCCCCGGCTGCACACGATCCTGGTCGAGGGGCCGCCCACGGACTTCAGCTACGTCGCGCCGAGCGGAGGGCTGGACGCGTGGCGTGACCAACTCGCCCCGGGCAAGAGGCGGAGGTTCTGGAGACGGCGCCGTTAGTCGGTGACGTCGGCCAGCGCGTCGTACTCGGCCGCGTCGTGGGCGCTGAAGATGGTGACGACCTCGGCTACTCCGGAGGCCGGACCGTGCTCGGCGTGCAGCGAGCGGATCCGGTCCTGGTTGGCCCAGCGGGCCTTCTTGTCCATCTGCACCATCGTCTGGAACATCGAGAGACCGCTGGGGCAGGTCCGCGGGGTCTGCTTCTCGCCGGCGTTGAAGTACGCGTCGCCGGCGTGCAGGAACCAGCCGCCCGACGGGCGCTTGACCGCGACGCCGCAGTGTCCGCGGGTGTGCCCACGCAGCGGTACGAGCAGCACATCGTCGTTGACCACGGTGACCGACTCGAACCCGAGCCAGGACTCGCCCGCGCTCTGCTGGTCGGGAAGAGTGTGCTCGACCCAGGTCGGACCGTGCGCCCACTGCGCTTCGATGTAGCGGTTCTTCTCCTTCACCGAGGCCCGCTTCCGCGCTGCGTCGAGCTCATCGGCGAAAACGTGCACGCGGGCGTTCGGGAAGTCGCCGATGCCGCCGGCGTGGTCGAGGTCGAGGTGGGTCAGCACGATGTCGGTGACGTCGTCAGCGGTGTAGCCGAGCGCGCGGACCTGCGCGATCGCGGTCTCCGCCGGGTCGAGCGCAGCGCCCATCAGCCCGATGAACGCCTTGCCCATCCGCTTCTGGGCGAGGTCCTCGGTGCCGAAGCCCGAGTCGACCAGGGTCAGACCGTTCGGGCCCTCGACCAGCAGGCAGTGGCAGACCATCCGGTCGGGGGTCAGGCCACCCGGGGCTCGCGGGGACATGGAGGCGCAGTTGAGGTGCTTGATCGGGGAGGTCACGGGACTGATGCTCGCACCTCACCCGTAGGCTGGTCGAGTGCCTGCGACGCTGCTCCGACCCCGTTTCTGGGCCGGGCACCTGACCATGGTCGTCTGCGTCGGGGCCGCCCTGGCGCTCGGTCTGTGGCAGCTCGACGCCTGGCAGGCCCGGCGCGCGGACGCCGCCCGCGACCTCTCCAACGAGCCGGCTGTCGAGCTAAGCACCCTGATGACTGGGGACAGCGGGTTCCCTGGCCGTGAGCTGGGCCGTCCGGTGACCTTCGCCGGCACCTGGCTGGCCGACGCCACCGTCTACATCGCCGACCGCTACGTCGAGGACCGATCGGGGTACTGGGTGGTGACGCCGGTCGTCGTCGACGGCGGGACCTCGGCGGTCCCGGTCGTGCGCGGCTGGTCCGCCGAGCCGGAGGCCCCGGCCCCGACCGGCTCGGTCGAGGTCACCGGTTGGTTGCAGGCGACCGAGGGCAGCGGACCGATCGACGAGGATCCCACCGACGACGTCATCCCGATGATGCGGCTGGCGAGCCTGGTGGAGTTCGTCGACGCCGACCTCTACAGCGCCTACGTGGTCGCCCAGGAGATCTCCGCCGCCGACGGCGCCGCGGGCCTCGAGCCGGTCACCCCGTCGGCGATCCCCGAGGTCTCGGGCTTCACCGCGCTGCGCAACTTCTTGTACGCCGTCGAGTGGTGGGTCTTCGGCGCGTTCGCGCTCTTCGTCTGGTTCCGCTGGTGCCGCGACAGCCTGGAGGCGCTCGCGCCCGCTGACGAGCCGGAGCCCGAGCCCGCCCCGGAGCCCGCCCCGGAACCTGCCCCGGAAGCCATGCCGTGACTGGCCTGTTGGTCGCCGGCACCACCTCCGACGCGGGCAAGAGCATCGTGACCACCGGGCTCTGCCGGGCCTTTGCGCGCCGGGGGATCACGGTAGCGCCCTACAAGGCGCAGAACATGTCGAACAACTCGATGGTCTGCGCAGAACGCGACGGGTCCTGGGCCGAGATCGGTCGCGCGCAGTGGGTCCAGGCACGGGCCGCGCGGGCCGAACCCGAGGCGGCGATGAACCCGGTGCTGCTCAAGCCCGGCGGCGACACCCGCAGCCACGTGGTGGTGATGGGACGCCCTGGCGGCACGGTCTCCTCCGCGGACTGGGAGTCCGGCCGGCGGCACCTCGCTGAGGCGGCGCACACGGCGTACGACGACCTGGCCTCGCGGTACGAGCTGATCGTCGCCGAAGGCGCGGGCAGTCCGACCGAGATCAACCTGCGCGCCGGTGACTACGTGAACATGGGTCTGGCCCGGCACGCCGATCTGCCGACCGTGGTCGTCGGTGACATCGACCGCGGCGGGCTCTTCGCCGCCCTGCACGGCACCGTCGCGTTGCTGGAGGCGGCCGACCAGGCGTTGATCGCCGGGTTCATCGCGAACAAGTTCCGCGGAGACCTCGGCCTGCTCCGGCCCGGGATCGAGGAGCTGGCCCGGCTCACCGGGCGGCCGACGTACGGCGTGCTGCCCTGGCACCCGGATCTCTGGCTGGACTCCGAGGACGCCCTGGACCTCGACGGCCGCCGCGCCCGTCGGGCGGGGGACGAGGTGCTCCGGGTCGCGGTGGTCCGGTTGCCGCGGATCAGCAACTTCACCGACGTCGACGCGCTCGGCCTCGAAGCCGACGTGGACGTCTCGTTCGCGAGCTCGCCGCGCGACCTGGTCGGGGTCGATCTGGTGGTGCTCCCGGGCACCCGCGCAACTCTCGCCGACCTGGACTGGCTCCGCTCGCGCGGTCTCGAGGAGGCGCTGCTCGCCCACGCGCGCACCGGTCGGGCGGTGCTCGGGATCTGCGGCGGCGCCCAGATGCTGGGGCGCTCGATCGAGGACCCGGACGGGGTCGAGGGCGCGGCCGGTGGTCGCGCCGACGGGCTCGGGCTGCTCGACACGGTGACCACCTTCGGCGTCGAGAAGGTGCTCCGGCTGCCGACCGGCACCGGGCTCGGCACCGAGGTCTCCGGTTACGAGATCCACCACGGACGGCTGGAGGTCGGTTCGGGGGACGGGTTCCCCGGCGGTGCCCGCGATGGCGCCGTCTTCGCAACGATGTGGCACGGGTCCTTGGAGAGTGACGGGTTCCGGCAGGCGTTCCTCAGCGAGGTCGCGGCCTGTCTCGGCCGCACCCGGGCACCGTCGGAAGTCTGCTTCGAGGAGCGCCGCGAGGCCCGGCTCGACCTGCTCGGCGATCTGGTCACCGAGCACCTCGACCTGGACGCGCTGCTGGAGCTGGCGACTGCCGGTGCGCCAGCCGGGTTGCCGTTGCTGCCACCGGGGGCGTCGCGGTGACGGTGTTGGTGCTGGGCGGCACGGGCGAGGCTCGGGCACTTGCGGTGCTGCTGGAGAAGGAGGGCGTGGCTTTCGAGTCCTCGCTCGCGGGTCGGGTGGTCCGCCCCCGGCTCCCGGTCGGGTCGGTGCGGGTCGGTGGCTTCGGTGGGGTGGCCGGGATGGTTGACCACCTGCGGTCCGCACAGGTGACCGCAGTCGTCGACGCGACGCACCCTTTCGCCGCCGGGATCTCGACCAACGCGGCCGCGGCCTGCGCCGAGGCCGGCGTCCCGCTGCTCCGGCTCGAACGCCCCGGCTGGGGTGACCGACCCGGCGCCGAGACCTGGCACTGGGTCGGGGACCACGACGAGGCAGCCGCGGTCGCCGCCGGCCTGGGGCAACGCCCGTTCCTGACCGTCGGGCGGCAGAAGCTTGCCGCCTTCGTCGGCCCGCTGGCGCAGGCGCAGGCGCTGGTCCGGGTCGTCGACGAACCCGAGATCGAGCTACCCCCGAGCTGGCGGGTGCTGTTGGACCGCGGCCCCTACGAGCTTGCCCGGGAACGCGCGCTGATGGAGGGGCGCGACGTCCTGGTCACCAAGGACTCCGGCGGCGACTGGACCTGGCCCAAGCTGGCCGCCGCCGCCGAGCTCGGGCTGCCCGTGGTCGTCGTACGGCGTGCGGCGGCGCCGGCCGGGGTGGAGACGGTGGCCGATCCGGTTGCTGCGGCTGCCTGGGTCGTGCGGCTGGATCAGCAACGGGAGCCTGACTAGGTCGTCCGGGTACGACGTCCTTGCACTCCCACGGCCAGACCGGCCGCCAGGCAGATCCCGGCGAGCACCGCGAGCGTCAGCCGCAGGGCGTCGTCGTCAGCGCCGAACACGTCCAGCAGGGCGATCGAGAGCGCTGACCCGACTGAGAAGCCGAGGTAGCGCAAGAGCTGGTTGAACGCCATCGCGCTGCCGGTCTCGGACGCCGGGATCCGCGGGACGATCAGGACGGCAAGGGAGGAGAAGGTGAAGCCGCTGCCGAGCCCGCCGATCCCCATCGCAGCCAGGACGAGCCACACCTCGCCGTGCCAGGCCAGCAGGAAGACCAGTGAGGAGGCGAAGATCGTGCAGCCCGTGGGCAGTAGCACCTGCGGGCCCAGTCGGGCGCTCACCATCCCGGCCACCCGACTACCGGCGACCGAGAACAGCGAGTAGGGCAGCAGCACCAGGCCCGCAGCCGAGACGCCCCGGTCGAGGCCGAACCCAGCCGAGCCGTCGGCCTGGACCACGAGCACCGCGAGGGTGAGCAGCCCGTACATGCCGATCCCGGCGCACAGGGCCACCGCGTTCGGTCCGGCCAACCCGGGGCGGACGGCGAGGTGCAGGTCGACCAGGGGCCGGGTACTGCGCCAGGTGAGGACCAGCCACGTCGCCAGCGCGACCGTTCCGCCCGAAGAGAGGAGCAGCACCGTGGACGAGCTCCACCCCCACTGCTCCCCCTGGCTGACCGCGAGCAGGATCGCCACCATCGCGGCGGAGAGCAGCAGCGCGCCTGGGAGGTTGATGGACACGGTGCCGCCGACGCGAACCGGCGGGATGTCGCGCCAGGCGCTCGCCAACGCACAGATGACCAGCGCCGCTCCGAACCAGTACGCCCCACTCAGCCCCAGGTGCTCGGCGACCGAGGAAGTGACCGGGTACCCCAAGCCAGCGCCCGCGACGGTGCTGACCGCGAGCAGGGACACCGCCGACCGCAGCTCCGCGCCGCGGAACGCGTCCCGAGCGACAGCTATGGCGAGCGGCACCAGCGCCAGCCCGAACCCCTGCAGCGCCCGCCCGGCGACCAGGCCGCCGTACCCGAGAGGCAAGGCGGATAGCACAGCGCCGAGCAGCACCACGGCGAGCCCGCCGATGATCACCGGGCGCCGAGCGCTCCCGCTGCCGAGGCGGCCCAGGATCGGGGTCGAGACCGCACCGACCAGCAGGGTTGCGGTGAGCGCCCACTGCGCCGCGGCCAGGGTCACCTCGTAGGACTCGGCAATCTCCGGGACCAGCGGAGCGCCCAGGCTGCTGACCACCGCGGTGACCAGGGTGAGGAGCACCAAGGTGCTCAGGAGGCGCCGTTCGGCAGGGCTCTCCTCAGGGTCGGGCTCAAGGAGAGGCTGGTCGGTCATCGGTGCCAGCGTAGGTTCGCCGGGCCGTCCCGGCGAAACGACGCGGTCAAGGCTGCGGTCTCACTGAGACGGCTCGTCGCCTGGGCACAACGTTGAGCGCGCAGGGAGATGAGTGGCTCCAACGCGGCTACTAGACGATTCCCTTAGGACCGACGTCTGGCCAGACTCGGTCCAGGTGATCGGCGGGCAGCTCTCTATGCGGCTGCCCACCGGCTGAACTGGTGTGGCTCTCTATCGGTCTGCGGCCCGCCGGTCACCGTGACGAGGCGTGGCTCAAGAAGGGACTGCCCTGCTCGTAGTAGCAATGCCCACCTCGCCGTCCACACCGGATCACACAGGCGGGAGCAATGAAATGGAACACGTCATCATCGGGGTCGATCCCCACAAGCTGTCGGCCACCATCGAGGTCGTCGACGAACGCGAACGGTTGCTTGGCTCAGGCCGGTTCACCACTGACCGTGCCGGCTACGCAGCGATGCGCAAGTACGTCGTTGCCTGGCCCGATCGGGTCTGGGCGGTCGAAGGCAGCAACGGAGCCGGCCGTCCGTTAGCGCAGCGACTCCTCGAGGACGGCGAGCAAGTCGTCGATGTCCCCGCGAAGCTCGCGGCCCGGGTCCGGTTGTTCGACACCGGCCACAACCGCAAGACCGACGCCCACGATGCTCACGCAGTCACGGCAGTTGCGGTCCGCACCAAGACCTTGCGAGTGCTGCAGCTCGACGGTGAACTCGAGGCTCTGCGGATGCTCACCGACCGACGTGAAGCGTTGACCAGACGGCGCGTCCAAACGGTCGACCGGCTCCAGGCCTTGCTCGCAGAACTGCTTCCTGGGCAGGCGAAACGCGACATCACCACAGGTCAGGCCAAAGCGATGCTGGCCAGCGTCCGCCCGCGTGACATCGCCGGGAGGACCCGCCGTCGCATCGCCGCCGAAGAACTCGCCGAGCTGGTCGCAGTCGAGGCCAAGATCAAGAAGTCCACCGCCGAACTCAAAGCCATCGTCTTGGCCCGCGGTTCACACCTGATGGACCTCCACGGTGTCGGCCCCGTGGTGGCAGCCCGCGTCCTCGCCGACGTCGGCGACGTCACTCGGTTCGCCGACCGCAACCGATTCGCGTCCTGGACAGGCACCGCACCACTCGACGCGTCCTCAGGTGAGCAGAATCGCCACAGGCTCTCACGCGCCGGGAACCGGCGAATGAACCACATGATCCACATCGCCGCGATCAGCCAAATCCGCCTCGACACCGACGGTCGGGTCTACTACCGACGCAAGCGAGCCGAGGGCAAGAAGTCCCTCGAAGCGATCAGATGCCTCAAACGCAGGATCTCCGACGCCATCTACCGCCAACTCCTCGACGATGCCAATCAAGCAGTTGGCACGGGTCCGGGAGGGCACTGCGGGGCGACTCAAGAATCCAGCGCGGTCGACCTGCCCCCGCACATCGACACTTCGGATCAGCCACTTCCCGGACCCGCGAGAAAGACGCTACGCCCGACGGGTTGACAACAGAAGGGAGCCGATATGAAGCGAGAATGCCTACCCGATTTTCTCGAACACCATCGTCGCTTGGATCCGGTCACCACCGCCGAAGCCCTTGCTGCCCGACGACGCCGTCGTGATGGTGTGCAGCCGATAGCCAAGCGCAGCCTGACGGTTGAGGACGCCTTCCAGTTCAGTGAGGTTGCCGGACCCCGTTCCCCAGAGCTTCTCCTTGAGGATGACCTGGAGCACCACGTAGTTCGCGCCCGGGGCGGCGGGCCGAGGCTGGGCACCGGCGACGGCGCTTTCCTGGAGCCGATTGACGGCTCCGGCGATGCCGCCACCCTCGGCTGGTGCCTGGAACTGATCGGTCCAGGTTTGGCCGTCCCACCAACGCTTCCTTCCAGTTCCCGAACCATCGTCGTACCAGCCGGCTTCCGTGTTCGACACGTCCATCTCCTTTAGGTCAGTGCTCATGCGCTCCGCCAGGCTAGAACTGCTCGAACTGGGAAGACGGCAAGTGCGACGATTCGTGTGATGTGCGAGCCGTGAGAGTGATGGGCAGTTGTACCGACCTCTGCTTTGACCGCGGCGAGATGGCGCATCATCGCGGCAGCCGCCGTACACCACGTCCCTCGAGGAGGTCGAGCAACAGCCGATCGACCGCGTCCACGATCGCCTTTCAGGCCGACACGTGCGCACGGCCTTCTACCGGAGTCACTCCGCCTTCTAGGACTTGGTTTTCTAATGCGCGTTGATGGAGAGAACGCCGAAAACTGGTTCTCATTATCGACTTTTTAGCTTGAACGACTACAATGAGAAACATGCCAGCCGCAAGCCCGTACACCAGCCCCGAACAACAGGCGGACCTCGAACGCCTCGGCGCCCGCCTGCGCGCCCGCCGAAAGGCCCTCGGGGTCACGGTAGTCGCCTGTGCCGAAGCTGCTGGCGTCTCGCGCGTCACCATGCACAGGATTGAGGCAGGCAACCCCTCGGTCACGATCGGCGCCTACGGCAACGTCGCAGCCGCACTCGGACTCCACCTCGTCGTCCCGATCCTCGACGCGCCAGCTGCAGAACCGGCGACGATCACGGTCGGCGAGTACCCCGGCCTGCGCACGCTGGCCTGGCAGACCGACGCCGGCACCACCATCACCGAGACAGAGGCGCTCAACCTCTACGAACGCGGCTGGCGACACCTCAACCAGGAGACGCTTACCGACCACGAGAAGGCGTTCATCCAGCACCTCGCTGACACCTATAGCAACGGGAGGCTCCTTGTTTAGGCGGCTGCACCACCAACGGGTGGCCGAGGTGCTGTCGATGCTCGACGCACCGCTCCTGGCCGAGCACAACTGCTGGTTCGGAGGCGGTACCGCGATCGTCCTCGCCAACGGTGAGTTCCGCGAGTCGGCCGACCTCGACTTCCTGATCTCCGACCCGCAGTCGTACCGACACATTCGCCAGATCGTCAGGGACCATGGGCTCAACGCTCTGGCTACACGTGAACTGGAGCTAGGGCGAACACCGTCTGTCGACGGCTATGGGATCCGGACATCGGTGCTCGTAGCAGGGGTTGCGATCAAGTTCGAGATCATCCACGAGGGCCGCATCGACCTCGACACTCCCACCTCGGACGATGAGATCTGCGGCGTGCGGATCCTGACGCGAACCGACCAGGTTGCAAACAAGCTGCTTGCGAACGATGACCGCTGGGCAGACACATCGACGTTCAGCCGCGACCTCATCGACCTGGCCATGATGAGACCCGACAGGGTCGCCTTGAAAGCCGGTGCACACAAGGCAGTCGATGCGTACGGCAAGACGGTCGGAGAGAGCCTCGACAACGCCATCTCCTACCTCCAGGAGCATCCGCACCGCCTCGACGAATACATCCGCGCACTCAAAATCGAGGTGCCGCGAGCATCTGTCTGGCAGAGCATCCGCGACCTGTCCGCACGATGCGCCAAGATCGAAGGGCTCGGCCCGTCAATCAGCAGTACTGCAAGTAGTCATGATGACGGTGATCGCTGAGCATAAGATCAGCAGAGCCTGATGGTTCCAAGGTACGCAGTCTCGCTCAGCCACTCGAACGGCCAGCGCCGATAGCGGGCGGTGCGCAGCATATTCGAACAGGTGACCTCGATAGTTGAAGACGCAAGAGTAATCTTTTTGCGGACTATGTGCGGACTACAGCGATGTCGAACTCACGTTTCCGCAGCTCAGACCCTGTTTTGCGGACGGGCTGGCCTATAGGCCGGGTTCTGTCCCCGGGACCCTTGCGAGCCCTGGGGGGCGACCATCCATCTACGACTGCCGTTGCCGACAGCCTCCAGCGG
>JBKJIN010000039.1:0-100454 GCA_046598425.1 Marmoricola sp. | reverse complement strand
CCGCACCTTCATGGACAAGGAGGTCACGCCGCACCACGACCAGTGGGAGAAGGACGGGATCGTCCCCCGGGAGATCTGGACCAAGGCCGGCGAGCTCGGACTGCTCTGCTTCGACGTACCCGAGGAGTTCGGCGGCGCCGGGGTCGACGACTTCCGCTACAACGTGATCCTCTCCGAGGAGCAGGCGCGCGCCGGGGCCAACGGCCTGGGCTACTCGGTGCACTCCGACATCATCGTCCCCTACCTCTCACACATCGCGAACGACGAGCAGAAGGCCCGTTGGCTCCCCGGCTGCGTCAGCGGCGAGACGATCACCGCGATCGCTATGACCGAACCCGGCGCCGGTAGCGACCTCCAGGGCGTCCGGACCACCGCGGTCGACAAGGGCGACCACTACGTCCTCAACGGCTCGAAAACCTTCATCTCCAACGGCATCCACGCCGACCTGGTGATCGTCGTGGCGAAGACCAACCCGGAGGCGGGCCACCTCGGCTTCAGCCTGCTGGTCGTCGAGCGCGGCATGGAGGGCTTCGAGCGCGGCCGCAACCTGGAGAAGATCGGCCTGCACGCCCAGGACACCGCCGAACTCTCCTTCACCGACGTGGTCGTCCCGAAGAGCAACCTGCTGGGCGAGGAGGGCCAGGGCTTCATCTACCTGATGCAGAACCTCCCGCAGGAGCGGCTCATCATCGCCGCCCAGGCCGCGGCAGCGTGCAACTACATCGTCGAACTCTGCCTCGACTATGCCAAGACCCGCGAGGCCTTCGGCAAGCCGATCGGCAAGTTCCAGAACACCCGGTTCACGATCGCCGAGATGGCCACCGAGGCCCGGATCACCCAGGTCTTCGTCGACGACTGCCTGCGCAAGCACCTCGACGGCAAGCTCGACTCCGTCGACGCGTCGATGGCGAAGTACTGGGCGACCGAGACCCAGAACAAGCTCGCCAACCAGGGTGTCCAGATCCACGGCGGCTACGGCTACATGCTCGAGTACCCGATCGCGCGGGCGTACCTGGACAGCCGGATCTCCACGATCTACGGGGGGACGACCGAGATCCAGAAGGAGATCATCGGCCGCTCGCTCGGGCTCTGATTCCCTCAGCACGAGTACTGCGCAACCGCGGCGCGCCAGCCACACCCGAGACGAAGAAGGTCTTCCGATGGATTTCGATCTGCCCGAGTCCGCCCTCGCTGTCCGTGATGGCGTCGCCGCGGTTGCAGCCAAGTACGACAACGCGTACTGGTCCCGCTGCGAGGAGGAGCACCGCTTCCCCGACGAGGTCTTCAAGGACCTCGGCGACGGCGGCTGGCTCGGCCTCTGCATCCCCGAGGAGTACGGCGGCGGCGGGCAGGGCCTCCTCGAGCTCGCCGTCGCCAACGACACCCTCTGCGCCTCCGGCGGCACCCAGGGCACCTTCATCTACGTGACCACCCCCGGTTTCGGGGCGATGACGCTGGTCCGACACGGCACCGAAGAGCAGAAACAGCGGATCCTGCCGGGCCTGGCCGCGGGCGAGGTCCAGTTCAGTTTCGCGCTTACCGAGCCCGACGCCGGCAGCAACGCGATCGAGATCACCACGATGGCGCGGCGTGACGCCTCGGGGGACTTCCTGATCAAGGGGCAGAAGGTCTGGATCTCCAACGTCGAGCGGGCCGACTGGATGGTCGCCGTCACGCGCACGGTCCCGGCCGCCGAGGCGAAGGCCGCCGGCGGCAACCGCACCCACGGCTTCACTCTCTTCCTCGTCGACGTGAAGGAGGCACTGGCCGCCGGCACGCTCTCCTACACCCCGATTCCGAAGATGGGCAGCAACATCCTGCACTCCAGCCAGGTCTTCTTCGACGACGTCCGGGTCCCCGCCGAGAACGTGATCGGCGAGGTCGACCAGGGCTTCGGGGTGCTCTGGGACGTCCTCAACCCGGAGCGCATCCTCGCCGCTGCTGGCGGTGTCGGCTCCGCGGACGCAGCACTGGACGTCGCCGCGCAGTACGCCCGCGAGCGGGTCGTTTTCGGCCGACCGATCGGCGCCAACCAGGCCATCCAGTTCCCGCTCGCCCAGATCAAGGCGAAGACCGAGCTGGCCCGGCTGATGACCTACAAAGCCGCCTGGCTCTTCGACCAGGGGAGGATGTGCGGCAACGAGGCCAACGTCGCCAAGCTGACCGGCGCGCAGGTCGCCTGGGAGGCGGCCGACCAGGCGTTCCAGACCCTCGGGGGGATGGCGTACTCCAAGGAGTACCCGATCGAGCGGATGTTCCGCGACGCCCGGATCGGGAAGAACATCCCGGTCTCCGAGCAGTTGGTCCTGGCCCACATCGGCACCTCGATGCTCGGCCTGCCCAAGAGCTACTGACTTAGGGAACCGGCACCCTTCCCTGCTCGTTCACGCCCGTAAGAGACTGTGACCCGGACCACACCGGACAACCCCCGCTCCGCCATTCACTAGGAGATCCAGATGACCGACGTACTCGCCGAGCGCGTAGCGCTCAACGCCCAGATCGCCGGCAAGAGCATCGCCAGCGCCTTCGCCGACACCGCGCTCCGCCTGGGTGACTCCCCGGCGTACTCCGACAAGGTCGGCATCGAAGGCCCCGGCTGGCGGACCCTGAGCTGGCGCGAGCTGCGCGAGCAGGGCCTCGACGTGGCGGCAGCCCTCATCGACGCCGGCGTCGAACCCGGCGACCGGGTGGCGATCATGGCCACCAACCGGATCGAGCACATCCTGGCCGACATCGGCGCGATGCACGCCGGTGGGACCGCGATGTCGATCTATAACACTCTCTCCCCCAGCCAGGTCGCCTACGTCGCCGGCCACGCCACGCCGGCCGCGGTGATCCTGGAGAACGCCGACCACGTCGCCCGCTGGCAGGAAGCCTTCGCCGGCGCGACCCCGAAGAAGGTCGTGGTGATCGACCCGGCCGCACTGGGTGGATTGAGCGGAGTCGAGGGCTCGGTCACCTGGGATGACTTCGTCGCCCGGGGACGCGAGGTCCGCGCAGAACTGGAAGCCGAGATCGAGAAGCGTTGGACCTCGATCGAGCTCGACCAGCCGGCCACGATCCTCTACACCTCCGGGACGACCGGGAACCCGAAGGGCGTGGTGATCACCCACCACAACGTGCTCTTCGAGCTGGTCAGCACCGACAAGACCGTCGGCGCCGCTGCCGGCGAGGAGCTGATCGGCGTCTCCTACCTGCCCTACGCCCACATCGCAGAGCGGGCGCTGGGCATCTACCTCCCGCAGATCCAGGGTGCGCATCTGCACCTGATCGCTGACCCGGCCCAGCTGGTCGCCGCACTCGGCGAGGTGAAGCCGACGCGCTTCTTCGGCGTCCCCCGCGTCTGGGAGAAGATCCAGACCGGCATCGGTGGCCTGCTGGCCATGGAGACCGACGAGGCGAAGAAGCAGGCGGTCGCCGGCGCGATGGCCGTCGGCCTGGAGTACGTCGAGTCGCTCCAGTTCGGCAACACCACCAGCCCCGAGCTGCAGGCGAAGTTCGACGCGGTCAACGCCGCCGTGCTGACTCCGATGAAGGCGATGCTCGGCCTCGACCGGGTCACTTGGGCGGGCAGTGCCTCGGCGCCGATGCCGCTGGAGACGACCCGGTTCTTCGCCGGCCTCGGCTTCTCGATCTACGACATCTACGGCATGACCGAGACCTGCGGCGCCGTCACCGCGTGCGGCCCGGGCGCGTTCCGGATGGGCACCGTCGGCCGGGCCCAGCCGGGCCTGGAGGTCCAGCTCGCCGAGGACGGCGAGATCCTGGCCCGCGGCCCGGTGACCACCTCGGGGTACCACCAGAACCCGGAGGCCACCGCTGACCTCATCGATGCGGACGGCTGGGTGCACACCGGCGACATCGGCGAGATCGACGAGGACGGCTTCGTGAAGGTGGTGGACCGCAAGAAGGAGCTGATCATCACCTCGGCCGGCAAGAACATCGCGCCCTCCAACATCGAGAACATGCTCAAGGAGAGCCCTCTCGTCGGGCACGCACTCGCCTTCGGCGAGGGCAAGCCGTACGTCGTCGCGATCCTCACCCTCGACCCGGACGTCGCCCCGATCGTGGCCGGGAAGCTGGGCATCGAGGGAGCCTCGCTCGCCGACCTCGCCCAGAATCCGGCGATCCTCGGGATCGTCGCGGCTGCGGTCGAGAAGACCAACGATCGCCTCTCGCGCCCGGAGCAGGTGAAGAAGTGGACGCTGCTGCCGGTCGAGTGGACCGCCGAGTCCGCCGAGCTCACCCCGACCCTCAAGCTCAAGCGTCGTGTCGTGCACACCAACTACGCCGCCGAGATCGCCGCGCTCTACGAAGGCTGACGACGCGGGTTCCGACAGGCCCAACCAGCAGTGGTTGAGCCTGACCCGCCCGTTGGTTGAGCCTGTCGAAACCAGAACCCACCGCACCAGGAGATCCCGATGACCGCCATCGTTGACCACCACCTGCGTCACCGCGAGATCCCCACTGCCCGCCCGACCTGGGTGACCGACCAGGTCGTCGCCGGGCTCACCTCCCGGGTCTTCCGGAGCGCCGGGACCGAGACCGTGACGGCGTACGCGCCGTACGACTCCCGCGAGATCGCCACGATCGCGGCGAGCAGCGCTGCGGACGTCGCCGACGCTGCGGCCGCGGCCCGGCTCGGCGCGGCAGCCTGGCGGGACCGGCCGTTCCGGGAACGCGCCCAGGTGATGCTCCGCTTCCACGACCTGTTCCTCGCCGAGCAGGACAAGCTGATCGACCTGATCCAGTGGGAGATGGGCAAGGCCCGGTTCACGGCGTGGCAGGAGATCCTCCAGGTCGCCAACATCACCCGGCACTACGCCCGAGTGGGCCACAAGTACCTGGCGGCGTCCTCGGTCCGGGGCGCGATCCCGGGTCTCACCCGAGTGGCCGAGACCCGGGTGCCCAAGGGAGTCGTCGGGATCATCTCGCCGTGGAACTACCCGTTCTACCTGGGCGTCGGCGACGCCGTACCGGCGCTTCTGGCCGGAAACGCCGTGGTCTCCAAGGCCGACTCACAGACCGCGCTGACGCTGCTGTTCGCGCGGGAACTGATGGGCCGCGCCGGACTGCCGACCGACCTGTGGCAGATCGTGGTGGGGCGCGGCAGCGTCGTCGGCACCGCGCTGATCGACGAGGTCGACTACATCTGCTTCACCGGCTCCACCGCTACCGGCCGGACGGTGGGCGAGCAGGCCGGTCGGCGACTGATCGGCGCCTCCCTGGAGCTCGGCGGCAAGAACCCGCTGATCGTGCGCAAGGACGCCGACCTGGTGAAGGCGGCCGAAGGCGCGGTGGCGTCGTCCTTCGCGAACACCGGCCAGATGTGCATCCACACCGAGCGGGTCCTGGTCCACGAGGACGTCTACGACGCGTTCCGGGACGCGATCGTGAAGGCCACCCAGGCACTGCGCCTGGGCCAGACGTTCGACTACACCGTCGACATCGGCTCGCTCGCCTCGCCGCAACAGCTGGCCACCGTGGCCGAGCACGTTGAGGACGCCCGCGCTGCGGGGGCGCGGATCCTGACCGGCGGCCGGGCCCGCCCCGACCTCGGCCCGTTGATGTACGAGCCGACGATCCTCGAGGGTGTCGACGCGTCGATGACCGTCTGCCACTCCGAGACCTTCGGGCCGGTGATCTCCCTCTACCCGTTCTCCTCCGACGCAGAGGCGATCGACCTGGCCAACGAGGGCAGCTACGGACTCTCGGCCAGCATCTGGACGAAGGACGTCCACACCGCGAAGCTGATGGCGGCCCGGATCCGGTCGGGTTCGGTGAACATCAACGACGGCGCCGCCGCCGCGGCCGGATCCATCGAGGCCCCGATGGGCGGGATGGGCGACAGCGGCCTGGGCCGACGTCACGGCGCCGAGGGCATCCGCAAATACACCGAGGCGCAGACCGTGGCCGAGCAGCGGCTGATGCCGCTCGGCCCGCCGGCGTCGATGACGTTGGACAAGTTCGTGAACCTCACCAACGGTCAGCTGAAGCTGCTCCGCAAGCTCCGCGTCCGGTGAGGTCCCCGTCGGCCGAGCCTGGTGGGACCACGTTCGACATCCGGGACCAGATGGCGGGCGCCGCCGGGATGCTCGGTGCGGCTGCCAACGTGGTCATGCAGCTCGGCAACCCCGGCGTCGGATACGGCGTGGTCGAGAGCACCGTCGATTCCGGCAATGTACTGATCCACCCGTGGAAGCGGCTGCGCACGACGCTGAGCTACCTGGTCGTCGCGCTCTTCGGCTCCGAGCAGGACGTCGACCGCTACCGGCAGGCGGTCAACCAGTCGCACGTCCCGGTGCGCTCCGGACCCGACAGCCCGGTGAAGTACAACGCGTTCGATCCCGAGCTCCAGCTCTGGGTGGCGGCCTGCCTGTACGTCGGTTTCCGCGACGCCCGCACGCTCTTCCTCGGACCCATGGACGAGGTCACGGCCGACGGGCTCTACCAGTACTGCGCACGCCTCGGCACCTCGCTCCAGGTTCCCCGCGACGCCTGGCCTGCGAACCGGGACGCGTTCGAGGCGTACTGGCGCGCCGGGCTGGCGTCGGTCTCGTACGACGAGCCGGTGCGCGAGCACCTGATGAAAGTCGTCGAGCTGCGAATGGTGCGCCGTCCGCTGCAGTGGGGCAACGCGAGCGTGAACCACTTCTTCACCGTCGGGACGCTGCCCCCGGAGGTCCGGACCGCGATGCGGCTCGAGTGGTCGTCAGCGCAGCAGCGTCGCTTCGACCGGTGGGTCGCGGTCCTCCGCGTGCTCACCCGACTGACCCCGCGCTGGGCCCGCAACCTGCCGATCAAGCTCCAGCTCGCCGAGGTGCGCTGGCGGATGCGCACCGACCGCCGTCTGGTCTGACCTGTGGAGGAGCGGGCGCCCTGGCGCTCGCCTCGAAACCCCTCGGCTAGTACCTTGCCCCCATGACCGACGACTGGCAGGACCAGCCCCCGGTGACCCGCGCTGTCGTCACCTTCGCCAGCGCCCTGGTGACCCTGAGCACGGACGGTCTGAGCTACACCGTTCGGATGACCGGCAAGGCCGAGACCTTCCTCGACGAGTCGATCGGTTTCATGCGGGACGCCCGTCCCCTGGTGGTGGCGCTGACCGAGGCCGTCGAGTCCGGGATGATCGACGACGTACGCCGGGTCATGCGGATCACCGAGACCGCCATCAACCAGGTCGCGCTGGTCAGCAACCGGCTCGACCAGGCCGCGACCCAGCTCGCCAAGCTGGTGCCGTCGGTCGACAAGACCGCCCAGGGCATGAAGAGCCTGCTCCCGGTGATCGAGGGGCTCCCGCAGACCCAGGAAGACATCCGTCTCGCCCGCGACGCCGTCCAGCGGGTGGAGGCCCTGGTCAACTCCACCCTCGGCCAGCTCGAGGCGATCCCCGGCGCGAAGCTCGTCAAGGGCATCGGCGGCGGCGTGGTCGGCGGGATCACCGGCGCGATCCCCGGGCGCACCAAGACCCCGCCCACTGGTTGAGCTCGTCGAGACCCCTTAGCGTGCAGGACATGTCCGGTATCCACACCCTCGGCACCCTCACCACCGTCCCGGCCCTGGAGAACCTCGAACTCGTCGGCGCCCCGGTCGCTGCGCTGCTGCGCGACTGGGAGCACGCCGGTGAGGTCGGCGTGGTCCCGATCGACCCGGCGCTCGCGGAGACCTCGGCGACCGTGGACGTCTACGCCGTCCCGCTCGACGCCGGCGCGAACTGCGTGGTGGTGATGGGTCGGCGGGACGGGGTCGAGCGGATCGCCGCGTGCGTCGTCCGGGGGGACACCCGCGCGGACGTGAACAACCGGGTCAAGCGGCTGCTCGACGTACGGAAGTGCTCGTTCCTCAACCATGACCGCGCTGTCACCGAGACCCGCATGGAGTACGGCGGCATCACTCCGGTCGGGGTGCCGAGCGACTGGCGGCTGCTGGTCGACTCCCGGGTGCCGGCGACGGAACTGGTACTGATCGGTTCGGGGATCCGCGGCTCGAAGTTGATCCTGCCTGGCGCGCTGCTGGCACATCTGCCTGGGGCCGAGGTCGTGGAGGAGCTGGCGGGTTAGTCGGAGCTGGCTCCCCGGGAACCGTGCGGGCGCCCGGGGAGTTGCGCGCGCCACACCTCCGTACGCTGGCGCACTGACCATGACAGCATTACTGTCACGGTAGTCCTCGCAGACCGACGCCCCGCCGACATCCCCGCCCGAGTAGAGAAGGCCCCTGATGAAGATCTCCACGATGCTCATGTACGACGGAAACCCGCGCAACGCGGCCGACCAGATCACCGCCTGGGAGCGGGCCGGCCTTGACACCGTCTGGGTCGCCGAGGCGTACGGCTTCGACTCCCCGACCCTGATGGGCTACCTGGCCGCGAAGACCGAGACCGTCGAGATCGGCTCCGCGATCATGAACATCTACTCGCGCACCCCCGGCGCACTGCTGCAGACGGTGGCCGGCCTGGACAACGTCTCCGGCGGCCGCGCCATCCTCGGCCTCGGCGCCTCGGGGCCGCAGGTCATCGAGGGTTTCCACGGCGTCCCGTACGCCAAGCCGCTCGCCCGCACCCGCGAGGTCGTCGAGATCATCCGTGCCGGCCTGCGCCGCGAGCCGTTGACTGCGGACGGCGAGTTCAAGCTGCCGCTGACCAAGGAGCAAGGCGCCGTCACCGGGATGGGCAAGGCCCTGAAGCTGCTCACCAAGCCCGAGCGCGACACCATCCCGATCTACATCGCCGCCCTCGGGCCGAAGAACGTCGAACTCGCTGCCGAGATCGCCGACGGCCTGCTGCCGCACCTGTTCTACCCGGAGAAGGTCGCCCAGGTCATGGGCGAGCCGATCAAGGCCGGCACCGCGAAGCGCGATCCCTCGCTCGGCGGCCTGAACATCGTCGCCGGTGGCATGCTCGCGATCGGCGAAGGCCCGGACACCAAGGCGCTGCTGGACTTCGCCCGCCCGATCTTCGCGCTCTACATCGGCGGCATGGGCGCCAAGGGAAAGAACTTCTACAACGACCTCGCCTGCGCCTACGGGTACGAGGAGGAGGCGACCGAGATCCAGGATTTGTACCTGTCGGGCAAGAAGAAGGAAGCCGAGGCTCTGGTTCCGGCCGAGTGGCTCGAGGCCGCCAACTTCGTCGGCCCGGCCGGCTACATCAAGGAGCGGGTCGCGGCGTTCGAGGAGGCCGGCGTCACCAGCCTGAACGTCACCCCTGTCGGCGCCGACCCGGCCGCCCTCATCGGTGAGCTCAAGGCCCTCATCTCCTGACCCGTCGTGAAAGTCCGTCCTCATCTGCCGACCCGTCGTGAAAGTCCGGAACTTCGCGACGGGTCAGCGTTCGGACTCGCACTTTCACGACGGGTCAGCGAAACTCTCGTTGACCACACTATGAGTCTTTCCCCGCGCCCCCCGATCGCTGGATAGCCTGTCCCTGATGACCGCCGTCTCCGTCGCCCCGACGCCTCAGCAGGTACGCCGCGCCTTGGCGCGCGCCGAGCGTGGTGCTGCCCTCGACCAGGCCGAGGCCGCCGTACTCCTGACCGCCCGCGGGGACGACCTGCAGCGTCTGATGACCGTCGCCGCCCGGACCCGGGACGCCGGCCTCGAGAACGCTGGCCGGCCCGGCGTGATCACCTACTCCCCCAAGGTCTTCATCCCGGTCACCCGGCTGTGCCGGGACAAGTGCCACTACTGCACCTTCGTCGAGACCCCGGGCCAGGCCACGCGTGCGGGCCGGGCGCCCTACCTCTCGCCCGACGAGATCGTCGCGATCGCGAAGCAGGGCGCCGAACTGGGCTGCACCGAGGCGCTCTTCACCCTCGGCGACCGCCCGGAGGACCGCTGGCCCGAGGCGCAGGAGTGGCTCGACGAACAGGGCTACGACTCCACGCTGGCCTACGTCCGGGCGATGGCGATCCGGGTGCTCGAGGAGACCGGCCTGCTACCGCACCTGAACCCCGGGGTCATGTCGTGGGATGAGATGAACCGCCTCAAGGCGGTCTCCCCCTCGATGGGGATGATGCTCGAGACCACCTCGCGACGGATCTTCGAGACCAAGGGCGAAGCGCACTTCGGCTCCCCGGACAAGGACCCCGAGGTCCGACTGCGAGTTCTCGAGGACGCCGGTCGGCTGGCGATCCCGTTCACCACCGGCCTGCTGATCGGGATCGGCGAGAGCATCGAAGAACGGGCCGAATCGATCTACGCGCTGCGTCGGATCGCGCGCCAATACGGCAACGTCCAGGAAGTCATCATCCAGAACTTCCGCGCCAAGCCGGACACCGCGATGCGGCACACCGACGACCTGGCGCTGGACGAGTACCTGGCCGCGCTCGCGGTCTCCCGGATCGTGCTGGGCCCCAAGGTCCGACTGCAGGCGCCCCCGAACCTGGTCGACACCGAGTTCGCTTCTGGGGAGTGCCAGGCGCTCCTCGGCGCCGGCGTCGACGACTGGGGCGGCGTCTCCCCGCTGACCCCGGACCATGTGAACCCCGAGCGGCCGTGGCCCTCACTGGAGCGCCTCCGTGAGATCACCGCCGCCGCCGGCTTCGAGCTCAAGGCTCGGCTGACCGCGCACCCCGAGTACGTCCGTGCCGGGGAGCCCTGGATCGACCCGCGGGTCTCCGGCCACGTCGCTGAACTGGCCGGTGACGACGGCCTGGTGTCGGCCGAGATCACCGAGGGAACCCGGCGCCCCGTCGGGCTCCCCTGGCAGGAGCCGGACGGCGGCTTCGCGGCCGTCGGCGCCGGCACGGGCCGCACCGACCTGCACACCGCGGTCGACACCGAGGGGCGCAGTGCCGATCGGCGCAGCGACTTCGCGAACGTGTACGGCGACTGGGACGAGGTCCGCCACGACGCCGAGACCTCAGCTGGCTCGGTCACTCGGTCGACCACCAGCGAGGGACTCGCCGCCCTCAAGGCCGCGGAGTCCGACCCGGGCAACCTCTCCGATGAGCACGCGCTGACCCTGATGACCGCCGAGGGCGATCTGCTCGCCCAGGCGCTTCGGCTGGCCGACGACCTGCGCGCGGAGGTCTGCGGCGACGAGGTCACCTATGTGGTGAACCGGAACATCAACTTCACCAACGTCTGTTACGTCGGCTGCCGGTTCTGCGCGTTCGCGCAGCGGCGTACTGACGAGGACGCGTACTCGCTCTCCCTCGACCAGGTGGCGGACCGTGCCGAGGAGGCCTGGGACCTCGGCGCCTCCGAGGTCTGCATGCAGGGCGGCATCGACCCCGAGCTGCCCGGGACGGCGTACTTCGACCTAGCGACCGCGGTGAAGAAGCGGGTCCCCGGGATGCACGTGCACGCGTTCTCCCCGATGGAGATCGTCAACGGGTCCTCGCGGACCGGGCTGAGCTTCGAGGACTTCCTGATCAAGGCCCGCGAGTCCGGCCTCGACACCATCCCCGGCACGGCTGCGGAGATCCTCGACGACGAGGTCCGATGGGTGCTCACCAAGGGGAAGCTGCCGACGAAGACCTGGATCGAGGTCGTCTCGACCGCGCACCGCGTTGGGATCCGGTCGAGCTCGACGATGATGTACGGCCACGTCGACAACCCGCGGCACTGGGTGCAGCACCTCAAGGTGCTCAGCGGGATGCAGCAGGCCAACATCGAGCAGGGCATCCCCGGCTTCACCGAGTTCGTGCCGCTCCCCTTCGTGCACCACTCGGCGCCGATCTACCTGGCCGGCGTCGCCCGCCCGGGCCCGACCCTGCGCGACAACCTCGCGGTCCACGCGATGGCCCGGATCCTGCTGCACGGCCGGATCGACAACATCCAGACGTCCTGGGTGAAGCTCGGCACCGAGGGCACCCAGGCCATGCTCAACGCCGGCGCCAACGACGTCGGCGGCACGCTGATGGAGGAGACCATCTCCCGGATGGCGGGTTCCGAGCACGGCTCGGCGAAGACGGTCGAGGAACTGGTCGAGATCGGCGCCGGCATCGGCCGCGCGGTCGTGGAGCGTACGACGACGTACGGACGGCCGGCGCCCCGCTAACCCGACGCGACAGTGCGCGGGATCTGCGCCCCTGTGGTGGGTGTGCGGACCTTCTGGCGAAGTTCGGTGGCCCGCACTCGCCCTTTCGCGACGGGTCGGGGCGTCACACGAGAACTTTCACGACGGGTCAGCGCAGGTCTGGTCCACCGAGCTGCGTCGTAGTCAGCTCGGCGGACCAGAGATCGAGGGTCAGCCGCGACCCGAGGACGACCGCGCGCGACGGGCCACCGAGTCGATGGCGACCGCCAGGATCAGCACGCCGCCGGTGATCATGAATCGGATCGGCGAGTCCGCCCCGATCACGTTCAGACCGCTCTGGATCGACTGCAGCACCAGGATCCCGAGCATCGCCGAGTACGCCGACCCGCGGCCGCCGAAGAGCGACGTCCCACCGATCACCGCCGCTGCGATCGCGGTCAGGTTGGTGTCGGTGGTGCCACTGGCCTGAGACACCGAGGTGAGCTGGGCCGCGATCAGCATGCCGCCGAGCGCAGCCAGCGTGGAGCAGAGCACGAAGACGCTGAGGTAGATCCGGCCGACCTTAATGCCGGAGCGCCGTGCGGCCTCCTCGTTCCCGCCGACCGCGAAGACGTGCCTGCCCCAGGTGGTCTTCCGGAGGGCGAGGTCCATCAGCACCACGAGCGAGACGAAGAACAGCCAGAGGTAGCCCCAGCCGCGTCCCCCGCCGGCCTGAAGATAGGAGGTCAACCAGAGCAGCCCGCCGAGCATGAGCGCCGACCGGACCAGCAGACCGGCCTGGGACGGAGCACTGAGCCCCGCCTTGCGCCGCCGCTGAGCGCCGTACAGGTGGGCGAGCAGGTAGACCGCGACGATCACGATCACCAGCAGGTACGACGCAGTCCCGGTGACGTACTTGGTCCGGGCGAACTCCACGAGCCAGAGATCGTCGGGCAGGTTGACGGTGCCGTTCTTGCCGAGCACCTGGAGCAAGACACCCTGGAACCCGAGCAGACCGGCCAATGTGATCACGAAGCTGGGAATGCCGACCTTGAGGTAGAGCACCGCGTAGAAGACGCCCACAGTGACCCCGGCCAGGATGCCGGCGAGCATGCCGATGATCATCGAGTGCCCGTGAGTGACGATCTGGACCGTCATCACGGCGGCCGCCATGCCACTCATCGAGCCGACCGAGAGGTCGATCTCGCCGAGCAGTAGCACCAGCACGATGCCCAGCGAGATGATCCCGACCGGCGCCGCGAACTGGGTGATCGAGACCAACTGCCGCGACGAGAGGAACGCGGGCTCCTGGGCGTAGAAGACCGCGCCGATCACGATCAAGCCGAGGATGACCGGCAGGCTACCGAGGTCGCCGCCCTTGAGTCGGTTGCCGGCCGATGCCATCCACCCCGACAAGCCCGCTCCGGCAACCAGCCGCTCGTCGGTCAGGTCGGTAGGCAGCGGGACTGCCGGGCCGGGTTCGTCAGCACTTCGGAGGTCAGCCATCGTGATCATCCTTCTCGCTGAACTTGGCCCGCTGGGCCCGCTCGGTGACCACGTTGTCGCTGGCACCGGTGATCGCCGCCACGAGGTCGGCAGTGCTGACCTCATCGGTCTTGAACTCGGCAGCGTTCCGACCCAACCGGAGTACGACGATCCGGTCGGCGACGGCTTGAACGTCGGCCATGTTGTGACTAACCAGGATGACGCCGAGACCGTTGTCCCGGAGCCGCTCGATCAGGTTGAGGACCTCGGCGGTCTGGGCGACGCCCAGGGCTGCGGTCGGCTCGTCGAGCATGACCACCTTCGGGTTGCCGACCAGGCTGCGTGCGATCGCGACGGTCTGCCGTTGACCGCCCGACAGCGCCGCGATCGGGATCCGCACCGACGGGATCTTCGCCGAGAGCGAGCGCAGCAGCCGCCACGCCTCCTGCTCCATCGACACCTCGTCGATGACGGCGCCGAACCCAGGGCCGAGTCGGTGCTCGGAGCCGAGGAACAGGTTGGCGACGACGTCGAGGTTGTCGCACAGGGCGAGGTCCTGGAACACGGTCGCGATGCCGAGTGCCTGGGCCTGGGCCGGGCCGCGCGGAGCGACCGGCTTGGAGTCGAAGGTGATCTCGCCCGAGTCCGGGGTGTAGACGCCGGAGATCACCTTGACGAGGGTCGACTTGCCGGCGCCGTTGTCGCCGACCAGGGCCACGACCTCACCGGCGTCCACCCGGAGGTGGACGTCGGTGAGCGCCTGGACCGCGCCGAACCGCTTGTTGATGCCGGTCAGGGACAGGACTGCGTCCCTGACCGGCATCTCCATGGCAGGAGCAGCAGCCATCAGGACAGTCCGGCTGCCTTGCAGGCGGCCGCGAAGTCCGCGGTGCAGATGTCGGCGACCGGGTACAGGCCCGTGTCGACGATGTTCTCCTTGACGTTGTCGGCCTTCACCACGACCGGGGCGAAGATGAACGACTCCACACCCTCGAACATGGTGGTCTCGCCGACGTCGTCGCCGTTGACCAGAGCGACAGCGACCTCGCCGGCCTTCTCCGCCTCGATGAAGTAGGACTTGAAGATCGTCATGTACTGCTCTCCGGCGATGATCCGCTGGATCGCGGCGAGCTCCGCGTCCTGACCGGTGACCGGGGGGAGGTCGTCGGCCTTGACGCCGGCGCCCTTCAGGGCGGCGATGACGCCGCCGGCCTGACCGTCGTTGGCGGCGTAGACACCCTTGATGTCAGCGGGGTCGATCTTGCTGAGCTGGTCGGTGACGTACTTCTGGGCGTTGTCGGGCGACCAGTCCGGGTTGTCGTACGACGTGTCGGTCAGCAGCGTCAGCCCGCTCGCCGACAGTACCGACTCGGCACCTGCCTTGAACTGGGCGGCGTTCGGGTCGGTCGGTGCGCCGTTGAGCTGCAGGAAGCCACCCTCGTCGCCCATCGCCTCCTTGAGCGCCTCGGCCTGGAGCTTGCCGACGGTCTCGTTGTCGAAGGACATGTAGTAGTCCGCGCCCGCGATGAACCGGTCGTAGGCGATCACCTTCGCGCCTGCGTCCTGGGCTGACGTGACCATCCCGCCAGCGCCGTTGCCGTCGACCGGGTCGAGCACAATGACCTTGGCTCCGGCGTTGATCGCGGTGTCGACCTGCTGCGCCTGCTTCCCGGCGTCCTGGTCGGCGTTGAAGTACTTGACCTCGCAGTCGTCACAGAGCTCGGCGACCTTGGCCTCGAAGATCGGCTTGTCGAACGCCTCGTACCGGGTCGTCTTGGACTCCGGGAGCAGCAGCGCGATGACCTTGGCGTCGTTCGACCCCTCGGAGTCGTTCGGGCTTCCACAAGCGGCCAGACCACCGGCAGCGATGACGACCGCGGCACCTGTGACGGCGACGCGACGGATGAGAGATGTCACGGGGTTCCTCCTGAAGGGGGGTGAGGGCTAGGCGAAGGGCCGACGCCCGATGGCACCTCCGAGTGTGCTGCGTCACACCTTTATCGTCAATAGTTGAACATAGATTTGCCAAAACTCTTTTAGACGACTCTTTAGTGCCTATCTCTTGACGACTAAACAGTCTTTGCCGCACAGTTCACCCATGTCCTCCGACGACGCCCCGCGGATCGCACCGGGGTCAGCCGCGTCGCTGCGGATCGCCAACCAGCGCCGCGTGCTGGCCGTTCTCCTCGACCGGGGCGCCGACTCCGCGACCCAGGCCGACATCACCCGAGAGACCGGGCTCGCAGCCGGGACCGTCTCGACGATCGTGCGCGAACTGGCCGCCGCAGGCGTCGTCAGCACCGTCGCCGGCTCCGGCCGCCGCGGTACGACGGTGCGCCTGGCCCGCGGCGCCGGCCTGGTCGCCGGAGTCGACTTCGGCCACAGCCACGTCGCGGTCGCGCTCGCCGAGATGTCCGGCGCCGTCCTCGCCGAGGAGCGGCGACCACTGTCCCCCGGCCACCGTCACACCGAGGGCCTGGAGACCGCGCGCTCGATGCTGCAGAACCTGCTGGACTCCCTCGGCGCCGAGCACCCTGACGTCCGGAACATCGGGATGGGGCTGCCGGCGCCGCTGTCGAACAACATCGTGATGAGCTCGGCGATCCTGCCAGGATGGGTCGGCGTCAATGCCCGCGACGAGGCGTGCCGCACCCTCGGCGCCGAGGTCCTGATCGAGAACGACGCCAACCTCGGCGCGCTCGCCGAGCACCGGCACGGCCACGGGCGAGGCCACCCCAACGTCGTCTTCGTCAAGGTCTCCTCCGGCGTCGGCGCCGGGCTCATCCTCGACAACCAGCTCTTCCGCGGTGCCGCCGGGACCTCCGGCGAGATCGGCCACCTCACCCTCGACGACCAGGGCCCGCTCTGTCGTTGCGGCAGCCGCGGCTGCCTGGAGGCGTACGCCGCCACCGGCACCGCGCTGGCAATGATGGCCGAGCAGATGCCGGACGCCGGGATCGACGCGATCATCGAGGCCGCCCAGCAGGGCAACGTCTCGGCGCTCCGGGTCTTCGAGGACGCCGGCCTCCACCTCGGCTGGGGCCTGGCCACCGTCACCAATCTGCTCAACCCCGACGTCATCCTGGTCGGCGGCGACATGTCGCACGCCGGGGAGCTGCTGCTCGAATCAGCCCGGCTCGGCCTTCGCCGGCACGTCCTGGCGGGCACCTCCTCGACACCGGTCCTGGTCGCCGAGCTCGGCGACCGGGCGCCGATGATCGGCGCCCTGGTGCTCGCGATCGACGCCACCGACCTGCTCGCAGGCTGAGACCACCGTCCAGGTGGCGGTACTCACACTCCGGCCCGGCCGCCGCGCGGAGCGCCGGGAACGTTACCGATTCCTTAGATTTCGCGCCCGAAACCTGTTCCGCACCGCAGGTACGATGGCGACTCTGCCCACCGACCGGCTTCCTCGTGAAAGTTGCCTGCTGCATGCCGCACCCGTCCGCGCCCTCCACCTCGGAGGCGACCCCGACAACAGCGGCGACGTCTGAGGTCGACGGCGTTCCGGGGTCGCCCTGGTCGCCGCTGCGGTGGGCGCTGAAGGCCTCGGCTGCTGCGGCGGTGCTCTGCACGCTGGTCCTGGAGCTCTCCCAGCTCATCGGCGCCTCCCCGCACTGGTGGGCGACCACCTTCTTGGGCACCGCGTTCCTCGCCGACTGCCTGATCGTCTGGCTGGTGATGGTCGTCGCGATCGGCCTGACCAACCGGGTGATGCTCTCGATCGGGCTGATCAGCGCGATCGTGTTCATGATCGCCGTGGCGAACTGGGTAAAGCTCGGGATCCGTTCCGAGCCGGTCTATCCCAGCGACGTCGACTTCATCAAGCAGCCAGAGTTCCTAACCACGATGGTCTCGCCCCAGTCGCTGGTGCTCGCGGTGGTCGTGATCCTCGCGATCGTGCTGGCGTCGCTGCTGATCGCCCGGCGCTACGAGCGGCGCCTCGTCCGGATCTGGCCCGCGCACCTGCCGCTGCGCAAGCAGGTCGTCGCCGTCGGCATCCGTTCCGTGATCGTGCTCTTCGCGATCGTGCTCCTCGCCAACACCGCCGGGTTCAACTACCCCGGCAACGCCTGGCGCAAGGTCTACGACATAAGCGGCGACCGCTGGCGCTACTGGAACCAGAAGACCAACTACCAGGCGCACGGTTTCCTCGGCGGCTTCCTCTACAACATGCCGACCACCGCCATGGAGACTCCGGAGAACTACTCCCCCGAGACGATGGCCGCGGTCGCGGCGCGGTACCAGCGGGTCGCCGACCAGGTAAACAAGACCCGGAAGGGATCCCTGGCCAAGACCAACGTCGTGGTCGTCCTGAGCGAGTCCTTCAGCGACCCGACCCGGCTCCAGGGCTTCCAGCTCGCCGAGGACCCGATCCCGCGGACCCGTGCCCTGATGGACCGGACGACGTCGGGCACGATGATGACCCAGCTGTACGGCGGCGGGACCGCCAACATGGAGTTCGAGGTCCTCACCGGGCAGAGCATCGGACTGTTCAACCCCCAGCTCAGCTCGCCGTACCAGATGCTGGTCTCGTCCCACGACCAGTACCCCTCCGCGGTGAGTTGGTTCGCCGCCCAGGGCCACGTACCGATCGCCGTCCACCCGTACCTGACCACGATGTACAAGCGGCAGTCGGTCTACCAGACCTTCGGCTTCACCGACTTCGTCCACGACTCGACGATGGCGGAGGCCAAGAAGATCGATAAGGGCCAGTTCATCTCCGACGAATCGGCCTTCGACGAGGTGGAGCGGCGGATCAACGCGTCGGCCGAGCCGTTGCTGGTCAACCTGGTCACCATGCAGAACCACATCCCGGTCGACGACGCCTACTCCAACCCAATCCCGGTGACCGGTGTCAGCGCCGGCCAGGCGAACCGGATCAGCAACTACGCGCGCGGACTGGCGCACACCGACAAGGCGCTCGCCGACTTCCTCGCCCGACTGAAGAAGTCGAAGGAGAAGACCGTGGTGGTCTTCTACGGCGACCACCTCCCCGGCATCTACGACTCCGACATCCGTGACACCAACGGCGACCTGACCATCCACCAAACGCCGTTCTTCCTCTGGAGCAACACCGGTAAGGAGGTCGCCGACCCGCAGCCGGTGACGAGTCCGATCTTCTTCCTGCCGCTGCTCTACCAGCTCGCCGATGCCCCGATCCCGCCGTACTACGCCCTCCTCGAGCGGCTTCACGCCCAGGTGCCGGCGATCGAGCAGGGCCGGATCCTGAACCCGGACGGCAACCTGGTCGAGCGGACCGCCCTGCCGTGGAAGGCCCAGGCGGTGCTGAACGAGGCTCAGCTAGTCCAGTTCGACTTCTCGATCGGCGAGCGTTTCGCGGTCGAGGCGATGTGGCCCGGCTCGATCCGTCCGCTGCCGCCGGAGGGCCAGGACGAGACGCCGGCGCCGACCCCCTCGCCGAGCGCGACCGGCACACCGGCTCCCTGACCCGGGATCCTCAGGCGAGGACGACGGGCAGCGACTCGACGCCGTACACGATTGACTTGGAGTGGAACTCCAGCTCGCTCGGGTCCACGGCCAACCGCATCTCCGGGAACCGCTTCGCCAGTGCCGGGTACGCCGCCCGCAGCTCCATCCGCGCCAGCTCGGCGCCGACGCAGCGGTGCAGGCCGTGCCCGAACGCGACGTGGTTCGCGGACTCCTTCATCGGGCAGAGCCCCTCGCCGGGCGTCGAGCGCGGGTCGCGGCTCGCGGCCGGCAGGTGCGCGAGCATGATCGCGCCCTTCTTGATCAGGTGACCGCCGACGACGACGTCCTCCTTGGCGATCCGCGGGAACGCGACCTGGACGACCGCGAGCTGGCGCAGGAGCTCCTCGACGATGTCGTCGACGCTGTCGGGATCCTCGGCCAGAGACTTCCAGAGCTGCCGGTTCTGCAGCAGGACGACGGTGCCCAGCGCCAGCATCGACGCGCTGGTCTCCAAGCCGCCGGTAAACGCCCCGTCTGCCAGGCCACCGAGGTCGAAGTCGTTGATCTCGTCCGGGTGCTCCCGGATGATCTGGCCGATCAGGCCCGGACCGGGGTCGGTGCGCTGCCGCGCGGTCTCGGCCAGCAGGAACTCCCGCGAGCCACCGATCGCGACGATCGACCCGACGGCGCCCTCGGACATGTCGAAACGAGCGGTGCCGAGCTCGCGGAACGTCTCACGCTGGTCGTCAGGGAGGCCGAGCAGGTCGCAGATCACCCGGAACGGCACCGGGAACGCGAACGTCTTCGCCAGGTCCACCACACCGTCCGGGGAAGCGGCCGCCTCGATCTCGGTCTCCGTCAGCTGACGCTCGATGATCTCCTCGATGCCGGGCTTGAGGCGGGTCAGCCGACGCATCGTGAACTCCGGGGTGAGCAGCTTGCGCTGCCGGGTGTGCTCGGGCGGGTCTGTGAAGCCGAGGCCGCCGATGTCGCCCTTCTCCACGTCGCCGCTGGCGCCCATGAACGGACGGATGTCGGTGGAGTGGTTGACGTTGCCGAGGACCTCGCGGGCCTCGTCGTACCCAGTGATCAGCCAGATCTCCAACCCCATCAACGAGGCCAGCCTCTGGACCGGGTCCTGCTCCCGCGAGGAGGTCAGTCGCGGCGTGGGGTCGACCCCGTCGCGGACCAACGGCCACGCCAGGCTGTCGGGGATCTTGTCCAGCTTGGTCAGGTCGATGCCGCCGGTGCGCGCGACCACGCGCTTCATCACAGCGACCTTGAGACGGTGCTGCAGGCGGTCGATCAGGATCATCGGGGGAGGGTGCCCTTCAAGGCGATGGGGTACGGCTCCTCGGATCCTACCGAGCGGTAGGCCCCAAGTGTCGTCGTCCCGTTCCTCGAGGACGTCCAGCACACGGCTCCCGATCAGGACCCGATGACGCCGCCGTCGTCCTTGGTGATCACCACCGTGCCCGAGCGCGGTGTGGTGATCCCGTCGAGGCGGGGCCAGGTGCTCACCTTGCCGTCGCCCGGGTGCTGCAGGTTGATGAACAGCGTCCGGTTGTCGGGCGTCGCGGTGACCCCGGTGACCTCGGCCCCCAGGACCCCGGTGAGGAAGCGGCGAACCAGCGGGGCGCCGGACTCGTCGGTCCGGTAGGGGTCCGCGGCCAGCATCTGGTCGTTGGCGCCGGTCGGCTGGGAACCGTCGGTCTGGATCCAGACCCGACCGGCGTTGTCGGTCCAGATCCCGTCGGGCGACCCGAACGCGGCGTCGTCGGCGATCGTCGACCCGTCACCGCTGCTGCGGCCCTGCCCGGCGAGCAGGAACAGGTCCCAGACGAAGCCGGTCGCAGTGTGGTCGTTGCCGTTCTCGTGCCAGCGGATGATGTGGCCCCACGGGTTGGGCTTGCGCGGGTTGGCGGCGCTGAGCACCTTGGCCGAGCTGGTGTTGTTGGTCAGGGTCAGGTAGACCGCACCGGTGTTCGGGTCGCAGGCGACCCACTCGGGCCGGTCCATCCGGGTCGCGCCAACCACGCTGGCCGCCTGCCGGGTCTTGATCAGGACGTCGCCCTGGTCGGCGAACCCGTTGGCCGCGGTCAGGCCGTTCTGGCCGTGGACCAACGGCAGCCACTCACCGTTGCCGTCGTCCTGGAACTTCGCGACGTACAGGGTGCCCTCGTCGAGCGGGCTCCGGCCGCGGGCGCGGGCGGACTCCCAGTTGTCCTTGCTGACGAACTTGTACAGGTGCTCGTTGACCTGGTCGTCGCCGGTGTAGACGACGACCCGGCCGCCCTTGGTGACCTGGACGTACGCGCTCTCGTGCTTCAACCGCCCCAACGCGGTCCGCTTGATCGGGCGCGCCTGCGGGTCGAACGGGTCGATCTCCACGACCCAGCCGTGCCGGTTGGGCTCGTTCGGGTTGCTCGCGCCGACCACGAACCGGGAGTCGTGGGTGGCCCAGTTGTTGCGGTCGCCGCCGACGCCGTACCGGCTGATCAGGTCGGCCGACTCGGCGTCGAAGCCCGAGCCGCTGACCTGGAAGTAGCCGTTGAAGTTCTCCTCGCAGGTCAGGTAGGTGTCCCACGGCGTGACGCCGTTCGAGCAGTTGTTGAAGGTGCCGAGCGCCAGGGCACCGGTCGGGTCCGCCTCGGTGCGCAGCAACCGGTGGCCAGCGGCCGGGCCGGAGACGTGCATCGGGGTGTTCGCGGTGATCCGACGGTTGAACCGGGAGCGGACCACCTCCCACTGCCCGTGACCGGTCTCAGCGACCTCGACCACCGAGACACCGTGCGCGGCCTGCGAAAGCGTCACCATCTCCGGGGTCCAGGTCGCCTTGGCCGGAGTGGTGCTGGTGCCGGTCTGGAGGTAGCTCTCGTCGGTGTACTCGTGGTTGACGACCAACAAGCCGCGCCGGTTGCCCTTCGGGCTAGCGTGGAAGGGGAAGAAGTTCATCCCGTCGTGGTGCATGCCGACCTGTTGCTCCTGCTCGGCGGCGCTGTTCCCACCGGGCACGAACTCCGGGAAGTCGCCGAGGATCGGCGTACCCCACGGGATGAAGGCACGCGCCGTGTAGCCCTCCGGTACGACGACTTCGTCCGCGAAGCTCATCGGGACGCCCTCGAAGCCGAGCAGGTCCAGCCTTCCGGCCCCGCCCTTGCTGGCCACGGCCGGCGAGGGCCCGAGGAGGCTGGAGGTCAGGAACCCGGCCACGCCCAGGGCGCCGCCGGCGACGACGGCACGGCGGGACGCAGCGCGCTCGACGATCTCGGCGAAGGCCGGCGACGTGGCCGTCGGGTTGCTGCTGACGTCGTCCGGGTCGAGGTCGGCGCTGAGGTCGGTGTCCAACTGGGTGTCCAGGGTCATCTGCGTGATTCCTTCGAGATCAGGGGTCGGGACTCCTCGCAGCCTGCGCGACGTCGGGAAGGACGCGGTGACGTCCGGGTGAACACCGGGTGGTCGGTTCCGTACATCGCGGACGCCCGGACCTCCGACCACGGTGGGATGCACGGCAGCGCCCTTCGTGCCAGGATCGACGGAGCCCACGCACCCCCAGGAGGGCCTCATGGCCGATCAGTCCCGCGAGTTCGACATCATCGTCTTCGGCGCCACCGGCTTCGTCGGCGAGCTGACTGCGAAGTACCTGGCCGAGCATGCTCCCGAAGGCACCCGGATCGCGCTCGGCGGCCGCAGCGCCGGCAAGCTGGAGGAGACCCGGAAACGGCTCCCGGCGGCCGCTGCGGACTGGCCGCTGGTCGTCGCCGATGCCGACTCCCCCGCGTCGCTGGACGCGATGGTTGCCCGGACCCGGGTGATCGCCACCACCGTCGGCCCGTACCTGAAGTACGGCGAGGCGCTGGTCGGCGCGGCTGCGTCCGCCGGCACCGACTACGTCGACCTGACCGGCGAGGTCCCGTTCATCCGGTTCGCGATCGACAAGTACGACGACGTGGCCCGCGCGACGGGTGCCCGAATCGTGCCCGGTTGCGGCTTCGACGCGATCCCCTCCGACGTCGGCACCTATGCGCTCTACCGGGCGGTCCGCGACGACGGGGCCGGTGAGCTCACCGACACCACCCACGTGGTCACCAAGATGCGCGGCGGTCTCTCGGGCGGCACCATCGACTCGATGCGGGTGATCTCCGGGCTGGCCCGGGACCCCGAGAGTCGCAAGGTGCTGATGAACCCGCAGGCGCTCTCGTCCGGACCGGGCGCGATGCCCGCCGCCAGCCGGACCTCGGATCCCACCGACATGCCGAACCTGAACGCGTCCGCCGTCGACCCGTCGCTGCGCGGCGGACTCGGGCCGTTCCTGATGGCCAGCTACAACACCCGGATCGTGCGGCGGACGAACTTCCTCCTCGACGGCGCCTACGGCTCGGGCTTCCGGTACGGCGAGGCGATGCTCTTCGGCAAGAACCCGCTCCTCGCCCGGGCGGCGGGTGGTGCGGCCGGCGGTGCCCTCGGGGCGTTCTTCGCCGGTCTCGCCTTCAAGCCGACCCGTCGGGTGCTGGACCGGTTCCTGCCCAAGCCCGGCGAAGGGCCGAGCGAGAAGTCCCGGGAGAACGGGTTCTTCGAGCTCCAGGCCTTCACCCGGACGACGACCGGCAAGCGCTACCGCTCGACCACCGCGGCACAGGGCGACCCCGGGTACAAGGCGACCGCGATGATGTTCGGCGAATCAGCCCTGACGCTCGCGCTGGACCGCGAGGACCTGCCCGAGCGGTACGGCCTGCTGACCCCGGTCAGCGCGATGGGCGATGCCCTGGTGAAGCGGCTGAAGGCTGCTGGGATGACGATCGAGGCCG
Organism: Marmoricola sp.; assembly: GCA_046598425.1. GTDB lineage: Bacteria > Actinomycetota > Actinomycetes > Propionibacteriales > Nocardioidaceae > Marmoricola. The sequence goes on along the minus strand of JBKJIN010000039.1, from coordinate 76,769 downwards.
GGCCGCTCGACTGACGGTCAGGCTGACGCGGCGACGCCGGCATTCTGGGCGGTAGCCCGGAGGCGCTTGTCCTTCGTCCACAACCGAGCGCCCGGGGTGATCAGGGTCGACCCGAGCAGGTGGGCATCGACCAGGCTTAGGCCGGTGCCGTGCAGGCGGCGTGCGGTGATCAGGTCCAGCGCCTCCACTGGCGCCAGGATCGGCAGCGACCGCAGTTCCCCGAGGGAGCCGAGCACCTGCTCGCGGTCCTTCAGGTGGCCCAGGGCCAGCTCCTGCACCACGAACGGGTGCGAGCAGACCTCGTCGCGCTCGAGGAGGTTGACGAGCAGAGCATCGGTCGAGCGAAGATGATCGATCCAGACCGAGGTGTCGACCAGGATCACCGAGTGCGCCGGTCCCGCGGAGCCGCCGCAGCTGACGGGTCAGAGCCACCCAATGCTGCCAGCCGTCGCCCGCTCTCGATCCTGATGAGCAGCTCGAGGCCCTCGCGCACGAGCGCCGATGTCTCGGCCACGCCGGTAAGTTCGGCAGCTCGTGCGACGGTGGCGTCGTCCAAGGTCACGGTGGTGCGCATCAAAGGTCTCCGCATCAGGATCTGCATCAGATGATGCAAGCATAGACGCACCGAATCTCTCCACCCAGGGACAGGAACCTGTGGACGGCGAGAGCCACCGTCACAGAGCCAGGAAACGGCTGGCGAAAAGCGCCGTCGCCGGATCGTCGGAAACCCTGCGCCCGTACGGCGCCGCGAGCATGAAGGCTGCTGCGTCGCCAGCCTCGAGGACATGGTCCGGCGTCCGGGGCTCGAGCGAGACGGTGCCCTTGCCGAGTGAGAAGTAGGTCGTACCAAAGTCGAACCGGAGCTCCCAGGTCTCGGTCAACGACCGGGCCTCGGGTTGCACCCAGGGCCCAAGCGCCGACGCGCCCTCGGTCCAGAAGACCGCCAGGTCCGCGCTGGGGATCCCGAACGGCTGTCCGGTGACGCGGGCGATGTCGTCGCCGTGGACGAGTAGCTCCCCGAGCAGGTTCGACCACCCCTGGGTCATCGTGATCATCTCACCGGCGTGGAAGGCGAAGAGCTGGTTCGGCGGCACCAGGTCCACCGCCGACGCCAGCAGGGCGACCTGCTCCCGGATGCTGGCAATCGCACTAAGCACGTCGCCGCCCAGCCGGGCCACGTCCTCACCATTGAAGAGCCCGACCTCCTCGGGGGTGGCGCCCCGCCGGCGGTCGGCGGTGTAGCGCTCGTAAACCGAGCGGACGTGCGCCACGACGTCGCCGACAGTCCACTCCAGCCCGGGAACCGGGAGGCCGAGGTCCTACTCCGGTGCCTGTTCGCCACCTCGGGAACCGTCGACGACCTCACCTCCGCCCTGCTGAGCACCCGCGAGCAGGTCGCCGGCCTGCACCAGGCGGGGCTCGCCATCATCGACGAGATGCTCACCTCCGGACAGCCGTTCCCCGAACGCCTGCACGTGAACCTGCTCTGGATGCGGCTACTCCGCGACGTCAACGTCCTGGTCACCGACTGGGTCGACGAAGCCCTCGCTGAGACAGCGCGCTGGCCCTCGATCGACGACAGCGGGAACGCCGAGCGGACGCTGCAGCTGTTGCGGGACCTACCCATCGAGCTCCCGCAGCGTTAGGTCAGCGAGGACCGGGATCCATGGTCGATGCCCGGAGCACCAGCATCAGCTGCTCTTCACGGCGATGCCGACGATCAGCGGGGTGACGATGGGCACGGCCTTGCGCAGGCGATCCCGCTCGAGCTCGACGAAGGTGAACCCCGCCCGCTCGATGCTCTCCGCGGTCGCTCGGTTGCAGTGGCAGCCGTAGCCGAGCACCTTCCAGGGTCCCTGCAACCGGTCCTGCCACCGAGCGAGCCCGGGGTCCGCCGAGCGCACGTGCTCCACGAAGACCAGCCGACCGCCGGGCCTCAGCACCCGGTGCACCTCGGCGAGCGCGAGCGCGGGGTCGTCGACCGTGCAGAGCACCAGTGTGGAGACGACGGCGTCGAAGGACTCCGGCTCGAACGGGAGCCGCTCGGCCGGTGCCCGCACCACCCGGACCGGGAACGGGTGACCCACCAGCTTCGCCTCGAGCCGGCGCGCCATCGGCTCCTCCGGCTCGGTGATCACCAGTTCGTCGACCGCGCGGCTGAAGTACGGGAGATTGGCGCCGGTGCCGCCGCCGAGCTCGAGCACGACACCGTTCACCCGGGAGAGCAGGGCGCTGCGGTGACCGCTCAGGCCCGCCCTTTCGGTGGCAGCCATCGCCCGGTCGTAACCGGCCGCGAACATCCGTCCCCACAAGCTCATGTCGCCACGCTAGCCCCCAGCAGGCCCCGCTGCGCCAGCGAGATCTGGCTTTCTGTTGCCGGCGTTCCGGCGCCGGACCTGGGCGAGGCGTGGGTCCAACCTCGCCGCAGTCAGGCTCGGTCCGGCCACGAGCCGGTCGAAGCCAGGACGCACTTCGTGGATGTCGACCGCCGCCGAGCCCTCAATCGGCTCCGATGCCGAGCAGCTGCAGCGCCAGCGTGGTGCTGGCCGGGTAGTCGACTTTACTGACCGGCGTCCGCGGGACCCGCGGGACGAGCACGATCTGCTTCGGGACCTTGTAGTTGGAGATCAGCCCGCGGGCGTGCTCGACGAGGTCCTCGACCGTGACCGGCGATCCCTCGCGCACCTGGACCAGAGCCGTGACCTGCTGCCCCCACCGGTCGTGCGGCGTACCGACCACCACGGCGTCGAAGACGTCGTCGTGGCGGAGCAGGACCGCCTCCACCTCCTCCGGGTGCACCTTCTCGCCGCCGGTGTTGATGCAGACCGAGCCGCGACCGAGCACGCTGATCGAGCCGTCCTCCTCGCGGCGGGCGAAGTCCCCGGGGATGGACCAACGAACCCCGTCGACCTCCTTGAAGGTCGCCGCGGTCTTCACCGGGTCGTTGTAGTAGCCCTGCGGCAGCGGACCCGTTCGACCGAGCATCCCCTCGACCCCGACCGGGCAGGGCTTCATCTCCTCGTCGAAGACCTCGACGTCCGGGCTGGCGGCAAACTTCGGCGCCCCCAGCGCACCCTCGGTGCCGTCGTCGATCCGGGAGGCCGTCGCCCCCGACTCCGAGGAGCCGTAGCTGTCCAGGATGAACCGGCCCGGCAGTGCTCGCCGGATCTGCTCGCGGACGCCCTCGGAGAGCGGCGCGGCGCCGTTGGAGACGGCGACGAGAGTGGACAGGTCCCAGCGGTCCGGCTCGGCCAGGATCGCGGCGGCGACTGGTCGACCCATCGCGTCCCCCAGGAAGGTCAGCGACACGACCCCCGCCTTCTCAACGAGATCCAGCACCTTCACCGCGTCGAAGTTCGGCTGGTCGTAGAGCGCGACCGTGGCCCCGGAGACGTGCCCGTTGCCAAGGATCCACTGGCTGCCGCCGTGCATCATCGGACCACAGGCCAGCAGCACCAGCGGGCTCTCGTTGGCGGCGGCCTCCTGCCCGAGCGCCTCGACCGATTCCAGCGGGGCCCCGAGCCGACCAGCGTTGAGGGCAGCCCGGATGATGTCGCCCTGCTGCCAGACGACTCCCTTCGGATAGCCGGTGGTGCCGCCGGTGTAGAGGACGTAGTGGTCCTCGGCGCTCCGCCCGCCCAGCCGCTCGGTGCTCGCGGCCACGATCGCGGCGTCGTACTCGGGACCCATGACGATCACCTGACGCAGGTCGGGCAGGTCCAGCTCCCGGACCGCCTCCATGTGCTCGGGCGCCACGATCGCGGCGACGCAGTCGGCGTTGTCGTAGAGATAGGCGAGCTCGTCGCGCAGGTACTTGTAGTTGACGTTGATCGGCACGGCGCGTGCCTTGAAGCAGCCGTAGAAGGCGTCGACCCACTCGATCCGGTTGGCTGAGTGCACGGCGACGTGATCGCCGGGTCGCACGCCCAGGGAGACCAGGTGGTTCGCCAGCCGGGTGGACCGGTCGTCGACCTCCGCGTAGGTGTAGGTCCGGTCGAAGGTGATGATCGCCGTGCGATCCGGTACGACGTCCGCCATCACCTCCAGCACGTCGGCGAGGTTGAGCGGGCGTGCTTCGGGCGCGGCATCGGTCTGGGTCACCCGCGCAATTTCGCACACCGCACTCGCGGTGTCACCCAGACTGACCCGAAACCGCGGGCAACCGACGGCACCGGCCGTCGCCGGGGCGGTCCGGCTAGACGGATCGGTCGATCTGCTGGCGGAGCGCGGCGAAGGAGTCGAGGTCCTCCACGGCGGCGACTGCGCGCCGGAGGCCCTCCTCGGCGTTGGCGGCCGCTTGGAGCCGGTCGCGGAACATCGCCGTGACCGCAGCGGCGACGTACCCGGTGACGGCCAGGACCCGGTAGGCGAACCAGGCGTCGTCACGGCCCAGCGGTTGCCCACCCGACGAGCCGAGGCGGTCGAGGTAGGTGTCGAGGAGTTTCTGCTCGTGGGCGCGACGGTCCTCGGGGGCGAGCGAAACGCTCAGGAAGTAGGCGACGTCCTTGAGCGCCGGACCCCAGCCGCAGTTCTGCCAGTCGATGAGGATCGCCGAGTCGGCGGCGAAGCCGATGTTGCCGCGGTGGGTGTCGTTGTGGATGAAGGCCCGCGGGTAGCCGGCCAGGACGTCTGCGTACTGGCGGGCGTGGGTGCGCAGGATCCGCGAGTCGGCGAGCACGGCCGCGGGAACGACGTCGACCAGCGACTTCGCCGGCTTGCCCAGGGTCCGGCCGACCATCGTGCTGATCCGGCGCGCCCGGGACCCGGTGAGGTCGAAGATCGGGTCCTCGGCGCGGAGTCCCGTGGTGGCGTGCAGGTCGGCCAGCAGGACCATCACCGAGGCGGCTTGGTCGACCGTGCACGGCTCGGAGGCCGGGCTGAACTCGAATCCCGATCCGGCCAGGTCCCTCATCACGACCGTGCTGCGACCGGTCCGCGCATTCCACTCACTGAGCACTGCCGTCGGAGCCGTGCCGATGGACGGCGCCAGATCGCGGTAGAACTTGGTCTCCCGCTCGCAGAGGTTCGCCAGCGCATCCAGGACTCCGGGGCCGAAAGTGACCGGCGTGTTCTTGGCGAACAGCGCCTCGGTGGTTCCGTCGACCCGGGTCACGGTGATCTGGCTGCGCAGCGAGGTGCCGTGGTCGACGTCGTGGACCGCGACGTCCGCGATCTCATCGACGGAGACCCCCAACCCCTCCGCCAGCGCGGCCACGTCGATGTCGGTCGGGAGTCGCCGACCCCACGAGGGCGACGGGGCCAACCGGTCGAGTGCGGCGCGGGACAGGGTGGAGAGCATGGCGGTGAACGTACGCACCGGCGTGCGACCGGTCAATGGTGCGGAGATCGAGACACGCGGTGGATCGGGGGCCTCACCCCGGCGGGGCGCCGGGAACCGCTCTGAACGCGTCCGACTGGGCGGATTCGTTCCCACTCTCGTCGACGCTGGTGACGGTGTAGTAGTACTCCGACCCGTTGGTCACACTGGTGTCGTTGTAGAACGGATCGATGACGGGGTTCCCGGTCACCTTCGTGTGGGGGCCGGAGACGACACCGGCGCGGTAGACGAAGTACCCGGCGAGGTCGCTCGCCGAGACCGCGCTCCAGGATAGGGAAACCGACCCGTCCCCCGCCTCCGCGTTCAGGTCCGTCGGAACCGGCGGGGGCGTCGTGTCCGCCGGCGGAGCCTCCACCGTGACGGTCGCCGACGGGGATGCCTTGGCTGGAGCGCCCCCGGCAGCAGCCGTGAGTACCCGGATCTGGTTCTCACCCAACGAGGACAACGAGGACAACGACACCGTGAACACGGTCTTGCCGTACGTGTTCTGGGTCCCTTGCTCGAGGGTCCTCCAGGTCGACCCCTCCAACCGCTGCACGGCCGTCACCCGGCCGGTGCGCTTCGGCGTGAAGGTCCCGGTCACCGCGAATTCCTCGCCCTGGACCGCCGTCGTCGGAGCCGCGGCCGCCGCGGTCTGGGCGACCGTGGTCACCGTCCTGGAACCCGTGGTCACCGTCAGGTAGGTGCGCCCGTTGATGGTGACCTTCGGCGCCTGGACCCGCAGCGTCCGCGTCGATCCCGCAGTCGTCGGTGGCTTGTAGGTGAAGGCGAAGGAGCCGGTGCTGGTGGTCGTGCCGGTGGTGACCTTCAACCAGGACGTGCCGTACTTGCGCTGCAGCACCACCGGGCGGGCCACTTTCACCCCCGTCGTGCCGGTGATCTTGATCGACTCCCCACCGATGACGGTGCTGCGCGAGAACGACAACGACGTGGCGGCGACCGAGGACGTCGGCACGGCGAGGGTGAGTACGGCGACCAGGCAGGTGATCAGTCCGGTGCCGACGAGACGACGAGACATGTGTACTCCCAGAGCAGCGGCCGACGTGACGCCCCGAGCGCCCGTTCATTCTCCCACGGTCGGGCCGGGCGCCGAGGAGCTGGACCCGAGAACCTCTCGGTCCCGAAGCCGGAGATGACCCGGAACGTCGGGCGAGCCATAGCCGACAGCTTTACTGGCCCGATGGAATCGGTCCTCCCACCACGGGGGCCCGGACCCTCCGCACCAGCCAGCGCCCGGTCGCGGCCGCGAACAACCTGCCCCACACGCTCATGATCGAGGCGATCCCACGGAGCTCAGGTCGGGCCCAGTGGGGATTCATCGGGGCCGGAGGACCGCGCCGGCTCCTTCAGTTCGACGAAGAGCGCGTGTGTTGGGCTGTCGCCGATGTTCTCGCCGACGTGCTGCTGCGCGGACAACCACATCGGCGTGCCCGCCTGGATCTCGACGTCACGCTCCTGGTCGCCGTGCACGAGTCTGCGGCGGAACGAGGCGAGCGGGTACATGAAGCTGTCTGGATGACGGTGGACCGTGGTCCGGTCACCGGGCACGTCGCGGTACTCGAGCACGCGCACCCGCTCGTTCTCGAAGACCACCTGGTAGTGGTTCGGGTTGGTAGTGACTGGATCGAGGTCGTCCATGACCGTCATGGTCGCACCGGCAGCGGGAACCGGGAAGGGGCCCTGGCTCAGGACGAGTGGCTCATTCCCACTCGATCGTGCCCGGCGGCTTGCTGGTGATGTCCAGCACGACCCGGTTGACGTCCTTGACCTCGTTGGTGATCCGGGTGGAGATCCGTTCGAGCACCTCGTACGGCAACCGGCTCCAGTCGGCGGTCATCGCGTCCTCGCTGGAGACTGGGCGGAGCACGATCGGGTGGCCGTAGGTGCGACCGTCGCCCTGCACGCCGACCGACCGTACGTCGGCCAGCAGCACCACCGGGAACTGCCAGATCGCGCCGTCCAGGCCGGCGGCAGTGGTCTCCTCGCGGACGATCGCGTCGGCCTCGCGGAGGATCTCCAGGCGCTCGAAGTCGATCGCACCGACGATCCGGATCGCCAGACCGGGGCCGGGGAACGGGTGCCGGCCGACGATGCCCTCGGGCAGGCCGAGCTGTCGGCCGACCTCGCGGACCTCGTCCTTGAACAGCGTCCGCAGCGGCTCGATCAGACTGAACTCGAGGTCCTCAGGCAGACCGCCGACGTTGTGGTGCGACTTGATGTTCGCCGCGCCCTCGCCGCCGCCGGACTCGACGACGTCGGGGTAGAGCGTTCCCTGGACCAGGAACTTCACCGGCGTACCGGGGGTGGCCAGCACCTCGCGCTCAGCGGCCTCGAAGACCCGGATGAACTCGCGGCCGATGATCTTCCGCTTCTCCTCCGGGTCGGTGACCCCGGCGAGGAAGCCCAGGAACTGCTCGCTGCACTCGACCACCTTGAGGTCGACGCCGGTCGCCGCGACGTAGTCCTTCTCGACCTGCTCGGCCTCGCCCTTGCGGAGCAGGCCGTGGTCGACGAAGACGCAGGTCAGTTGGTCGCCGATCGCACGCTGCACGATGGCGGCCGCGACCGCGGAGTCGACGCCGCCGGAGAGGCCGCAGATGACCCGGGCGTCGCCGACCTCGGCCCGGATCCGCTCGACCTGCTCCTCGACGATGTTCGAGCTGGTCCAGGTCGGTTTGCAACCGGCGATGTCGAAGAGGAAGTGCTCCAGGATCGTCTGGCCGTGCTCGCTGTGCAGCACCTCCGGGTGCCACTGGACCCCGGCGATCCGGCGCTCCAACTGCTCGAAGGCTGCCACGGTCGCCCGCGGCGAGCGGGCATTGACGGTGAACCCGTCGGGCGCGACGGTGACCTCGTCCCCGTGCGACATCCACGAGACCAAGGTTTCGGGCAGGCCGTCGAGCAGGGTGCCAGCATCGAGCACGGAGACGTCGGTGCGGCCGTACTCGCGCTGCCCTGTGTGGGCGACCTCGCCGCCGAGCGCCTGGGCCAGCGCCATGAAGCCGTAGCAGATCCCGAAGACCGGTACGGTGCCGTCGACCAGGGCCGGGTCGAGCTGCGGAGCGCCGGCCTCGTAGACCGAGGACGGACCACCGGAGAGGACGATCGCAGTCGGCTTCATAGCCAACATGTCCGCGGCCGACATGGTGTGCGGAACGACCTCCGAGTACACCTGAGCCTCACGGACCCGACGGGCGATCAACTGGGCGTACTGCGCGCCGAAATCGACGACAAGGACGAGATCGTGGTCGGTCAAAGCCGGCCCCTTCTGCAGCACGGGTGGAGGCTCGGAGTCTAACGGTGGGCGAGGGTTGGTCCCGACCCCGGTCCAGGACGGTTCCACGTCCGTTCGCCCGTACGACGAGCAGGCTCGACCGCTTCGAAATCAACCCTGTGGATCACGATTCATTCGCACATATGTTCGATATCCTGGTGCCATGACGACGCTCCTCCTCGACCCGACACCCGCCGCCACGGTGCGTGGGTCGTTGGCGGGGCTGCACACCTCGATCGACATGCTCCAGTCGCTGAGCACCGAGGTCGATCCCGACACCGCGGTGGCCGAGCTCGACCGGGCGATCCGGCGGCTGGAGTCGGTCAAGCTGCGGGTCGTGGCCGCGGCCGACCATGCGTCCGTCGCCGCGCGCACCGGCCTGGCGGACACGGGGTCCTGGCTCGCGCGTCGTACCAATGCGGGCGCGGTGCGGGCCGCCGCCGACGTACGGTTGGCGACCGCGCTCGACGAGCCCGGCCCGGGAGCGACGCGGCCGTGTGCCGATGCTCTGGCCGCGGGGACCGTCTCCACCGAGCATGCCCGCGTCATCATCCGGGCGACCGAGCAGCTGCCTCGGGGGCTGACGCCGGAGGCCGTGGTCGCCGTCGAAGTCGACCTGGTCGAGAAGGCCGCCCGCCTCAGCCCCGACCAGTTGCGGCGGGTCGCCCAACGGGCGCTGGCGACCGTGGAGGCCGACGATCGCGTCGTCGACCGCCACGAGGACGCCCTGCTCCGCGACCAAGAGGCGCGGGCCCTCGCTCGCACCCGGTTGACGTGGCACGACAACGGCGACGGCACCGTTGCCGGGCACTTCGTCGTGCCGTCCCTGGCGGCCGCGATCCTCACCAAGGCGATCCAGGCGATGACGTCCCCGCGCCGCGCCCACCTCGGCGCGAGCAACGCCCAGGCCGGTGAGCCCGAGGCGCGCCGCGACTGGGCCCACCAGTCCGGCCTCGCGTTCGTGGAGCTGCTGGAGCACCTTCCGACCGACCGGCTGCACGGCAAGGTCGCCGCCACCGTCGTGGTGACCCTCGACCACGCCCACCTCCTCGCGGGGGTCGGCGCGGCGACGGCCGACTGCGGCGATGACCTCTCCGCCGGCGAGGTTCGACGCCTCGCCTGCAGCGCGGGCATCCTGCCCGCCGTCCTGGGCGGTGCCAGTCTCCCTCTCGACCTCGGCCGGGCCAACCGGCTGTTCAACGAAGCCCAGCGGGTCGCCGTCGGGTTGAGGCAACGAACGTGTGCGGCCCACGGGTGCGACCGTCCGTACGCCTGGACCGAGCTCCATCACCTGAAACCCTGGTCAGCCGGAGGTCTGACCGATCTGGCCAACGCGATCGGGCTCTGCGGATTCCACCACCGACGCATCCACGATCCCGACTACGAGCACCGCTTCGGCAGCAGCGGCGTCACGTTCCTCTGTCGGCGACATCCATGATGACGTCCTACCTCACCTCCGGGTTTGCCCGTGCTGCCGCACGACCGCACCCGGCTGCCTCAGCGGACCCGGAGGACTGCGTCCGCACGCGTGGAGACGCCGACGAGGACCACCCGCACTGTCCGGGTTGCCGCGTCATAACTCCACCCTTTGCCGCCCGCCGTGGTGGCCCGGCCGACCTTCGTGCCGTTCAACGTCACCGACGTCGGCGCCGCCAACGTACGGAGCCGTACATCCCAGGTGCGCGCCGTCAGCGCGCCGGGGAACGAACCCCTGGCGCGGCCGATCGTCAGGGTCGTCGTCCCCGCGCTGCGGACCTGGGTGAAGGTCGAACGGGTGTACTCACCACGCTGGTAGCCGAAGCCGGTGCCGGCGTCGTCGTACAGATCACCCGAGCCGCGGGCCCCCGGGTACGCCGTCAGCACCAGACGGCGCGCCGGCCCCGCCGCAGTGCGCTGGCCCAGCGGTTGGGTCGGGACCATCGCACCAGCGCGGACCAGCACGGGGATCCTGTTCAACGGCACGCTCAACGTGACCATCTTGGGTCCCGAGAACCTTTGTCCGGTGGTGAACTCCACCCAGTCTCCCGGCGGCACCCAGAGCGAGACTGAGGCCGGACCCCCTGCTGTGGCGGCCGACGAGGTCACCGGCGCTACCACCAGGTCGCGCCCGAAGGTGTACTGGCTCGGGTGCTCGTACGCCGCCGCTGACCCTGGCCAGCGAAGGTAGAGCGGACCAGCGATCGGCAGTCCGGTGTCGACCGCCTGGCGCGCAGCGGTGTACGTGTACGGCACCAGAGACCCGCGGAGCCGGAGCGCCTGGGTCGCCGCAGCCCGGGTCTCGGGCCCGTACTCCCACGGCAACCGCTTGCCATGGTTGGAGTGCAACCGGTCGAGCGGCTGGAACGCCCCGAACTGGAGCCAGCGCACGTACAGGTCGTCAGGTACCGGCGAGCCGGTTACGGCGGCGGCGACCGCGTTGCACTGATCCAGGAGAGGTGACCCGTTGAAACTTCCGATGTCGTGGCTCACGTAGGGCAGCCCGATCGCCGCTTCAGCGGCGGTCAGCTCGGCTTGGAAGGCCAGCATCTCCCAGGTCGCACACGTGTCCCCGGTGAACTGGATCGTGTTCCGGTGCTCGGCGAGCGCGCCGGTCCCGCCTGCCCCGACACCGCGGTCACCGTAGACGCCGTCGTTGGCGTACGAGGCACCGATCCGCGAAAAGGCCGGCCAACGGGACCCACGACTTTCCTGGTACTGCGCGTACTGCTGGTTGATCCAGGTATCGGGACTGAGCCCGGGCGCGTCGACAGCCCCGGCCGCCTCACAACACCAGTCGAGCCAAAACCCGTCGATGCCGGTGTCGGCGAACGGCTTGTGCAACTCAAAGTAGGCCTTGAGGTGACGGGCATCGGTCCAGTCGAAGACATGGCACGTCCCGGTGGTGTCTGCCTGGATGACCTGGCAATTCTGGTCGGCTGGCAGACCACCGGCGGTCGCGTCGGCCTGCTCGAACCGCGGATCGTTGCTGCTGATCGAGGGATGGATGTTGGCCAGCAGGTTCAAGCCCCGACCCCGGGCCCAGTCCACGAAACCCTTCGGTTCGGGGAAGAGGCTGCGGTTCCAGTCCCAGCCGTTCCAAGAGAAGGCCTTGCCCGGGGCGCCGACCGCGGTCGACGCGATCGCAGACCCGACCGGATCGTTGATCCGCTTGAAATCGGTATCCAGCGACAGGGTGTCGAGCGGGATCCCCTCGGCCTCGAACCGGTCGGCGAGGGACCGGAGTTCGGCGTCGGAATAGGCGACGTACTTGGAGAACCAGACGCCGAAGGCACTGCGCGGCAGCATCGGCGACTTCCCCGCTAAAGCCCGTAGATCTGCCAGCGCTCGGGCGTAGTTCTGCCCGTAGGCGAAGGCATACCAGTCCTGGTAGTCCCCGCTCCGTGAAGGCCGTACGGCGAACCCAGGCTCAGCAGTCGTCATCAGGGCGGTGTCGCTGTCATCGAGGACATACCAACCCTCGCGCGTCAGGATGCCGTTGTTCAGCGGCACCGGCCCGTCGGAAAGGTCCAGGGCGCGGGTCCAGCCTCCCAGGAAGCGGTGGGTTGCTCCGGCCTTGGGCCACACGACCTTCTCGGCACCCCGATCCAGGTAGCGCAACCGCAAGTCGGCAGCGGCGAAAGAACCCGAACCGCGTCGCCACTTCAAAACAACCTGCTCAGTCCGGATTACCCGCCACCCGTCGACGATCTCCGTGGTGTAGGCCGGGACCGCTCGCGGCGTCCGCGGAACCGTCATCGTGGGCCGGTCCTCGAACCGGCCGTCCTCGGCGTACTCGAGTCGGATGAGGGAGGGCGTAATCACCTCGAACCGGGCGTCTCCGTCGACGACCACACCGGGGCGTGCCGCCGTTGCGGACGGGGTCACCACCGCCGCCTCGGCCCCGTAGGTCACGAGACCGCCGAAAACCAGCGCGAGCAGGACGCCCGCCGTCGACACCAGTCGGCGGCCCCGCCGCGGTTCAGCACGCATGTCGCAATCCTGTCGTCTATCCCCAGGCTCACAAGGTCGTGACACGACTCAGGGCCCAGCCGGGGAGGGAGGGAGGCTGGGCCCTGATTGTCCACGTGGTGTGAACCGTGTCGAGATCGGGCCTGGGAGGGAGCAATGCACCCGATCTGCACTGCTAAACGAGTTCTCCGAACCCGGGTTATGCCGGTTTCAAAGAAATTTCTTGATCGGCTGAACAAATGGTTTCGTGGCAGGCGCTAGCGCGCCTGCACCTCAACCACCTCGGGTCAGCGTCAGCTGACCGAGACGATCGGCAGGTGCAGCGCACCGGGCGCACTGCTGGGCACCGCGGGCGAGTTCGGCTCGACCGGGGAGATCCGCTCGTACGCCGCGCCCAGCGCCGGGCGCGGGTCCTCCTCGCCCTTGTTCGGCCAGAAGGACATCGCCCGCTCCGCCTGGGCGGTGATCGTCAGCGACGGATTCACGCCCAGGTTCGCCGAGATTGCCGAGCCGTCCGCGATGTGCAGTCCGGGGTGGCCGTAGACGCGCTGGTAGCCGTCGATGACGCCGGTCTCCGGGGAGTCGCCGATCGTGCAGCCGCCGATGAAGTGCGCGGTCAGCGGTCGGTTGAACGGCTCGCCGATCGAACCACCCGCGGTGCCGCCGACGATTTCGGCCATCCTGGTGACGGCCTCGTTGCCGACCGGGATCCAGGTCGGGTTCGGCGTACCGTGCCCCTGCTTGGTGGTCATGTAGCTGATGTTGGTGCCCGGGATCTTCTTGGTGAACGTCGTGATCGAGTTGTCGACCGTCTGCATCACCAGGGCGATCACGGTGCGCTCCGACCAGTGCTTGAAGTCGTAGAACTCCTTGATGTTGGCCTTCTGGCTCCACAACTCCCTGAGCCACTTCTTCCAGCGTGGCTCAGGGCCCTCACCGTCGGTGAGCACGGTCTGCATCATCGACATGAAGTTGGACCCCTTGCCGTAGCGGACCGGCTCGATGTGAGTGTGCTCGTCGGGGTGGAAGGACGAAGTGATCGCTACCCCGCGGGAGTAGTCGATCTTCGAGTCCGACGGGGCGATCGCACCGAGGATCGACTCCGAGTTCGTCCGGGACAGGTACCCGAGACGGTCGGAGAGACCGGACAGGTGCCCTTCGTCCTTCATCTTGTGCAGCAGCCGCTGGGTGCCCAGGGAAGCCGCCGCCACGATGACCTGCTGCGCCGTCAGCGTCCGCGTCGAGGAGGCGGTGGCACGCTTGGCCTTGGTGAACTTGCAGGTCAGCTCGTAGCCACCGGCAGTCGGCTTGATCCGGGTCACCGTGGTCAGCGGCATCACCCGCACGCCCATTGCCTCAGCCAGGTAGAGGTAGTTCTTGACCAGGGTGTTCTTCGAGTTGTGCCGGCATCCGGTCATGCATTCGCCACAGGCCTTGCACGGCACCCGGTCCGGGCCAGCACCCCCGAAGTACGGGTCCGCGATCGTGTCGTGGTGGGTCTCCCCCGGACCGCCGAAGAAGACGCCGACGGGAGTCGGGTGGAACGTCTCCTCGACGCCCATGTCCACTGCGACCTTGTACATCACGTCGTCGGCCGCCGTACGGAGCGGGTTCTCTACAACGCCGAGCATCCGCTTCGCCTGGTCGTAGTACGGCGACAGCTCGGCCTTCCAGTCGGTGATGTGCGCCCATGACGGGTCGGAGTAGAACGGGTCGAGCGGTTCGTAGAGCGTGTTCGCGTAGACCAGCGAGCCACCGCCGACACCCGCTCCGGAGACGATCATGCAGTCCTTGAGCGCGTCGATCCGCTGGATGCCGTAACAGCCGACCTCGGGGCGGAACAGGTAGCGCTTGACGTCCCAGGAGGTATCGGCGAAGTCCTCGTCGCGGAAGCGGGCGCCGGCCTCCAGTACGGCGACCTTGTAGCCCTTCTCCGCGAGCCGGAGAGCGCTGACCGAGCCGCCGAATCCCGAGCCGATGATGATCACATCGAAATCGAAGTGCTGAGCTTCCCGCTCGCTTCGCTCGTCCGCCATCTCAGGCACGCCCCATTTTCTTCATCAGTCGCAGACTCACTGTCATCACCTTCGCGTACTGCTCGTCGTTCAACCCGAACTGCGGGCCGAACCGGAGCAGCGCCTGGGACGCCACGGCCTGGGTCTCGGTGTAGCGGTGAATGCCTTCGCTGCCCTGGCGGCGGCCCATCCCGGACTCGCGCATGCCGCCCATCGGGGCGTCGATGCTGGCGAAGGTGGCCCCGAAGGCCTCGTTGATGTTCACCGTGCCGCACTTGATCTGGCGCGCGATGATCCGGGCGCGCTTGGTGTCGCGGCTGTAGATCGAGCCGTTCAGGCCGTACTCGCCGTCGTTGGCGCGGGCGATCGCGTCGGCCTCGCCGCTGAACCGGTAGAGGCTGATCACCGGGCCGAAGGTCTCGTGACCGAAGCAGGTCATCTCCGGGCTGACGCCCTCGAGGATCGTCGGCTCGTAGTAGAACGGGCCGAGGTCCGGGCGGGCCTTGCCGCCGGCGAGGACGGTCGCACCCTTAGCGACCGCGTCGTCGACGTGCGCGGTGACGGTGTCGAGTTGGTCCTGACTGATCAGGGAGCCCATGTCGCTGCCCCACTCCAGCCCGGCCGACAGGTTCATCGCCTTGGTGGCCGCGACGAACTTCTCCCTGAACTTGTCGTAGACCTGGTCGGCGACGAACATCCGCTCGGTCGAGACGCAGAGCTGCCCGGCGTTGGAGAAGCACGCCCGGACGGCGCCCTCGGCCGCCCTGTCCAGGTCGGCGTCGCGGAGGATCAGGATCGGGTTCTTGCCCCCGAGCTCCAGGGAGCAACCGATCAACCGGTCCGCGGCCTGCTTGGCGATGATCTTGCCGGTGGCGGTCGACCCGGTGAAGCAGATGTAGTCGGAGCGCTCGATGATCGGCGTCCCGAGCTCGCGGCCCGGTCCGGCGACGACGGTCCAGAGGTCCCGCGGGAAGCCGGCTTCCTCAAGCAACTGAGCGCCGAGCAGCGCCGAGAGCATCGTCTGCGCATCGGGCTTGGTGACGACGGCGTTTCCGGCGAGCAGTGCCGGGATGCCATCGCAGAGCGCCATCGTGAACGGGTAGTTCCACGGCGAGATGATCCCGACGACGCCCTTGGGGACCCGGTTCACCTCGGCGCGGGTCAGCCCCGGGATGACCCCGAGGCGACGCTCGGTGTCGAGGTGCTCGTGCGCCGTACGGGCGTAGTAGCGGGCGGTGAGCGCGATGTGCAGCGGCTCGTCGAAGGCGTGCTTGCGGGCCTTGCCGGACTCCCAGCAGATCAGGTCGATGATCTCGTCCTGGCGGTCGAGCACCAAGTCGTGCAGGCGCAGCAGCACCTCGGCGCGGTGGTCGAGCGAGGTGCGCTGCCAGGCCTGCTGGGCCCGGCGGGCGCGGACGAACGCCTCCTTGACGTCGGCCTCGGTCGACTGCGGGATCACCGCGAGCGGCTGACCGGTGGCAGGCGCGTACGACGTCACCCCGGTGCCCGAGGTCGCGAGGATCCGGTTGGTCAGGGCGGCCACGTACTCCGGCTCGAACGCGTACGACGCGCGCGGGTCGTGCTCGGGGTCGGCGGGGAGTTGGGTCGAGGGGTTCACACTCATGACCGGAGCGTAAACCCACGGGTAACTTGACACAATAGGTCGGTCTGTAAACCGGCTGTCACCCGCGTCACCCGGTCATCCCCGGGGTCAGACGAACTTGAAGTAACTGAAGCTCCCGGACCCGGGCCCGTTCAGGGTGTCCCCCTCGAAGGTCGCGTGCACCCGGAAGCGGTAACCGGCCGGGTGCGAGCCGTACCAGCGCCACGCGACCTCGCCCTGGTAGTTCGCGATCTTGCTCGGGTACTTGCAGCCTCCGGTCACGATCGTGGTCCACCCTGCCGCGCGCAGCACCTGGACCCGGTGCCGGATGCACATCGATTTGCGCGCCGGGTAGAGCTCCGTGGTGAAGAGGGGCTCGTCTCCGCGGACGTAGAGGGCGTAACCGCCGGAGTAGCCCCGTGGTGCGCTCGGGGAGGTGGCCATGTTCGGGTAGACCGACAGTTTCTTCGACCCGCTCGCATTTCCGTTGGTGTCGCTGGTGAGGGTCGCGATCACCCGGGTGGTCAGCAGCATGAAGACCTTGCAGGACTGGGTCGCATTGTTGACGCCTACGGCACCGCAGGGCAACCGGTAGGTCTTGCCGTCGGCGGTCTGGGCGTCAACGGCCAGGTTGCCGTTGCCACCGTTGGTGACCTTGATCGTGACATCGGCGTTGACCCCGGCCGGGTACTTGGTGTGCGGAGCGGTCACGGTGACCGTCGGCACGTCAGTGGCCGAGGCCGGCCCGACCACAGGAGAGACCAGGGTGGCGAGCAGCGCGGCGAGCACCGTCACGACGAGCAGGTGCAAGGAGCGCTTCATACCCTGGTCAACGCAGAAGGGACGTTCCGGTCACGGTGACGAAAACCTCACCACACCTCGACGAGCGCTATTCGGGTTCTGGCGGTTCCGCCGCGCCCTCGGCCTCGTCCCGGTCGGCCGAGGCGAGCAGCGGCGCCAGGTCGAAGACGTGGTCGTCGATGTCGTGGTGGAGGTCGCCGAGGTGCCCATAGCGGTCCGGCATGGTGGCGATGGTGAAGTCCCCGGGCTCGCACGCGTCGACCTCGGCCCAGGTGATCGGGGCGCTGACGGTTCCCTCGCGGTTCCCGCGCACCGAGTACGCCGCCGCGATGGTGTGGTCGCGGGCGTTCTGGTTGTAGTCGACGAAGAGCGCAGCCGGGTCCCGGTCCTTGCGCCACCAGGTCGTCGTGACCTCGCTGCTGCGCCGCTCCACCTCGCGGGCGAAGGCGAGCGCAGCCCGGCGTACGCCCTGGTGGTCGTGATCGGGCCGGATCCGGACGTAGATGTGCATCCCGGACCCGCCGCTGGTCTTCGGGTAGCCGACTGCCCCCAGTTCGTCGAGCACCTCGTGGGCAACATGGGTTACCCGCTGCACCGTCGCCCAGTCGCACGCCGGACCCGGGTCTAGGTCGATCCGCCACTCATCGGGCTTCTCCACATCGGCGCGGCGACTGTTCCAGGGGTGGAACTCGACGGTGCTCATCTGCACCGCCCAGACCACCTGGGCGATCTCGGTGACGCAGAGCTCATCGGCGGTCCGTTTCCAGCGTGGGAAGAAGACCTCGACGGTCTCCATCCACTCCGGCGCACCCCTCGGCAGCCGCTTCTGGTGAACCTTCTCGCCGTCCACGCCGGTCGGGAAGCGGTGCAGCATGCAGGGCCGCTCGCGCAGCGCGTTGACGATGCCGTCGCCGACGGAGAGGTAGTACTCGACCAGGTCGAGCTTGGTCTCGCCTCGGGCCGGGAAGTAGACGCGGTCGGGGTTGGAGATCCGCACCAACCGGTTCTCGATCTCGAGCTCGATCGCGTCACCCACGGGACCGATGGTGCCAGACGGGGGTTTCGACAGGCTCAACCAGCGAACGGTTCCGACAGGCTCAGCCAACGGCACGCCGGTTGAGCCTGTCGAAACCCTGAACCTCACTTGGCGTAGTTCGACGCACCCCACCAGTCCACGACCACGGCCGGCTCGTCGCCGACCACCCAGGCGTCGTGGCCGTGCGGGAGGGCGGTGACGTCACCGGCAACCGCGTCGAACTCGGTGCCGTCGGCCATCACCACGTGCAGGGTCCCGGCGACGTGGTACTGGAAGTGCGGCGCCTCGCACAGGTCGGTGCCGGCGATCGGCTTCACGTGGTCGGACCAGCGCCACCCCGGCTGCAGGGTGAGCCGGCCGATCTCGGTGCCGGCGATGGTGACCAGCTCGACCTGGCCGCACTCGAAGGAACGGGTCTCATCGGGGGTCTGGAAGCTCTTCTGCTCCACGGCTGCGGTGACGGTGCTCATCGGGATCTCCTGGGGGTCGGGTGGCGCCCGCTGCGCCACCCCCGGAGGTTCTCCCAGCACCCTTGCAGCCACCTTGCAGCGGCCGGAGCGGCGCTCGACCACAAGGTCGGATTCGACCGACCACAAGGCCGGATTCAACGGTTGGGCGGCAGTACGATGCGAGGCGTGGAAACGCCGTCGTTGCGCGTGCTCGGCGAACTCTCCGTCGACGGCCTCGACCTGGGTTCCCGGCTGGACCGCAAGGCCCGGATCCTGCTGCGCCTCCTCGCTCTGGCCCGCAGTCGACCTGTCCCCGCCGAAGCCGTGGTCGAGGCACTCTGGCCGACGGCACCGCCGAAGAAGCCGGTCGACCAGGTCCTGGTTCTCGCCAGCCGGCTGCGTCGCGAGCTCGGCAAGGAAACGGTCCTGCACGGAGACCAGGGCTACGTCCTGAGCGGGATCGACCTAGACCTCGACGAGCTCGCGGTCCTGGTGGCCGAGGTCGAGCGCCGGCTCGCCGCCGGCGAGACGGTCCGGGCGGTGGCCACCGCCCGGGTCGCGCTTGCCGTGGTCCGCGGCCCAGTTCCCGACCCCGAGGCGGACCTCGACTGGGTCCTGGCCGACCACGCCGCGGCGACGCGACTGGTGGCCCGCTGCCGACGAGTGGCCGCCACCGCGCTCCTCGAAGCCGGTGAGTGGCTGGACGCCCTCGACCTCGCCGCGGCTGACGCCGCCGCGGACCCGTACGACGAGGAAGCCGTCCGGCTGGTGATGCGAGCCCAGGTGCTTGCCGACCGACCTGCCCTCGCGCTCGCGGCCTACGCCGACCTCCGCCGGCGGCTGGCCGAGGACCTCGGCACCGATCCTGCACCCGTGACCACCGGCCTGCATACCGCGATCCTGCGCGGCGAGCTCACCCCCACGGCCGCAGCCGCGCCGAACAGCCTGGTGGGCCGCACCAGTCAGGTCGCCCACCTCGACACCCTGGCCGCGCGGGCCCGTGCGGGAACCGTCCGGGTCGCCGTCGTCCGGGGCGAAGCAGGGATCGGTAAGACCACGCTGCTGCAGTCGTGGTCGCGGACACGGACCGGGCTCGGAGACATCGTGCTCTCCGGCACCTGCGGCCCATTGGACCGGTCCGCGCCGCTGGACGCCGTACTGGTCGCGGTCACCGACCACCTGCGCCGCTACCGGGACGCACCGGTCGCCTCCGGCCCGGAAGCGGCTGCGCTGGCCGCGCTGCTCGACCCGGCCGGCGGCCGCACCCCGGCGATCCAGCTCGACCAGGTCCTCGGCCCGGCCACCCTGTACGCCGCTGTGACCGCCGTCCTGAACGCGATCGCCGGCGACGACGTGGTGATCCTGATCGTGGACGACGCCCACCTCGCCGGGCCCGCCCTCGCGGACTGGCTCCGGTTCGTCATCCGGCACCCGCTGCGGCTGCTGGTCGTACTCGCCGAACGGCCGGCCGAGGGGGTGCCGCTCCCGACCACCGACGAGGTCGGGCTCGGACCGCTGGACCTCGCCGCCTGCGCCGAGCTCGTCGGCGCCGATCGAGCCGCGGCCCTGCACGCCCGCTCGCAGGGACACCCGCTCTTCCTCTCCGAGCTGGCCGACGGCAGCGGCCCGCTGCCGCCGTCCCTGGTCGAGGCAGTCACCAGCAGGTGCGACCAGCTCGGCGAGGACGCGGAGCTGATCCGCACCGCCGCGGTGCTGGGGACCGTCTTCGGCGCAGACCTGGACATCGAGGTGCTGGCCGCGGTGCTCGGCCGGACGTCGCTGTCGGTGCTCTCCGGGCTCGAGGTCGCCGAGGCCCGGCACCTGCTGGTGGAGCAGTCGGGCCGGTACCGGTTCCGCCACGACCTGGTCCGCGACGCCCTCGCCGCCGGGACCCGACCTGGTCGGGCCGCCCTGCTCCACCGCGAGGCCGCCCGTTCCCTCGTACGACGCCCCGACGCCGACCCGCTCGAGGTGGCCGAGCACGCCCGCCTGGGCGGAGACGTCCACCTGGCCGCGCAGGCGCTCCGCGACGCCGCCGACCGGGCCGCATCCCGGTTCGACCACGCCACCGCGGACACGCTGCTCGAGCAGTCGCTGGCGCTGGTGCCCGACGAGGACGTCGTGCTGACCCGGGCGCGGGTCCAGATCCGGCAGGGCCGGTACGCCGAGGCCGAGGAGGCTGCCCGCGCCGCTACCGCGCGCGGACCGGCCGCCGAGGTGAGCGCCTGGGCGGCGTACTTCGACCGCCGCTTCGACGACGCCGTCCGGTACGCCGAGGACGGGGTGCTCGCCGCCGAGGACACCGGCGTCCGAGCCCGCTGCCTGATGGTCGGTGGCCGCACACTGCATGCCCGCGGTGGCCTGGACGACGCCGAGCAGCGGCTCCGCGAGGCGGTCGATCTGGCCGGCGGCAGCGACCGACTAACAGCGTCCGCGTGGCTCGGAGTGCTGCACGCGCACCGCGGTCGGACCTCCGCGGCGATCGACCTGCTCCGACCGGCGACCCTGCCGGGACTCCACGTCGACCACACCTCGGCGACCCTGCACGCCCTCCTCTTCACCGGCCATGCCCTCGCGCTGTCCGGACGACCGGCGGAGGCGCTGCAGGCTTTCGACCGCTACACCGTCGAGGTCGAGCACCGGGCCGTCCCGCGATTCGGCGGTCGCGGGGTGAACTTCGGGGCCTGGGTGCTGCGCAACCTGGGCGCCCGCGCCGCCGGGGTGGACGGGCACCTGGCCGCGCTCGCCTTCGCCGACGCCGAGGGCGCCACCGAGACCCGGGTCGCGGTGCTCGAGGACCTCGCCGAGGAGAGCCTGGTCGTCGGCGACCTGGCCGCGGCCACCACCCACCTCGCCGAGGCTCGAGCAGCACTCGTCGGCGACCTCGTCTTCGGCTGGCGCCTGGAGATGAAGCTCCGCCTCCTGGAGGCCCGCCTCGCCCTGCGCCGCGACGACCCAGCCGCCGCCCTCGCCGACGCCGAGGCGCTCTCCCGGGACGCGACCGCCGCCGGAGTGCCGCGGTACGCGAGCGTCGCGGCCCTGGTGGTGCACCAGGCCCGGGCGTTGCTCGGCGAGCCGGTCGATCTTGATGCCGCCTGGACGACCTTGGCTGCGGTCGAACAGGCTGCCCGGCTTGAGGCATGGTGGTGGGCCGGCGAGACCGGCGCCATCCTCGGGCAGGAGCGCTGGCTGACCCGGGCCGAGGAGCTCACCGCCGACCTGGCTGCTGCCAGCGGCGAGCACGGCGAGACCCTGCGCGCCGAGGCAGACCGCCGGCTGGCGGGGTGGCGAGCGCTCAGCAGGCGCTGAGAACGAGCAGCGGTACGACGACCGGTGGCATCCCGGCAACGGCATCCTCGGCCGTACGCCGAGCCCGAACCCGGTCGGCCGGCGCCAGGGTCGCCACGAACGGCGCCAGGTGGGCCATCCCCCAGCGCCAGTCGACGATCGCGCCCGGGTCCTCCAGGCCCGCGTCGACGTCCATCCGGACGACCCGGACGTCGTCGTACCCGGCCTCGCGGGCCAGCTTGACCAGGGCCACCGGGTCCTCGACGGCGGCGGTGTGCTCCTTGATCTCGCGGTACCAGCCGGGGCTCTCGAAGCCGAATCCGGTCATCGCCGAATCGACGGCGCTCTTCGCCGGGTGCGCCCAGGTCGGGTCGAACGCGGAGGCCAGCAGCGCCGGGGCGACCCGGCGCGCCTCGCGCACCGCGCGGGCCGGGTCGGGCAGGTGGCCGAGCACCATCGCGGCCAGCACTAGGTCGAAGGAACCGTCGGCGAACGGCACCGCCGCGGCATCGCTGACGACCACCCGGACCCGCGCGGGCGATCCCCGCAGCATGCCCGGCGCCAGGTCGGTGGCGACTGCGGAGACGGCGCCCCGTTCCAGGGCAGCCGCCGAGGCCACCCCGGTGCCCGCACCGAGGTCGAGGACCCGCGCGCCGGCGACTAGATGCGGCGCTGAGTCGAGCAGGGCAGCGGCGAGTCGGGCGTAGACCTGAGCCGGGCGGTCGCGCCAGGCCGCGGAGGAGGCGTCGTACGCGGCCCCGATGTCGTCCCGGACGGCCTTCACAGCAGCGGCACCGCCCGCAGTGCCCGGTCCTCCCACCAGGCGAGCTCGTCGTCGTACCCGCCGAGCGCCTTCTCCCAGCCGAACTGCACCAGGGCGCCGAGCAGGGCCAGGTCGAGCTGCCGCTGCCACCAGCGGTCGGTGCTGACGCCGTACCGCTCGAGGGCGTCGCGGTAGCCGGCGACCGCGTCCTCCTTGGAGGTGGCCAGCCGACGGCAGTTGATCGCCAGGAACCACGCGAGGTCGCTGAGACCTACCCCTCGACCGGGCAACTCCCAGTCCAGGACGACGGTGCGGCCGTCGGGGGCCGTCCCGAGGTTGTCGAGCTTCCAGTTCCCGTGCACGAACGTCTGCGGGGTCGTCGCGAGCGCGGCGACCAGCGGACCCGGCTCCCGGACCAGCGGTACGACGACCGCGGCCGCGGCCGGGGCGACCTCGGCGAGCAGCGGCCACCCCTTCGCCACCAGCTGCGGCACCAGGTGCGTCGACCCGAGCGCCTCCTCGACCTCGGCCATCTGCGGCGACAGCTCGGTGTACCGGCGCTCCGGGGTGACCACGTCGATGTCCCGACCGGTCTCCCAGAACGCCGCGTGCAGGGCGGCCATGTGGTCGAGGAATCTCTCCTGCTGGTCTAACGGCAGCACGGCACCGTCGTCGGGGACCAGGTGTTCGCCAACGTCCTCCATCAGCAGCAGCGAGAAGCCCGGTTCGGCGGGGTCCTGGCCGATCCCGATGATCGGCTGGAACAGGCAGGACGGCAGGTCGTCGAGGATCCCTCGCCGCCACAGCTCGACCACGGCACCCCCGGGGACGCCGGCAGCCCGGAGCGACCAGTCGGCGTCGTCGGCGAGGTGCTTGAGCACGTAGCCGCGGTCGCCGATCCGGCAGCTCTCCAGGAGCGCACCGGACTTGCCGTTGCTCTCCAACGGGACCCGGTCGGTCACCTCGGCGAGGAGCTCGTCGAGGCTGGTGACGGCGCGGCGGATCTCAGGCATCGACAGCCCCCCGGGCCGCTTCCATCTCGGCCATCAACGACGCCGGCCAGCGACCACCGCAGAAGACGGTGTCGGCGACGATCCGGTCCCCCTCGACCTCGAGTACGTGCTGGTGGTGGGCGGTGTGCGGGACCCCGTGCTCGCGCCAGGCGAGCAGGTAGGTGACCACCTCACCGCCGGGCACCGGGTGCCGGCGCAGCTCGGCGAACTCTCCCGGGTCGGCGAACCAACCCTGGTACGTCGCCTTGATCGCCTCAATCCCGCGGGCCTGGAACCGCCAGTTCGGCACCGTCGCGTCGAGCAGCGCGTCCGGCGCCCACGCGTCGCAGTCGTCGATCGACGCGCCGAGCACCGCGTCCAGGAACCGGTCGACCGGACCGGGGGTGTTGGCTGCGACTCCGGACATGGGTCCTCCTGGGGTTGGTCCATCCTGACACCGACCAGCCTGCTCGGACCCCCTTGCAGCGACCTTGCAGCCGCCGGGGACCGGTTAAGTCGGTGCCGTGCTCCCGCACGCTGCGTTAGTCGGTGCCGTGCTCCCGCACGAAGGCGAGGATCGGCTCGGCCAGTTCCGGCCGACAGACGATCAGGTCGGGGAGCAGCACCTCGCGCTGGTTGTAGACCAACGGCGAGCCGTCGATCCGGCTGGTGAACAACCCGGCCGACTGGGCGACCGCGACCGGAGCCGCGGAGTCCCACTCGTACTGACCACCGGCGTGCACGTAGGCGTCGGTCACGTCGCGCGCCACGGAGATCACCTTGGCTCCGGCCGAGCCCATCGGCACCAGGTCGGCGCCGATCTCCGCGGCTAGCGCCTCGACGAACTTCGGGGGCCGGGTCCGCGAGACCGCGATCCGGGGCCGCGGCGCGGTCCGTGCCGGCACCACCGGCGGCTGGCCGGTGTGAAAGGTGCGGGCGAGCCCGGGCTGGGCGACGGCCCCGGCGACCAGGGCTCCGTCGGCCGATCCGTCGGCAGCCCAGAGGGCGACGTGCACGGCCCAGTCGTCCCGCGGCGGCTCGGAGTACTCCCGGGTGCCGTCGACGGGGTCGATGATCCAGACCCGCTGCGCGGTACGCCGGTCGTGCT
Organism: Marmoricola sp.; assembly: GCA_046598425.1. Lineage (GTDB taxonomy): Bacteria > Actinomycetota > Actinomycetes > Propionibacteriales > Nocardioidaceae > Marmoricola. Next base: position 52,154 of record JBKJIN010000039.1, on the reverse strand, counting down.
TGCCGGAGGTGCCCCGATGCTCCTCCTCGGAGAGCACGGCATCGTCCGGCTTGTACTGCGCGAACAGGCTCATCAGGAGCTCGTGCGAGGCCAGGTCGCCGGCGTCCTTGAGTGCCTTGCCCTCCAGCCCGCTCTCCCGGATCTGGAGCAGCAGGGTGCCGGCGACGGTGGCCGTCCAGGCGGCGAAGAGGTGCTCGTCGGCGAGGGCTTCTGCGGGCGGCGTACCGGGATCGAAGTCAATCACGCACGGAGCCTATCGAGCGCCCGAGCTTGCTCGTGGCCGAGTGGGCGACAGTGCGTTAACGAGCGCAGCGAGGATCACGCACGGAGCCTATCGACACGCGTCACCGACGTTGGATCAGCGGTTGAACCGCTGCTGGGTCTCCTCGAGACCCTTCTCGATCAGGCACTCGATCGCATCGGCGGCCGAGTCGATCTGGAACGGGAGCTCCTTGCGCTCGACCGTCGAGTAGTTGCCGAGCACGAAGTCGGCCGCGTCCTGGCGACCGGGCGGCCGGCCGACGCCGGCGCGGACCCGGTAGAAGTCGCCCGTGCCGAGCGAGGCGCGCATCGATTTCAGGCCGTTGTGACCGTTGTCGCCGCCGCCGAGTTTGATCCGAAGCGTGCCGAAGTCGATGTCCAGCTCGTCGTGGACCGCGATCACATGGTCGGGCGTGACGCCATAGAACTTCGCCAGCGTCGAGACCGGACCGCCCGACTCGTTCATGTAGCTGCGGGCGCGGCCGAGCACGATCTTCGGCGCCGGGGCGCCCGGAGGCGCGAGACGACCCTCGAGGACCTCGGCCCGTCCGGACTTGTGCGCCTTGAGCGACCCGCCCATCCGGCGTACCAGCTCGTCGACGACGAGGTAGCCGATGTTGTGGCGCGTGCCGGCGTACGTCGGGCCAGGGTTCCCCAGCCCGACGATCAGCCAGACGTCGGTGTTCTCACTCATGAAGGAGAGTCGCGCTCACCAGGAGCGCGCGACTCACTCGGAGTCGTCAGCGTCCTGGATCGGCGCCTCGGCCGGCGGGCCGGCGTTCTCGGCGACCGCGGCGTCCAGCTCGGCCTCGGCGGCCTCGGAGGACTTGCCCTGGGTGATGTTGACAATGAGCTGCTCGGCGTCGCTGACCAGGGTCGAACCCTTCGGCAGCTCGAGCTGCGAGGCGAAGACCTGGGTGCCGGCCAGAAGGCCCTCGATCGAGAACTCGATCTGCTCGGGGATGTGGGTGGCCTCAGCCTCGAGGGTGACCACGTTGTTCTCGAGCTGGACGAACGCGTCCTTGTGCGCCTCGCCGAGAAGGACAACCGGAACCTCGACGGTGACCTTCTCGCCCTTCTTCACCGCGACGAAGTCGACGTGCTCGAGGAAACCCTTGAGCGGGTCGGCCTGGATCTGCTTGGTCAGCGCGAGCTGGACCTTGCCGTCGACCTCGATGTTGAGAACCGCGTTGGCGCCACCGTGGCGGATCGCCATCAGGGTGTCGTGCGCAGGGAGGGTGACGTGGATCGGGTCGTTGCCGTGACCGTAGATAACCGCGGGGACCTTCTTGTCACGGCGGATCCGGCGAGCGGCGCCCTTGCCGAACTCGGTACGGGCCTCGGCGACGATCAGTTCTTCAGACATGGTGGGCTCCTCGGACAGGGGTCTGGACAAAGTAGATGGTTGCTGCGGCAGGTCCGGAGAAACGACATGCACCGCGCGACAGGGCACGGTGCATGGATTCACGAACCGACCGCGTCAATCACGGAACATCCCAATCGGGCGCTCCCTCGCCGAGGCAACCCAGGAATAATAGCCAGGCGCTGCGGAGAAGGCGAATCGAGGCGGACGGACGGACGGACCGGACACCCGGTTGTCACCAACGGACGCGCAGGTGGGCGGATCCACAGTCCGTCGATGACAACGGGTGCGAGCCCACACGTCGGACCAAGGTCGCCAGATGGATTCTTGGCGCCTGCAGGCCGCTCCGCCGCCTGACCTTGTCAGACCGGTTCGCATCGACCCCACCGGTCGGGCGGGACCGACCAAGGGCGCCGCAGCAGGCCCCCGTTGGCGACGCACGTCCCGGGGCTTGTACGTACCGACCAGCGTCGACGCTTCGTGCGTCGAACAACGCATCCTGGAGGAGTCCTCCCGACTACCGGCCGGAGGCGTCGTCTCCGGATGGGCCGCCCTGCGACTCCACGGAGCCGGGTACGTCGACGGCCGAGACCGCGACGGTCGCACTCTGCTCCCGGTTCCACTCGTCCTCCCGCCCGACACGAACCTCGCCCCCGGGGCAGGCGCGGTCATCCATCGCGAGCGACTGAGCCCCGCGGAGCGCACCGAGGCCCACGGCATCCCGGTGGCCCACAGATGCCGGGCCGCGTTCGACGCCGCGAGGTGGGCGCACGACCTGAGGGCCGCGGTCGTCGTCCTCGACATGGCTCTTGCGGCCGGCGTCGTCGCCGCTCGATCGCTCAAGGCCTTCACGACGAGCCGGGCCGGATGGCCGGGGGTACGTCAGGTCAAGCAGGCCCTCGACCTGGCCGAGGGACGCAGCATGTCACCCCAGGAGTCGATCCTCCGCCTGATCTGGATGCTCGACGGCGACCTCCCCCGGCCGCGCTGCAACTGGCCGGTCGCCGATGGGAACGGTCGCTTCATCGGGAGGCCTGACCTCCTCAGCGAGGACCTGGCGGTCGTGGGCGAGTACGACGGTGAGGCGCACCGCAGCCGGTCGCGTCACCGCGACGACCTCCGTCGTGACGACGCCTTCCGGGCAGTCGGACTCGAACCGTTCCGGGTCGTCGGCGCGGACATTGACGACGTGACCGTGGTGCTCGCCAGAATCGCCGCCGCGATCGAGCGCGCCCGGGTCTCGACCGTGCGTCGTTCGTGGCTGCTCCAGTCGAACCCGCCGCCGGTCAGGTGACGCCGCTTGTCACCAACGGACGCCCGAGCGGGCAGGATCGCCGTCCGTCCATGCCAACCGGCGGCCGCAGCCGAGGTCGGTCAGGCGTGACCGTCGAACATCGAGGTCACCGAGCCGTCCTCGAAGACCTCCTTGATCGCCCGCGAGAGCAGCGGGGCGATCGAGAGGCAGGTGAGCTTGTCGAACTCCTTCTCGGGTGCGAGCGGGAGGGTGTTGGTGATGACCACCTCCACCGCCGGAGAGTTCTTCAGCCGGTCGACGGCCGGGTCGGAGAGGATCGCGTGGGTGGCAGCGATGATCACGCCGGCCGCGCCGTCGTTCATCAGCGCCTCGGCGGCCTTCACGATGGTGCCGCCGGTGTCGATGATGTCGTCGGTCAGGACGCACATCCGGCCCTTGACGTCACCGACGACGCGGTTGGCGACGCTCTCGTTGGGCCGGTCGATGTTCCGGGTCTTGTGGATGAAGGCCAGCGGTACGCCGCCGAGCCGCTCGGACCAGCGCTCGGCGACCTTGATCCGGCCGGCGTCCGGGGAGACCACGGCGAGTTGCTGGTCGCCGTACTTGTCCTTGATGTAGTCAGCGAGGATCGGCAGCGCCATCAGGTGGTCGACCGGGCCGTCGAAGAAGCCTTGGAGCTGGTCGGCGTGCAGGTCGACGGTGATGATCCGGTCGGCGCCCGCAGTCTTGAACAGATCGGCCATCAGACGGGCCGAGATCGGCTCGCGACCACGGTGCTTCTTGTCCTGGCGGCTGTAGCCCCAGAACGGCATCACCACGGTGATCCGCTTGGCAGAGGCGCGCTTGAGCGCGTCCACCATGATCAGGTGCTCCATGATCCACTCGTTCACCGGAGCGGTGTGGCTCTGGAGCACGAAGGCGTCGCACCCGCGGACGGACTCCTCGTAGCGGACGTAGATCTCCGAGTTCGCGAACTCGTACGCCGACGTCGGCACCAGCGGGCTGCCGAGCTGCTCGGCTACCTCGTCGGCGAGCTGGGGGTGCGCCCGACCGCTGAAGACCATCAGGTTCTTCTCGGTTGCCTTCTTCATCCCGCTCATGCTGGGCTTGATCCCGCTCACGCTGGCTTACTCCTCGCGGACTCTCGATGTTCGTCCTTCGGCAGTCAGATTGTCACCCACCGCTCGGCGTGTTCCCAACACGACACCGATGGCGTGCCAGCATCTGGACGTTATTCGTCGTCCGTCGTCCCAGCAGCCTCAGCCGCCTGGGCAGCCGCCTGGGCAGCCGCCTTCGCCTGCGCGGTACCGGCGCGCCGCTGCTGCACCCAGCTGTCGAAGTGCCGCTGGGCGCCAGAGCTGACCGCGAGCGCACCGGGCGGGACGTCGCGTCGGATCACGCTGCCCGCTCCGGTCGAGGCGCCGTCACCTACGGTCACCGGCGCCACGAAAGTGTTGTTGCTGGCGGTCTTGGCGTGCGCGCCGATGACAGTGCGGTGCTTCTCCACCCCGTCATAGTTGGCGAAGATGGTGCCGGCGCCGATGTTGGCGCCCTCCCCGATCGTGGCGTCACCGACGTAGGAGAGGTGCGGCACCTTCGCCCCCTCGCCGATCTGGGCGTTCTTGGTCTCCACGAACGCACCGATCTTGCCGTTCGCCCCGAGCTCGGTGCCGGGCCGCAGATAGGAGAACGGCCCGACGGTGGCACCGGCGCCGATCACCGCAAGCTCCCCGTGGGTCCGTACGACGCGCGCGCCTTCGCCGACCTCGACGTCACGCAGGGTGGAGTCCGGGCCGATCACGGCGTCGGCCTCCACGACGGTGGTCCCGAGCAGCTGGACCCCGGGCAGGATCGTCACGTCGGCGGCGAGCTTGACGTCGACGTCGATCCAGGTGCTGGTCGGGTCGACGACGGTGACGCCGTCGCGCATCCAGCGGTCCAGGATGCGGCGGTTCATCTCGGCCGCCAGCACCGCGAGCTGGCCCCGGTCGTTGGCGCCCTCGGTCTGCATCACGTCGTCGATCGCGAACGCCCCGACGGTGTACCCGTCGGTGCGCGCCAGCCCGATCGTGTCGGTCAGGTAGTACTCGCCGTTGGCGTTCTGGTTACTCAACCGCGGCAGCGCCGCGTCGAGGAAGTCGGCGTCGAAGGCCAGGATGCCGCTGTTGATCTCGGCGATCAGGGCCTGCCCACCGGTGGCGTCCTTCTGCTCCACGATCGCCTCGACCGCGCCGTCGGGGCCTCGGACGATCCGGCCGTAGCCGTGCGGGTCATCCAGAACGCCGGTGAGGATGCTGACCTTGTCGATCGAGGAGCGGTGGAAGTCCACGAAGGCGCGCAGGCTTTCGCCCTGTAGCAGCGGGGTGTCGCCGTACGCGACCACGACTGTGCCGGTGCGGGCCTCGGCGGGCAGCGCCGCCCAGGCGATCCTGACCGCGTGCCCGGTCCCGTCCTGGGTCTCCTGGACGGCGAGGACCACGTCCGGGACGAGGTCGGAGATGTGCGGTGCGACCTGCTCGCGCTGGGTCCCGACGACCGCGACGATCCGGGTCGGCTCGAGCGAGGTGACGGCGTGCAGGACGTGGCCGATCATGCTGCGCCCGGCGATCGGGTGGAGCACCTTCATCGTCTTCGACTTCATCCGGGTGCCACCGCCGGCAGCCAGGACGATGACCGTCAGGTCCTCAGACACGTGCCCTCCTCACCGGGACGGTGGTTGCGCGGTGCAACTCATCGAACCCTACCGAAGCGCTCAGGGCGGACCGGTGAAGCCGGGGACGACGAGGGGCCAGCCTCCGAGCGGCTCGCCTGAGTCCAGTGCCGATGGGCACCTTTCTCGTCCGTCTCGCGCCAGCACCAGCCGTCCGGGGCGACCCGCGGGTTGCCTAGGCTGCCCCCATGCCCGCCAACTCCTCGGCCGCCCCCGTCGCCAACCGACTGCTCGACGCCCAGGTCGCCTGGCTGCTGGGCCGGTTGACCGGCCCCGGCCTGACCGACCGGATCGCCGAGGACGTCGACGACCTCCTGCTCGCCGGATCGAGGCTGCCGCTGGGCGAGGTCGCCACGGCGGAAGACATCAAGGCCGTGGCGCACCTGCTGTTCACGAACGTCCCGCCGAGCACGACGGCCAGCACCTTGGTCGGCGTCGCCGCCGACGTCGCGTACGACGGTCCCGCCGAGCGCTTCACTCTGGCCGACCTGATCGACCGCGAGCACGTCGAGAGCCTCGCCGACGAGGTGCTCGGCATGACCGACCTGGCCGAGCGGTTCCTGGACGACCTCACCGAGAGCCCGCTGGTCGCCGCCCTCGCGTCCCGCTTCGTCGGCCGGATCGTCAACGACGTCGTCGCGATGAACCAGGCCGTGGCCGACAAGATCCCCGGGCTCGGCTCGCTGGTCTCCTTCGGCACCGGCGCCGCGGGCAAGGTCATCGGTGCGGCCGACAAGGGCTTCCAGCAGGTCCTCGGCGACACCGCCGGCAAGGGCGCCGCCTTCGCGATGCGCCGGCTGAACAAAGTGCTGGTCGAGACCCTGAAGGACCCGGGCACCCGGGACGCCGTCCTGGAGGTCTTCGACCTGTACGCCGACAAACCGGTGGTCCGCCTCGACCAGCTCGGGACCCGGGAGGACGCCCAGCGGGTGGCCGGGCTGATCCAGGACATCGTGATCGCCGGAGCCCCCACGGAGCCGGTCCTCGCGTTGGTGGATGCGCTCATCGACGGCTTCTTCGCGACGTACGGCGAGCACCCGGTCTCCGCACTGCTGGAAGACCTGGACCTGGGGCGGGACGACCTGGTCACCCATGCGACTGCGATCGTGCCGCGGATCCTGGACCGAGCCAAGGAGACCGGCGAGCTCGAGCGGCTGCTCCGAGTACGGCTGGAACCCTTCTTCGCCTCCCCCGAGGTCGCCGCGATCCTCGGCTGAGCCGAGGGGCGTACCCGCGCTGGGTAGGGTCTGCCCGGTGAGGCATTCGCATGGATGACCTGGTGCTGCTGCTGGGGGCCGCGTTCCTCGGAGGATGGATTGCGACCTGGATCCGGCTGCCGCCGCTGGTCGGCTTCCTGGTCACCGGCTTCGTGCTCAACGCGTCCGGGGTCCAGGCACCTGAGAGCCTGGACCAGGCGGCCGACCTCGGGGTGGCGCTGCTGCTGTTCAGCATCGGCCTGAAGTTCGACGTCCGGGTCCTTCTCCGGCGCGAGGTGTGGGTGACCACGAGCCTCCACCTCCTGGTGTCGACCGGCCTCGTCGCGGTCACCGTGCTCGCCGCCGCCGCGTTCGGACTCTCCCTGCTCGACGGCCTCGGTGCCGGCGCGATCGCCCTGCTCGCCGTGGGGCTTGCCTTCTCCAGCACCGTGTTCGTGATCAAGGTCCTGGAGCAGAACAACGCGACCCGGTCGTTCTACGGCGTCACGGCCATCGGCATCCTGGTCTTCCAGGACCTGGTCGCCGTCGCCGTCGTCACGGTCTCGAGCGGGGAGCTGCCGAGCATCTGGGCTCCGCTGGTGCTGCTCCTCCCGCTGGCGCGGCCGGTGCTCCAACGGCTGCTCACCCAGATCGGTCGCGGGGAACTGCAGGTGGTGCTCGCTCTGACCCTCGCGCTCGGTCCCGGCTACCTGCTCTTCGACACGGTCGGACTGAAGGGTGACCTGGGCGCCTTGGTGATGGGGATGCTGCTCGCCTCGGGAGCCCATGCCGACGTGGTGCGCCGGGCGTTCTCGTCGATCAAGGAGCTGCTGCTCGTCGCCTTCTTCCTGTCTCTGGGCTTCGTCGGCGTCCCCGGAGCCGAGCACCTCGCCCTGGCGGGGATCCTGGCGCTGCTGATCCCGCTCAAGGTGCTCGGCTTCGCGTACCTGCTGAAGAAGCTCGGCCTCCGCCACCGCAGCGCCGGCCTAGGTGGGCTCGCCCTGGGCAACTTCTCGGAGTTCGGACTGATCGTTGCGGTTGCGGGCGTGGACGCCGATCTGCTCACCGAGGACCAGCTCGTCGTCGTCGCGGCGGCGGTGGCGTTGAGCTTCCTCGTCTCGTCCGTCGCGAACGCGCTGCCGGAGCGGGCGCTGCCGATGCTGGACCGACTCCTCGGCGAGGAGGACACCGAAGGCCTGCACGACCGCGACCGGATCATCGACGTGGGTGGGGCCCACGCGGTCGTCCTGGGACTGGGCCGGGTCGGGCGCTCGGCGTACGGCCAGCTGGAGGAAACCCACGGCCTCGCCGTGCTCGGGGTCGAGACCGACCCGGATCGGGTCGCGACCCTGCAGGAGGCGGGGCTGAACGTCCTTGAGGCGGACGCCACCGACCCGGAGTTCTGGACCCGGCTCCGGTCAACCGGGGAGATCGAGATCGCCGTCCTGGCCATGCCGTTCCACGGCGCGAACCGGACTGCGCTGCGGCGCTTGCGAGAGAGTGGTTTCGACGGCGTTGTCGGCGTGGTCGCCCAGTACGACGAAGACCTCGAGGACGCTCGACGGCACGGGGCCGACACCGTGCTGCACCTGTACGACGGCACCGGCGCCGAGCTCGCCGACCGGACGGTTGCGCAAGCCGGCCAGGGACGGCCGTCTCCGGACGACGGGACCCCGGACGACTCGTAACCCTCGTCTGACCGACTCTCAGACCCGTGGTCCAGATCTTGTCCTGGCGGTGCCCGCGTACGCACCTGATGCTGTCGCCATGGATCACCGTCAGCTGCGGGTCCCAGTGACGAGCGGAAAGGTCAGGAGGTCGTTCTCCACGACCGATCAGGGGGACCTCGTCGTGAGTTATCTGGTTCACACTCACTCTTCGCCGTCGAGGGCTCCAGCGTTACACCAGGCTCCATGCAACCTCGTCGAGTCGCCTCGGCGGAGCCCGATCGGTGGGACGCCCGGTTAGGACCCGTTGAGGTTGCGGATCAGGGATTCGCTGGTGTGCTTCACCGCGACCGCGACGAACGGCTTCATCGCCGCAGCCATCGCCTTGCCGGCCGGACCGCCCGGCAGCGAGTAGCTGATCCACGCGTCCACCCGGGTCCGCCCGTCACCGAGATCGGTGAAGGTCCAGCGCTGGGTGTTCCTGATGCCCTTGACCGAGGTGAGCTCCAGCAGCCGGTCGACCTCGTAGCCGGTGCATTCGATCCGGGAGGTCAGCGAGACGCCGACCTTCATCACTCCGTCATACGCCGCTCCGACCCCGTGCGCCTGCTCGGTGACCGGCTCGATCTTGTGCAGCCCGTACATCCAGTCCTTGGTCTTGGTGAAGTCATCGACGTAGGCGAAGACCTCCGCGACCGAACGCCGGATCTCGATGCTCTGCTCCACGATCGTGCTCACTCTGCGTGTCCTTCCTCGGTGCCGCCCCAACGGCGAGCCTCCTCCTCGACCGCCGGATAGCGCGGGGAGTCGGTCCCCACCCGCGCCCGGACGCTCCGCACCAGGTATCCCGCAGCGCAACGTCGTCGACCGCGATCGCGCCGCCGCCGCCGATGAGCATCGCCAGTTCGGCCTCGCAGGCCACGGAAGCACAGTGACAGATCTAGTGTCACAGTAAAGCTAGCCTCCGAGGAGTCGGCGAGTTCAGCTCTCCACTCGTTGGCTCCCCGGGTGATCGTCACTGCGCCCCTCAGCCCGGGTTCGCTCTCTCGGAAGAACACGAGCAAGCTCGGTTCTCCACTCGTTCGCTCCCCGGGTAGGAGTCGAACCTACGTCGCTAGTCCTGATTCAAAGTCAGGCGGGCCCTGCCGGCAGACCAACCGGGGAATGCGGGCCAAGGCTATCGGCAGCGAGGCCGACGTTCGAAGCCGCCCGATCAAGCGAGCGACGAGATCCCCGCGGCAACGCGCTCCGGCGCCTCGATCGACGGCCAGTGGCCGACGCCGTCGAGGCGCACCACCGTGGTGCCGGGACGCAGTTCGGCCAGCCGGTCGGGCATGGCCGGGACGGCGATCGGGTCGAGAACGCCCCAGATCGCACTCAGCCGACCCGGGAAGTCGACGAACGCCGCGGTCCAGCGCGGCTGGTGCTGGCGACGTTCGCGGATATAGCTGATCTGCCGGGTGAGCAGGCGGTCTCCGCCTTCGAGCCGGATCAGGTCGACCAGGTCGTCAAGCTCGTCCTCACCCACGTTGGTCCCGGGGGCAACGCTCTCGCGCAGGTTTCGGCGTACGAACGCCGTCGGGAACGACACCGGCATCGCTCGACCCCGGGCCATCAGACCGAGGCGCTGACCCCGGGTCAGCTGCGCCAGGTCGATGAAGATCGACCCGTTGAGCAGGACCACCGACGTGACGGCGAAACCCAGGACGCCGCTGTTCCGACGGGCGAGCAACTCCGCGACGACAGTCGTCCCCATGTCGTGGCCGACCAGGCTGCACTCGGTGATGCCGGCGTCGGCGAGCACCGCCTCGACGAGGTCGGCCTGCTCGAACAGCGAGTAGGAAGCACCGCGCGGCTTGGCGGAGAAACCGTACCCGAGGAGGTCCAGGAGCAGCACCGACCGGTCCAGCGCGTCCACCACCCCGGCGAAGTCGTAGGACGATCCGGGGTATCCGTGCACGATCACGATCGGCGTCCCCGAGCCGGTCCGCTGGACGACGAAGATCCGGTCCCCGCCGATCTCGACCCCATGTCCCCGCTCGTACCACTTCTGCACTCGCGCACTCACCATGCGCTCAGCATGCCCGACGCGTCAGGCGCTGTGGATCGAGTCCGCGGTGAAGTCGTGCTGGGTGAAGTCGACTGATCGGCGTGCGTTGGACAGCGACGTCACCGTGCTGGTCCCGATCGGACCCTCGCGGTCGAAGACGATCGCCGTACCCGTGGCGATCCCGTCGTGGGAGTACCAGCTCACCGCGGAGAGGCCGACCTCCTGGCTCACCGGCACCCGGGAGATCGCCAGCGTGATGTCGGTGTTGATGTACTGCACGCCCTGGGTCCCCCAGTTGACCACCATGCTGGTGGAGTCGGCGGCGCCGGCGAGGCCCTGGAACGGCGTCGGCTTCTCCCCGACCACGATGCCGAGCGCGGTCTGCCAGGTGGCCTTGCGGCCACCGTTCTGGTGCTCGCCGAAGTTCTGCGACCAGCCGACGCCGTCGCTGTAGAAGATCGGCACCCGCGGCTCCTCGGAGACCGGGGCGATCTCGAGCGGCGGCGGGGCTGGGGAGTCGGCCGGGGTCCAGACCTGACCGCTCGGGTTCTCCGTCGCCTTCAGGAACAGTGCGCTCGCCCGGGCCACCACCGCTCCTTCCTGAGCGAGGGTCGCCTCGACCAGCATCAGCCGCGACCCCTCACGGACGACGGTCGAGGCGAGCGTGCACGGTCCCATGCTCGGGGCGCGGAAGAGGTCGACGGTGTAACGGGCCGGTCGGAGATCTCCCCGACCAGCGGCAAGGACTGCTGTCTCGACCTGCCGGGCCAGAGCACCGCTGGTGGCGACCCCGTGCATCTGGTCCTCGCGCCAGAGGCTGCGAGCGATGTCCTGGGGAACCAGCACGTCGCCGTCGGCGCGGAAGAGTGCGAACTGCGTCATGGAGCCATTCTCGCCGCCGGGCCGTCGGCCTCCAGCCACGGGGCTCGGGACCGTCCCGAATCCGTCGCCCCGCTCGCACACCTACGGATGCGTAGGTTACGGTTTCGTAAGTGAGTCCCCGTGCCGGCGGGGACGAGCCTGTACGGCGCTGCGCGTACGGGCGTTTGCCGCAAAGGATGTACCTGATGACCGCGTCCCCCGTCCTGGACGAGCCCACCACCCACCGCGCGACGCTGGGCGGAGACGAGCAGTCCCTGACCGAGCAGATCGCCCTGGGCGTCTTCATCGCCGTCCCGTTCCTGGCGCTGATTGCCGCCGTACCGGTGGCCTGGGGCGGCTGGCTCGGCTGGACCGACCTGCTGATCATGGGGGCGATGTACTGGTTCACCGGCCATGGCATCACCGTCGGGTTCCACCGACTCTTCACCCACAAGTCCTTCAAGCCGAACCGGTTCGTGAAGAACGCCCTCGCCGTCGCCGGGTCGATGGCGGTCCAGGGCCCGCTGGTCCGCTGGGTGGCCGACCACCGCAAGCACCACAAGTTCTCCGACCGCGACGGCGACCCGCACAGCCCGTGGAAGTACGGCACCAGCCTGCGCGCCCTCTGGAAGGGTTTCTGGCACGCGCACATGATGTGGCTCTTCGACACCGAGCAGACCGTGCAGCGCACCTACGCCCCGGACCTGCTCAAGGACCGCGACCTGGTCCGGATCTCGAAGAACTTCTGGGCCTTCGTGATCCTCTCGATGGTGCTCCCGGCCGCCCTCGGCGGTCTGATCACCTGGTCCTGGCAGGGCGCGCTGACCGCGTTCTTCTGGGGGTCGCTGGTCCGCGTCGCCCTGCTGCACCACGTCACCTGGTCGATCAACTCGATCTGCCACACCCTCGGCAACCGCCCGTTCGTCTCGCGCGACAAGTCGGCCAACGTCTGGTGGTTGGCGATCCCGTCGATGGGCGAGTCCTGGCACAACCTGCACCACGCCGACCCGACCTGCGCCCGGCACGGCGTGCAGCGCGGCCAGCTCGACACCTCGGCCCGGCTGATCTGGTTGCTGGAGAAGGCCGGTTGGGTCGACGACGTGCGCTGGCCGGTGGCCGAGCGGGTGCGGTCGAAACTGGTGACGGCACAGCCTGCTGCGTAGGTTTCGAGGCCGGTTTCGAGGCAGGCCAACGCGAGCTGGTTCAGCCAGCGGGCCGGAAGGCGTCCGCGGCCTGCTGGATCCGGGCGACGTACGCGTCCCAGTACGCCGCGTCGCCCACCTCCTCCCGGTCGGCCTGACCCCGGCCGTCGATCAGCTCGCGGCAGATGTCCGCGTGCCCGGCGTGGTGCGCGGTCTCCTCGACCATCCTGATCAGCAGCACGCCGAGGGTGGTCGCCCGCCGCTCCTGCGGCCAGTGCGGGACCGAGCCCGGAGCGTCCAGGTCCAGAGCCTCGATGGTCGCGTCCCCGTGGGCGCAGGCACGCTCGTAGAGCCCGACGACGTACTCCCGGGTCTCGTGCTCAGCAACCCACATGTCGGTGCCGTCCCAGACCGAGCCGTCCTCGTACCAGGGCAGCGCGTCCGGCGGGATCCGGCCGAAGGCCTCCCCCAGGTAGGCGTGCTCGCAGCCGACCAGGTGCTTGACCAGTCCCAACAGGTTGGTGCCGCTGGCGGTGATCGGTCGGCGGGCGTCGTACTCGCTGACGCCGTCGAGCTTGGCGAGCAGTACGGCGCGGGCGACCCGGAGCTTCGCCTGCAGTTCTGCCTTCAGATCGCCCATGCTCCGACCCTAGCCGCGGACCCCGACAGGCGGGATCGGGCAAGATGATCCGGTGCCTCCCCGCGACGAACGTTCGAAGAAGCCCGCCCGCAGCCGGATGACGGCTGCCGAGCGGCGCGAGCAGCTGATCGAGATCGCCCGGACCGTCTTCGCCGAGAAGGGCTTCGACGGCGCCTCGGTGGAGGAGATCGCCGCCCGGGCACAGGTCTCAAAGCCGGTTGTCTACGAGCACTTCGGCGGCAAGGAGGGCTTGTACGCCGTGGTGGTCGACCGCGAGGTACGGCAGCTACTCACGATGATGCGCGGCGCCCTCCAGTCCGGCTCGCCGCGGGTCCTGCTCGAGCAGGCCGCGGTCGCGCTGCTGGACTACATCGAGGAGTCCTCGGAAGGATTCCGGATCCTGGTCCGGGACAGCCCGCTGGGGTCGGCGAGCGGCTCGTACGTCTCGATCATGGGCGACATCGCCACCCGGGTCGAAGGCATCCTCGTCGACGAGTTCAAGCGTCACGGCTTCGACGCCAAGGCCGCCCCGATGTACTCCCAGATGCTGGTCGGCATGGTCGGCGCCACTGGTCAGTGGTGGCTGGATGCGCGCAAGCCGGCCAAGGAGGTCGTCGCGGCCAACCTGGTCAACCTGGCCTGGAACGGGCTAGCAGGCCTGGAACCGCAGCCGACGCTGCGGATCCGGGGCTAGTCGCCCGTCGGGTCACTCCGGCGCGACCGTGTGACTGACGGCCTCGACGTTGTTGCCGTCGGGGTCGCGCACGAACCCACCGAAGTAGTGATCGTGGTACTCCGGGAAGTGCCGCGGCGCGTGCAGCACCTCGGCACCGAGCGAGACCGCCGCGTCGACGAAGGCGCGTACGGCTCCCGCGTCCGCAGCCTGGAAGGCCAGGTGCATCTCGCGGTTCGGCCCGAGGTCGACGCCGAAGTCGCTGATCCAGAAGTCGGGCTTGCCTTTGCTGCCGTACCCGATGGCGCCGATCCCCTCCGGGTTTGCGAAGTCGAGCACCCTGCCGAAGCCGAGCGGCGCGAGGACGGTGTCGTAGAAGGTCGCGGATGCCTTGAGGTCAGCGCAGTTGATGCCGAAGTGATCGATCATGGGGCCATCCTGGATGACGGCACCGACATCCTTCAGGTTCTCTCGACGTCAAGAATCTTCGTGACTAAGATGTCGCCATGCCGAAGCACGGGTCCGACGAGGTCGACGCGCTCGTCGCCGCGTGGCGCCGCGAGCGCGACGACCTCGACCTGGCCCCCGTCGAGGTGTTCAGCCGGGTCAGCCGGCTCGCCCGACTGCTCGACCTCGCCCGCCGCGAAGCGTTCACCGCGCACGCGATCGAGCCGTGGGAGTTCGACGTGCTCGCGGCGCTGCGCCGGGCCGGGGCGCCGTACCAGCTCAGCCCGGGTCAGCTGCTGCGGGAGACCATGGTCACCAGCGGCACGATGACCAACCGGATCGACCGCCTCAGCGAGCGCGGGCTGGTCGAGCGGGAGGCCGACCCCCACGACCGGCGCGGCGTACTGGTCGGCCTGACCTCGTCCGGGAAGAAGGCCGTCGACGGCGCGTTCGAGACGCTGCTCGCCAGCGAGAGCGACCTGCTGACCGAGCTCTCCACGAGCGAACGCAAGAGCCTGGCCGAGCTGCTCAAACGGTTGATGCAGCCGCTGCGCTGACAACCTTCTCGTCCGGGGACTCGTAGAGAACCGGCGTGCCGTGGTCGACCACCTGCTCACGGGACTGCGGGCTCCGCCAGATCTGCTCGAGCGCCCCGCGGAAGGCGATCGCCTCCTCGGCGGTGCCGAACTCCAGGTCGACGGTGATCCGGTTGTGGTCGTCGACCCGGCGCGACAGTCGGTAGGACCGGACCCCGTGGTCGGCGCGGAAGCGGTCGAACTTGTCGAAGACGCCCTTCCAGGCGTCGTAGTCGTGGACGGTGTTCTCGATGTGCAGGGTGACCATGACGTACTCCTCGGGTCGGGGTTCGGACATCGCCAGCGTCGCCCTCGAGCGGGGTCCTCCGGTATCCCGGATCCTGGGGATTCCTCGACGTGGTCGGCCGCCCCTAGGGTGGTTCGGGTGGGGTCGTCCGAGGAGTTGGTACGCCGGGTCGAAGCTGCCTGCCGCGCGAACTTGTCTGCGAAGGCACTGCGGGAGCGCGTGCTCGCGACGCTGCGTCCGGTGGTCCCCTTCGACGCGCACGTCTTCACCCTCACCGACCCCGTCACCCTGGTTGCCACCGCGCCGCACGCCGACCTACCGATGGTGCCGTGGGACGAGCTGCCGGCGACGATCCGCTGGCGCTACCTGACCCCGGTGAACCGTGTCGACGCCCTCGCCGGAAAGCCCGCCTCGTCGTTGCTCACCGCGACCACCGACCCGGCAGAGTCCCTGCTCTGGCTCCACGTCCAGCGCGACGTCGGCGTGGTCGACACCGCGATCGTCGTCTTCGCCGACCCGTACGGCGTCTGGGCCTACCTGGAGCTGTGGCGGCTCGCGGACCCGTTCACCGCCGCCGAGCTCGACCTGCTCAGCGCGCTGGTCCCGGACCTGACCCGGGGGCTCCGCACCGCGGTGGCCCGGACATTCCTGGACCCCGCCGAGCTGGACCTGCCGGTGGGACCTGCGGTGATCCTCCTCGGGCCGGACCTGACGGTGCGCCACCAGACCGAGGGAGCCGCGACGGCGCTGCTCCAGCTGCTCCCGCCGGACGAACCGATGCCGCCGATCCCGGCGGCGGCGTACAACGTGGGCGCCGCCCTGATCGCCGACGAGCACGGCCTGGCCGTCGGTGAGCCCTGGTCGCGGATCCACCTGGGCGGCACCATCTGGGTGACCGCCAAGGCCTCCCGCCTGGGCGAGGACATCGCGGTCGCGATCGAACCGTCCACGACGGCCGAGCGCCTGGACCTGTTCGCCCGCGCCTCCGGTCTCTCCGGACGCGAGACCGAGGTGGTCACCCTGCTCGGCCTGGGTCTGGACACCCGCGAGATCGCTGGCCGGCTCGTCCTCTCCATGCACACCGTGAACGACCACGTGAAGGCCGTCCTGGCGAAGACCGGCGCACGGACCCGGCACGTGTTGATGGCACGGCTGGCCGGGACCTCAGGGCGCTAGTGCTGGCTGCCGGTCACGGCAACCGCGACCCCGAGGCCGATCATCGAGACCCCGCCCAGGGCGCCGATGGCCTCGCCGCGTCGCGGCGAGGAGGTGAACCAGGTGCGCAACTGCGCGGCGATCAGCGCCCAGAGGCTGTCCGAGAGCAGGCCGATCGTGGTGGCCAGCAGACCGAGCAGCAGCATCTGGAGCGGGACGTCGCCGGCGGCGCGGTCGACGAATTGCGGCAGCACCGCGGCCAGCATCATGTAGCCCTTCGGGTTGGACGCCCCCACGACGTACCCCTGCCGGATCGCCCGGGCCCACGTCATCGGGGTGCCGAGCGCCTCTTCCCGGCTGCCGACCAGGAACTCGCGGCGGCGTCGTACGGCGTCGATGCCCAGCCAGACCAGGTACGCCGCCCCGGCGAGCTTGAGCACCAGGAAGACTGTGATCGACTCCTGGACGATCGCCCCGAGCCCGAGCGCGACCAGGACCACGATCGTGACCAGCCCGAGGGTGTTGCCGGCGACCGAGGCCAGCGCGACCCCGCGCCCATAGGAGAGCGCCCGCCCGACCACGAAGACCACGCTGGGTCCCGGGATCACGATGATGATGAAGGCGGCGAGTCCGAAGGTCAGGGCCTGGTCGAGCGAGATCACCAGCCCACCGTAGCCCTGCTCACTCCAGCAGGGCAGAGGCTTCCAGCCACTCCAGTTCGAGCTCGTCCCGCTCGGCCTGGGCGGCGCGCAGTTCCTCGGCCAGCTTGCCCATAGCCTCGTAGTCGTCGGCGACCTCAGCGATGGCGGCGTTCAGTTCGACCTCGCGTGCCAGCAGCCTGCCGATCTGCTTCTCGACCCGGGCGATCGTCTTGCGGGCCGCGCGTTCCTCGGCACCGCCGATCTTGGCCTTCGGGATCGAGGTTTCGCCGGTTGAGCCTGTCGAAACCCCGCTCGGCGTACCTGGCTCGGTTTCGACGTGCTCGACCAGCGTGGATCCGGCGCCCGCCGTACCCTTCTTGCGCAGCTCCAGGTACTGGTCGACCCCGCCGGGCAGCATCCCGATCGTCCCGTCGCCGAGCAGCGCCCAGATCGAGTCGGTGACCCGCTCCAGGAAGTACCGGTCGTGCGAGACCACGATCAACGTCCCAGGCCAACCGTCGAGGAAGTCCTCCAGGACGGCGAGGGTCTCGATGTCGAGGTCGTTGGTGGGCTCGTCAAGCAGCAGCACGTTCGGCTCGGAGAGCAACAGCTTGAGCAGCTGGAAGCGGCGCCGCTCACCGCCGGAGAGATCGCCGAGGCGGGCAGTCAACCGGTCGCCAGTGAACCCGAAGCGCTCCAGCATCGAGGAGGCCGAAACCTCACCCCCGCCCAGAGTCTTCGTCACCCGGCGGATGTCCTCGATAGCGCCGAGCACCCGTTCCATCGGGTCCTCAGGGGTGACGTTCTGGGTCAGGTGCTGCAGCGCGACCGTACGGCCCTGCTTGACCTTGCCCTTGGTGGGCTTGAGATCACCAGAGACCAACGAGAGCACCGAGGTCTTGCCGGCGCCGTTGACGCCGACGATGCCGGCCCTCATCCCCGGGCCGAGCCGCCAGGTGGCGTCCTTGAGCAGGGTGCGCTCACCGCGAACCAGGTCGACGTGCTCGAGGTCGATCACGTCCTTGCCGAGCCGCTGGGTCGCGAACCGCTCCAACTGGAGCCGGTCGCGTGGCGGTGGCTCGTCGGCGATCAGTTCGTTGGCGGCGTCGATGCGGAACTTCGGCTTCGACGTACGGGCCGGCGCGCCGCGGCGCAGCCAGGCGAGCTCCTTGCGCATCAGGTTCTGCCGGCGCTGCTCGCTCGCCGAGGCCTGCCGCATCCGCTCGTTCTTGGCCAGCACGAACGCGGCGTACCCACCCTCGTAGAGGTCGATGACGCCGTCGTGTACCTCCCAGGTCTGCTCGCAGACCTCGTCGAGGAACCAGCGGTCGTGGGTGACCACGACGAGCGCGGAGGTGCGGTTCTTCAGGTGGTCGGCGAGCCAGGCGATCGCCTCGACGTCGAGGTGGTTGGTTGGCTCGTCGAGGATCAGCAGGTCGTCGGGCTCCAGGAGCAGCTTCGCCAACGAGCACCGCCGGCGCTCGCCGCCGGAGAGCCCGTGCACCTCGCGGTCCAGCGCGATCCCATCGAGCAGGACCTCGACCACCTCACGGGTGGTCGAATCGGCCGCCCACTCGTGGTCGGCCTTGCCGCCGAGGACCACCTCGCGGACGGTGTGGGTGTCGTCGAGCAGGTCGCGCTGGTCGAGGTAGCCCAGGTGCAGACCGCGGGTCCGCGACACCCGGCCGGTGTCGGGCTCCTCGCGCCCGGTCATCAGGTTGAGCAGGGTGGTCTTGCCGTCGCCGTTGCGCCCGACGATGCCGATCCGCTCGCCGACGCCCACGCCGAGGCTGACCTCGTCGAGCAGGATCCGGACGCCGAAGGACTTCGAGACCTTCTCCAGGTTGATCAGGTTGCTCACAGAAGGTCCTTCACACGTACTCCACCAGATGGGTGCCGGCGACGGGCCCAGCGGCCACCATCGCCCGGGGATGTCCGGCGTCGATCAACGCCTCCTTGATCGCGTGTGCTGCGTCCTGGTCCGCGACCAGGCCCAGGTACGTCGGACCGGAGCCGGAGAGCAGCGTCGCCAGCACCCCGGCCCCGCGCAGGTCTGCCTCGATCTCGCGCAGGTCCTCGCGCAGACCGAGCGCGGCAGGTGCCAGGTCGTTGTGCACCGCCGCCACCAGGGCGTCCAGGTCAGCGGCGGCCAACGCTTCAATCACCGGTACGGCGCTGGCCGGCGTGGTCGGTTCGAGGTCGTCGAACGCACGGAACACGGTCGGTGTGGAGAGGCCGGTGC
Source organism: Marmoricola sp. (assembly GCA_046598425.1). Classification (GTDB taxonomy): domain Bacteria; phylum Actinomycetota; class Actinomycetes; order Propionibacteriales; family Nocardioidaceae; genus Marmoricola. Next base: position 33,029 of record JBKJIN010000039.1, on the reverse strand, counting down.
CGTTCGGGACGACGACCCACCACCAGGTGCCCGGGTCGTCGAGCGGCTCGACCAGCTCGCCGCGGCCGGTGCCGTGCGCCGTACCGCCGATCAGCGCGAACGGGACGTCGCTGCCGATCTCGGCGGCGATCGCGAGCAGGTCGTCGTCGGAGGTCTGCAGATCCCAGAGCCGGTCCAGGGCCACCAGGGTCGCGGCCGCGTCGGCGCTGCCGCCGGCCATTCCGCCGGCGACCGGGATGCCTTTGCTGATCCCGATGGTGGCGCAGCGGCCGATCCCGTGGTGCTCGGCCAGGGCCCGCCCGGCCCGGATCGCGATGTTGCTCTCATCGAGCGGGACCTCGGAGACGTCGACGTCTCCGATCGGCACCACGTTGACCGACCAGACGCCGGCCGAAGAGACGGTGACGTCGTCGTACAGGCTGATCGCCTGGTAAACGGTGTCGAGCGAGTGGTAGCCGTCCTCCCGGACCGGACCGACGCCGAGGAGCAGGTTGATCTTCGCGGGGGCGCGCACGGTCACCGAGGTCACGGGCGCTCCCGGAGAGCCTCGGCGATGCGGACGAAGTCGTCGATGCGGAGCTGCTCACCGCGGGTCATCGGGTCGATCCCGGCGCGCGCCAGCACCGCCTCGGCTTCCTCCGCCGAGCCGGCGAGGTCGCGCAGCGAGGGCCGCAGCGCCTTGCGGCGGTGGGCGAAGGCCGCATCGATGACCGCGAAGACCTGCTCCCGGGTCGCGGTGGTGGCCGGCGGCTCGCGCCGGGTCCAGGCGACCAGGCCGCTGTCCACGTTCGGGGCCGGCCAGAAGACGTTGCGACCGATCGCACCGGCACGGCGTACGTCGGCGTACCAGGCGGCCTTGACCGACGGGACGCCGTACGTCTTGGAGCCGGGGCCGGCGGCGAGCCGATCGGCGACCTCCGCCTGAACCATCACCAGGCCGCGCTCGAGCGACGGGAGCAGGGCGAGCAGGTGCAGGAGCACCGGGACCGAGACGTTGTACGGCAGGTTCGCGACCAGGGCGGTCGGCGCTGGGCCGGGCACCTCGGTGACCCGCAGCGCATCGGCAAGGACGACCTCGAAGGCGTCGACCTGGTCGGGGGCGTGCAGCGCGATGGTCGCGGGCAGCGCACCGGCGAGCAGCGGATCGATCTCGAGGGCGACCACCCGCTTGGCCACGGCCAGCAGCGCCAGTGTCAACGAGCCCAGGCCCGGGCCTACCTCGACGACGACGTCATCTCCGGTGATCCCGGACTCCGCGACGATCTTGCGGACGGTGTTCCCGTCGATGACGAAGTTCTGGCCCTTCTGCTTGGTCGGCCGCAGGTCGAGGCCGGCCGCCAGGGTGCGGATCTCCGCCGCCCCCAGCAACGTCGGCGGGACTGCGGCGCGATCGGTCACGTCGAGAAGGGTACGGCGTCCGCCGACCCGTCGTGAACGTGCGCAAGAACGACGCCGACCCGTCGTGAAAGTGCTGGTGTTCTGCACTTTCACGACGGGTCGGCGTTCGTTACTCACATTTTCGCGACGGGTCAGCTGACGAGGTCGCCGCAGTGCGGCCAGGCTCCGTAGCTGCCGCCGTTCGCGGCGACCATGCGCTCGGCCACAGCGATCTGCGCTTCCCGGCTGTTCTCGTGCGGGTAGCCCGAGCCGCCGTACGCACGCCAGGTGCTCAGGCTGAACTGGAGACCGCCGTAGTAGCCGTTGCCGGTGTTGATGTACCAGTTACCGCCGGACTCGCAGTTCGCGATGATGTCCCAGACGCTGCCGGTCGGACGGCTCTTGGTGCCGACCTTGACCACGGCCGGGACCGGCGCCGTGATGACCTTCTGGCTCTGTACGGCGCGACGGACGACCTCACCGTTGTGGAAAGTGAGCTTGTAGGTGACGCTGCGCACGCCGGACTTGCCGGCCTTGATCGTCTTGCGCTCACCCCGGTACATGGTGGCGTCGGGCTGGGTGGTCTCGCCGGCCGCGACAGTCTCGCGCGGCACGAACTTCTCGGCGACCTTCACCCGGGTCACGACGATCTTCTCGCCGCCGTCGAGGGGAGTGTCCAGCTTGGGGCTGACGGTGTCGTCGCCGTCGAGCTTGACGTCCATCTTCTTCAGCAGGGCGCGCACGGTGGGCGCAGCGACCCGCATCTTCAGGGAGTGCGCGGCGCCGATCTTGACCCGAATGGTCTTCGGCGTGGTGATCGCGAGGACCATTCCCTCGCGATCGATCTGCGCACTACGGCTCGCGGAGAGGACCGCGTTGTCGGAGACCCGAATGCCGAGCGCGTCGAGCGCGGTCTCGACCCGGGTCGCGGTGGTCCAGTACGTCTTGGTGACCCCGTCGCGGTTGACCTTGAGCGGCCGACCGAAGCGGACGGTGATCGCGCTGCCGTCGTCGACGGCGGAGTCGAGGGAGGGGACGACGACGTCCCGCTTGCTGAGTTCGATGCCTTCACCGGCGAGCACGTCGGCGACGTCGTCGCCGAAGGTGCGCACGGTGTGCTCGGTTCCGTCGACCGAAAGCGTTACCTCGGTAGAGGCCGCTGCATAGCCGACGGTGGTCACCGCCAGGGTGACCGCGATGGTGCCGACGAGGCCGATGAGCCAGGCCCGGCTGTGAAGGAACTGCCTGCTGACGATGTGCGAAAGGGTCGCGCTCACGGTTCTCCGATGTTCGTGCTCTCCGGTCCGCGGGAGGACATCCCACGACTGTGTTAGCAGTCGCTTTCGGTGGCGATGTCCGGGTTGTACTGGTTCCCACTACCGGCTGGTACTTACCAACCCTGTCATTGCTAGCAGTCAGTTAGCAAACCGCTAGCACCCGTCTGAGCGGGCCGGGTGGGCCAGGTCACGTACGTCCTGTCCTTTTTGTGACCCAGGTCACCAAGCACCGCCGAACGCTCGGAACGTGTTCGCCTCCAGAGCCTTGCAAACCTCGGCCAGGTCTTCGTGGCGCAGCGCCGCCATTGCCCGGACCGTCGTGGGCACCAGGTACGACGCGTTCGGCCGCCCCCGCCACGGCACCGGCGTCAGGTACGGCGCGTCGGTCTCGACCAGGATCCGGTCCTGCGGAGCGTGCCGCAGCGCCTCGCGCAGCGGCTCGGCGTTCTTGAACGTCACCGTGCCCGCGAAGGACAGGTAGGCCCCCCGCTCCAGGCACTGCTCGGCGAACGCGGCATCGCCGGAGAAGCAGTGCATCACCCAGCGCGCCGGAGCGCCGACCTCGTCGATCACTGCCAGCACCTCGGCATGGCTGTCCCGGTCGTGGATGACGAGGGTCTTGTCGTGCTCGTGGGCAAGCTCGATGTGCCGGCGGAAAGAGCGCACCTGCGCTGCACGGCCCTCGGGCGGCGTCCGGAAGTGGTCGAGGCCGGTCTCCCCCACCGCGCGCACCGCCGGGTCGGTCGCGAGCTCCGCGACCTCGGCGAGCGCCTCGTCGAGCAGGCCGGCGGCGTCGAGGCGCGGCGCCTCGTTGGGGTGTAACGCCACGCCCGCGACGATGGCGTCGTACTCGCGGGCCGTCTCCACGGCCCACCGGGCGCCCGACAGGTTGCAGCCGATCTGCACGATCCGCGGTACGCCGACCGCGGCCGACCGCGCGAGCGCTTCGACCACCGGCACCGGCTCGCCGGGGCCGTCGTGCGCGGCAATGTCGAGGTGGCAGTGGTTGTCGACCACCGGGTGCGGAAGCGGCTCGGGAGCGGGCGGACGCTCGCCGGCCCGGGCAGCGGAGCGGCTCACGATCCGCCCTTCGGCGCCTTGTGGACCAGGTCGTAGACCTCGCGCTTCGGTACGCCGGCCCGCCGGGCCACGTCCGCGATCGCGTCCTTGCGAGGCACCCCGCGGGCTTCCTGGTCGGCGACCCAAGCGACCAGCGTCGCCGGGTCGTCGACTGGACCGCTCGCCGGTGCGCCGGAGACCACGATCGTCACCTCGCCGCGGATGCCGTCGGCAGCCCACGCCGCCAGCGCGGCCAGGCCGTCTCGGCGTACCTCCTCGTGGGTCTTGGTCAGCTCGCGGCAGACCGCCGCCGGTCGATCGTCGCCGAAAGCCGTCGCCATCGCGGTCAGCGCAGCCTCGGTCCGGTGCGGGGCCTCGAAGAAGACCAGCGTCCGCTGCTCCTCGGCCAGGTCGGCGAGCCGGCGGGCTCGGTCACCCGCCTTGCGCGGCAGGAAGCCCTCGAAGCAGAACCGGTCGACGGGGAGTCCGCTGACCGCAAGCGCGGTGAGCACCGCCGACGGTCCCGGCACCGAGGTGACCTCGATCCCGGCCGCCACGGCCGCGGCGACCAGTCGGTAGCCGGGGTCCGAGACGCTCGGCATCCCGGCATCGGTCACCAGCACCACCCGGCTCCCGGCCTCGAGCAACTCGAGCAGTTGCGGCGTCCTCCCCTGCTCGTTGCCCTCGAAGTACGAGATCACCCTGCCGACCGGTTCGATGCCGAGGTCGGCGGTCAGTCGCCTGAGCCGCCGGGTGTCCTCGGCGGCGATGACGTCGGCCTCAGCGAGCTCGCGCGCCAGCCGCGGTGAGGCGTCCTCGACGCGGCCGATCGGGGACCCGGCGAGCACCAGGACGCCGCGGAGATCGGACTGGGGCGCACTCATGAGCCCGATCATGTCAGCCGGGAACCGGGGACCTCGTAGGGTGGGCGCCGTGGCTGGTCCTGACGCGAACTCGGTGGCGACCTTGTCCCGGACCGCCAGCGGCAGCCGCGTCCCCACCGCCGCAGAGCGCGCCCAGCCCCGCGCGATCGACCGCGACCCGGTCATCTCCTGGGCCGCGACCGCCGGCGTCACGTTCCTGGCCGCGTTCCTACGGCTGTGGAACCTCGACTTCCCGAAGTCGTTCCTCTTCGACGAGACGTACTACGCCAAAGACGCCTGGTCGCTGGTGCACAACGGCTACGTCACCGGCTACGTCAAGGACGCGGACGCCCAGATCCTGAGCGGGACCACCACCGGCCTGTGGACCGACGGCCCGAGCATGATCGTGCACCCCGAGGTCGGCAAGTGGCTGATCGGGCTGGGCGAGCTGATCGGCGGGATGACGCCGTACGGGTGGCGGCTGGCGCCCGCGTTGGTCGGCGCGCTGATGGTCTTCGTGATGATTCGCCTAACCCGCCGGGTCACCGGCTCGACGATGCTCGGCCTGGTCGCCGGGGTGCTGATGTGCTTCGACGGCCTCCAGTTCGTGCTCTCCCGGCTGGCGCTGCTGGACATCTTCGTCGCGTTCTTCGTGCTCTGCGCGGTCAGCTGCCTGGTTGCCGACCGGGACTGGTTCCGGTCGCGGCTCGCGACCCTGGCCGATGATCCCGACGACGCCACGCGCGCGACCTTCGCCGCCTGGGGACCGCGGGTGTTGTGGCGACCGTGGCTGCTGGCCTCAGGCGTCTGGTGGGGTCTCGCGATCGGGACGAAGTGGTCCGCGCTCTTCCCGATGGCCGCGTTCGGCCTGCTGTACTGGTTCTGGTGCGCGGGCGCTCGCAGGTCGTTCGGGGTCCGCTGGCCGATCACGAAGTCGATCGTGACGGATGCGCTCCCCGGGGTCGCTTACCTGGTCCTACTCCCGGTGCTCGTCTACGTGATCACCTGGACCGGGTGGCTTCTGCACGCGGGCGTCTACGAGCAGTACCTCTCTGACACCCAGTACGGGCCGTACTGGGGCTCCTACCTGGAGACTGACGCGCGCGGGTTCTTCCCCGAGCTCTGGCAGTCGTTGCGTTCGCTTTGGCACTACCACCACGACATCTACTCGTTCCACACGAACTTCCTCGACGACTCCACGCACGCCTACCAGTCGAACCCGCTGGGCTGGCTGATCCTCAACAAACCGGTCAGCGTGGACGCGCAGAACGGAATCGCGATCGGCGCCCAGGGCTGTGACGCCGCTCCTGGGAGCACCTGCCTGCGCGAAACGATCCTGCTCGGCACCCCGGCGCTCTGGTGGTTCGGCACCATCGCCACGATCTGGTCCGCGGTCGTCTGGGTCGGCCGGCGGGACTGGCGGTACGGCCTGGTTACGGTCGGCATCGCGGCGACCTGGCTGCCCTGGCTTCGCTACGACGACCGGCCGATCTTCAGTTACTACGCCATCGTGATCGAGCCGTTCCTGATCCTCGGTGCGGTGCTGCTGCTCGGCGAGATCCTCGGTCGGGCAGCCCCGGGGAGCCGACGCTGGCGCAACGGCGCCATCGGGGCCGGCGCCGTCGTGATCGCGGTGATCGTGAACTTCGCGTGGTTCTGGCCGGTGTACACCAGCGGCTTGCTCACCCAGGCCGAGTGGGTGCAGCGGATCTGGTTCCGGCACTGGATCTAGGACTGCCCTACGCTCGGGGCCATGCCTTGGAGCCCGTCGTTCGAGTACGCCCCGACCGATCCGCGCCTAGAGCCGTACCGCGGGCGGGCGGCGGTCGCGACCCGGTACGGCGAACCGGCCGGCCACCTGCTCGTGCACACCGACTTCCTTGCCGAGCAGCTCGGCGGGCGGCTCTGGTGGCGCCGCTGGGCGAGGCCCGTGGAGTTCGCGGAGGTGCACGTCTTCCTCGACGGGAGCCTCGCCATCGAGCGGGTTCTGTCTGCGGACATCGACGGCCAGGTCGCACAGTGGGCCGCCGGCACCTACCTCGTCGCCGGTACGACGTACGGGCTCACCTGGCTGGACGCGAGCGAGTCAGAGCGGGTGCACCGCGAGGTGTTCGGCCACCACCACTGATTCAACCGACCAGGAGGCCGGTTTCGACCGACCAGGAGGCCGGTTTCAACGTCAGGCGCCGGCGATCGGGGGTGCCGTCGGGTCCGCGCCGGCAGCGCCCTGCTCGCGGCGGACATACTCCTCGATGGCCTCGATGTCGCCCTTGGCCCGGGTCACCACGGTGAGCAGGTCGTTCATGGTCGAGACCTCCTCGACCTGCTCCTTGATGAACCACTGCATGAACTGCTCGGCGGCGAAGTCGCTCTCCTCGCGGGCGGTCCGGGTCAGCGCGAAGATCTGCTCGGTGACCCGCTTCTCCTGGGCGAGCGCGAGCTCGATCGGGGTGACCACGTCGTCGAAGGTGGTCACCGGCGCTTCGACACCGGGGATGTTGACCTCACAGTCGGTGTCCAGCAGGAACTGCACCATCATCATCGCGTGGTCGCGCTCCTCGATCGCCTGAGCGTAGAAGAGTCCCGCCATCTGCGGCATCGTCAGGTTGTCGTAGTGGATCGCTACGGCGATGTACTGGTGGTGCGCGGTGAACTCCCTCCCGATCTGCTCGTTGAGCTGAGCGGCGAAACGGGGTGCGGTCACGGCGGGTCCTCCGGGTTCGGGGTCAGGCGGCCTTCCGGCCCGACTTCTTCTGCTTGCGCATCACGGCGACCAGCTCGGCCTTCTTGATCTTCTTGCTGGCCTTGACCCCGCGCTGCCGAGCGATCTCCTGGGCAGCCTTCTTCGCTGCCTTCTTGCTCAGGGGCCGGCCGTTCTCGTCCACGCGGACGAGCGATCGCCGGTGCACACCGTATCCCGAAGGGAGCGAGCCCTCCTTCAGCATCCGGATCGGACACCGGTCGCACCGCGATGTCGAGACGCAGCACGTCGTCTTCGGAAGCTTGAGCGCCTTACCCATGCCCCCAGGCTAGCATTTCATTAGGGGTGCCTTACCTAAGGTGAGACCGTCGTCACGTCGGTCAGTCGGTCGGCGTGAGCCGGAAGACCCGGATCTCCCGGTCGGTCCGACCGCGGTAGGCGGCGTAGACCTTCGTTACCGCCACCATCTTCTGGTACGCCGCCTCGGCCTCGTCGCCGGACAGCAGTTCGGCGACCACCGGGACCCGGACTCCGCCGACGATCAGGGTGGCGGCCGGCCGGGCGATCAGGTTGCCGGTCCACGCCGGGTGGTGCTCCTGGCCGAAGTTCGATCCGACCACGATCACCGAGGAGCCCGACCCCAGCTCGCCGTCCCGGGCGAAGAGCAACGGACTCAACCGGGGGAGCCCGGACTTCCGACCCGTGGTCTCCAGCAGCAGCGTCGGGGCGCCGATCGGACCCAGCAACGTCCGTCGCCCCTCGGTCCGCAACATCACTCGACGGTCGAGCGGCATCAGAGTGCGGACCGTCCAGGAACCCGCCTTCGTCGAGGCGAACGCGGTCGCCGCCCGGGCCATCAGGCCGTCGGACCGTCCCCATAGTGCATCCGGAATCTCCGCCATGCCGGTGAGTCAAGCAGCCGAACGGCGTCGCCGTCGAGGGGTGTCTCAGTACCCCTCGGCATCGGCGCTCGCCCCCGAGGTGCCGGTCGGGAAGGACAGCTCGTGCGCAGGGACGAACCGGGTGCCCAACAGGACCAGGGTCGCGATCACCAGGAGCAGGTACACGGCCAGGACAGCGAGCCGGTGGCGTCCGGTGCGAGTTCTCACGGCTTCCTCGCTTTCGAGCAGGGTCACGGAGAAGACCCCCGAGACCGCCACTCATCACGCGACGAAGCTCATCTGCCCTGCCAGACCGGCTCCCGCTTCTCGGCGAACGCCCGGACGCCCTCGCCGGCGTCGTCGGAGAGGATCGCCCGGCTGGCCAGCTCGGTCTGCCGGTCGAACCCCTCCGCCAGCGTCCAGTCCGGTGACGCGGCGACGATCTCCTTGCTGACCTCGACCGAGATCGGCGCGTTCACCGCGATCCGGCCAGCGAGCTCGAGCGCGGCGTCCAGCACTGCTCCGGGCTCAGCCAGCACGTTGACCAGACCCAGCTCGGCCAATCGGGTCGCGGGCATCGGGTCGCCGGTCAACGCCAGCTCCATTGCGATGTTCCGGGGCAGCCGCTGGGTCAACCGGAGCACCCCGCCGGCAGCAGCGGCCAGGCCGCGCTTGGGCTCGGGGATGCCGAATTGCGAGCTGGTCGACGCGACGATCAGGTCGGCGACCAAGGCGATCTCGAAGCCGCCGGCGAGTGCGTGGCCCTCGACGGCGGCGACCACCGGCTTGGCGATCGGGGCGCCGGTGATGCCGAGCGGCCCGCGGCGCTCGGTGAGCGGGAACTGGCCGGTGGCCGCGGCCTTGAGGTCCATCCCGGCGCAGAAGGTGCCTCCCGCTCCGGTGATCACCGCGACCCGGACCGACGGGTCGGCCTCGAAGTCGTCGACGACCCGCTCCATCAGCTCGGCGGTGGCGAGGTCGATCGCGTTCCGGGCGTGCGGCCGGTTGATGGTGATGATCCGGATCGGTCCGCGGTCCTCGACCAGGACGGTCATCTCCGGCGGGGCCGGGACCGGGGCACGCTCGGTCGAGACCACCGTGACGGCGTTGCCGTCCAGGGCGACCCTCCAGCCGAGTGCGTCGCCTTCGGTGAACGCCGCCACCACGTCGGGCTGGTTGGTCCGGGCCAGAGCTCGAGACCCGTCGGCGGTGACCGCGGTGAGAATGACCCCCTCCGGCTCGCCGCCGCGGCCGTACTGGGTCGTACAGGTCTCGACGACGGCTTCTCCGGCCGCCCAGACCAGCACCGGTCGGGTCGGCCGCGGCGTGACCACCGGGTTCAGCGCCTCGAAAAGCCGGGCCGGCGGCTGGGCGGAGTAGATGCCGAGGGCGTGCTTGGTGACGTACCACCCGAGTGAGGTCGACAGCCCGTACGACGTGGGGTCCTCGCGGAGCCGCTGCACCAGGGTGGCGACCGCGTGTCCGCCGTAGTTGTTCCCGGGTCCCCCGGCGAAGGTGAGGCCACCGGTGACCGAGAGCGGTCGGTCCGGGTCGTTGATCGGCAGTCCGAGCTCGCGGGCGCCGATCTGCACCGCTGCCGGGAAGCAGGCGTACAGATCGACGTGCGCGATCTCGTCGATGCCGAGACCGGCGTGGGCGAGCGCGGCCTCGCCGATGGTGTGGATCGCCGGGGAGGCGTCCAGCTCGCCGCGCTCGGAGACGAACCAGTCGTCGTACGCCGCCGCCCCGGCGTGCAGGAAGACCCACTTGTCCTGCGGGACGCCGGCCGCCTCGGCGGCGGCCACGCTGGTCACGATCAGCCCGCTGGCGAGGTCGACCTGCAGGTTGGCGCAGAGCAGCTTCGGGTACGGCGTGGTCACCATCCGGTTCTCGGGGGTGACGGTCGCGAGCTCGGTGGCCGTGAACGCTTGCGGCTGCCAGGCGTACTCGTTGGTCGCGGCGATCGCCGACAAGCCAGACCAGAGCTCGGTGATCGTGCGGGTGTGCTCGGCGGGGCTTTCTCCGGACCGGGCGCGCAGGGCCGACTCCATCAGCGCGTAGTTGTAGACCGGGGCGCCGAGGCCGACCTGGCCCTCGAGCTCGGTGTTCGCCTCTCGGTCCGACCCGAGCACCCGGGTGGGCCGCACGGTGGGGTCCTGCTCGGTCCAGGCCGGGGTCTCACCGAGCTTCTGGGCCGCGGCCAGGGACGCACCGGCTTCGGCACCGAAGACGAGGACCACCGACGCGGAGGCGGAGGCGACGGCCTGGCCGGCAGCATTGATCGCCAACTGGCCACCGTCGCCGCCGAAGCGGGCGGTCTGCAGGGTCTCGGACGGGTTGGCGCCGAGCTTGGCGGCCACCACGGCGGCCTGGTCCTTGTAGAGCCAGGAGGCGGTGGCGACGCCGTACACGGCATCGGCGCTGGCGGCCAGGTCCGGAACGCCGGCGTCCGCGGCGGCGTTGCGCAGGGCCTGCGCGGCGAGCTCGGCAGGTTCCGCGTAGGGCGCCCGAGGCTCCCGCTGGACGACCTGCCCGACCCCGACGATGACCGGGGTGCGCGGGTCGAGGCGGCGTCCCGACGCGTGGTGGAGCACCGGGGTGGCGCCGCCCTCGGCGCCCTCGACCCCGTCGGCCAGGCTGCCGACCAGGTTCGCCAGCGAGGCCTCCATCGCCTCCAGGACGCTGCGGGCCACCGAGCCGCCGAGGGGGCCCTTGATCGGGTCGCCGCTCATCCCGGCGTCGACCCGGATCCGGGACCCGGTCGGCGTCGGGCGGACGCTGAAGCAGAGACCGAGACCGAGCCCCATCGGTCCGACGCCGTCGATGATCACAGCGTCCTGGTCGGCCTGCGCGACCGTCCAGGCGACCTGCGCGGGGATGCCCATGATCTTCAGCTGCTGCTCGAAGGTGGCGCCGACGTACGCCGTGGCCGGCGCCTCGCCGCGCCATCCGGCGTGCAGGGTCAGCCACTGCGGCAGCAGCGAGAGGTCGTCGACGAAACGGCGTACCTGCGCGGGCGCGACGTCAGAATGGGCGCTCCCGGAGACGACCCGGTCGTGGCCGGCGATGACGTCCGAGATGACGTGATCGTCGTCCGCCTCGACTGCCGGCGGCGGGTCCCCGCCGGGCAGCAGCCCGGGGAGCAGCCCGGGGAACAGACCGGGGAACAGACCGGGCAACAGACCGGTGACCAGGTCCTTGACCATCCCGGGGTTGTCGGCGGCCAGCTTGGCCATCGCCCGGGCCGCACGGGCCTGCCGACGGGCTTGCTTGCGGATCTCGTTGATGTCCACGACGTACCTCATCCGGTGCTGGTCAAAGACGGTGCTGGATTAGCACGGTGCTGGCATTAGAAACAGTCCAAACGTACTGTATCTGTCGTGAGCGAGGTCAAGATCCGTCGAACCCAGGAGGAGCGCAGCGCCGCCACCCGGGCGCGGCTCCTCGACGCCGCCTCGGCCTGCCTGCTCGAACACGGGTACGCCGAGACCACGATCGCCCGCATTCAGGACGCCGCCGGCCTGGCCCGCGGGACCCTGCTGCACCACTTCCCCACCCGCGCCGACCTGATGGTGGCCGCCACCGTGCACCTGGTCGAGCAGCGAATGGCGGCGTTCCGCGAGGAGGCCGACCGGATCGGCGACGGGGACCGACTCCAGGCCGTGATCGACCTCGCCTGGCGCGACCTGAGCAGCCCGGAGTTCTACACCGCGCTCGAGCTCTGGGTGGCCGCCCGGACCGATCCGGACCTTAGGGCGGTCCTCCTCGTCGAGGAGGACCGGCTCTTCCGAGCGATCCACGTCGGCACCGCCGCGGTGCTCGGGCCGGCGTACGCCGACGACCCGCGGGTGCCGACCGTGGTGGAGTTCACCATTGACGTACTGACCGGACTGAGCATGATGAGCATGTTGACCCAGGACCTCGGCGACCGAGTCGTGTCGCTGCGCCGCTGGCGTCGGACCCTGGGCATACTGCTCGGCGAGCTCGACGCGAGTACGTTGCTCGACGAACCGAAGTCCTGACTCGTCTCGACCGACAGCACCCACCTCCCAAGGAGATCCATGCCGAAGCCCGCCGAAGTCCTGAACCGTGCCGGGGTCGAAGCCCGAGCCCTGCTTGCGCTTTACAAGGCGGGCGCAGTCGGCGGTTCCTCGCCGGCGAAGACCGTGGAGATCCTCAAGACGCTCCGCAACTTCGGCCCGTTCGGCGCGGCCGTCCACCTGGCGGCCATCCGAACCCCGGACGCTCCGGCGATCGCCGACGAGCGCGGCGAGATCACCTACGCGGAGTTCGACGAGTTGATCAACCGCCTCGCGAGCGCCCTGCTCGCCAAGGGCCTGAAGCCGGGCGACGGCGTCGCGATGCTGTGCAAGAACCACCGCACTCCCCTGGTCGTCGGCTTCGCCGCGTCCCGAGCAGGGCTGCGCAGCCTCTGGCTGAACACTTCGTTCTCGGCCCGCCAGGCGACCGAGGTCTGCGAGCGCGAGGGCGTCGACCTGCTGATCCACGACGCCGACTTCGCCGACGTCGTGAAGGACGTGGACCCGACGTACGGGAGGTTCGTGGTCGACATCTCCCAGCAGACCGACGAGCTGGACCAGCTGATCGCCACCGGCTCGCCGGACCTGCCCGCGGCGCCGGCCAAGCCGGGACGGATCGTGCTGCTCACCAGCGGCACCACCGGTACGCCGAAGGGCGCGCCGCGGGCCGACCCGAAGGGCTTCGCGATCCCCGGCGGCGTGCTGGACCGGATGCCTATGAAGTCCGGCGAAGCCACCGTGATGGGCCCGCCGCTCTTCCACGGCACCGGGCTGTTGCTGGCCCTGCTGGCGATCTCGGTCGGTAACAAGCTGGTGCTGCGGACCAAGTTCGACCCGAAGCAGATGCTCGCCGACATCGACCAGCACAAGGCCTCGACGATCTGCGTCGTCCCGGTGATGCTGCAGCGCATGGTCGCGCTCGGCCCGGAGGTGATCAACACCTACGACACCAGCTCGCTGAAGTGCGCCTTCACCGCCGGCTCCCAGCTGCCGGCCGCCGTCTCGGCGCAGGTCTCCGAGCTGATCGGTGACGTGATCTACAACCTCTACGGCTCCACCGAGGTCTCGGTCGCCACCATCGCCACCCCGGCCGACGTCCGGGAGGCGCCGACCTCGGTCGGCCGCCCGACTCTCGGGGTCTCGATCAAGATCCTCGACGACCGGGGGCAGGAGCTGCCCCTGGGCAAGACCGGCCGGATCTTCGTCGGCACCACCTCGCCCTTCGAGGGGTACACCGGCGGCGGCGGCAAGGACGTCGTCGACGGGCGGATGTCGACCGGCGACGTCGGCCACTTCGACGCTCAGGGCCGGCTCTACATCGACGGCCGGGACGACGAGATGATCGTCTCGGGCGGCGAGAACGTCTTCCCCCGAGAGGTCGAAGAGCTGCTCGTCACGCATCCGGCGATCCGCGACGCTGCGGTGCTCGGCGCAGACGACGAGGACTTCGGCCAGCGGCTGCGCGCCTTCATCGTGGTGGTGCCCGGCGAGACCCTGGACGCGGCCACCGTGCAGGAGTTCGTCAAGGAGAACCTGGCCCGCTACAAGTCCCCGCGCGACGTCCTCTTCCTCGACGAGCTGCCCCGGAACCCGACCGGCAAGGTGCTGAAGCGGGAGCTGGCCCAGCTCTGAACGCCCTCGACCCCCAGCGGGCCGCGACGGATCGCCCTCAGAGGGCGTGCAGCGCCGCGACCTGCGGTGCGAGCGCCTCGACCAGACCCACCGGCCGGTCACCGAGGTGCATCACGTGCACCTCGGTGACGCCGAGGTCGGCGTACGGCGCCATCTGCTCCAGGAAGCCATCGGCCTCGCAGTCCCCGGTCCAGAGGATCGTCTTGGCGATCGCGTCGTAGTCACGACCGACGGCGTCGCAGTGCCCGCGCAGCACGTCGAGCTTCGCGGCCACCGCAGCCGGCCCCTCGCCGCCGTTGGTGAACAGGTTGCAGGCGTCGGCGTACTGGGCGACCAGCCGGAGCGTCTTCCGCTCCCCCGACCCGCCGATCATGATCGGGACCGGGCGCACCGGCTGCGGCGAACAGACCGTCGCGCCGAGCTGGTAGTGGGCGCCGAGGTAGGGCCCGTCGTCGGGCGACCACATCTGCCGGACGACCTGCAGGGTCTCCTCGAGCCGCTCGAAGCGCTCGGCCAACGGCGGGAACGGGATTCCTAGGGCTCGGTGCTCGCCCTCGTACCAGGCCGCCCCAAGACCCAGCACCGCCCGCCCGCCGGAGAGGACGTCGAGGGTCGAGACCACCTTCGCAAGCACCCCGGGGTGCCGGTAGGTGATCCCGGTGACGAGCAGCTGGAGCTCGACGGTGGTGGTGTGAGCGGCCAGGAACCCGAGGGTCGTGTATCCCTCGATCATGTTGCTCGTCGGCGGCCCCATGAACTCCAGCTGGAGGAAGTGGTCCATCACCGAGAGGTTGTCGAAGCCGGCCTCCTCGACCGCGCGCCCGACCTCGGCGACGGCCGGGCCGATCGCAGCGGGACCGCCCGGGAAGTCGAAGCTGACCAGGTGGAGACCGATGCGCATGGGGTCAAAGTACTCCCGAGAGCTGCACCCGGACGGAGGCATGTCCCCGGCCCCGACCTTCGTCCGGCTGAGGAACGACCGGCCAACCGACCTACCTCCGTCGCTGTGCAGACGAACTGTTCACAATTCTGAAACCAACGGGCCCGGACGACGTGGCAACCTCCTGCCATGGACGACGTCGAGCTCAGCGAAGACCAGCGATCGATCCTCGACTTCGAGCGGCAGTGGTGGAAGTACGCCGGCGGCAAGAGCAAGGAGATCCACGCGCGTTTCGGGAACTCCCCGGTCTGGTACTACCGCGAGCTCAACCTGATCCTGGACCTGCCGGGTGCGCTGGCCTACGACCCGACCCTGGTACGACGCCTCCAGCGAGCCCGGGCACTGCGGCGTTGCCGCCGCTCAGGGTTGACGATGCGGGCGGCGAGCGCCCGCTAGCTCAACTGCTCCGACTCCACGTCGAAGTACTCCTGGTACTCCCGGACCCGCTCGCGGAGCTCTGCCTCGACCAGGCCGGTCTCGGCGAAGGAGTACCGCTTCAGGCTGCCACTCTGGTCGCCGGGGTGCGCGACCAGGTGGGCCCGCATCCGCGCCTCGGTCTCGGCAGTGAGCTCGAGCCCGATCTGGTCGTAGATCCGACCGACCGCGGCGATCAGGTCGTGCCGGATGTCCTGGTAGCGGATGTCGATGACCTGGCCCGGAGCGAAGATCCCGTCACGGCGGGCCTCCAGCGCCCGGTCGAGACCGAGCACGATGTCCTCGCTGTACTGGGCCGCCAACCGGGTGACCTCGAAGTGGTCAGTGGTCATCTCCCGAAGGCTGGCGCCCAGCGCGCTGAGCGAGGCGATCACCTTGAGCGGGTCGCGGTGGTTCTGGATGACGATCGCGTCGGGGTACTCCGCGATCAGCGCCGGCAGCGACCAGAGGTGAGCCGGCGACTTCAGCAGCCAGCGCTCGCCGTGGTGCTCGGACTGCAGGTGCTGGAGGAACTTGCGGTGGTACGCGTACGCCTCCCCGATGTCGGCCTCGCGGAGCAGCCAGCGGTTGTACGCCGGCACCTCGAACTGGAGCGAGTGCTGCATCGACTTGAAGTCGCCGGTGAAGATCCGGACGTCCTCCTGCGCGAGCTCGGCGCCGAGCTCGTGGAAGGACGCGAAGCCCGGGATGAAGGAGTCGACGAGGTCGAACTGGGCCTGCGCCTCGGCGATCCGGGGGTCGGTGGCGTAGGTCGCGGTTTGCGGTGCGGGCACCGGCCGCTCGACCTCCCAGCTCAGCGGCGCCCGGTTGTCCGGGTCCTGGGCCATCAGGTCGAGCAGGATCGTGGTCCCGGTGCGCGGCTGGCCGACGATGATGATCGGGCGGCGGATCTCCTGCTCGGCCACCTCGGGGTGCTCCTTGCGCCAGGCCTCGAGCTTGAGCCGGGTAGCCAGGTCGTTGACGACGCCCTCCTCGGCCACCCCGACCCCGATCTCGTTGAGCTGCGCGCTCTCGACCAGCGCCTCGAGGTAGAGGTCGAGCCCCTCGCGCCAGGTGTCGGCACCGAAGTCGTCGGAGCCAGCGGCCTCGATCGCCGCCGCGACGAGCCGGTCGCGGCGCTGGGTGGTGCTCTCGGTCATGGTGATCTCCTCGTTCGGTCGGTCAGGGGTCCATCCGTACGGCGGCCAGGTGCTCCTGGAGCATCGCGGGCAGATCGCCGCGACCGTCGTCGTCGAGCCAGGCGTCGCAGGCCAGCCGGGCCGCGGCCATCGCGAGCGCACCGAGCATCCGCGGCCGCGGGTCGTTCTCCCGCAGGTCGGTGAACCGGGGAGCCACTGCGTCGGCGATGGCGATCTCCCAGTCGACGTACAGGTGCAGGGTCCAGGCGAGCATCGCCGGCGAGGAGCGGCTGAGCAGGGCCTGCTCGCGGAACATCTCGCGGTGCTCGTCGAAGTCCTCCCCGAGCCGGGCGTGCGCGGCCCGGATCGCGCCCAGCGGGCCGAGCCCAGCCGGGACCTCGGCCAGCACCCCGGCCAGGACGTACGCCCCGGCGCCGGAGAGCCCGGTCGCGATGGCGAGCTCTTTGGAGTCGTAGTACCGGAAGAACGTGGCCCGGCCGATGCCGGCCGCAGTCGCGATCTCGTCCACCGTGGTGGCGGCGACTCCCTGCTCGCTGGCAAGCCGGGCGGCGCTGTCGGCGATCCGCTGCTGGGTCGCGGCGCGATTGCGCTCGCGCAGACCCGGCTCGCTCACCGTTGAACCCTGGACAGCCATAGTGAAGAAGATGATACTGAGTCTCAGTTTCTTGTCTACAGGTCGAAGGAGATCAGATGCGAGCGCTGCAGGTGAACCAGCACGGCAACCCCCGCGACGTGCTCAGCGTCAACGACGTCGAGGCACCGGTCGCCGGACCGGGCGAGGTGCTGATCAAGGTCTCCGCCGCGGCCCTCAACTTCAACGACATCCTGCGCTGCCGCGGTGGCTTGGTCTCGGTGCCGAAGGAGCCCCCGTTCACCCTCGGCATGGACGTCTGCGGGGTCGTCGAGGCCGCCGGCGACGGAGCGGCGCACTGGGTCGGCCAGCGCGTGGTCGCGATCTCCAAGGACGCCTTCGGCGGGATCGCCGAGTACACCACCGCGCCGGCCGCCGGAGTCTTCGCAGCCCCCGAGGGCCTCGATGACACCGAGGCCGCAGCCTTCCTGCTGCCGTTCCACACGACGTACCTGGCGCTCGCGGTGCGGGCGAAGCTCACCGTCGGCGAGACCCTGCTGGTGCACTCCGGCGCCAGCGGCCTCGGTACGGCGGCCATCCAGCTCGGCGTCGCCCTCGGCGCCCGGGTCTTCGCCACCGTCAGCTCAGCGGAGAAGGCCGAGCTCTGCCGCGAGCTCGGCGCCGATCTGGTCATCGACCACACCACCGAGGACTTCGCCGAGGCAGTCCTGCAGGCGACCGGAGACGTCGGGGCCGACGTGATCTGCGACCTCGCCGGCGGGGAGTTCGTCGGCAAGTCCTGGACCTGCGTGGCTCGCGAGGGCCGCTACCTGCCGGTTGGCTTCACCGACGACGACCAGAACGGGATGAGCGGCCGACCGCTGCGGATGGCGAGCATCGGCAACTTCTCCGTCGTCGGGGTGCTCGGCGCCTGGGTGGAGTCGGTCGACCCGGGGATGCGGCGGTTCGGCTTCAACCCGTTCACCCGCGACACCGGCGACCAGGTGCACTCGGCCCTGACAGACCTGATCGCCGCCGGCAGCATCCGGCCGCACGTCGGACGGGTGGTCGGGATCGACGAGGCCGCCGCGGCGCTGGTCGACCACGAGGAACGACGCTCGGTCGGGCGGACCGTCGTACGCCTGCGCTGACCCCTCGACCGCTACCGTCACCGCATGGCACAAACGATGAGGGTCCGACGCACGTTCGCCCGCAGCGCGCTCCGTACGACGAGGTGGCGCCTCGTCGGTGACGTGCCGGAGAGCGGCATCCTCGTCGGCGCCCCGCACACGTCCGCCTGGGACTGGGTGGTGATGCTGATGATCGCGTGGGCGAACAGCGCCCGCCCCCAGGTGCTGGTCGAGGCCCGGTACTTCAAGGGCGTGATCGGCTGGATCCTGGTGCGCACCGGCGGCATCCCGCTCGACCGGGCGAACCCGGGGGCCACCATCCGCGCACTGCTCGAGGAGGCGAAGAGCGACAAGCCGTTCCTGCTCGCGATCGCCGCCGAGGGCACCCGCGGCAAGGGCGAGTACTGGAAGGCCGGCTTCTACCGGATCGCGCAGCAGACCGGCCTGCCGGTCAGTCTCGGGTTCGTCGACGGGCCGACCCGGACCCTGGGGATCGGGCCGACCTTCCACCCCAGCGGCGACGTCGCCGCGGACATGGATCTGGTCCGGGCGTTCTACGCCGACAAGCAGGGCATTCGTCCGGAGAACCGCACCGAACCGCGACTGCGCGAGGAAATCGAGGACTGAGCGCCGGGCTCAGCGCCCGGGAACGATCGCGGCGGGCGCGAGCAGGCTGGTCTTGATCTCCACCAGTGGGAGGAACTGACTCGTCGATCTCGAAGGGCATAGGGCGAGGATCGCAGTCCTGGAACGACGCTGAGCAGAGCCCGCCGATGAGGTAGAACATGTTCTATGCCCATCACGAACGAGCAAGCCGAAGCCACCGTCCGTCGCTATCTCGACCTGGTCGCGAACGGCACCGCCGTCGAGGTCGCCGCCCTGTACGCCGAGGACGGCGTCCTCGAGGACCCGGTCGGCTCCGAGCCGCTAGTCGGGCGCGAGGCGATCCAGGCGTTCTACGCCACCATCGAGCCGATGAAGGTCACCACCGAGCTGACCTCGATCCGCACCAGCGGCGGCGAAGCGGCGTTCCTCTTCCACATCGAGACCGACACCGGCGCCGGCGTCGCGGTGCTGGACCCGATGGAGAACATGATGTTCGACGAGGCGGGCCTGATCCGGCACATGCGTGCCTGGTGGAGCGACGCCGACATGACCTTCGCCTGAGCCGGCCGCCGCACCTGGGAGGATCACTCCCATGACCGGGACGACGTTCGACTGCGAGATCCAGGCCCGCTTCCGCGACATGAACATCGGCGGCCACGTCGACAACGTCGAGGCGATGCGGGTGATCGACGAGGCCCGGATCGAGTTCTTCAACTTCGCGCCGCTCTTCGCTGGCGCCGACCGGCCCGGGCTGCTGCGGCACGTCCCGGCCGGCATCACCGACCTGATGGGGTCCCAGCGGATCGAGTACCACGCCGAGATGCGGTTCGCGCCGTACCGACCGTTCCTGGTCCGGCTCTGGATCTGCCACGTCGGCCGTACGTCGTTCACGGTGGCGGCCGAGATGCGGGTCGCGGCGGACCACCCGCCCGCCGTGCTGGCCGAGTCGACTCTGGTGTTCTGGGATCCCGCAGCCCAGGCGGCCTGGCCGATCAGCGAGCCGGTCCGCGCCGACCTGGAGCAGCACCTCGGCGCGGGTGTCGCGCTGCGCAGCCGCTGAGACCGCCTACCCGGGGGCCGGCAGTTCGCCGATCACACCGTCGACCAGGTAGGCCATCGAGTCGATCTCGGCCCGCGTCGGGGTGGTTCCGGCCGGGACCCGCAGGACGCCGTCGCGGTCGGTGATCGGTCCGGTGAACGGCGACCAGTGCCCGCGCATCCGCTGCTCGGCGGCGGCCACCTTCGCCCTGGTGCCCGCGGAGACCAGCGCGCTCATCTCCGAGAGCACGAACGGGTTGTCCCCGGCGGTCAGACCGCCCCGGAAGTCGTGGTTGTAGGCGCTCGCGGCGAATGCGCCGCGGCGGATCGTCCGGACGATGTCGACGAGCAGGTCGGACCAGGACCAGACCGACCCCACGAGGTAGCCGCGGGGAGCCCGCCGCGACCCGTCCTGGTGGTACCCGACCGACATGACCCCGGCCCGCTCAGCCTCGTCCAAGACCGTGCCGGTGCAGTCCTGGTGCTGCGTCAGGACGTCGGCCCGCTCGCCGACTAGCGCCCGAGCAGCCTTCGCCTGGGCTGCTGGGGTGCACCAGCTCCCGGTGAACCGGACCCGGACGGTCACGTCAGAGCGGGCCGTCCGCGCACCGAGCAGGAACGCGTTGATGTTGTTGAGCACCGCGGGGATCGGGAAAGCGGCGACAAACCCCAGGACACCGCTCCGGGTGGCGGCGCCGGCGACGATGCCGGCCTGGTAGACCGGCTCCTCCATGGTGCCCCAGTAGGTGCCGAAGTTGTCGCGGTGCGGCGCCGCCTCCACCCCGCCCTGGTGCAGCACGGTGACCTCGGGATGCCGGGCTGCCACCCGGACGGCGGCGTCGTAGTACCCGTAGCTGGTGGCGAAGACGACGCTCGCCCCGCGGTCGATCAGCGACTCCATCGCCTGCTCGGCGGCGTCGGTCTCCGGCACGTCGGGGATCCGGAGAACCTTGGCGTCGGGCATCGCCCGGGCCAGCGACTCGCTCGCTTCCCAGATCGCCTGGGTGTAGCCGAGGTCCTCGGAGTCGGCGATGAACACGAAGCCGATCGTGAGTCCTTGATCAGCGGTCTTCGGGAGGTCCGTTCCGCACGCGGCCAGCAGCACGGCGAGTGCGACGAGCAGAAGTCGGTTCAGCACGAGGCCCTCCCTGTCCGCGGCCGACCCCCATTCTCTCGCATCCTCGGCGAGAATCTCCCCGATTCGCACCAACCGCAGGACCGCGGTCGGTATCGTCATGTGTGCCCATCCTCCGGCGAACGCGCGATCTCCTGCGTGCCGCCCGGCTGCCCCGACCGGCAGTGGCCGTCATCGTCTGCGCGGTCCTGGGCGCCCTCGTCACCGGACTGGTGACAGCAGCGACTCTCGACCGAGGTCGTCGCAACGCCGCCGTCGAGACGAACGCGCGCCTGGTGGCCGTCGGGGACGCGATCGACCGCCAAGTCTCCCGGTACGCCGAGACCCTCTACTCGCTGAGGGCTGCCTTCGCCCACGAACCGGACCTGTCCCGCGCGGACTTCCGGGAGCTGGTCGGGATCGAGGAGCTGGTCCACCGGAACCCGGGCGCCGAGTCGATCTCGTTCGACCGGCTGGTGCCGCCCGGGGACCTGGAGCTCTTCGAGAAGCGGGTCCGCGAGGAGGTCCCCGGGTTCGCCGTCCACCCGCGCTCGACCGGCGGCGAACACGTGATCGTCGACTACCTGGAGTCGCCGCTGCCCCGCTCGCCGGCGCTGGGTCTGAACATCGCAGCGGATCCCCTCCGGCGGACGGCGTTCGAGTTCGCCCGAGAGAGCAGTGAGCTCTCGGCGACCCGGCCGATCGCACTCGCCCAGAACCCCGACGGCACCGGGTTCCTGCTGATGCTGGCGGCGTACGACGAGAGCCCCGTGCCGGTGACGTCGCCGGCCCGGGACCGGCACTTCCTCGGCGTGCTCGTGGCCGTCTTCGAGGCCGACGCCCTGATCAAGCAGGCGACCGAGACCCGGCCAGGCCTCGACATCGCCATCTACGACGCCGGACCGACCGTCGACACCCCCCGGGCCACGCCCCAGCCCGACGACTGGGTCGTCGACGCCGGCATGTCCGGCTACACCAACTACACCGACATCGACGTCGGCAGCCGACGCTGGCGCCTGGTCACGAACTCACCGCTGGCGGCCAGCGTCACTCCTGCCGTCGCCACCGCGATCAGCGGCACCGCCCTGACCGGACTCATCGGCGGGGTGCTCGCGGCAGCAGCCCTGACCCGACGCCGGGCGCTGACCCTGGCGGACCGGATGACCGCCGACCTGCGTACCAGCGAGGAGCGGCTGCGCACCGCGAACGAGTCGCTGCGCGGCTTCGTCGACGTCGCGGCTCACGACCTGCGGACCCCGTTGACCGCGATCGTGGGCTTCAGCTCCATTCTCGCCCACGACAGCGGCGCCCTGACTCCGGAGGATCGAGCCAAGGCGATAGCGACGATCGACCGTCAGTCGCAGTACATGAGCCGGCTCATCGACGACCTGCTCACCACCTCGACCATCGACGGTGGCGAGATCAGCACCCACCCCGAGCGGCTCAACGTCGCCGACGCAGTCGCCGACTGCCTGGAAGCCACCAAGGGGTACCAGCACGTCGTCACCGTGGACTGCCCGAGCGACCTCGAGGTGCTCTGCGACCCGCATCACCTCAGCCGGATGCTCGACAACTACGTCCAGAACGCGTTGAAGTACGGCAGCCCGCCGATCCGGGTCGACGCAGCACGTCGCGGGGACCAGGTCGAGATCCGGGTCAGCGACCAGGGGTCGGGCGTCCCGACCGAGTTCGTACCGCGCCTGTTCGCGAAGTTCGCCCGTGCCCAGGCCAGCCAGCGTCAGCAGGGCACCGGGCTCGGGCTCTCGATCGTGCGCGGACTCGCCGAGGCGAACGGAGGCCGGGTGCGCTACGAGCCGAACGTGCCCCGCGGCTCCCGCTTCGTCCTCGACCTGCCGAGCGCCTGAGCGAGTGCTGAGCGAGCCTCAGCCGACGATGTCGCGGCGGCGGTATCCCCAGAAGGCGAGCAGAACCAACGCCCCGGCCAGCGCCACCTCGACCGAGCCCGGGAGCGCCGAGAAGTCTTCGACCGGGACCTCGCGGAGGTGCGTGAACGGGGAGATCCGGTCGACCCAGTCGGGCAGCCGCAGGGTCTCGCCCAGCATCACCTGGAAAAAGATGAAGGCGACCGGGGCCCAGGCCCACGCCGAGAACCGCGGCGCCAGCGCCACCACGGCTGCGGTCAGGGCCGTCACCACGAGTACGCCGGGAAGAAGGCTCAACTGACCGCCGACGTGCGCGGCGACACGGTCCCACTCCCCCGTGCCGAGCCCGTACCCGATCGCCAGACCGAGCCCCATCAGCACGGTCTGCAGCAGCACGCCCGCCGTGCTGACGACCAGGGCCGAGGCCAACCAGGTGCTGCGGCTTACTGGCGTCGCGAGCACGACCTCGGCGCCACCGGACTCCTCCTCCGTACGCAGCCGCAGCACCGAGGCGACCGCGAAGCAGATCGAGATCACGGCCATGAACACGAAGATGTAGCGGAGGAAGGCATCGATCAGCAGCTGCTCGGCGTCGGCCTGCACCCCGATGGCCTTGGCGATGTCGGGGTTCGAGGCCACCAGCTCGGGGATGGTCGGGATCACCGCTCCGTAGAGCAGCCCGAGGGCGGTCAGCCCAATGGCCCACCCGATCACCAGACCGCGCTGCAGCCGGAAGGTCAGGCCGATCGGCGACCCGAGGTGGGGCTGCGCGCGTCCGGGACCTGGCCTGGTCCGCAGGACGCCGCCGGCGAAGTCACGATGGGCGGTGAGCCATCCGGCCACCACCAGCAGGGCGAACGTGACGACCAGCAGTAGCACGCCGGGCCAGTACCGTTCGGTCCCGAACGCGTTCATAGCCTGTGCCCACCCGAACGGCGAGGTCCAGACCAGGGCGTTGTCCTGCATCGCGCCGACGCCCCGGACGAGGTACCCGACCGCGACCAGGGCTCCGGCGATCCCGAGCGCGCCGCGTCCCGAAGTGGAGAGCTGCGCCGCGACCAGGGAGATCGCCACGTAGCAGAGGCCGAGCAGCGTCAGCCCGGCGCCGTAGGTGAGAGATCCCCGGATCTCGAGTCCGGCCGCGAGCATCGAGACCGTGGTGAGGAATCCGATGAGCACCGCCGCCGCGACCCCGTATAGCAAGCCCGCCAGGGTGGCTGCGTGCCGCCCGAGCACGGTCGAGCGCAGCAGCTCGGCGCGACCGCTCTCCTCCTCGGCGCGGGTGTGCCGGACCACCAGGAACATCACCATCAGGCAGATGCCGAGCTGGGCCACCTGGGAGATCTCGTTGGCCACGATCCCGCCGAGGGTGTCGATGCCGACCTGCCGACCCGACATCAGGTAGCTGACCGGGCTGCTCCCCACGGTGCTCGCGTAGCCGGCGATCTTCTCCGGGGTGTCGTAGAGAGGCGGAACGGCCAGAGCGCTGACGACGATCGGCCCGCCCAGACCGACGACCCACATCGGCAACCGGACCCGGTCCCGGCGCAGGATCAGACGAACCAGGTGACGAGTGCCGACGAACGCCGCACTCACGCACGCACCTCGTCGCCGTACTGGCGCAGGAAGAGCTCCTCCAACGTCGGCGGATGCGCGGTCAGCGACCGGATCCCCAACGCGCTGAGGGCCGACATCACCTCACCCAGCCGGTCGGAGTCGACATCCAGGGTGACCCGTCCGTCGAGATGCACCACGTGGTGGACCCCGGCGACCTGGTCGAGGCCATCGGCCGGCGCGGAGGTCTCGGCGATGACCGTAGTGCGGGTCAGGTGGCGCAGCTCGGCCAGTGTGCCGCTCTGCACCACCCGGCCGGACCGGATGATGCTGATCCGGTCGCAGAGCGCCTCGGCCTCGGCCAGGATGTGCGAACTGAGCAGGACCGTCGCACCCTCGGCCCTCATCTGCTGGACCACCTGCTGAAACTCCGACTCCATGATCGGGTCGAGTCCTGAGGTCGGCTCGTCGAAGAGGTAGAGGTCGGCCCGGGCGGCCAGCGCGGCGACGAGCGCCACCTTCTGCCGGTTCCCCTTCGAGTAGGTACGCGCCTTTTTGTGCGGGTCGAGCTCGAAGCGCTCCAGCATCTCGGCACGACGGCTCTCGTCCAGGCCGCCGCGCATCCGGCCGAGGACGTCGATGACCTCGCCGCCGGTGAGGTTGGGCCAGAGGTTCACATCACCGGGCACGTAGGCGATCCGGCGGTGCAGGTCGGCCGCCTGGCGCCACGGGTCCCCGCCGAGCAGGGTGGCGGTGCCGGCGTCCGCCTTGAGCAGGCCGAGCAGCACCCGGATGGCCGTCGACTTCCCCGCGCCGTTCGGGCCCAGGAACCCGTGCACCTCCCCGGTCGCGACCTCGAGGTGGAGCCCGTCGAGGGCTCGCACGGAGCCGAAGGTCTTGACGACGTCGTGGAGCACGATGGCGGGCACCCGGCCATTATCCCCACCGGCAACGGCAGCGGGGCGCTACCCGAACAAGCCGCCGAGCAGGCTCGAGGAGTCGTCCTCGGCGGGCGGGTCGTCGTTTGGCGCCGGCGGCGGCGCCTGGGGTACGACGACCTTCGCGTACCAGATCGTGCGACGCGACCAGTTCCCCGGCGAGGTCCGCTTCCCCGAGCAGGTGACGATCACCAGCCGCTCGAAACCTCCGGAGCTGAAGGCCTCGGGAGGGACCTCGTCCTTCGGGTAGCTGACCCGCTTGTAGATGCCGTAGCACGCCTGCTCGCCGTACTTGCCGACCAGGGTGATCCGGTGGCCGCTGCCCAGCTTGTCCAACATCGCGTTGCCCAGCGCTGAACCGTCGGGCCAGGTGTGCGCGGAGAGCAGCACGGTGCCGCGACCGCTACCGGGGCGGGTCTGCGGGTCCATCGCCATCAGCCACTTGCCGGCCTCGGTGGTCGGTCCCGCACCGACCTGGTTGTTGGGGGTGCGCTCGACCAGGACGACCCCGACCGTCTTCCCGACCGCCGGGATCCTCGCCTTCGTCGGCTTGAACCCGTGGCCGGGCCGTTCGCACGGCGCCGATTCCTTGGCTGCGGCCGGGGCGACCACGCCGACGTCGACCGTGAGGCACAGGGTCATCGTTGCGAGGAGAAGGCCCACGGCTGCACGCCGGGCCTGCGAGGACATGCGGTGCTCAGCCACGGAAACCCCTGACGTCGGGAGGAGCTCCGTGTCATCCACGGAGCAGGGTTGCGGGCACAGTGAACCCCGAATCAGCCGTTCAGCACAACGAACTCCACAATCACCGTGGCCCGTCCGAGCCATTGCTGCACCCGGGGACCCTGAGTAGCGTCGCAACAGGGCCGCATCGCGGCAGGCACGCGCGCGGGGAGTACGCACCGCAGAAACGGGGACATCTGATGGCACGATCCGACCTCCGCTTCCTCCGCCTACCGCTGTGCCTGGTCCTGGCCAGTGGTGCTGTGTTCGCGGCCAGCCCGCCTGCGTCGGCGGCGACGATCAACGTCGGCTGCGCTGGCGCCGACCTCATCTCCGCGGTCGAGGCGGCGAACGCGACGTCGGAAGCCGACACGTTGAACCTCACTGCGGGCTGCACCTACACGCTCACCTCGAGGTACGGCGCCCTGACCACCGGCCTGCCCGGGATCACCACCCCGATGACGATCGACGGCAACGGGGCGATCATCGAGCGAGCCACTGATGCGCAGTCGTTCGGGGTCGCGAGCATCACCAGCGACCTGGTGCTCTCCGACGTCACCTTCCGAGAGTTCTGGGGCTTCAGCGGGGCCTACTTCAACGTCGGCGGATCGCTCACGATGGTGGACAGCACCATCACCAACGTCCCCCCGATCGGCCAGCAGGACTCGGCCATCCAGGTCAGCAGTTCGGGAACGCTGGCGGTGATCGACTCGGTGATCGAGAACCAGTTCGACCTCGACTCCGGGACCGGGGCCGCGATCGACAACGACGGCTACCTGGCGGTCGTCAACTCCACCTTCCGGGGCAACCACGTCGGCAACATCAGCGGCGGTCCGGCGGTCCAGGTCGGCGGCGCGATCGCCAACTCCGGCACCGCCCAGATCTACGGCAGCACCTTCCGCGGCAACATCGCCGGCGCTGTGGGAGGTGCCATCTCCAACGGTGCGGGCAACCTCGAGGTCCACGGCTCCACCTTCCTGTCCAACAACGCCAACTTCGGGGCCGCGATCTACAACAGCAGCGCCTCTGACCTCCTCGTCGAGGACTCGTACTTCGCCTCGAACGACGCCGATCTCAGCGGCGGCGCGATCGACAACTCGACCGACAGCCTCGCCACGATCCGGAACTCGTCGTTCTACGCCAACACCGCGGGATCCGACGGCGGCGCGATCCTGAACACCCACGGCACCCGGGTGGAGTACTCAACCTTCTCCCTCAACACGGCGGGCGGTGACGGCGACACCGTCTCCAGCCCGTCCGGCCTCGTCGCCTTCGAGGGAAGCATCCTCAGCGGCGGACCGGGCGCATCGCACTGCGACGGGAACCTCGCCGACTTCGACTACAACGTGGTCCACCCGAGTCTGGGGTCGTGCCCCGGGACCTTCACCGTGGGCGACCCGAAGCTGACTGCACCGGCCGACCGGGGCGGCGGCACCTTCACGATGGCGCTGGGCGCCGGCAGCGCAGCAGCGGCGGCCGGCTCGGCCACCGCGTGCCCCGACTACGACCAGCGCGGCGTGGCTCGACCGGTCGGCGCGCGCTGCGAAGCGGGCGCCCTGGAGAACCGGCGTCCCCCGGCTCCCGGCGCTCCGGCCGTCGCCGCCGGGAGCAGCAACCCCAACCAAGGGGCCTTCACCTTGACGTGGTCCGCCTCGACCGATCCGGACGGCACTCCGGTGACGTACCGGCTGTTCCGGCGCTCCGCCTCCGGCGTGGTCTACGAGCTGGTGGCCGAGACTTCTGCGGCGTCGTACGCGTTCGCCTCCCAACCCGAGGGCTCGTGGAGGTACGCCGTCGCGGCGACCGACGGGAACGACGCCTCGGGCCGCGGCGGACCGTCTCCGACGATCGTGGTGGACCTGACCGCGCCGACCGTGCCGACCGCGGACGCCGACCGTGATCCCGACTTCGTGGGCGATCTGGACTGGTACGCCGACACGGTGACCGTGACCTTCTCCGGGTCCACCGACCCGGACCTGGCCGACGGCAGCCCAGGTTCCGGGGTGGCGGACGTGACGGATCCGCAGACCTTCTCCACGAGCGGAGCCCACACCGCCACCGGCAGCGCGACCGACGGAGCCGGGAACGTCGGCAGCACGACCAGCCTGACGGTGAACGTGGATGCGACGGCGCCGGTGGTGACCTTCACCTCGTGCCCCGTTGACGTGATCCTCGGCAGCACCGTGTCGGCCACCTGGAGCGCGAGCGACGCCCATGCCGGGCTGGCGACGCCCGGCTCCGGGTCTATCCCGTTGGACACCAGCACGATCGGCACCCGCAGTGTCAGCGCGTCGGCGACGGACAGCGTCGGGCACCCGGTGACCGTCGCGTGCGAGTACCGGGTGGTTTTCAACTTCGCCGGGTTCGCGAAACCGGTGGTCAACGTGCCGGGCACGACGGATCTCAGAGCCGGTGACACACTCCCGCTCACCTTCACCCTCGGCGGCGACAAGGGCCTCGCCGTGATCGCGACCGGCTACCCCCGGTCAGCCCCGATCTCCTGCGGCAGCTCCCCCGAGCTCACCACCGGCGACGCGACCACGGCGCAGCGCGCACTGATCTACACCCAGGCCAGGGGCGGGCGGTACACCTACTTCTGGCGGACCGACCCCGCCTGGTCGGCAACCTGCCGGCAGGTGGTGGTCAAGCTCGTCGACGGGACCTACCACCGCGCCAATGTCCGGTTCAACTGAGCAGACGGTGCCGACCGGGCCCGTGGGCACGGGTCCGGTCGGACCGAGGATGACTCAGGCCAGCTCGGGGACGTGCAGGTGCGCGTAAGCGAGCTCGAACTCCTGGACGTCGAGGATTGCACCACCGGCGTCGGAAGCAGCCCGGGTCCGCATCGCGTTGGCAGCCTCGGCGCTGGCCTCCAGCGCGGCCCGACTCTCCCAGGCCGTGGTGGCGCAGGCGAGCCCGGCCCGCCGGTTGAGCAGCAGACTGGCGCTGCAGAACCCCGGCACCTCGTCGAGCTGCGGCAGGAGCGCGACCCGGAACGTCTCCGTCAGGGCATCGAGGTCGCCCTCGACCCAGCTGACCCGGCAGAACTGGCCGTGGTCGGTGCGGTGCATCGCGGCGATCTCCCAAACGTCCGCCTGCATGGACCCGCCGAGGATCTCGCGGCCGCGCTCCCGCATCGGGCGCATCTGCTCGTCGCTCGACTGCATCGCCGTGGCGCTCTCCCACGAACTCGTCGCGATGCACTGTCCGGACTCCCGGTCGACCAGGAACGAGATACCGCGGCACCCCTCGATCGTGTCGAGCATCGGCCCGACCTCGTTCTTGATGAACGCAATGCCCGCGTCGACGTTGCCGGGCCTCCCATGGAATGTGGTGGAACGTGCGTGCACGGCCCACTCCTCTCGGACGTGGCAGCACCCCTCCGGCGCTGCCGGCTGCTTCCTGCATACGCCTCCCGGCGCGAAAACGCCATGGCCTACGCGGGATTCAAGGTCCCGACCTGTGCGATCGAACCGGCTTAGCCGTAGAGCGCTGCAATCTGGTCGTCGTCTAGTCCCGCCTTCGCGACGCGACCAGGGGCGTGAGGTTCTCGGGCGCGTGGGCCCACTCGTCGGGACCGGCGTCACCGGTGGCATCGAACTTCTCCAGTCGGTCGAAGAAGTGGTTCCAGGCTGGATCGCCCGCCCTAGGATCAGTGGCATGAGCAGTCGCAGCGCCGAGGTCGACGTCGGCGCCGACTGAGGCAGGAGAACGGAAATGCAAACGAGGCAACGCACCCGCATCGCGCATGCGGCGAGCATCGTCATACTCGCTCTCACCAGCGTGGGCTGCGGTGCAGACAACCGCGGCGCCGAGCCAGCTGATACGCCGACCCTGGCTCCTCTGTCTCCCTCGGAGACCGGTACGGCCGAGGCGCCGACGTCGCAGACCCCGAAGCCAACTGGCACCACGATCACCAGCGCTCCCAGTGACTACGGCCAGGTCCTCTGGGGGCCGAACCGGCAGGTGGTCTACATCTGGGAGAAAGAACCGTCGACCACGGCAGAGTGCTACGCCGCCTGCGCCGAGGCCTGGCCGCCGGTCCTGACGACCGGCGAGCCGACAGCCTCCGGCCAGGTGGACGCAGCACTGCTCGGCACGACCGCGCGACGGGACGGCTCGACGCAGGTGACCTACAACGGACACCCGTTGTACTACTACGCCCACGAGGGACCCGGCGAGGTCAAGTGCCACGACGTGGCAACACACGGGGGGCTGTGGTGGGTCATCACACCGGCCGGGCTGAAGGCCTGATGACGTCGAGCCAGGTCATCGGAGCCTACGAGAAGACCGGCCACCGATTCGAGGCCGACGGAGTCGGAAGCTTCCTCCTCGAGGCCGGCACCGGCGAGCCCGTCGTGTGCATGCACGGTGTGCCAGCCTCGGCGTACCTATATCGCAAGCTCGTACCCGAACTCGCAGACCGGGGTCTCCGCGGCATCGCCTTCGACCTCCCCGGGCTCGGGCTCGCCGACCGACCCAGCGACTTCGACTACTCCTGGACCGGCCTCGGCCGCTTCGCCCATGCTGCCGTCGACGCCCTCGGGCTCGACCGGTTCCACCTGGTCGTCCACGACATCGGCGGCCCGGTCGGGTTCGAGCTCGCAGCGGCGGTCCCCGACCGTGTCGCCTCCATGACGCTGCTCAACACCCTCGTTGAGGTCGACACCTTCCACCGCCCATGGAGCATGCAGCCGTTCGCAATGCGCGGCATCGGTCCCGCCTACCTCAAGAGCCTGAACAAGCCCCTCTTCCGCGGGCTGATGCGACTGCAGGGCATCGCCGACCGTACCGCTGTGCCAAAGGAGGAGCTGGACGCGTACGTCGACCTGCTCCGACGGAGTGACGGCGGGAAGGCGTTCATCAAGATCATGCGCGGGTTCGAGCTCACCCGGACCAAGCGCGACCTCTACGTCGACACCCTCTCCGGTGGCGGGTTCCCGGTGCAGGTGGTCTGGGGCGACCGTGACCCCGCGCTCAAGGTCGACACACACGGCGAAGCCGCCCGCCGGGCGTGCGGAGTCGACCGGATCATCCGCCTGCCAGGCAAGCACTTCCTCCAAGAAGACCAAGCGCCAGCGGTCGCCGACGCCGTTGCCGGATTCATCAAAGCCGCACTGTGAGTCGAGCGCGAGTCAGGAACTCAGCCCCATGAAAGCGGCGAGGACTTGGTCCTAAGAAGGAAGATCCATCCGACATCGCCCCGGCGCGCCTGACCCGGTCGAGCACGCCACCCGGGCAAGCGCGACAGCCACGGCAACGGCACCGACCACCAGGCCCAGGTCGACAGCGCAGGCCGACAGCGCAGGCCAGGAACAGCACGCTGCCCTCGAGTGCCGAGCCGGCGCGATAGCGCAGCCCAGCGGGATACCGCGTACGACGCTCCGAACCCGGCTATCTCCAGCGCGACACCCTCAGCCTCAGCCTCAGCCTCAGCCCTGACCTCCGACTGTGCGCTTGGCGCCAGCCTTGACAGGCGACGCGTCGAGAATGCGGCCGACACGCACAAGCCCGTCTGCCGCACCCGCGACCGAGGCGAGACGTTCGTGCTCGGTGGCCGCAGCAATCGCAGGGCGCAGGTACTTCATCTCACCCTTGTTCAATGCGGCGTCGCGCAGATCTCGGGCAGCGAGCATGGATGCGAGCAGGCCGATGTCATCGAGATGTCTTGCCTTGTCAGGGTCGAGCGGAACGGACCAGGCAGCGGCCTTCACGATGATCGCGCCGACCAGGGCGGGGCGCATGACGAGGCCGATCCGGCCACCTACCTGCACCTCGACTCGCTCGCTGCGGTTCAGCGCATACTGCGCTCCTGGCGTTTCCAGTCCGGGCTTGCCCGACGCACTCTTCACGTTGGCCAGTCGCGGGCCCAGCCCCTGCGGGATAAGGACGTCGATCTGCGCCTCTCCGCGGACCCAGCGAAGATGCTTGCCCCCGTCAGTCTCCTTGTCGAGATGGAACCCCGCGTCTTCGAGCGCGCCTGTGACGGTCGCGAAGATCTTCGGGACGTTCCGGGCGTCAACGACCGCATCGACATCAGGCGTCGACCGGAACGGGGAGAGCCCACGTTCAGCGCAGTGCAGGTGCACCATCTGACCTCCGACGAGAGTCCATCCGCCGGGCACCTTCTCGCTCAACTCCAACAGTCCGTGCCAGGCGGCCTCCTGGGAGGCGCTGAGAACCGGCATTGGGATCGGGCTCATCGGACCTCAGCCATGCTTCTGATGAGTTCGCGCACGCGGGCGTCCTCGCGAGGTCCGTTGTGCTCGGCCAGATCCGCAGCCAACAATGCCTTCGACTCGCTGACCCGGTCGCGCACCGGTGACTGCTCAGAGCCGTTGGGGACATGGATGATGACGTTGCTGTCAGCTACCCGGCCGGGGACAAGGAAGTAGTCGTCGACGAGCGACTCCAAGTCAGCGGCCGATGCGTAGCCCTCTACGAGTCCTTGGGCGACGATGCCCGATTGCGGGGCAGAGACGCCCGACAGCGCGAGTCGGTTGTCTTGGCCGAGTGCGGCCAGATCTGCTTCGGCTGCCCTGAAGTAACGTCGCGAAGCCCGCTCCTTGAACCAGGCCCGCATGAGCGCCGCCGCCTCGACGTCGGCTTCCATAAGTCGCTTCGCGTACTTGCGCGCCCTCGACTTCTCTTGCGGGCTTACGTCGGGGACCTGGTGGTCGAGCAGGGCCAGGACTGCTGCCGACATGCGCTCCGACAGCGGTCGAGCGTGCAGACGATCGCGGGCTGCCGGTAGGGACGACTCGGCAATGACCCATCGACCGCCGACGCGCTCCGCGGGCAGTGAGCCGTCGGCGATGCGCTGACGTACGCGCCCTTCGGAAACGCCCAGTCGCTGAGCGGCCTCGGGAACGGAGATGCTGGACATAAACACAATCCTAGCGGAATCGGAAGGTTAGTGTATATATCGTGCGACGTCCGCGAGCGTTCGCCGCGACAGGATGACGACGCAAAGCGCGCTCCAGCGAGGCGACCGGCACGGCAATCAAGACGCGGTGAGTACGCCGGCGGCAGCCAGCATGCGTCGGGTGCTGACCGGAGGTCGGGTGCCCCGGCGGCGTCGCGGTGCCGCTTTCCGGCCTCGCGGAGCCGCCGCCGGGTCGAGTCTGA
>JBKJIN010000025.1:0-24936 GCA_046598425.1 Marmoricola sp. | reverse complement strand
TCGTCGATGAGGAGCAGCGCTTCGGAGTCGAGCACAAGGAGCAGATGAAGCGACTGCGCACCTCCGTCGACGTCTTGTCGATGAGCGCCACCCCGATCCCGCGCACCCTGGAGATGGCCGTCACCGGCATCCGGGAGATGTCCACGATCACCACCCCCCCGGAAGAACGGCACCCGGTCCTGACATACGTCGGAGCCTACGAGGACCGCTCGGTGGTGGCCGCGATCCGACGCGAGCTGCTGCGGGAGGGCCAGGTCTTCTTCATCCACAACCGGGTCAACTCGATCGAGAAGGCGGCGGCCCACATCCGCGAGCTGGTGCCGGAGGCTCGCGTCGCCGTGGCCCACGGTCAGATGGGTGAGCACCAGCTCGAGCAGGTGATGCTCGACTTCTGGGAACGCCGTTTCGACGTGCTGGTCTGCACGACGATCGTGGAGTCCGGCCTGGACGTCTCCAACGCCAACACGATGATCATTGAGCGCTCCGACACCCTCGGCCTCTCTCAGCTGCACCAGCTCCGCGGCCGGGTCGGACGGAGCCGCGAGCGCGCCTACGCCTACTTCCTCTACCCGGGCGACAAGCCCCTGACCGAGACCGCGCACGAGCGGTTGGCGACCCTGGCCCAGCACTCCGACCTCGGTGGCGGGATGGCGATCGCGATGAAGGACCTGGAGATCCGCGGCGCCGGCAACCTGCTCGGCGGCGAGCAGTCCGGCCACATCGCCGACGTCGGCTTCGACCTCTACGTGCGGCTGGTCGGGGAGGCGGTGGCCGAGTTCCGCCAGGACGGGAACGCCCCCGAGGAGCTGGGTGAGGTCCGGATCGAGATCCCGGTCGACGCGCACCTGCCGCACGACTACGTGCCGAGCGAGCGGCTGCGGCTGGAGATGTACAAACGCCTCTCCGAGGTTCGCGCTGACGGCGACGTCGACGTCCTGCGCGACGAGATGGTCGACCGGTACGGCGCCCCACCGGCTCCGGTGGAGCGGCTTCTGGAGGTCGCCCGGTTCCGGGCGCGCTGCCGTCGTGCCGGGATCTCCGAGGTCACCTCGCAGGGCAAGTACCTGCGGTTCGCCCCGGTCGAGCTGCCGGACTCGCGCGTCGTCCGCCTGAACCGCGTCTACCCTGGCAGCCTGCTCAAGCCCGGGGTGCGTACGATGCTGGTGCCGCGCCCGCAAGCCGCGACGTTCGGGGCCGAGGCCCCGCGCGACGAGGAACTGCTGGCGTGGGCAGGTCGAGTGATCGACGCCGTGATCGATCCGCCACCCAAAGAATGATCTCGAGTCAGGAGTCATCGTCGTGAAGGCATCCCGTCTGGTCCTCGGCAGTGCTGCCGCTGCCTCGGTCCTGCTGCTGAGCGCGTGCTCGCCGACCGGTGACGTCGCGGTCAAGGTCGGCGACGAGACGTTCGCGACCTCGGACGTCGACCTGCTCACCGACTTCCAGTGCGGCTACCTGGCATCCCTTCTGGAGGATCCCGCGATGGCGGGTCAGGTGGCGGCAGTCCCACTCCAGCGGGCACGGACCGACATGGCCAGCATCCTGGTCGCTAGCGCGCTGGACGGTCTGATCGCCGAGCGCTTCGGCGTCGAGGTCGACGAGGCGAGGTTGCGCGAGCCGATGGGCCAGCTCGAGCCGACCATCGAGAAGACCGCGACCGGCGAGGACCGCGAGCGGCTTCGCGAGCTGGTCGCCGACTCGATCGCCAACGGGTTCGCCGTGAACGACGTCGTCGCCGCCCAGATCGCCCAGGAGATCGGCAGTCAGGCGACCCAGGAACAGGTCGTGCAAGCGACGTTCTTGCTGCGGACCGACGAGGCCAGCACCGCCGGCGTCGACGTGGACCCGGTGTTCGGCCTCAGCGCCGACGGTCTCAGCCCCGGCGACGACCCGTCGTTGTCGCTGACCGTTTCCGACTTCGCGACCAAGGTCGCAGCGAGCCCGCCGGACGCGGAGCTGGTGGACGCGCTCCCGGCTGCCCAGCGCTGCGGCTGACCCCACCCGTCCGGTGACCCGATCCGCGCTCGACGAGCTGGCCGAGGTGATGGCCCGGCTCCGACGCGAGTGCGCCTGGAAGGCCGGCCAGACCCATGCCTCGTTGGTGCGCTACCTGCTCGAGGAGGCGTACGAGGTGATCGAGGCGATCGAGGCCGACGACCCGGTGCACCTGCGCGAGGAGCTCGGCGACCTGCTGCTGCAGGTCTACTTCCACGCGGCGATCGCAAACGAGTCGGGTGCGTTCGACATCGAGGACGTCGCCGGTGACCTGATCGCCAAGCTGAAGCGTCGCAACCCGCACGTCTTCGGTGCCGGGGAGGGGGCCGCGGATCCCGCGGACCCGGTGGCGATCAACGAGCAGTGGGAGCAGATCAAAGCCGAGGAGAAGGCAGCCCGGAAAAGCTCGGTCGGCCTGATGGACGGCGTCCCCGAGGAGCTGCCCGCGCTGGTCCGGGCCGTGAAGGCGGTCGAGCGGCTCGAGCGGACCGGTCGACGGGTGGCGGCGTCGGCCTCCGACGACCTCGGCGACCGGCTGTTGGCACTGGTGATCGAGGCCGAAAGCGCGGGCCAGGACCCCGAGCAGGAGCTGCGCGCCGCCGTACGACGCCTGGTCGCGGAGTAGACCGAACCGTCCGCGAGCCGGGTGCTGCCCCGGATCGGCGACCGCTCCCGTTAGGCTTGCCGAGCCGTTCTCAACCCACCCAGGAGCACTCCCTTGGCAGCCATCGAAGACGTCATCGCCCGCGAGATCCTCGACTCCCGCGGCAACCCCACCGTCGAGGTTGAGGTGATTCTCGAGGACGACAGCTTCGGCCGAGCCGCAGTTCCGTCCGGCGCCTCCACCGGGGCCTTCGAGGCCGTCGAGCTCCGCGATGGCGGCGACCGCTACCTCGGCAAGGGCACGCTCAAGGCCGTCGAGGCCGTGGAGTCCCAGATCGCGCAGCGGATCATCGGCCTGGACGCCAGCGACCAGCGTCTGATCGACCAGGAGATGCTGGACCTGGACGGGACGCCGAACAAGGCGAACCTCGGCGCCAACGCGATCCTCGGCGTCTCGCTCGCAGTCGCGAACGCGGCCGCCGCCAGCGCGGACCTCCCGTTGTACCGCTACGTCGGCGGCCCGAACGCGCACCTGCTCCCGGT
Source organism: Marmoricola sp. (assembly GCA_046598425.1). GTDB lineage: Bacteria > Actinomycetota > Actinomycetes > Propionibacteriales > Nocardioidaceae > Marmoricola. The sequence goes on along the minus strand of JBKJIN010000025.1, from coordinate 21,795 downwards.
CCCGATGATGAACATCCTCAACGGCGGTGCCCACGCGGACACCAACGTCGACATCCAGGAGTTCATGATCGCGCCGATCGGCGCCCCGACCTTCCGTGAGGCGCTGCGCCAGGGCGCCGAGGTCTACCACGCGCTCAAGTCGGTGCTGAAGAAGCAGGGCCTCGCCACCGGCGTCGGTGACGAGGGCGGCTTCGCCCCCGAGCTGAGCAGCAACCGGGCGGCCCTCGACCTGATCGCCGAGGCGATCGGTAGCACCGGCCTGGTGCTCGGCAAGGACGTCGTGCTCGCGCTCGACGTCGCGGCCAGCGAGTTCTGCACCGACGGCGTCTACACCTTCGAGGGTGCGTCCAAGAGCGCCGCCGAGATGACCGCGTACTACGCCGAGCTGGTCGCGGCCTACCCGATCGTCTCGATCGAGGACCCGCTGGACGAGGACGACTGGGACGGCTGGAAGACCATCACCGACCAGCTCGGCACCAAGACCCAGCTCGTCGGCGACGACCTGTTCGTCACCAACGTCGAGCGGCTCCAGCGCGGCATCAGTGGCGGGCAGGCGAACGCGCTCCTGGTGAAGGTGAACCAGATCGGCTCGCTCACCGAGACCCTCGACTCGGTCGCCCTCGCCACCCGTAGCGGCTACAGCTCGATGATGAGCCACCGCTCGGGCGAGACCGAGGACACCACGATCGCCGACCTCGCGGTGGCGACCAACTGCGGCCAGATCAAGACTGGGGCCCCGGCGCGGTCGGAGCGGGTGGCGAAGTACAACCAGCTGCTGCGGATCGAGCAGGACCTGGGCGAGGCGGCCCGGTACGCCGGCCGTGGCGCGTTCCCGCGCTACCAGGGCTGACAGGAGCACACAGGTAAGTCGGGAGAGGGATGGCGCAGAACCGTCGTACGCCGCAGCGCGGAGGATCGCGCACGGGTTCCCCACGGAACCTCCGGCCCGGTCAGCGGGCAGGAGCGGCGCGCGCGCGGTCGGCGCGTACGACGGCGGCGCCCCGGCCCCGGTTCACCAACCGGGCCGCGATCCTGCTGGTCGTCTTCGCGATCCTGGTGATCTCCTACGCCTCCTCGATGCGCGCCTACCTCCAGCAGCGGGCGCACATCAACGAACTCCAGGCGCAGATCGCCCAGGAGGAGGCGGGCATCGCGGCTGCCGAGCAGGAGAAGCGGCGCTGGCAGGACCCGGCCTTCATCGAGCAGCAGGCGCGCGAGCGGTTCGGCTGGGTGCTGCCAGGAGAGACGGCGTACCAGGTGCTCGACGAGAACGGCGATCCGCTCACGGGCGAGGACCAGCTCACCGACCCGGCGTCGGTCGCCCCGGAGCCACCGGAGGCCTGGTGGTCGAAGATCCGCGAGTCCGTCGACGCGGCCGACCACCCGGAGAAGCTCGTGAAGCCGAAGCCGGTCACCAGCATCACCCCACCGGCAACGGAGTGAGGACGACACGTGATCTCTTCTGATGACGTCGCCGCCGTCGAGGCACAGCTCGGCCGGCTGCCCCGCTCGATCCACGAGATCGGGCACCGCTGCCCCTGCGGGAACCCGGACGTGGTCACCACCGAGCCCCGGCTCGACGACGGCACGCCGTTTCCGACGACGTACTACCTGACCTGCCCGCGGGCGGCGTCCCTGATCGGCACGCTGGAGGCCTCCGGGCTGATGAAGGACATGTCCGAGCGGCTCGCCGAGGACGAAGACCTGGCGGCGCGCTACCGCGGGGCCCATGAGGCCTACCTGGCGGCGCGCGACGTGATCGCGGCGACGGCCGGGTTGGACGTCCCGGAGATCGCCGGGATCTCCGCTGGCGGGCTGCCGGACCGGGTGAAGTGCCTGCACGTGCTCGCCGGGCAGTCGCTGGCCCAGGGGCGGGGGATCAACCCGCTCGGCGACGAGGTCCTCGACCTGCTCGGCGAATGGTGGGCGACCGGTCCCTGCGTGACGGCGGAGAACGGTGGTTGAGGCGCCGGCGCCCTGGCGCCTGCCTCGAAACCCGCCGACGGACACCGCGCCATGACCCGTGTCGCTGCCTTCGACTGCGGGACCAACTCGCTCCGGCTCCTGATCACCGACCTCGATCCCGGCACCGGGGCCGCGGTCGAGCACGTCCGGGAGATGCGGATCGTGCGGCTGGGCCAGGGCGTCGACCGCACCGGCCGGATCTCGGAGGAGTCGATGGAGCGGGCGTACGTCGCCCTGGACGAGTACGCGATGCTCCTCGCCGAGTACCAACCCGACGTGACCCGGTTCTGCGCCACCTCCGCTGCCCGGGATGCGGAGAACGCCGCGGTGTTCACCGAGGCCGTGCTCGCCCGGATCGGGGTCGCCCCAGAGGTCCTCGACGGCGACGCCGAAGCCAGGGCGTCGTACGACGGTGCGACCCGGGCGCTGGGCGGCGAGGGGGCCGGCGCGGCAGAGCCGTACCTGGTCCTCGACATCGGGGGCGGCTCGACTGAGCTCATCCTGGGCGGTGCGGGCGGCGTCGCGGTGGCGCATTCGCTCGACATCGGTTCGGTGCGGCTCAGCGAGCGGCACCTGCACGCCACGGGGCCCGACGGACTGCCGACGAGCGAGCAGGTCGCCGCGGTGCGGGCCGACATCGACGCAGCCCTCGACGGCTGCCGGGTGGATCCCGCCCTGGCCGGGACCGTCATCGGGGTGGCGGGCACGATCACGACCGTGGCCGCCGGGGTCCTCGCCCTGCCGGCGTACGACCGGTCCCGGGTGCACCTCGCCCGGCTCGAGGTGGCTGCCGTGCGGGACACGATCGACGCGCTGGTCGCGATGACGGTCACCGAGCGGAAGGCGCTGGGCTACATGCACCCGGGGCGGGCCGACGTGATCGCGGCGGGGGCGTTGATCCTGGAGCGGATCCTGGCGCGCACTACGGTCGCTACCGTGACCGTGTCCGAGTCCGACATCCTCGACGGCATCGCCTGGAGCGCAGTGACATGAAGGCCGGCAGATGAAGCTGATCGTGACGACCGTGCGCAACTTCCTGCGCCATCAAGCCGGTGACCTCGCCGCCGGTCTGACCTACTACGCGGTGCTGGCGGTCTTCCCCGCGACGTTGGCCCTGGTCTCGTTGCTTGCCGTGGTCGGCAACCCGGACGACACCGTGCAGACGGTGCTGGATGTGCTCGGACCGCTTGTGTCCGCGGATCGGCTCGAGAGCATCGAGCCGACGATCCGGGACCTCGCCCGGGCCGATGGCGCGACCTGGACGCTGGCGGCCGGTACGGCGGGCGCGCTGTACTCGGCCTCGGCGTACGTGACCGGGTTCTCCCGGGCGATGAACCGGGTCCGTGAGGTCAAGGAGACCCGGCCGTTCTGGAAGCTGCGCCCCTACATGCTGCTGATCACCCTGGTCGCAGTGGTCCTGAACGTGGGCGCCCTGGTGATCATCACGGTCACTGGCCCGATCGCGGAGTCGGTCGGCGACGAGTTCGGCGTCGAGCGGTCCGCCCTGGACATCTGGGAGACCGCCAAGTGGCCGGCGCTGGCGCTGGTGGTGGTGGTCGTGGTCGCGCTGCTCTTCCACGCGACGCCGGACGTGAAGACCGGCCGCCTCCGGCTGCTGTCGCCGGGAGCCTTCGTCGCGCTGCTGATCTGGGCCGCGGCCTCGACCGGGTTCGCGTTCTACGTCGCCAACTTCGCGTCGTACAACAAGACCTACGGCTCGGTGGCCGGCGCGATCATCGCTCTGCTCTGGATCTACCTGACCAACGTGGCGCTGATGTTCGGGGCCGAGCTGGACGCCGCCCGTGACGCCCGGAACGCTGCCCGGGATGCTGCGCGACCACCGAAAGTCGAGGATCCGGGGGACGTGGACACGGACCTCGATGCCACCGCCGTCGAGCGGTTGAGCGAGCTGTTCGACCTGAAGAAGGCAGCGTCCAGGGGTCAGTTCCCGCACAAACCCGGTACGCCGGTCTACGGCCCGATTGAGCAGCCGGTCCCGCTCGAGGACTGAGTGCCTACCTGCCGGGTGGGGCGACGGGTCGGGGTGTCAGGTCGTGGGTGCCTTGGTGGTCGCGGAGGAACGTGTAGCCGTGGGGTGATCGCCACAGGAACACGCCGGGCTCGAGCATGGTGTAGGTCCAGCGGGTGTGGGTCTTGAGGTTGTGGTGGTGCTGGCACAGAGTGCCGAGGTTCTCGGTCGCGGTTGGCCCGCCAGCGGCGAAGGGTTCGATGTGGTCCTTCTGACAGGCCTTCGCCGGGCGGGTGCAGTGCGGGAAGACACAAGTACGGTCTCGGAGGTCGAGGTGCTCCTTGATCTGGTCTGGGACCACGTACGCGGGGCTGCTCAAGGCATCGTGGAGGTCGATCACTGGCTTCACGGTGACCTTTACCTCCGGTTGGCCGCACCAGGTCGCGACCTGGGCCTGGGTCAACAACCTTCCGCCGCCGTTCTCGAGCACGGCGGTGGTGTTCTCGGTTTCGGCAGGCAGGTGGACGTACAACGTCACTGGACGGCCGGGCGCTACCTCGCCGCGAGCGAGCCGTCCTAGCGCCATCGCACGGCGGGCGTCCAACGACGCCTCGCAGCCCTGCTGCAGCAGCACCTCCGCTTCACGGTCCAAGGTGGCATCCAGGTCAAGGGCGTCGGCGAGGTCCAAGGCGCCGTAGACGGTGCTGGTCGCGACGAAGGAGACCTGCCGGTGATCGATGACCACCCGTGGGGTGGTGAAGGTGTCAGCGACCGCTTGGGCGTGCTCGGGCAGGACCACCGCGATGGTCTCATCGATCATCTGCTGGGTCGCCGACGCAGAGAGCTTGTGAGCCACAGGCGCGATCCGGGCATCGAGCTCCGCAGCCGCCTCCAGAGGCAGGATGGTGGTTTCCTTCGCGATCCGCCGGCCTTTCCAGGCCGGGAGCTTCCCGGCGAGGATCCGGGCGTAGACCTCAGGGAGCCGGTGTGCCAGCTCGACCGCATCAGCCAAGTAGGCGCGACCGCCGTTGGTGGTGGTCCCGATCACCGCCGCGAACTCGGCCACAGACCCCCGCCCGATCAATGGCGCACCCGGCCCCGTGATCTGCACCGGGGTATCTCCCCAGGTCTCGGCGAGGTCCGGATCCTGCACAACATGCAACCCCGCCCACGCCACCCCCGCCACGAGCTTGCGGGCCTCCGCGGCCTGCACCTCGACCTGCGCACCCCGAGCAGCCGCCAACACCCCGGCAGCCTCCAGGCTCCGCGCCGGCCGGCGACCCCGCGGCGGCAGCGGCGGAAGGTTCCTGTAGGTGATCGCCATAGGAAGAACGCTAAACACCCCCACCGACAATTCGACCCCCAGGGGTAGTGATCGGTCTCGATAATTGAGATCTGGGAAGAACCTAATCCACGGCCCCCGTGAAAGACTTCCCCCATGCCGCTGCTCGCGATCACCGTCCTTGGCCACGACCGCCCCGGGATCATCGCTGAGACCACCGGTGTCCTCGCCGAACTGGGTCTGAACATCGAGGACTCGACGATGACCCTGCTGCGCGGGCACTTCGCGATGATGTTGATCACCGACGGACCTGCCGACGCCGCGAGCGTCGAGGAGTCCCTCGGCGGGCTCACCGCCGACGGCTCGCTCTCGGTCTCGGTCCGCGAGGTCCCGGCCGAGACCGCGGTGGCCCGCGGGATGTCGTACCTGCTCAGCGTGCACGGGGGAGACCGTCCCGGGATCGTGTCCAACCTGGTCGCCGAGGTCGCGAAGGTGGGCGGCAACATCACCGACCTGACGACCCGGCTGACCGGGGAGCTCTACGTCCTCCTCGCCGAGGTCGACCTGCCGGCGTCGGCCGAGGTCGCCGCCCTGGAGCAGGCGCTCGCCGCGGTCGCGTCCGAACTCGGTGTGGACGTGACGCTGCGACCGCTGGAGAGCGACGACCTGTGATCGTCGCTACGCTCCTCAACGAGACTTCGGCTCCTCAGCCTCGAGCAAGCTCGGGCGTTCCGAGGCCCGTCTCGTGAGCGGAGTCGTCGGCCGCGTTCTCGAGGTGGTGAGGGCGCCGGACCCGGTGCTGTCGCGCCCCGGCGCTGTGGTGGACCCGACCGCCCCGGAGATCGTGCAGCTCGCTGCCGACCTGGTCGCCACGATGCGGGTCTCGCCCGGCTGCGTGGGTCTTGCCGCTCCCCAGGTCGGGGTGAGTGCGAAAGTCTTCTGCGTCGACGTCTCCGAACACCCGAAAGCCCGTGGGCACCACGGCACGTTCGTGCTCTGCAACGTCGAGGTGGTCTCTGCGTCGCGCAACGAGAAGGCCCGCGAGGGCTGCATGAGCGTGCCCGATCTGACCGGCGACGTAAAGCGTGCCTCCCGGCTCGTCGTACGAGGTCAGGAGCCCGGATCGGGGGCCGAGATCGTGATCGAGACCGAGGCCTTCGAGGCCCGCGCACTCCAGCACGAGATCGACCACTGCGAGGGACTCCTCTTCCTCGACAGAATCGCCGGCGCGCACGCTCTGCACGCCCGAAAGACCTATTTGTAGGGCTTTTCGGCGCCGGGTGTGACTCAGGTCAACCCGGTGGGCTGGCTCACAATTCCCGCGAGGAGAGTCAACGCAAGCTCCCAGTTGCGGTTGCACTGGTAGTGCCCCGTTGATCGACGGGAGCCACCTGATGCTCACGCTGAGGCCCGTCATGAGCCAGGTGAACACGACGCGAAAGCGAGTGTTTGACGGGCGCGGAGGAACCAGCACGACGTCCCACCGAAAGGCGGGACTTGGGGTGAAGCCACCACGGTGGCCGGGCAACGGTAGCCCGAATCCGACAGGTCAACCCTCGTAAGCGTGACCGTTCAGGTTCCATCATGTTCACGACGTTTAGTCGTACTTTCGCGCGCGCTCTGACCCTTCTCGGCGCGCTCACGGTCGGCCTCACCCTCGTCGTCGTTCCGGCGCCGCAGGCGGACGCCATGTCCAACTTCGGCTACAAGGTCTCCCAGGTCGCGGCGAGCCGTGAGGGCATGCCGTACGTACGCGGTAGCGCCGGCCCGACCCGCTTCGACTGTTCCGGTCTGACCCAGTGGACCTTCGCGCGCCTCGGCAAGTCGCTGCCGCGCACGTCGTCGGCCCAGTACGCCGCGGTCAAGCACATCCCGCGGGACTACCGCCGCAAGGGCGACCTGGTGTTCTTTTTCGGCAGCAACGGGATCTACCACGTCGGCATCTACGTGGCCAACGGCTACATCTGGCACTCGCCGCGCACCGGTGCGGACGTACGCCTCGAGCGGATCTGGACCAGCTCGGTCCGCTACGGCCGGGTGGCCTAAGCCTTCGACCGGTGGTCTCGGACGACTAAGGTCGTCCGAGGCCCCGGTATCCCAATCGGCAGAGGAAGCGGTCTTAAACACCGTTCAGTGTGGGTTCGACCCCCACCCGGGGCACGACGGGTTCGCCGCGCAACCCTTGACACTTCCGTTATGCGAAGTACTATTTCGCATAACAGAAGTCATCCGCCAGTGCCTGCACCCCTGGCGGAGCATCACTAAAGGGGACCTTGATGCGTCGTCGATCCGCAGTTCTCGGCCTGGGCGTCGTTGGCGCGCTGACCGTCTCGATGCTCGCCGGTACAGCGACCGCAGTGGTCTCGGTCCCCACCGTGCCGGCGACGGTCGCGGTGTCCGCGGGCGGGGTGGGTGCAGTCATTCGGACTCAGCCCTTCGCCCTGTCGTTCCGTGACGGCTCGGGCCGAGAGGTGCTCGGCTCGGTTCGTGGCGGCGGCCTTCCCACGCCCTCTGCACACCTGTCGGACCTCCTTGGGGTCATCGATGACACCGACCTGATCCCGATGCGTTATGCGCCGATCACCTTCACGACCGGCGCCGTTCGGATGGCCCAGTTCGAGCAGTTCCCAGCCGTCACCGGAAATCCGCTCCTGACGGTCTCCGCAGGCGTCACATACTCGCTTACCAGCGTTCGCAGTCTGACCCGATTGGCTAACGGCGGAGTCCGTCTGCGGGTCGGTACCGACGACCCGACTGGTCGCACCGCCCTTGTCGAGGTGCTGCCCGACAAGGGTGCTGCGGTGCAGACGCGGGTGCGATTCGAGCCGGAGACCAACATCGCTTTCGTGGGGGCCGGGTTCACTTCAGGCTCCGACGAAGGATTCTTCGGCTTCGGTGGCCGTCGCAACGCCCTGAACCAAGCAGGGGAGAGCTTCTTCAACTTCATCGATCAGACCGTCCTCGACCTTCCCGGTATCGGAGGCCAGCCCCAGACCGGGTGGTACCAGCAGGCCCAGTTCGTCTCCTCGCGCCCCTACGGGTTCTTCTTGGAACAGAGCGAGCTCTCCCGGTGGCGGTTGCGTTCTGATCGCGACAACGCCTGGAACGTGGAGAGCAACTCGCCGGGTTTGAAGTTCACGGTGGCCCCGGGCAACGGATCGAAGGCCATCAAGACCTTGACGGCGATCACAGGACGTACACCGGTGCCGCCCAAGTGGCAGATCTCTCCGATCTTCGCCCAGACCCTGACCGGCGCCAATACCGGGAAGACCCCCGAGACGTACCTCGGGGAGATCCGCGAGTCCTTGCGCCTCATCGACAAGCTCGACCTGCCGTACAAGGCATTTAGCTTCGAGGGGTGGGCTCTGCTGCGGCGCACCGGCACCCTCGACGACGCGATCAGGATGATCCGCGCCAAGGGAATGCGTCCGCTCGTCTACTTCCGAGCCTTCGCCGGCAACGAGATGCACGGCTACGAAGAGGACGAGGCGTACGGCGAAGCACTTGGGAATGGCTACGCAGCTACCAAGGCCGACGGATCGCCGTACGTGTTCGGCAACGTGTTTGAGCCGGGCAAACAGGCGGTACAGCTCGACTTCACCAATGCGAAGACGGTCGCCTGGTGGCGGACACGTGTTCGCGCCGCGCTCGACGCGGGGGCTGACGGTTTCATGCAGGACTTCGGCGAACAGACGATGTGGGACATGCACTTCGCCAATGGCAGCACCGGCAACCAGATGCACAACAAGTACCCCGTCGTCTTCCATCGGGTCACCCGCCAGATCGTTGACGAGTGGCACCGCGAGAACCCCGCTCGTACGAAGCCGATGTTCTACGTGCGCTCCGGGTACTCCGGTCGCCCCGGCTCGGCCGCTTACGAGTCGGCCAACTGGTGCGGTGACTACGAGCAGGACTGGAACAGGGTGACCGGTCTGGCAGCCCTCACCACGGACATGCTCAACCGGGCGGTCGGCGGTGCCTACGGGTTCCACTGCGACACCGGCGGCATCATGGACCTTCGCACTGGCTCGGTCACGCGAGAGCTGTTCCTGCGCTGGTCCTGGCACGCCAGCCTCACCCCGGGAAACCGTCTTCACGGCGGGCCGGTCTTCGGTCAGAAGTTCCCATGGAGCTTCGACGCCAAGGCGGTCGCCATCCACCGGAAGGCGCTACGCCTCCACCGCGCCGCGGAGCCCTACATTCACCAGTTGTGGATAGAAGCCAAGCGCACTGGCATGCCCATCACCCGGCCACTCTGGTTGGCATACCCGGGGATGCCAAACGTCGAGAAGATCGATCAGCAGTACATGCTCGGTCGGGATGTCCTCGTCGCGCCTGTGGTCACGGAAGGCGCAACCACGGTGGACGTGATCTTCCCGCCGGGCTGCTGGAAGGACCCGGCGACAGGTGCGCGGTACACCGGTACGAGGACCAAGCGGTTGAACGCGCCGATCGACCGGCATCCCTACTTCTTCCGGTGCGGTACCCGACCCTTCACGCCGCCGCCCTCGTAGGGCGCTACGACTGTTACGGTGAGGCCTGCCATCAGCTCCCCAGAGAAAACCGAGAACGGACCCGTGGAAGGATCTGCTTCCCGTCCCACCCGACGCGCCGTTGAAACTCTGCAGGCCCTCGGAGTCACACCGCTCTCCCATACCGAGGTGGCGCGTCGAGTCGGCATGGCGCCCGCCACCACCCATGCGGTGCTCACGGAATTGGTGGCGTGTGGCTGGGTCATTCGGGACGAGGGCTCCCGGCTGTACCAGCTCGGCCCGGAGCTCCTCGACTGGGCCGCCACCTTGGTCCACCCAGAGGCGCGGGTACGGGATGTCGTCCAGTTGCTCGCAGCGACCCTCGAGCTTCCGGTCCTGTTCGGGCAGGTTCAGCACTCCGATCGGAGCGGTCTGATGCTGGTGGTGCGTGACACGTCCTCGTTCCTGCCGTCCCGGTATCAGCCCGTCGCGTCGATCGAACTGCCGTTCGCGGCTCCCTTCGGATCGATCATCGCGGCACGCGGATCCGAGGAACTTCGTGAGGCCTGGCTACCCCGGAACGAAGACCTCGCGCAGCGTTTTCGCGAGAAGCTCGATGGAATTGCGCGTGTCGGCTACTCCGTGGAGTCCTACGGGCCGCACGTAGTTCAGCTGCTCACCTTGTTGCGCTCCTCAGCGCCGGACTTCGGCCGCGACCAGAGCGAAGCACTGGCCGATTACCTCCTGCGCCTGGTCGCCGAGGGCGACCTGGAGCAAGCCGGCCGTTACCCGGCGCTGGTGTCGGTTCCCGTGAACATGCCCGGGAACATGCCCGGGACGGCCCCCGGTTCGCTCACCGTCCAGATGCGGACGTACGGCGACCCTCCAGAGTCGCTGCTGGCGGCCCTGCGCGAGTCTGCCGCGCAACTCGAGCGAGCGACCCAGTCCAGCGTTTCCTGATCCAGAACGGTGCCCCAGCCGGGTTCTCGCCCGGAAGCACCGTGACGGCCCGGCTCGATCCTGGAAATGGGATGCTGCGGTGGTGAGCTTCCGTGCCCTGCTGGACAGCCTTCCGCCCGATCCCCGGGTCGTGGTCAGCGGCAACCACGCCACCCCGCAGCACCTGCTCGCCCTGGTGGACGAAGCCCTGCCGGAGTACCGGCTCTGGGTGCTCAACGGCCAGGTCGGACTGCCGGACCGGGAAGGCGTCACCTTCGAGACTCCGTTCGTCGGACCGGGGATGCGACGCAGCCCGCGGCTCAGCTACGTGCCGTGCCGGCTGTCGCTGGTCCCGCAGCTGTTCCGTACGACGATGCCGCCCGATCTGGTGGTCCTGCACACCACCCCGCCCCGCGACGGCCGGGTCTCCCTCGGTATCGAGGTGAACGTCCTCCCGGCCGCGGTCGAGGCAGCCCGGGCCCGCGGCGCCGTGGTGATCGCCCAGGCGAACCCGGCGATGCCCTGGACCTACGGGGACGCCGAGCTCGAGGTCGGGTCGATCGACCTGATCCTCGACGCAGAGGAGGTGCTGCCGACCGCGCCCGCGACGGTGATCGACGATGAGGCCCGCGCCATCGGGGCAGCGATCGCCGACCGCGTGCGCGACGGCGCCACCGTGCAGGCCGGGATTGGGGTGGTCCCGGACGCCGCTCTGTTCGGTCTGGTCGGCCGCCGCGGGCTCAAGGTGTGGACGGAGATGTTCTCCGACAGCGTCCTGGTGCTGGAGCGTGCCGGGGCGCTCGACCCCGACGTCCCGTTGAGGCCGTCGTTCCTCTTCGGGTCCGCCGAGTTGCTCGCCTGGGTCGACCAGAACCCGCGGATCCGGATGATCCGGACCGAGACCGCCAACGACCCGGCCCGGATCGCGGCGAACCCGGCGATGGTCTCGGTGAACACCGCCCTCCAGGTCGATCTCTTCGGTCAGGCGAACGCCTCCCGGGTCGGCACCCGGATCCACTCTGGCTTCGGCGGGCAGACCGACTTCATCGTCGGGGCCATGCACAGCACGGGCGGTCAGGCGCTCCTCGCCCTCCGCTCGTGGCACCCGAAGGCGGACGTATCGACGATCGTGCCGCTGCTCACCTCGCCGACGACGTCCTTCCAGATGACCGCCGTGGTCACCGAGCACGGCCCCGCGGAGGTGTTCGGGCTGGACGAGAAGCGCCAGGCTGCGGCGATCATCGATCACGCTGCGCACCCGCGCGCGCGCGACGACCTGCGAGTTGCGGCCGAATCGCTAGGTCTCGCCTGATCCCGGCCTACGCTGGACCATGGACTCCGCTCTCACCACGGTCGGGCTCCCGGCCGCCCTAGCGATCATCATGTTCGGGCTCGGGCTCGCCCTGACGCTCGACGACTTCCGCCGGGTCGGCCGTACGCCGAAGGCGGTGCTGGTCGCGCTGTTCGCCCAGGTGCTGCTGCTGCCAGCGATCTGCTTCGGGCTGGTGAAGCTCTTCGACCTCGACCCGGTGCTGGCGGTCGGGATGATGCTGCTGGCTGCCTCGCCGGGCGGCACGACGGCCAACCTGTTCAGCCACCTCTTCCGCGGCGACGTCGCGTTGAACGTCAGCCTCACCGCAGTGAACTCGGTGCTCGCGGTGCTGACCCTGCCACTCGTGGTGAACGTCGCGCTCAACCACTTCGAGCCCAGTGGCGCCGAGGACGTCGGGCTCCAGTTCGGCAAGACGCTTCAGGTCTTCGCGATCGTGCTGATCCCAGTCGCCCTCGGCATGCTCGTACGACGCTCCTCACCGGATTTCGCCGACCGTGCCGACAAGCCGGTGCGGATTGCTTCCGCGGTCTTGCTGGTCCTGGTGATCGCCGGGGCGCTGCTGGCCGAGCGGGAGAACCTCGGCGACTACCTGGCCGACGTCGGTATCGTAACGGTCCTGTTTTGCCTGTGCTCGCTGGTCATCGGCTATCTGCTCCCGCGGCTGGCGGGCCTGGCCGACCGGCAGGCGATCGCGATCGCCTTCGAGGTCGGGATCCACAACAGCACCCTGGCGATCGCGGTGGCCGTCAACGTGCTCGAAGACGACGCCTTCGCCGTACCGGCCGCGGTCTACGGCATCGCGATGTTCCCGCTCGCCGCGCTCGCGGGTCTGGTGTTCCGACGAGCCGCCACCTCGCCTCGCTAGCGCCAGACGCGGACGTAGTCGACCTGGGTCGTCAACCGATCCGGCACCAGGGCGGGGTCGTACAGGTTCCCGATAGTCCCCATCGCCTGGTTGAGGGCCAGGAAGAACGGGTGGTCGAACGGTGCGGGCGAACCTTCGCCGTGGACGATCGAGGAGTAGTCGTTGATCAGGCAGACCTCGTCGTTGAGCAGGATCGTCACCCGGCCCGGCCCCCAGACCATCGCGTAGGTGTTGAACTCGCCGACCCGGATCGGGCACTCGGCGGTCCGCACGTTCTTGTGCGTACCGCCCTCGGTGGTGCCGGGCAGGTAGTGCATGAAGGGCTTGAGGAGGCCAGGGGTCGAGCTGTACATCTCGGCGAAGTCGAGCTCGCCGGACGACGGCCACGGGCCGTAGGTGTCGGCGACCGGCCACAGCCAGAACGAGACCTGCGAGCCCGGGACCTGCAGGTCGGGGATCTTGGCCCTGACCTCGTACCGGCCGTAGGTCTGGGAGTAGGTCTGGTGGTGCATGACCTGGCCGTAGGCGTACCGGGACGCGTAGTTCTGGCCGCAGTCGCGCTGCTCGCCGAGGTCGACCAGTGAGAGCTCCAGGTTCCCGCCCCGAACGCCGATGGTGCCGGGGCTGTCGTAGGCGCAGGCGTACCTCGACGCCGTGCCCGTGGTGAACCCGCTCGTCTCGGTCTTCTGCGGGACCCAGTAGCGGCGGTCCAGCTCGGGGCCGGAGAACTCGTCGCTGTAGGTGCAGGTCCAGGAGCTGCCGTCCGCCTTGCGGGGCTGGTCGCCGCCGCACGTCGGCGAGGACTGCGGTGGCGGGGACACGATCGCGATCGGGAACTGACCGCTGGTGCCTTCCCGATGGGTCCCGGTGGCGGGCATGCTGGCGAAGTAGTTGTAGGTGCCGAGGTACTCCCGGCCGGCAACCCTCAGGGTGGCGGTCAGGTTCCGGTCCAGCACCGCGTCCGAGACCTGGTTGTAGCCGGCGTTGTAGGGCCCGTTGGTGTTGAGGTAGATGGTGTCGCCCGGTGCGGCTGGCGGGCCGGCCTTGACCGTAACGACGCCGCTCTCGCGCAGGACCAGTTCCGCAGGGTAGCTGTGCACGCTGATCTCGGGCGCCTCCAGCTCGGTTGCCGGCTCGTCGGCCGCCCGGAGGCCGGCTCGAGCCGTCCCGCTGGCTCCGAGGACGATGGCGATCACGGCGAGCCCGGATGCCGTCAGAACGGTGATGCGGGACATGGGGTCTCTCCTTGGCCGCGGTGCAGCGGCTGGCGCGCAGTGGCCCGAGCGGACGATTTTGTCGGTGCAGCCGATCTGTACCCACAACGCGCCGGGTACCCATGGGGTTACGCGGCCGGTCCGCGGGTGGCCGATCAGCCGGGCCCGATCACTTCCAGATGCGCACGTAGTCGACCTGGGTCGTCACCTGGTTCGGCACTAGCACGGGGTCGTACTCGTTCCCGGTGGTGCCCATCGCCTGGTTCATCGAAAGGTAGAACGGATGGTCGAAGGGGGAGTCCCGACCCTGCACCAGTGCGGTCCCCGAGGAGTAGTCGTTGATGAAGCAGACCTCGCCGTTGAGCAGCACCGTGATCCGTCGCGGTTCCCACTCCACGCCGTAGGTGTTGAACTCGCCGACGTTGATCCGGCACGTCCCAGTGGTGACGTTCTTGTTGGTCCCGCTGGCGGTCTCGCCCGGCAGGTAGTGGATGAACGGCCGGTCGATGTCCGGGGCGTTGCTGTACATCTCGGCGAAGTCGATCTCACCGGACGCCGGCCAGCCGCCGTACGTGTCCGCCTTGGGCCAGAGCCAGAACGACTGCTGGACGCCCGGGACGGTGACGTGCGGGATCTTCGCGCGGACCTCGTACTTGCCGTAGATCTGCGAGAAAGTCTGGAAGTGCATGACCTGGCCGAACACGTACTTCGACGACTTCCCGGACCCGCAGTCGCGGACGGTCGGGAGCTCGACCAGCGACAGCTCTAGGTTGCCGCCGGTGACGGCGAGCGTCTCGGGGGAGTCCTCGGCGCAGGCGTACGTCGACGACGTCCCGGTGGTGAAACCACTGGTCGCGGTGACCTGGGGGGCCCAGAACGCCCGGTCGAGCCGGTCGCCCTCGAACTCGTCGTGGTACGTGCACGTCCACGGGGCGCCGGTCGCCTTGAGAGGTGCGGAGCCGCCGCAGGTCGGGCTCGGAGGGGCATCGGCGGCGACGATGCTGATCGCGAACGTCGCGCTCTTGCCCTCCTGGTAGGTGCCGGACGCGGGGACGGTCGCCCAGTAGTTGTAGGTGCCGACGTACGTCCGAGCGGTCACTGGGAGCGTTGCCTGCAGGCTGGCGTCGAGGACCGACTCGCTGACCTTGTTGTAGCCGAGGCCGTAGGTTCCGGCGGTGACCAGGACGATCCGGGCGCCGGGGACGGCCGGCGCGGTGGCCTGAACGCGGACGGTGCCGGCCTCGCCGATCACCAAGGCCGACGGGGCGGAGAGGACCCTGATCGCCGGACGGGCGAAGGCGTTCGTAGCGGCGATCCCGGCGGTGCTGACGAGCTGGTCGCCGGGGCCGCCGTCGTCGGCGAGCCCCCCGAGCCAGCCGGTGAGCAGGACCGCCGACACGGTCGCCAGGAGCAGGGAGAACCGGAGCATGGGGATCCTGCCGTCTGTGGGGGAAGCGGGCGAGAACGCCGGGGCCGGGCTCCAGCGCACTGATGCTACTTAGAACGAACTCTGGAAATGCTGTCCCACGCTCGTACGCCGCACGCGTGTCGCGACGCGCGAGCACAGGCCCTCCGCGGATTCGCCGGGACGACCGCCCGTAGATTGGGCCCATGGATACCGGCAAGCAGACCAGCGACCTCTCCGACCTGCTCCTGGCCGGGTTCAGCTCGGTCCTGGTGAACCTGCTCTGGATCCTGGTGGCCCCCGGCGACCAGCGGATCATCCTGGTCGCGGTCGCCTCGGTCGTGCTCGGCACCGTGATGCTGGCCGGTGACCGCACCGGCGCCTACGGGATGGGGATCATCGTCGGCGCGATGGCAGCCGGGGTGATCGGTCTGATCCTCATCGCCTCCGGGATGTCGGCGCTCCCGGCCTAGCCCCGGTCGTCGGGACCGTTCGGCATGAACTGTGTCGCGATGTGCTCCCAGGCGTTGTCGATCAGGGTCACCAGGTCGATCCGCATCGCCTTGCGCACGTGCGGCTTCTCAAGTTCCCGTTCGACGAACCGGACGATGAAGCGGCGCAGTTCCCCGTCGAGCCCGGTCAGCTTCTGCAGCACCGTGGCCCGGCGTGAGTCGGAGGCGACGGTCATCACCACGACGTCCGGGTGCGGGGGCGTGATGTGCCACAAGATGGTGAGCGGTTCGACGAGCTCCATCGTCAGCCGCAGCGGGAGCAGCACCTCGGCGTTGAAGCGGAGCATGTCGACACCGAGGTCGAGGTGGAAAGCCACGTTGACCGGCAGGTTGACCTCATAACCGACGACGTCCGGGAGCGCCTCGCCGTACGCCGTGCCGAAGGTTCCGTTGGCGGTTACCTTGGCGACCTTGCGTCCGGGGCCGGCTCCGATCGGCCCGAGCTGGAAGTCCTTCCCGAGGACCCGGTTGATCGACTCCATCACCCGGTCCCGGTGCAGGACGAGGTTCATGAACCGCATCCCGAACTCGTCGTACCCGAGGGTCTGGAACGCCTCGGCCGGAGCGCTGTCCACGATGCTCACGACGTCGTTGAGCGCCTCGGGTGCAGCAGGGTCCACGGTCCCGGGTTCGGTAGCGGCATCGGTCACCGGACGATCATCCGACATGTCCTGGTTCGGCGGTACGGCGACCCCGCGAACCGGGGCGGTCCGCGCCCCGGTGGGAACAACGCCCCGGGGCGGGTCGTTGGACTGCTGACGAGTCGGTACGATCGAGTTGTCAGGCCGGCGCCACGGTGGTGAGCCGGTTCGGCCTCCAAGGAGGAGACCATGAAGAGCAGTAACCCCGTCTTCACGCGCGTCGAAGGCTTCAACGGCAAGGGCCAGGCCGGCTACGCAGGCTTCGAGGAGCCCACCTACGGCGGGCCCGTGACCCACACTGGTTCCGGTACCGGCCGGATGGACATTGACTCGGTCGTCCAGAAGACCGCGATCACCCTTGGTGTCGTGGTCCTTGCCGCTACGGCTACCTGGATCCTGACCGGCGACATCTTCGGCACCGACGGCCTGCCCGACAGTGACGTCACCTCACGGCTGTATGCCCTGAGCCTTGTCGGCGCGCTCGGTGGCTTCGCACTTGCGATGGTGAACTCCTTCAAGAAGGTTGTTAGCCCGGCTCTCGTGATCGCGTACGCCGCGTTCCAGGGCGTTGCGGTGGGCGCTTTCAGCAAGGTGATGGAAGCCACGTTCGGCGACGGTCTGGTGGTCGGAGCCGTGCTCGGCACTGTCGCGGCGGTCGCCGGCACTCTGACGGCCTACAAGGTCTTCGACATCAAGGTCGGCAGCAAGTTCCGCAAGTGGGTTATCGGCATGATGTTCGGCTTCGTCGCCGTCACCCTGCTCGACGTCGTGCTCAGCATGTTCAACGCCGAGGTCGGCTTCAACGGTTTCGGCGGGCTCGGACTGGTGATGAGTGTCGTCGGCCTGGCCCTCGGTGTGCTGATGCTGATCCTCGACTTCGATTTCGTCGAGAAGGGCATCGCGGCCGGTCTGCCGGAGCGCGAGTCGTGGCGGGCTGCGTTCGGCCTGACCGTGACGATTGTCTGGATCTACATCGAACTGCTGCGGATCCTGGCGATCCTGCGCGGCGACTGATCCCTGTGCTGAACTGAAACCAGTGCTCAACTGAAACCACTGCTCAACGGAGCGCCCGGCGGACGAGAGATCGTCCTGCCGGGCGCTCCGCGTTTCCCTGCAGGACGTCGAGTGCGGGCCGCCACGCCCCCAGGCGTGCCGACCCGCTCTGCTCAGCATTATGAGCCTCGAGACGTGAAGATTGTGACCTGAGAGGCAGAAAACGCCTGGCGAGGCGTTTTTAACCCCATCGGCGGCACCACCCTCGGCCACTAGATTGGGGGGCATGGACTACGCGAACTCGCTCCTCGACCTGATCGGCAACACCCCGCTGGTCAAGCTCGGCCGCACCTTGCTCGAGCCGGATGAGGAGGCCGACGGCTCGATGCCGCTGGTGCTCGCGAAGGTCGAGTACTTCAACCCCGGCGGATCGGTGAAGGACCGGATCGCGACCCGGATGATCGACGCCGCCGAGGCTTCCGGGGCGCTTCAACCCGGAGGCATCATCGTCGAGCCGACCTCGGGCAACACCGGGGTCGGGCTGGCTCTGGTCGCCCAGCAACGCGGCTACAAGTGCGTCTTCGTCTGCCCCGACAAGGTCAGCGAGGACAAGCGCAACGTCTTGAAGGCGTACGGCGCCGAGGTCGTCGTCTGCCCGACGGCGGTCGCGCCGGAGCACCCGGACAGCTACTACAACGTCTCCGACCGGCTGGCCTCGCAGCCGGGCGCCTGGAAGCCCGACCAGTACTCCAACCCGAACAACCCGCGCTCGCACTACGAGGACACCGGCCCGGAGATCTGGCGCCAGACCGAGGGCCGGATCACGCACTTCGTAGCAGGCATGGGTACCGGCGGCACGATCAGCGGGGTCGGACGCTTCCTGAAGGAGCAAGGTGCTCTTCGAGGGGGGCCTTCGATCCAGGTGATCGGCGCCGACCCGGCTGGCTCGGTTTACTCCGGCGGCACCGGCCGGCCGTACCTGGTCGAGGGCGTCGGCGAGGACTTCTGGCCCGAGACCTACGACCGCACCATCGCCGACCGCGTGATCGAGGTTTCCGACGCCGACTCGTTCGCGATGACTCGCCGGCTCGCCCGCGAGGAGGGCCTGCTGGTTGGCGGGTCGTCGGGGATGGCCGCGTTCGCCGCCGCCCAACTCGCCCGCGAGCTCGCCGCCACCCCGGACGGGGCGGACGCCGTCATCGTGGTCCTGCTGCCGGACTCGGGCCGTGGCTACCTGACCAAGGTGTTCAACGACGAGTGGTTGGCGCAGTACGGGTTCCTCGCCGCCAAGGACGACCAGACCGTGGGGGAGGTGCTGCGCGCCAAGAGCGGCAGCCTGCCCGACCTGGTGCACACCCACCCGACCGAGACCGTTGCGGAGGCGATCCAGATCCTCAGGGAGTACGGCGTCTCGCAGATGCCGGTGGTCCGGGCCGAGCCGCCGGTGATGGCGGCCGAGGTCGCCGGTTCGGTCTCCGAGCGCGCCCTGCTCGAGGCGCTCTTCGCCGGTACCGCGAAGCTGGCCGATCAGGTGGAGCCGCACATGAGTCCGCCGTTGCCGACGATCGGCGCCTCGGCCGGGGTTGCTGACGCGATCGAGGCGCTCAGGAACGCCGACGCGCTCCTGGTCCAGGAGGACGGCCGGCCGGTCGGCGTGATGACCCGGGCAGACCTGCTGACCTTCATCGCGGCCTTCCGCTGACGGTGACGGAGCCTGCGGCTATCGAGACCCGGACATTTCCGTAATGTCCGCTTGTGGACATTCTGTCGTACGGTGCTCAGCTGTGAACTATTGTGGTGCCACCGGTCGCGATATCCGTACCCCACATGGATGCGACCGGGATCCGTTGGGGTGCAGCGCCGGCCTCTGGCCAGGCGCACAACGGATCAGGTGGCGGGGTGATCCTGGGAGGGGTACCCCGCCACCGCCCCGCACTTTCCGCCACGAATTCGGGGGTCCGACGTTGAGTTACCTCACGATCAGCTCGGACGGCGAGGCGGAGATCGAGGTCTCCAGCTCCCGGTTCCGCTGCCTGCTGGTCCGAGTGGAGGACGAGATGTCGGCCCGCAGCGTCATCGAACAGGCTCGCAAGGAGCACTGGAACGCCCGCCATCACTGCTCTGCGTTCATCCTCGGCCCGGAGCGGGCGATCGAGCGTTCCAACGACGATGGCGAGCCGCCGGGGACCGGTGGGGCCCCGATGCTGGAGGTGCTCCGAGGCCGCGGGGTCAGCGACGTCGTCGCGGTGGTGACACGTTGGTTCGGCGGCACCCTGCTCGGCACCGGAGGCCTCTCCCGCGCGTACGCCGACGCGGTCCGCGCCGCCTTCGACGCCACCTCTCTGGTCGAACGGGTCGAGCAGGAGCTCTGCGACGTCACCGTCGACCTGGCCGCCGCGGGGCGCCTCGAGCACGAGCTGCGCTCACGGGGGACCAAGGTGCTGCGGATCGAGTACACCGACGTGGCCACGCTGGAGCTCGCGGTGCCGGCGGTGGCCGTCGCGGTCGTGGAAGAGATCGTCGCGGAGCTCACCGAGGGAACGGCTGAGCTGTACCGCCGCGGGCGCCGCTGGATCGACGCCCCGTTCCACGACTGATTTCCACTTTCGGTTGCCGAGACTGCGGGGTGCCGGTTGAATGGCGGGCAGCGCGGGACGTGCCTGTGCGTCGAGCCTCGGGAGTCTGCGTGAAGTCTCGCCGTCTACTGTCCCTCCTCAGTGCCGGGTGCCTCGTCGCCGGCACCCTAGCCACAGCCCTGCCACCCGCCCAGGCGGCGACTTCGGTCTGCCGTGGCCTGGTGACCGGCGTCGATGCGTCGAACCGTGTCATCTACCGGTCATGGGAGGGCGCGGCCATCAAGTCGGAGAAGAAGTCGGTCGACCCGCTGCCGATCTCGCCGCAGTACCTCCTCTGGAGCGGTTTCCGTGAGCTCGGCGGAGGCGCCGGGGCGTCGTCGTACACGGCGTACCGATACGGCCAGGCGCCGCAGGTGTTCGACGTGGTCAGCAAGACGACGTCGTCGACGCTCTCGGTCAAGTATGTCCGGAAGTACTGGCGGACCTTCAGCGAGCGGTTGGTGACGTTGGGCGGGCGCTACTACGTCTACGGGGTCGACGGCAACGGCACGCTCCACCAGTGGACCCGCTACTACGACGACGCCGGGCGCTTGTGGCTCGGCAGCCCGAAGACGGTCGCGAAGTACCTCGGCGGTCTGAAGACGCTCTCGTACTCGTGGACCTTCAAGATCGACGGCGTCTACAAGGACTTGCTCTACGGCACGACCGCCAACGGCAAGTTGCTCCAGTTCCAGATCCCGCAGGAGATGCCCTCG
Organism: Marmoricola sp.; assembly: GCA_046598425.1. Lineage (GTDB taxonomy): Bacteria > Actinomycetota > Actinomycetes > Propionibacteriales > Nocardioidaceae > Marmoricola. Next base: position 874 of record JBKJIN010000025.1, on the reverse strand, counting down.
AACGAGAAGATCACCCGGCTCGCCACCGGCGGCTTCGGCGACTACGACTGGGTCTCGCAGGCAGGGTGCAACAACAGCCCGCACCACATGGCCTTCGTCGCGATCGACAAGGAGACGAACGAGGCCCGGTACTACTCGATGCCCTCGCAGACCACGCCCAAGGTGTCGAACCTGGCCGACCGTGGGCTCGTGGGGGTCGGGGAGGACTGGAACCTGAAGGCGATCGGCTGACCTGAGATCGCGGCGTCTGGCGGTGCAACCTTCCGCCGGGCGTCGCGTATGGGTGAGCCCTGCGCCTCGGCCCCTGCCCTCGGCCTCTCCGCCGCCGCAGTCGCCCTGGCCGTTCCCGCCTATGCCTGTGCGTTCGTCGAGGACTCATCCTGGGCCAAATAGACAATAGGGGTTAAGGGTGACAAAACCGACGTAAGCCCCTAAACTGGACGTACCAATGTGGGGTTGGTCGTCCGTCAGAGATCGCACGCCGTGCGAGCCGAGGTCACCTGAAGACGCTCCGTCCCCCGAGGGAGGAGTCGATTCATGAGGAAGTACCTCGTCACCCTGGTCGTTGCGCTCGTGGGGTCACTGGCTCTGACGGGCCCTGCTGACGCGCGTCGGAAGCCTCAGCCCCCGCCGCCGGCCCCGCCGACGACCTCGGACACCTGCGGAACCACGGTGCTGAAGGCCGACGGCAGCGCCTGGGTTTGTACGCTCGCTGACAACTTCGACGGGACTTCGCTCAACCGGAACGTCTGGGTCCCGCAGACGGCGTTCGCGATGGGCTCGCCGGGGGCGCACACCTGCTACGCCGACGACCCGGCCAACATCTCGGTCGCCGACGGGTCCCTGAACCTGACCATGCGTCGGGTCTCGACCC
>JBKJIN010000067.1:0-84652 GCA_046598425.1 Marmoricola sp. | reverse complement strand
CGTCGGTCCAGGAGTTTCACCTGGTCAACCGATCGCTGGCTGCGAACGGGTCGCGGACTTTAACCGCCGGCTCGGACTTTCACCGATCCCAGTGCACGCGAGTTCTCACTCGTTGGGGACAAGCCTGCCACAGGACGGCCGCTCGTGGCGCAGGTGTCCGTTGTGAGGCCACTCACTCCGCGGCGGAGACGCCCTCGGCGAGCTTCTTGAGGTCCCGCACCATGGCGTCCGGGTCCTCGGCCGAGAACACCGCGGAGCCGGCGACGAAGACGTCCGCCCCGGCTTCGGCGCACCGCTCGATGGTCTCCAGCGAGACTCCCCCGTCGACCTGGAGCCAGACCTCGAGGCCCGCAGCGGAGATCAGCTCACGGGCTCGCCGGATCTTGGGCAGGCAGAGGTCGAGGAACTTCTGGCCGCCGAAGCCTGGCTCGACGGTCATGATCAGCAGCATGTCCAGCTCACCGAGCATGTCGGCGTACTGATCGATGCCGGTGGCGGGCTTGAGCGCCATCGAGGCGCGGGCGCCCTTGGCGCGGAGCTCTCGAGCCAGGCGGACCGGCGCAGCAGCGGCCTCGGCGTGGAAGGTCACCGAGCCGGCACCGGCCTCGGCGTACGCGGGAGCCCACCGATCCGGGTCGGCGATCATCAGGTGGGCGTCGAGAGGCAGGTCGGTCGCCTTCGCCAGCGACTCGAAGACCGGCAGGCCCAGCGTGAGGTTCGGGACGAAGTGGTTGTCCATCACGTCGACGTGGATCCAGTCCGAGCTGGGGATGCGGGCGACCTCGTCCGCAAGGCGCGACAGGTCGGCGTTCAGGACGCTCGGCGTGATCTGCACATTCTGAATGTTCTGGGCCACAGGCAGAATCCTAATGGCGCGACCAGATGGCCGGACTCACGCGACCAGAACCCACGACTCAACGAGCCACAAGGCCGAACTCAACGACGACGGAGCAGTGCCAGGAACATCGCATCGGTGCCGTGCCGGTGCGGCCAGAGCTGGATCGCACCGGGCAGGTGGGCGGACTCGACGTCCACCACGTCCCCGACCAGGTCCAGGGCCGGCTCCAGCACCACATCGGTACGGCGACGCAGGACCTCGCCGATCACGCCCGCGGTCTCCGCGACCACGGGCGAGCAGGTGGCGTACAGGACCACGCCCCCCGGCCTGACTGAGGCGACCGCGGAGTCGAGCAGCGCCACCTGGAGGTCGACGAGCTGCGCCACCTCGGCAGCGGTTCGTCGCCACCGGCTCTCCGGACGTCGCCGGAGCGCGCCCAGGCCGCTGCACGGGGCGTCGACCAGAACCCGGTCGAACGAGCCCTCGGCCCAGGCCGGTCGGGTGCCGTCGCCGGTGACGACCCCGAGGACGCCGACACCCGCCGCGCGCACCCCCTGGGCGACCAGGGCCGCCCGGTGCGGTTGCCGCTCGTTGGCCAGCACCCCGGCGCCTCGCTCGGCCGCGATCGCGGCAAGCAGGGCGGCCTTGCCCCCGGGTCCGGCGCAGACGTCGAGCCAGCGCTCGTCGCGGCCCTCCAGACCTGCTCGGGCCAGGACCAGGGCGACCAGCTGGGACCCCGCGTCCTGGACCCCGGCGCGTCCCTCCCGGACCGCGGCGAGCTCACCCGGGTCTCCGCTCTCGAGCACCACGGCGTACGGCGAGACGTCCGAGAGCGTTCCGCCCAGCTCCTCGCGGGTGCTCAGGCCGGGCCGGGCGACCAGCGTCACCGCCGGACGGGCGTTGTCGGCGGCGAGCAGGTCCTCGAGCTCGTCGGGACGGGCCAGTGCCTCACCGAGGGCGTCGATGATCCACGACGGGTGTGCCGTCCGGGCTGCTAGCGGCCGGCCCTCGAGCCACTCGTCCCAGGTCCGCGCGGCGATCTTGCGCAGCACCGCGTTGACGAGCCCCGAGGGGCGGTGCCCGATCCGTTCCTTGACCAGGTTCACCGTGGTGTCGACCGCCGCGTGCGTCGGCACCCGCATCGAGAGCAGCTGGTGCGCCCCTAGGCGGAGCGCGTCGCGCACCGGCGGGTCGAGCTTCTTCGGCACGAGCCGGTCGATGACGTCGTCGTAGGACCCCTGGAGGCGGAGCGTGCCGGAGACCAGCTCGGTCGCGAGCGCTGCGTCGCGACCGGTCAGGCGCTGCTCGCGGAGCAGCCGGGAGAGCTCGAGGTTTGCGTAGGCGTCCCTGTCCCCCACCGCCCGCAGGACGTCGTAGGCGACTAGCCGGGCGGAGTCAGTCCTGGGCACGGGCGACACCGTCCAGGTGAGCCTTGGCGAGCCGCTTCGGCGCCATCCGGAGCCAGGCCTCGGTGATCACCTCGGCCAGCTCGATGCGGCTGATCTCGCCGAGCCGCGAGGCCCGCACCAGCACGGCGTTGAACTTTCGGAAGTGGTCGATGGTGAACAAGTGGGTGCCCGGGTCGTCGACGAGCGCCTGCTTGTCGGCGTCGTCTGCCGTCATGATGACGATCAGGTCGTCGTACGGCTCCGAGGTCGCCGGGCGGTCGTTCACGCCGACGGGTCCGTTGCGCCCAGCACGGTGCCGGGTGCGATCTGGACGCCGCGGGCCCAGTCGGCTGCCGCCATCTGCTTCTTACCGAACGCCTTGACCTCCCCGAGCCGGACGGGGGCGGTGGCGGTACCGACGTACACCGCGTTCTTGGTCACCGCCAGAACACCCGGCGCCAACGGCTCGGCGTCGGCCGGATAGGCGCCCATCGCGACCGGACCGATCTTCATCCGCTCGCCCTCGAAGGTGGTCCAGGCTCCCGGTCCGGGCGTGCAGGCGCGGACCCGCCGGTCGATCGCGAGCGCAGGGTCGTCCCAGTCGATACGGGCGTGACCGACCAGGATCTTCGGCGCGAAGCTGATCCCTTCGCCCGGCTGCTCGCGGGCCTCCAAAGAGCCGTCCTCGATCCCGTCGAGGGTGGCGACCAGCAGTCCGGCTCCCCCCTCGGCGAGCTTGGCGAGCAGGGTGCCGGCGGTGTCGTCGTCGTGGATCAGCTGGGTCATCAGCCCGTACGTCGGACCTGCGTCCAACTCCTTGACGATCCGGAAGGTGGTCGCGCCGGAAACCTCGTCACCGGCGAAGATCGCGTGCTGGACCGGGGCGGCGCCGCGCCAGGCCGGTAGTACTGAGAAGTGCAGGTTGACCCAGCCGTGCACCGGGATGTCCAGCGCGGACTGCGGCAGCAGGGCGCCGTACGCGACGACCGGGCAGCAGTCCGGGCGCAAAGCGCGCAGGGCCTCCTGGAAGTCGGGGTCGCGCGGGTGCTCGGGCTTCAGGACCGGCACCCCGAGCTCCTCGGCCAGCTGGGCGACCGGGGACGCGACCAGCTTGCGGCCGCGGCCTGCGGGTGCGTCCGGGCGGGTGACCACGCCGACCAGCTCGTGCGGGCTGGCGGCGATCGCCCGCAGTGCGGGCAGGGCGGGCTCCGGCGTGCCGGCGAAGACGACCCTCACAGGCCGAACCCGTTGGTCGGGTGCGGCGAGACCTTCACCTGGGTCCCGGCACCGAACCAGTCGGACTCGCGGATGGCCTTCATCGCCCCGCGACGTGCCTCCCGGTCGAGCCGGTCGATGAACAGGATCCCGTCGAGGTGGTCGGTCTCGTGCTGGATCGCCCGAGCTAGCAGGTCGGACCCCTCGATCGTCACGGGATCGCCGTGCATGTTGAACCCGTGCGCGACGACCGAGAGCGCGCGCAGGCAGTCGATGGAGAGCCCGGGGAGCGAGAGGCAGCCCTCCTCGCCGTCCTGGGTCTCTGAAGAGAGCACCAGCTGCGGGTTGACCAGGTGGCCGAGGTGTCCGTCGACGTTCCAGGTGAAGACCCGGAGCCCGACGCCGATCTGCGGAGCGGCAAGCCCGGCACCGGGGGCGTCCAGCATCGTCTCGGCGAGGTCCGCGACCAAGGTGCGGAGCTCCTTGTCGAAGCTGGTCACCTCCGCGGCGGGGGTGCGCAGCACGGGGTCACCGAACAACCGGATCGGCCTGATGGACACGCGTCCTCCTTCGTCTGGGCCGGTCCAAGTCTAGGGGTGGTCGAGCAAGCCGCGTTCACAGCGCGGTCGGGTCGACCTCGACCTTCAGGTGCGGCTCCTTGCGGGCCGATCGCTGTGCCTGCATGGCCAGCAGAGCACGGGACAGCTCAGCGCCGGCGGTGCGTGGCACCCGGACGACGTACCGGTGCTCGTCCTCGACCTCGACCGGGCCGAGGACCTCGGCGCCGGGCGGCAGCACGAGCGTGCTCAGGGCCGGTTCGACCACGTCGCTCGGACCGGTCACCGTGGCGACCCGTGAAGCGGGCGGCAGGTGCGCGCTCTGGCGTTCGGCGATCTCCCGCTGGGCGAACCCGGCCGGGTCCCAGCGCACGAGAGCCTGCAGCGACGCCCGAGCATGGTCGCCGACGGCGATGACCTGGCCGCCCTCGGCACGGACCAGGGCAGCCGCGTTGAGCCAGCGGCGCAGGGCCTCCTCCTCGGCTCGCAGCTCGGCGCGGGCCACGAAGAGCCAGGTATCGAGCAGAACCACGGCCGCGTACCCGCCTGGCACGCTCGGCTCGGCGCCCGGCGTGGCGACGACGATGGCCGGTCGCTGGGGCACCTCGACAAGCACTTTGTCCCCCGAGGAGGTCCGCACCGGAACCGACGGAAAAGCCCGACCGAGCTCCTCCGCCGTCCTGAGGTCCCCGAGCACCGGCGCCCGCAGACCGCGACCGCCGCACTCCGCACAGGTCCAGGCCGGGGCATCGGTGCCGCACCACGCACACGACGGCGGGGACTGCGGTCCGGTGATCCGGAGCGGTCCGTGGCACGCCGCGCAGGCAGCGGGAGTACGGCAGGAGTCGCAGGCGAGCCGGGTCGCATACCCCGACCGCGGCGTCTGCACGAGGACGGGTCCGGTGGCGAGCGCCTCCCGCATCACCTCGAAGAGCTCGCGCGGGAGCCGCGCCGTCCGGGCGCTCGGGTCCCGCGCCAGGTCGAAGTCCGAGTCACCGGTAACCCGGGCTGACACCCGCTCGCGCAGGACCTGGCGGGGCAGGGCGATCTCGGTGGCCCAGCCGCTGCGGACCAGGTACTGCGCCTCGACACTGCGCGCATGGGCTGCGAGCAGGACGGCACATCCGGTGCTCTGCGCGCGCACCAGCAGAATCTCCCGGGTGTTCGGGTACGGCGCCCGCGGCTCGGCGTACAAGTCGTCGCCGTCGTCCCAGGTCGCCACCAGACCGAGATCGTGGACCGGCGCGAACGCGGCGGCCCGGGTTCCGATGACGACTCTGACAGCACCACGCGCGACCGCCAGGAACGCGGCGTACCGCTTGGCCGGGCCGGCGTCGGCGGTCAGGACGACGTACTGGCCGGGTTCGAGGCGGTGCTGGAGCGCACGGTCGAGCCGGCCCACGTCGCGGACGTCCGGGAGGCAGATGAGGGCGCCGCGCCCGGACGCAGCGGTGGCCACGACGGCGTCGGCCAGCAGAGCGGAAGCGTCGTCACCCGGGCCGACCGTCCAGACAGCCCGCCGAGTCTCCCCGCTGGCCAGCCCTTCGAGGAAGGCCACGGCCCCGGCGTACGCCGCCCAGGGAGCGGATACCGGCCGGGCGGTGAACGGCGGAGCCTGGGTGCTCGGGATCTTCTCGGTCGTCGCGTGTCGCGCCGGGATCGCCAACCGGAGCACGTCCGAACGGGTTCCGGCGTACCGGGCGGCGATCTCGCCAACCAGCCCGGCGATCTCGCCGGTGAGCACCGGTTCGGCACTCACCACCCGGCGCAGGTACGCCAGCCGACCGGGGTGGTCGGACTCCGCGACCCGGGCGACGACGTACCCGTCGACGTCCTGGCCGGCGAACCGAACCTTGACCCGGGTGCCCGGGACCGCGCTGTCCGCCATCGTCGCCGGCACTGCGTAGTCGAACGGCCGGTCGAGGTGCGCCAGTGGCAGGTCGACCAGGACCTGGGCGACCGGGTCGACGGCTGCCCGTTCCGGCGCCGGCTTCTCGGCCGGTGCCGCCGCCTTCCGGGCCGCTGCCCGGACGAGCCCGGGCAGCGAGAGCTGCGCGTCGCCCCCGGCGGCCGGTCCTGCGGTCATGGGGCTATCCAAGCAGCCAGTACCGACGCAGCTCAGCGCCGCTTACTTCGTTCGGGTCGGCGAGAACGACCCGGTGACCCCGGGAGCCCCCGGGAAACGGACCCGGTACGCCGCTGCCGTCGAACGCGTCACCTTCAGCAGGTAGGCACCCGAACTCGTGGTGGTGGTCGATCCGGCGCGAACCCAGGTGGTGTCGGACTTCCGTTCGATCCAGACCCTCCGACCAGCGAAACCGGACCCAGCACGACGCAGCAGCCCGGACAGCTTCACGAGCGAGCCCGCCCGGGTCGCGGTGAGCGCAACGCTGCTCGGGACCGCCCGCGGACAACGACGAAACCGGCCGCTCCCCCTCGGGGAGGCGGCCGGTTCGCGGTGGTCGATCAGATGCCGGCGGCCTTCTTCAGGGCCTCGGCGCGGTCGGTGCGCTCCCAGTAGAACTCGGGGAGCTCGCGGCCGAAGTGACCGTACGCCGCGGTCTTGGCGTAGATCGGACGCTTCAGGTCCAGGTCGCGCACGATCGCGGCAGGACGCAGGTCGAAGACCTCGAGGACGGCCTTCTGGATGTCCTCGTCGGAGACGACGCCGGTACCGAAGGTCTGGATGAAGACACCCACCGGAGCAGCCTTCCCGATGGCGTAGGCGACCTGTGCCTCGCAGCGGGTCGCGAGCCCGGCGGCGACGACGTTCTTGGCGACCCAGCGCATCGCGTAGGCAGCCGAGCGGTCGACCTTCGACGGGTCCTTGCCCGAGAATGCGCCGCCACCGTGACGGGCCATGCCACCGTAGGTGTCGACAATGATCTTGCGGCCAGTCAGACCGGCGTCACCCATCGGGCCGCCGACGACGAAGTTGCCGGTCGGGTTGACCAGCAGGCGGTAGCCCTCGGACGGGATGTCGAAGGTGTCGAGCACCGCGTCGATGACGTGCTTCTTGATGTCCGGCGTCAGGGTGCCTTCGAGGTCGATGCCCTCGGCGTGCTGGGTCGAGAGCACCACGGTGTCGACGCGGACCGGACGGTCGTTCTCGTCGTACTCGATGGTGACCTGGGTCTTGCCGTCGGGGCGCAGGTAGTCCAGCGTCCCGTTCTTGCGGACCTCAGTCAGCTTCTCCGCGAGGCGCTGGGCCATCGAGATCGGGAGCGGCATGAGCTCCTTGGTGTCGTCGCAGGCGTAGCCGAACATCAGACCCTGGTCGCCGGCACCCTGGCTGTCCAGGTCGTCGCCGGAGCCGTCGACGCGGGCCTCGAAGCCCTGGTCGACGCCCTGCGCGATGTCGGGCGACTGTGCGCCAATGGCGATCTGCACGCCACAGGAGGCTCCGTCGAAGCCCTTCTCGGAGGCGTCGTAACCGATCTCGAGGATCTTCGCGCGGACCAGCTGAGCGATCGGGGCGTAGGTCTTCGTGGTCACTTCACCGGCGACGACGACAAGGCCGGTGGTGATCAGCGTTTCGACAGCGACGCGGCTGTGCGGGTCGTCGGTCAGGAGTGCGTCCAGCACGGTGTCGCTGATCTGGTCGGCAATCTTGTCCGGGTGTCCCTCGGTGACAGATTCCGAGGTGAACAGACGTCCAGTCACTTAAGTCTCCTGCAGTTTCTCCGGCTTGAATTCGCCGGTATGTCCTTGGGGTGGGTGCAGCACGACCAGCCTAACCGAGGGTCCTCATGCTGAGACGGCATCTCAGGAATCGACACCCGCAGGCCCTCGGACCCGGGCCAGATCTAACGAGAAGGGGCCAGGAGCGGGACGACGCGGTCCCAGATCGCCTGTGCCACGGCACTTTTAGAAGCCCGCGGGACCTGGCTCGAGGTCCCGTCCGCACCGAGGATGACGGCCTCGTTCTCCTGCGAGCCGAAGACCTTGCCACCGCCGACGTCGTTGACGACCAGGAGGTCACAGCCCTTGCGGGCCAACTTGGAGCGAGCATGATCCATCACGCTCCCGGTCTCGTCGCCGGTCTCGGCTGCGAAGCCGACCACGACCAGGTGCGGGTTCGGGCGGTCCGAGGCGATGCCGGCAAGGATGTCGGGGTTCTGGGTCAACCCGATGGTGGGCGCCGAACCGTCCTCCGCCTTCTTGATCTTGGCGTCGGTAAAGACTGCGGGCCGGAAGTCAGCAGGCGCAGCGGCCATCACGACCACGTCCGCGGTAGTCGCAGCAGCAACCACCTCAGCCTGAAGCTCTGCGGTCGTCTCGACCCGGACGACCTTGACCCCAGCCGGGTCTGCCAATGTGACGTTGGCAGCCACCAACGTGACTTCGGCGCCGCGAGCGACCGCCGTCCGAGCGAGCGCGTAGCCCTGCAGGCCCGAAGAACGGTTGCCCAGGAAACGGACCGGGTCGAGGTACTCCCGAGTGCCACCGGCCGAAACGACGACGTGCCGTCCGGCCAGGTCCTGGTCGCGCGCTCCGCCCCGGGCCAGCAGGTCCAGCGCGATGGCATAGATCTCGGAGGGTTCGGGCAGCCGACCCTTGCCGGTGTCGGCACCGGTCAGTCGGCCCTCAGCGGGCTCGATCACCAGGGCGCCGCGTTCGCGCAGGGTTGCGACGTTGGCGACGGTTGCCGGGTGCTCCCACATCTCGGTGTGCATCGCCGGGGCGAAGACGACCGGACAGCGCGCGGTGAGCAGGGTGTTGGTGAGCAGGTCGTCAGCGAGACCGTGCGCTGCCTTGGCGATCAGGTCGGCGGTCGCCGGAGCCACCACCACCAGGTCGGCGGTCTGGCCGATCCGGACGTGCGGCACCTGATGCACGTCGGTCCAGACGTCGGTGCTGACCGGCTTGCCGCTGAGCGCGGACCAGGTGGGTGCACCGACGAACTCGAGCGCAGCGGCGGTCGGGACGACGGTCACCTCGAACGCACCGGGCCCGGACTCCTTGAACAGCCGGAGCAGTTCACAGGCCTTGTACGCAGCAATCCCGCCGCTCACGCCGAGAACGACGTGAGGACGGGACTCGCTGCTCATCAGGACCCTCGGGTCACTTGGCCGCAGCCTCCGCTGCGACCTCATCGGGGTCGATGTCCTCGCACACGAGAAGGTCTTCGGCAATCTCACGCATCGCGATCGAGAGCGGCTTCTCCTGGACATGCGTGTCCACGAGCGGGCCGACGTACTCAAGCAGGCCCTCACCGAGCTGCGAGTAGTACGCGTTGATCTGCCGAGCACGCTTGGCGCTGTAGAGCACCAGCTTGTACTTGGAGTCGGTCTTGGTCAGCAGGTCGTCGATCGGGGGGTTGGTGATCCCCAAAGCAACGGGCTGGGTGCCGGACACGCTCATCGAGCCTCTCAGACGGTTAGGAGGTACGCGGGGTTCCGCGGCAATCCCGGGCAGACGTGCCTCAGGACCTCATCAACTCTACCAACTCTTCGACCGCAGCGGGAATCGTGTGGTTCACGACCGTGGCGTCGAACTCCGCTTCGGCCGCCAACTCGTCCCGCGCTGAGGCCAGCCGGCGCTCCCGCTCGGCCTCCGTCTCGGTCCCTCGGCCCACCAACCGGCGCACAAGTTCCTCCCAGGACGGCGGCGCCAGGAAGACGAAGCGGGCTTCCGGCATCGTCGTCCGAACCTGCCGGGCGCCCTGCAAGTCGATCTCCAGCAGCGCGCTGAGCCCCTCGGCCAGGGCGGCCTCGACGGGGCCGCGGGGGGTGCCGTAACGGGCGTGCTGGTGGACGACCGCCCATTCGAGCAGGTCGCCACCGGCGATCATCCGGTCGAACTCGACATCGTCGACGAAGTGGTAGTGAACGCCGTCGACCTCACCGGGACGCTGCTTACGGGTGGTTGCCGAGACCGAGATCCAGATCTCGGGGTGGTGCTCCCGCAGCCAGGCCGTCACCGTGCCCTTCCCGACCGCGGTCGGCCCGGCCAGGACGGTCAGACGGGATGGCGACGAACCCTCTGGCTCACTCACCGGAAGGGAACTCAGCGACGAGCGCTGCGATCTGCTTCGCGCCGAGTCCGCGGACCCGGCGGCTCTCCGAGATCTTCAGGCGCTCCATCACCTGGGCGGCGCGCACCTTGCCCAGGCCGGGCATCGACTGGAGCAGCTCACTGACCCGCATCTTGCCGATCACGAGATTGGTCTCGCCCTGGGCGAGAACCTCCGCGATCGTCGCGCCCGAGTGTTTGAGGCGGTTCTTCACCGCGGCACGTTCCCGACGCGAAGCGGCTGCCTTGTCGAGAGCGGCGTGACGCTGTTCGGGAGTGAGCGGTGGCAGAGCCACGGGGAGGACCTCCGGGTCGGTTGTGCTGGTGCTGTCCCGGAACACATCCGGGTTGCGTCACCCTAATCAGCAGAGCTGGTCCGCTGCAACGCAGGGCCGGAACTGAGACCGCTCAGAGGCCCAGTTGGAGCTTGCAGACGTCTCTCGCTTGTTGCTCGATGCTGCTGGCGGCCGCCACCACGTCCTCCGACGACAGCGCGTTCGCAGCCGCTCGGATCGCGGTCAGCTCCGCCTCGGAAAGATCCGCCGGCGGGTCGGAGTCGAGGTAGTTCGCCGGCTCGACCCCCGCATCGGTGATCGCGTCCCGGAGCGAGGTGATCGCGCCCACCAGAATCTGCCACTCGTCGCGCAGGTCGTCAGGCGCAGCGTCGGCGAGGGCCCGGTACCTCGGCAGGTCGGCGACCAGTTGACGGCCGGTGCCGTCGTCGACGAAGACCCCCTGCGCCGCCGCCAGCTCACCGCAGTAGTCGTCCCCGGAGCCGAGGAGCAGGAACACCCCGGTGCCGACGCCGCTCACCGCGAGCGCGGCGATCAGCGCGAGCGCGACGAGGCGGGTGTTCATCACTTCAGGGCCTCGAAATCGGCGTTGGCGCGTTCGACCGCGGCGCGCAGCGACTGCGCGTCCGGGCCCGCGCCCAGGATCTCCCGCGAGCTCGACGGCAGCACCCGGTCGAGGACTCCGCCGAAGATCCGTCGTACGTCGTCCGCGGTGCCGCCCTGGGCCCCGATACCCGGCACCAGCAACGGTCCCCCGATGTCGAGATCGATGTCGGAAGCGACGGACGGATCGCCGATCGTGGCGCCGACGACGGCCCCGAAGGAACCCATCGGCGACTCCCCCGCGTTGGCCTCCCGGAGGCTGTCCAGGACCACGGCGGCGACGGTGCGCCCGTCCGCGGTCGTGGCGTGCTGGAACTGAGGACCCTCCGGGTTGGAGGTCAGGGCCAGCACGATCACGCCGGCGCCGTACTTCCTGGCGGTCTCGATCATGGGGCTCAGACTGCCGAAGCCGAGGTAAGGGCTGGCCGTGATCGCGTCGACGGCGATCGGCGAGGAGGGATCGAGATACGCGTCGGCGTACCCCTGGGCGGTGGAGCCGATGTCGCCGCGCTTGACGTCCAGGATCACCAGCGAGCCCGCCTCCCGGCAGATCCCGATGGTCTCCTCGAGGACCGCGATGCCGGCGGAACCGAACCGTTCGAAGAACGCCGACTGCGGCTTGATCGCGGCGGCAACGGGCCCCAGCGCCTCCGCGGCGCCGAGCGCGAACGAACGCAGCCCCGCGACCGTGTCGGGCAGGCCCCACGCCCCGAGCAGTGCGGCGTGCGGGTCGATGCCCGCGCAGAGCGGACCCCGAGCGTCCATGGCGGTGCGCAACCGGGACCCGAACGTGCTCATCGCCGCTGCTCCTTTGCGATGGCGGCGTTGATCCGCCGCGGCCACTGCGGGCCCTCATAGATGAACGCGGTGTAGGCCTGGAGCAGGTCGGCGCCAGCGGCCAACCGCTCCACGGCGTCCTCGACACCGGCGATACCGCCGACGCCGATCAGCGTCACGTCCTTCCCCACCTGGCTGCGCAGTAAGCGGAGCACGGCCAAGGCGCGCTTCCGGAGCGGCTCGCCGGAGAGACCTCCCGCACCGGCCCGTTCGATCGCGTCGGCCGAGGACACCAACCCCGAACGCGAGATCGTGGTGTTGGTGGCGACGATGCCGTCGAGCCCGATCGCCGTGGCGAGGTCCGCGACCGCGAGGACGTCCTCGTCGCTGAGGTCGGGTGCGATCTTGACCAGCAGCGGGACCTTGCTCGCCGTGACCTCGTCGGCCCGGCGGCGTACCGCCCGTAGCAGTGGCTCCAACTTCTCCACCGCCTGCAGGTCCCGCAGACCGGGGGTGTTCGGGGAGGAGACGTTGACGACGAGGTAGTCGGCGTACGGCGCGAGCAGCGTGGTGCTCTTCTGGTAGTCCGCGATGGCATCCTCCTCGGGCACCACCTTGGTCTTGCCGATGTTGACGCCGAGCACGGGTGCACCTGCGTTACGCCCTCCGAGGTGCGCCGCCCGCCGGCGCAGCCGCTCGGCCACGACCTCGGCGCCGTCGTTGTTGAAGCCCATCCGGTTGACCACCGCGCGATCGGCCGGCAGCCGGACCAACCGCGGCTTGGGGTTGCCCGGCTGGGGCTCCCCGGTGACGGTGCCGATCTCGACCGATCCGAAGCCGAGGGCGCCCAAGGCATCGATCCCGACTGCGTTCTTGTCGAAGCCGGCCGCAAGGCCGAGCACTGCCGGGAAGTCCAGCCCCATCCGCCGGACGCCGGCCCTGCCGGGCAGCAGCCGGGCAGCGGTCCGCAGCGCGGGACCAGCGACACGGATCCCGGCGAACGCGGCGTGGTGCGCCTGTTCCGGGTCCGTGTGGGTCAGGACCTTGTCGAAAAGGATTCGGTACGGCGTGCTCAACCGGTCGCCTCCGAAGCCTTCGCGGCCAGCGCCCAGTCCTGGAGCGAGCGGACCCCGATGTTGCCCGAGCGGAGGGCCTCGATGCCCTGGACGGCCGCTGCCAGTCCCTGCACCGTGGTAATGCACGGAGTGTTGGTCAGGATCGCCGCCGTCCGGATCTCGTACCCGTCGATCCGGGAGTCGCCGCCCTGGGTGGTGCCGTGCGGGGTGTTGATGATCAGGTCGACCTGTCCGTCGTGGATCAGCTGAACGCTCGTCGGCTCGCCGTTTGGACCGGTTCCCTCGAAGTGCTTGCGCACCACGGTGGCCTTGATCCCGTTGCGGCGCAGCACCTCGGCGGTGCCCTGCGAAGCGAGCACCTCGAAGCCCGCCTCGGCGAGCACCTTGATCGGGAAGATCATCGTGCGCTTGTCCCGGTTGGCCATGCTCACGAAGACTCGGCCCGAGGTGGGCAGCGAGCCGAACGCCGCAGTCTGGGACTTCGCGAAAGCGGTGCCGAAGTCGGCGTCGAAGCCCATCACCTCACCGGTCGACTTCATCTCCGGGCCGAGCACCGTGTCGACGAACGCGCCGTCCGGGGTGCGGAACCGGTTGAACGGCATCACGGCTTCCTTGACCGCGATCGGGGCGTCGGCCGGCATCTCGCCGCCGTCGCGGGCCGGCAGGACTCCGGCAGCCCGGAGCGAGGCGATCGACTCGCCGAGCATCACCCGGGCGGCTGCCTTCGCCAGCGGTGTCGCGGTGGCCTTGGAGACGAACGGCACCGTCCGGCTGGCACGCGGGTTCGCCTCGAGGACGTAGAGCACGTCAGCACCCAGCGCGAACTGGATGTTGAGCAACCCGACCACTCCGATGCCCCGGGCGATCTTCTCCGTCGCCTCCCGGATCCGGCTGATCTCGGCCGCGCCGAGGGTGATCGGCGGCAGCGCGCAGGAGGAGTCGCCGGAGTGGATCCCGGCCTCCTCGATGTGCTCCATCACGCCGCCGAGGAACAGGTCGGTGCCGTCGTACAGCGCGTCGACGTCGATCTCGACCGCGTCGTCGATGAACCGGTCGACCAGTACCGGGCGGTCCGGGGTGATCCCGACCGTGCCGGTCGCGGCCTCGATGTACTTGCGCAGCGAGTCGTCGTTGTAGACGATCTGCATCCCGCGGCCGCCCAGGACGTAGGAGGGCCGGACCAGGACCGGATAGCCGATCTCGGCGGCGATCTCCTGGGCGTCCTCGAAGGAAACCGCGGTGCCGTGCTTCGGCGCGACCAGGCCGGCTTCCTTGAGCAGCCGACCAAAGGCTCCGCGCTCCTCGGCGAGCTCGATGGCTGCCGGCGAGGTGCCGACGATCTTCACGCCCGCGTCCTCCAGGCCCTGGGCGAGACCCAACGGGGTCTGGCCGCCGAGCTGGCAGATCACGCCCGCGATCGGTCCGGCGAGCGACTCGGCGTGGATGATCTCCAGGACGTCCTCGAGCGAGAGCGGCTCGAAGTACAGCCGGTCCGAGGTGTCGTAGTCGGTGGAGACCGTCTCAGGGTTGCAGTTGACCATCACGGTCTCGTAGCCGGCCTCGGAGAGCGCCAGGCTGGCGTGCACGCAGGAGTAGTCGAACTCGATGCCCTGACCGATCCGGTTCGGACCGCTGCCGAGGATGATCACGGCCTCCTTGGTGCGCGGCTGGACCTCGGTCTCCTCGTCGTAGGAGGAGTAGTAGTACGGCGTCTGCGCGGCGAACTCAGCCGCGCAGGTGTCGACCGTCTTGTAGACCGGGCGCACTCCGAGCGCGTGCCGGATGCCGCGGACCACGTCCTCGCTCAGACCCCGCATCCTCGCGAGCTGGGCATCGGCGAACCCGTGCCGCTTTGCCTTACGGAGCAACGCCGAGGTGAGCTCGGGTGCCGCGATGATCTCCTGGGCGATCTCATTGATCAGCGCGATCTGGTCGACGAACCACGGGTCGATGCCAGTGGCGTCATGGATCTCCTGCGCGGTCGCGCCGGCACGGATCGTGTCCATCACCCGCTTGAGCCGACCGTCGGTGGGGACCTTGATCTCCTCGAGCAGGGCCGCCTTGTCCAGGTCGACCCACTCCTGGCGCCAGTCGAAGGTCGAGTCCTTCTGCTCCAGGCTGCGCAACGCCTTCTGCAGCGCCTCGGTGAAGTTGCGGCCGATCGCCATCGCCTCACCGACCGACTTCATGTGCGTGGTCAGCGTCTTGTCGGCGGTCGGGAACTTCTCGAACGCGAACCGGGGCACCTTCACGACCACGTAGTCCAGGGTCGGCTCGAAGCTGGCCGGCGTCTTCTTCGTGATGTCGTTGGGGATCTCGTCCAGGGTGTAGCCGATGGCGACCTTGGCGGCGATCTTCGCAATCGGGAAGCCGGTCGCCTTGGAGGCCAGCGCGCTCGAGCGGGAGACCCGGGGGTTCATCTCGATCACGATCACGCGGCCGTCGGCCGGGTTCACGGCGTACTGGATGTTGCAGCCGCCGGTGTCCACGCCGACCTCACGGATGATCCCGATCGCCAGGTCGCGCAGGTGCTGGTACTCGCGGTCGGTCAGGGTCAGCGCCGGGGCGACGGTGATCGAGTCGCCGGTGTGCACGCCCATCGGGTCGAGGTTCTCGATGGAGCAGATGATCACCACGTTGTCGGCGGTGTCGCGCATGACCTCGAGCTCGTACTCCTTCCAGCCGATGATCGACTCCTCCAGGAGGACCTCGGTGGTCGGGCTGGCAGCCAGGCCGGCGCCGGCGATCCGGTGCAGGTCGGTCTCGTTGTAGGCGATGCCCGAGCCGGTGCCGCCCATGGTGAACGACGGGCGCACCACGATCGGGTAACCGAGCTGCTCGACTGCCCCGTGGCAGTCCTCCATCGAGTGGCAGATGACGCTTCGGGAGGTCTCTCCCCCGACCTTGGCGACGATCGCGTTGAACATCTCCCGGTTCTCGCCGCGGTGGATCGCCTCGATGCTCGCGCCGATCAGCTCGACGTTGTACTTCTCCAGGACGCCGGCCTCGGAGAGCCCGATCGCGCAGTTCAGCGCGGTCTGGCCGCCCAGGGTGGCCAGCAGGGCGTCGGGACGTTCCTTGGCGATCACCTTTTCGACGAACTCGACCGTTATCGGCTCGACGTAGGTCGCGTCCGCGAACTCCGGGTCGGTCATGATCGTGGCCGGGTTGGAGTTCACCAGGATGACCCGGACGCCCTCCTCCTTGAGCACCCGGCACGCCTGGGTGCCCGAGTAGTCGAACTCGCAGGCCTGTCCGATGATGATCGGCCCGGAGCCGATCACCAGGACGGACTTGATGTCTTCGCGCTTCGGCATTACTTCATCTCTCCGGTGGTTGAGGTGCGAGCGGAGCGGGCCTCGGAACCTCGGTCGTTCATGAGCGTCAGGAAACGGTCGAACAGGTAGGCGGCATCGTGCGGCCCGGCGGCGGCTTCGGGGTGGTACTGGACCGAGAAGGCCTTCAACCTGCCCTCTGCGTCCCGCAGCTCCAGTCCTTCGACCACGTCGTCGTTGAGGCAGACGTGGCTCACGGTCGCCTCGCCGTACGGCGTCGTGGTGGGGTCGAAGGACGGTGCGCCCGGCCATTCAACGGCGAACCCATGGTTGTGCGCGGTGACCTCGACCTTGCCCGTGGTCCGGTCCATCACCGGCTGGTTGATCCCGCGGTGGCCGTACTTGAGCTTGTAGGTGCCGAAGCCCAGCGCCCGCCCGAAGAGCTGGTTGCCGAAGCAGATCCCGAAGTAGGGGAGGCCGCGGCCGAGGGCGTCCTGGAGAAGCGCGACCTGGCCGGTCGTCGCCGCCGGGTCGCCGGGGCCGTTGGAGAAGAAGAGGCCGTCGGGCTGGACCGCGAGCACGTCGTCGATGGTTGCGTCCGCTGGCAGCACATGCACCTCGATGCCGCGCTCGCTCATCATCCGCGGCGTGTTCGCCTTGATGCCAAGGTCGATCGCCGCGACGGTCGCGACCTTTTCGCCCACGGCCGGGACGACGTACGCCTCGGTCGTGCTGACCTCGCCGGAGAGCTCGGCGCCGGCCATCTCGCCGGAAGCAAGCACCCGCTCGAGGAGCACCTCCGGGTCCGCAGTCACGGTGGAGATTCCGACCCTCATCGCACCGCGCTCGCGCAGGTGCCGGGTCAGCGCCCGGGTGTCGATGCCGCTGATCCCGACCACGCCCTGGGCGCGGAGCTCGTCGTCCAGGCTGCGCTGCGAGCGCCAGTTGCTCGGGACCCGGGCGGGATCGCGGACGACGTACCCGCTGACCCAGATCCGCGACGACTCCGGGTCCTCATCGTTCATGCCGGTATTGCCGATGTGCGGCGCCGTCATCACCACGACCTGGCGGTGGTACGACGGATCGGTCAGCGTCTCCTGGTAGCCGGACATCGCGGTGGAGAAGACGGCCTCGCCGAAGGTCTCGCCCTCGGCGCCGTACGCCTCGCCGCGAAAGGTCCGTCCGTCCTCCAGGACCAGGATTGCCTCGGTCATGCGTTGTCCTTGTCTGTGGTCGTCCCCGCGTTGCCGCGGGCGAGTTTCGAGATCGTGCGGACCCAGGCGGTCACCTCGGGCTGTACGAGCGCCTTGCCCTTGCCCAGTTGCGCCTTCGCGGCGTCCCGGACACTGCGGGCGGCATCCATCCGGAACCCCGTCTCCCAGGCGAGGCCCTCGTGCTCCCAGCGCACCAGGAGCAGGTCGGAGACCGGCTTGCCGGCGAACCGGTCCCCGGCACGGGCGCCGCGCAACGCCTCGGTGCGGATCCGGAACGAGCCAGCGATCCGGACCACGTCGAGCGCCTCGGTCGAGAGCGAGAGTCGGGCGGCGCTCTTGGCCGCCAGGCTCTGTCCGACCACTCGCTCGCCGTTCGCGTCGAGGGTGCCCAGGTAGCGCGCCGAGGCCTGCAGCTTCGCCGGCGGCAGGTCCGGGATCGGCGGGATCGGCACCAGCGGGGGGACTCGCGGATCGGTACGGGAGAAGAAGCCCATCAGGCGAGCTTCCCGTCCAGGACGGTCGGTTTGCCGCGCAGGAAGGTCGCCACCACCCGGCCGGGCAGCTCGCGGCCGGCGTACGGGGTGTTACGCGAGAGCGAGGACATCTCGCTGGCCTCGATTACCCGGGTGGCGGCGGCGTCGTACAGGACGACGTTCGCGGGCTCGCCGACCGCAATCGGACGGCCGTGGTCGCTCAGCCGGCCGATCCGGGCCGGGGCGTAGGAGAGCCGCTCGGCGACACCCGCCCAGTCGATCAGGCCGCTGTCGACCATGGTCTGCTGCACGATCGAGAGGGCCGTCTCCAGGCCGAGCATCCCGAAGGCCGCCGCCTGCCACTCACAGTCTTTGTCCTCGTGCGGGTGCGGCGCGTGGTCGGTCGCGACGATGTCGATCGTTCCGTCGGCCAGACCGGCCCGGAGCGCCTCGACGTCGGCCGCGGTCCGCAGCGGCGGGTTCACCTTGTAGATCGGGTCGTACGACGCCGCCAGCTCGTCGGTTAGCAGCAGGTGGTGCGGGCAAGCCTCGGCGGTGACGTTCCAGCCCTTGCTCTTCGCCCAGCGCACGATCTCGACCGAGCCCGCGGTGGAGACGTGGCAGACGTGCAACCGGGAGTCGACGTGCGCCGCGAGCAGGCAGTCGCGGGCGATGATCGCCTCCTCGGCGACGGCGGGCCAGCCGCGGAGCCCGAGACGGCCGCTGAGCTCGCCCTCGTTCATCTGGGCGTCTTCGGTGAGCCGCGGCTCCTGGGCGTGCTGGGCGATCACGCCGTCGAACGCCTTCACGTACTCCAGCGCCCGCCGCATCATCACCGGGTCGGCGACGCACTTGCCGTCGTCGGAGAAGACCCGGACCCGGGCGGCTGAGTCCGCCATCGCGCCGAGCTCGGCGAGCTGCTCACCGGCCAGTCCCACGGTGACCGCCCCGACCGGGAAGACGTCGCAGTAGCCGGCCTCGCGGCCGAGCCGCCACACCTGCTCGACGACACCCGCGGTGTCGGCGACCGGGTCGGTGTTGGCCATGGCGTGCACCGCCGTGAAGCCTCCGAGCGCAGCTGCCTGGGTCCCGGTCTCGACCGTCTCGGCATCTTCGCGCCCGGGCTCGCGCAGGTGGGTGTGCAGGTCGACCAGGCCAGGGAGCGCGATCAGACCGTCTGCGTCGATGGTCTCGGCCGAGCTGGCGACCAGGCCGCTCCCGACAGCGGCGATGAGCCCGTCGGTGATCAGGATGTCGGTCGGCTCTCCGCCGAGGATGCGGGCGCCGGTGATCAGGTACGAGGTCATGCGGGCTCTCCGTCGTGGGTAGTGCTGGTCACAGGGGCGTCGTCGCCGCCGAAGGCGGGCTCACTGCCGCCGAGCAGCAGGTACAGCACGGCCATCCGTACGGCGACGCCGTTGCTGACCTGCTCGACGATCACCGAACGGTCCGAGTCAGCGACGTCGGCGGTGATCTCCATGCCGCGGATCATCGGTCCGGGGTGCATCACGATGGTGTGGTCCTGCAGCGTCGCCATCCGGCGGGCGTCCAGACCGTACCGGCGCGAGTACTCCCGGGCGCTCGGGAAGTAGGAGTCGTTCATCCGCTCGCGCTGGACCCGGAGCATCATCACGACGTCGACCTTCGGCAGCACAGCGTCGAGGTCGTACCCGGTCTCGACGCCCCAGGTGCCGACCCCGTACGGGAGCAGCGTGGGCGGGGCGACCAGGGTGACCTCGGCACCGAGCGTCTGGAGCAGCAGGGCGTTGGAGCGGGCCACCCGGCTGTGCAGCACGTCGCCGACGATCGCGACCCGACGCCCGTCCAGGTTGCCGAGGTGCCGGGTCATCGTGAACGCGTCCAGCAGCGCTTGGGTGGGGTGCTCGTGGGTGCCGTCACCGGCGTTGACGACGGTCGACCGCGACCAGCCGGCGTTGGCCAGGTTGTGCGGCGCGCCCGAGGCCCAGTGCCGGACCACGACCGCGTCGGCGCCCATCGCCTCGAGGGTCAGGGCGGTGTCCTTGAGCGATTCGCCCTTGGAGAGCGAGGAGCCCTTGGCCGAGAAGTTGATGACGTCGGCCGAGAGCCGCTTGGCGGCGGCCTCGAAGGACATCCGGGTCCGGGTCGAGTCCTCGAAGAACAGGTTGACCACGGTGCGGCCGCGCAGGGCCGGGAGCTTCTTGATCGGGCGGTCCGCCAGCGACCGCATTTCCTCGGCGGTGGCCAGGATCAGTTCGGCGTCGTCCCGGGTGAGGTCTCCGGCGCTGAGCAGGTGCTTGGTCATTGGATCGTCACCGAGTCCTCTCCGTCGTACTCGCCGAGCCGGACGGCGACCTTCTCGGCCGCCGAGGTCGGCAGGTTCTTGCCCACGAAGTCGGCGCGGATCGGCAGATCGCGGTGACCGCGGTCGACCAGGACCGCGAGTCGGACGACCCTCGGACGGCCGACGTCGTTCATCGCGTCGAGGGCCGAACGGATGGTGCGGCCGGAGTACAGGACGTCGTCGACCAGGACCACGACCTTGTCGTCGATGCCGCCGAGCGGGATCTCGGTCGGCGAGAGCGTTCGCGCCGGGCGCATTCGCAGGTCGTCGCGATACATGGTGATGTCGAGCGAGCCGACCGGAACCTCGACGCCCTCGACCTCCGCGATCCGGGTTGCGATCCGCCGCGCCAGGTGGACGCCGCGGCTCGGGATCCCGAGGAGGACCAGGTCCTCCGCACCCTTGTTGCGCTCAAGGATCTCGTGGGAGATGCGGGTCAGGGCCCGGGCAATGTCGGAAGACTCCATCACAACCGTGCCAGACGATTGCGGTGCCGCAGGGTGGGTAGACGCGTCCACGCCTGACCTCCTTCTCCGCCTCACAGGACGGCTCGTTAAAGGATGTCGAACTCGGGTTCACTCTAGCAGCCGTCCCGGAGCGCCCAGCGGGCAGGTTTGCGCGCCTGGACAGCGCCGAGCGAGCGGGTTTGCGCGAACCCGCCGGGACCAAACCTGCCCGGTCGGCGCCCGTACGCCGCACAAACCTGCCCGGTCGGCACGGCTGCCCCTACGATGTGGGACGCACCCGAGGGAGATCCGATGAGACTGCTCAGCCCGGTCGACAGCATGTTCGTACGGATGGAGACCTCCCGTGCGCCGCTGCACATCGGCTGCGGGGCGATCTTCGAGCTCCCCGACGGTGCCGGCCCGGGCTTCGTGCGCGATCTGTACCAGGCTTTCGCGGCACTCGACTGGCTTCCGTTCCCCTACAACAGCGTGGTCGACCACGGGCCCGCCAACGCGCTGTCCCACTGGCGCCAGGTGCGGCCGGACCCGTCGTACCACGTTCGGCTCTCCGCGCTCCCCGCCCCCGGGAACGACGCCCAGCTCGGCCAGCTGATCGAGCGGCTGCACTCGAACTCGCTCGACCTCACCAAGCCGCTCTGGGAGGCCCACATAATCGAGGGCCTGGAGAACAACCGGTTCGCGTTCTACTTCAAGGCGCATCACGGCGCCACCGACGGTCTCGGCGGGATGCGGACCATCAAGCAGTGGCTGAGCACCGACCCGAAAGGCAGTGTCGGCCCAGGAGGGGATGAGTCGCCCGAGAAAGCCGAGCTCGACCGACAGGACTCGCTCGCGAGGCGGACCGCGCGCAGAGTCGTCTCGACCCTCACCGCCACCGGGGAGATGGCGGGCAAGGTGGTCGAGATGGGTTTCGGAGCCAACAGTGCCGTACTCGGGGCTCTGAAGACACCCAAGACCCCGTTCAACAAGAACGTCACCCGAAACCGACGGCTGGCGATCGCCGAACTCGGTCTCGACCGCCTCAAGGCGCTCGCCGCCGCGACCGGGACCTCGGTCAACGACGTGATCCTGACCGCCCTCAGCGGCTCCGTGCGCCGCTACCTGACCGAGATCGACGCCCTCCCGAAGCGGAGCCTCACCGCCTCGGTCCCGGTCGGGATCGACCGCGACGCGACCACCATCAACGCCGCCGCGGGCTTCGTCTGCCCGCTCGGCACCGACGTCGAGGACCCTGTCGAACGACTGAACGGCATCCGCGCAGTCACCTCACGCGGGAAGCGCGAGCTGATCGCGCTCTCCCCCGACGCCCTCCAGCAGTTCACCCTGGTCGGACTGCTCCCGATCGCGTTGTCCCAGAAAGTCGTCACTGCGCCGCCGCTGTTCAACTTCGTCGTCTCGAACTTGGTGCTCTCCAAGGAACCGCTCTACCTCGCCGGCGCCAAGCTGCTCACCCTGGTGCCGATGTCGTTTCTCACCGATGGCTACGGCCTGAACGTCACCCTGGTCGGGTACGGCGACAAGGTCACCCTGGGCTTCGTCGGCTGCCGGGACACCCTCCCGCACCTGCAGCGCCTCGCGATCTACACCTCCGACGCCCTCGACGAGCTGGAGGCAGCGGTCCTCGGCTGAGGCTCCCTGGACTTTCACGACGGGTCGACGTCAGGCACGCGGACTTTCACGACGGGTCGACGTCAGAGACCAGAACTTTCACGACGGGTCAGAGCAGGGCGCGCAGCACCGGCTGCACGGCCCGGTAGTACGTCGGGTAGGCGAAGTGCATCTCCGCCAGGGTCGCGATCGGGATCTCGGCGTGTACGGCGGTCGCGAGCATCGAGAGCACTTCACCCCCGCACGGGCCGACCGCGCAGGCGCCGACCAGGACGCCGCGGGAACGATCCGCGACGAGCTTGATCATCCCGGGCTCCTTGGCCAGCCACCCTCGCGAGCCGAGGTCCCCGGTCGCGACCCGGACGTCGAGCCCCTGCTCGCGCGCGGCCGCCTCAGACAACCCGACGGAGCCGACCTCGGGCGCGGTGAAGGTCGCCCGTGCGACGGCGCGGTAGTCGGCCCCGGGCCCGTCCTGACCGAGGATGTCGCGGACCGCGATGTCGGCCTGGTACATCGAGACGTGCGTGAACGCGCCTTTGCCGGTGATGTCGCCGATCGCCCAGACGCCCTCGGCCACCCGCATTCGCTCATCCGGCTCCAAGATCCGGGCGAGCGGGTCGAGACCGACGTGCTCGAGCCCGATCCCGGCGAGGTTAGTACGCCGGCCGGCCGCCACCAGCAGCCGGTCTGCCACGACGGTCCGGTCCTCCTCCAGCACGATGGTGAACCGGTCGTCAGCGTGGCTGACCTCATCGATGTGCACCCCGGTGAGGACCGTGATCCCATCGGCGACGAAGGCCTTCTCCAGGATCTCTGATGCCTCGGGCTCCTCGACCGCGATTAGCCGGTCAGCGACCTCGATCACGGTGACCTCAACGCCGAACGCGGCCATCACCTGGGCCAGTTCACAACCGATCGGGCCGCCTCCGATGACGGCCAGGGACCGCGGCACCTCGGTGAGCCGGACGATCTCCCGGTTGGTCCAGTACGGCAGCTCCCCCAGCCCGTGCACCGGCGGCGCCGAGGGCGTCGTCCCGGTGTTGATCACGATGCCCCGTCGAGCCCGGTGGACCACCCCGTTCACCGTGACGGCGTGCGGAGCCGTGATCACCCCGCGGCCCCGGACGAAGGTCGCACCCGCGTCCTGCAACCGTGCGACCGCCGCTGCGTCGTCCCAGTCGTCGGTCGCCTCGTCCTTGATCCGCGCGGCCACCGGCGCCCAGTCCGGCTGGACGACCGCGGTGCCGGCCAGGCGATCGACCCGGCGCGCGTCCCGCAGCCTGGTGGCGGCAGCGATCATCATCTTCGACGGCACGCAGCCGAAGTACGGGCACTCCCCGCCGACCAGGCGCTCGTCGACGGCGACCACGTCGAGGCCCTCACGGGCCAGCAGGATCGCAGCATGCTCACCGCCCGGCCCAAGTCCGAGGACGACGACGTCACACTCCCGCAGGGCAGCTGAATCGCTCATACCCCCACCCAACCAGGCGCCCCGGGGGCGGGACCAGACCCGGACCTTACGGGTCGGTGACCGGGTCCTGGGCGGTGAGGCTCTCCTTGTCACGGGCTACGTGGCCCAGGACACCGTTGACGAAGCCCGGCGACTCGTCGGTCGACAGGTTGCGGGCCATGTTGACGGCCTCGCTCACCGCGACCGCGTCAGGGACGTCGTCGACGTACAGGATCTCGAAGATCCCCAAGCGCAGGACGTTTCGGTCGACCGCCGGCAACCGGTCGATCGTCCAGCCCTCGGCGTACGTCGAGATCAGTTCGTCGAGACGGGCCCGGCGCTCGTGGACGCCGCGGACCAGGGTGACCGTGTACTCGTTCGCCGGGCCCTCGCCCGCGTCCTGCTGCGAGGTCAACAGATCGTCGACGGAGATCCGCTGAGCCTCAGCGGCAAAGATCAGGTCGAGGGCCCGCTTGCGGGCCTTGGAGCGCGCGCTCATCGGGCTGCCCTGGAGATCAACGGAGCGACTCAGCCCTTGACGCGGCCCAGGTACGAGCCACCCTCGC
Organism: Marmoricola sp.; assembly: GCA_046598425.1. Lineage (GTDB taxonomy): Bacteria > Actinomycetota > Actinomycetes > Propionibacteriales > Nocardioidaceae > Marmoricola. Next base: position 60,514 of record JBKJIN010000067.1, on the reverse strand, counting down.
GGGTGTCGACCTTGACCTTCTCGCCTTGGTTGATGAACAGCGGGACCTGGATCTCGTGACCGGTCTCCAGCGTCGCGGGCTTGGTGCGGCCGGTGGCCGAGTCGCCGGCCAGGCCCGGCTCGGTGAAGGAGACGACCAGCTCGACCGAGGCCGGAAGTTCGACGAAGAGGACGCGGCCCTCGTTCGTGGCGACGATCGCGTCCTGGTTCTCCAGGAGGTAGTTCACACCGTCGCCGAGAACCTCGGGGCTGACCTCGATCTGGTCGAAGGTCGCGGTGTCCATGAAAACGTAGTTCGAGCCGTCGTTGTAGAGGTACTGCATCGTGCGCTTGTCGACGCTGGCGGTCTCAACCTTGGTGCCGGCGTTGAAAGTCTTGTCGACGTTCTTGCCGGACTCGACGTTGCGCAACTTGGTGCGGACGAAGGCTGGGCCCTTGCCGGGCTTGACGTGCTGGAACTCGGTGACGGCCCAGAGCTGACCGTCAATGAGGAGAACCATGCCGTTCTTCAGGTCGTTCGTGGTTGCCATGCGCGCAGAAACCTTGTCTTGTCGAAAACAGAGCCTTCCGGTGGGCGGAGGCTCAGGACGGGAGGCACGCTCGGGAGCGCACCAGCAGGTGAGTCTATCCGCGATCCGGCAAGGGTCTGCCCCGGGCGTCGTCCGGGCGGGTCGCACGGTCCGCTGCACGACAAACCGGACCCGGTGTAACACTGGGATCCTCTGCTGACCTGAGGTTGGTAGGCGCACCGCTCGGTCCGCCACGCCGACCTCACCACTGGGAGAAACCATGCGCAGGAGTACCGGGTTCAAGGCCCTCGCCGGAGCCGCCACCATCGCTGTCGTCACGATCGGTGCCGCCTACGCTTCCGGGACCCTCGCCCCGGTCTCGCACCGCACCGAGGCACCGGCAACCACGGACGCCCCGGACGTCAGCGACGACCTCGACCCGGTCACGCCGCCGGTCGCGGACCCCGCCGAGGAGACCGAGGCCCCCAAGTCCGCCATCGACGACTCCGGGTCCGAGCCGGGCGAGATCGATGACGACAGCGATTCGATCGAGAACGACGCTGACGACCAGGGCGAAGACTCCGACGACCAGGGCGAAGACTCCGACCAGAGCGACGACGGCGACGACGGCGACGGCGAGTCCACCGAGGATCAGTCGGACTCCGACTCCGACTCCGACTCCGACTCCGACTCCGACGAGAGCACCGAGCAGGACGGTGCGGATTCCTCCGACACCGAGTCCGACCTTCCCGACCAGGACTGACGAAACCTGACCCAGGTCGCCGCCGCGCACCCAGCGGCGATCTGGATCAAGTCATCGAGAGAGAACTATCGTGAACCGCACCGACCGTGACCTGACCGCCCTTCGGATACCCGAACAACGCCTCGAACCGGAGCCGTGGTTCCTGCAGCAGCTGAGCGAACTCGCTGCGGCGTCGACCCCCACCGCCGACACCGGCCTGCTCGGCTCGCGCGCGCGCCGGGGAGCGGTCCTCGCCATCGCCTCAGCGGCCCTGGTGACCGGTGGGGCCTACGCCGCTGACCGGGTGACCGGGTCGTCGTTCTTCCCTGGAGGGGACTCTCCGGCGCCTACGTTCGCCCCCACGGAGGGTCCAACCAGTACGCCGCCTGATCGCGCTGAACCCTCCCGGCCCACCGAGGCGCCCGCGGCTCCGCCCGACCCGGAGGGCCAGGGCAGCAGCACCGACCCAGCTCCGGACAGCGACTCCTCCGAGGGCTCCCGGACCGGGTCGGAGGATCCCGGTGGCTCCACGGGCGCCAGCGATTCCACTGATGACTCCACCTCCTACGCCGACGGCGATGGGTCGCCAGCGGACCCGGACCTGGGCTCCGATTCGGAGGATGCCGAGCCCAGCCAGGAACCGTCTCCGAGCGTCCGGACCGACGACGACGATCTAGTGATCCAGGAGGCGCCGGCGCCGGACGCCCTCGAGGAGAACTGAGGCGCTGGGGTGCCGCGTGACGACGAGCTGATCACCCGTGCGAAGACCGGAGACGGAGCAGCCTGGCGCGATCTGTACGAGACCCATGCCGGACGGCTCCTGGTCTGGTTGCGTCACCAGCCCACCGGAGACGCCGCGCTCGCCGCCGAGGACCTGCTCGCCGATGCCTGGTTGGTGGCCGCGACCAGGATTGCGGACTTCACCGGCTCCACCGACGCGTTCGGCGGCTGGCTCTTCACGATCGCCCGCAGCATCACGATCAACGCCCAGCGCAAGAGCCGCCGCAGGTCGACCACCCCGGCGGCAGAGCCCGCGGACGTCCGAGCGCCGTCCACCGAGGACACCCTGGTCCTCGGGATCGTGGGCGATGACACGGTGCGGCACCTGCTCGCCGGACTCCCACCGCGCGAGCGCGAGGTGATCACCTGCACCGACGTGGTAGGTCTCGACACCGCCACCACCGCCGAGATCCTCGGGATCAGCCGGACCGCCGTCCGGGTGGCCCGGCACCGGGGGCTCGCACGGCTCCGAGGTTGAGCAACGACTCCTCAGCCGGTCAGAGTGCGCACGTCGTCGACCAGCGAGGCGACCGCCATCACGAAAAGCACCGCGAGGGCGACTCGGAGGCTCCACGCCACTACGCCGGTGGCCGAGGGGGCGGGCCGCCCGCGCGCATCCCGGATCCGGACTGCGGCCAGGTCGAGCAGCGCCACGTGGAGCACCGGGATCGCCAGAAACAGCGTCACGGTGAGAGCGAGCGGCTCGAGGAGGGTGAAGTCGACGCCGTCGGAATGCACGATCATCGATCCGGCGACGACCCCGGCGCCGACGCTCAGCGACAGGGTGCGGAACCAGGCCGGACCGAACCGGAGCCGTTCCAGGGCCAGGTAGAACACGGCGCTCAGGACACCGAAGAGGAGTCCAGCCACGACCAGGTTCAGCGACCCGGAGACCGAGAACCTACCCATCTCGAACCCGTCATCACTGATCACCCCGTCCGCTTCCGGGTTGAGCCGGATCAACAGGAACATCGCTGCCCGCGAGATCACTCCGACCGTCAACGCGCCGATCCCGGCTCCGGCCGCGGCGATCAGCAGCGCGGTCCAGACACGGGCCGTCCAGCCGACGGCCGGCACGGCTTCCTGGGTGAGATCCATGGGAGGAGTCTCGCGGATCGGTGCGACCACGTCGATGGTCCGGCCTGACCAGACCGGCGCGTGCTCAGGAGCGCGCGATCTGCTCCAGCGCCATCCGGTAGCCGTCGATGCCGTACCCAGCGACCACGGCGACCGCGTGCGGGGTCACCACCGACGTGTGTCGGAACACCTCAGGCCGCGATTCCGGATCGGAGATGTGCACCTCGACCAGCGGAGCGACCAGCTGCGCGCAGGCGTCGTAGATCGCGAAGGAGTAGTGCGACCAGGCGGCGGCGTTGAGCACCACCGGGATCTCCTGGTCGGCGGCGTCGTTGAGCCAGTCGAGGAGCTCGCCCTCGTGGTTGGTCTGGCGCACCTCGACCTCCAGCTCGAGGTCACGCCCCCAGCCCACGCAGAGGTCGGCCAGCTCGTCGTACGAGGTGTAGCCGTAGATCTCCGGCTGCCGACGACCGAGGCGACCGAGGTTGGGCCCGTTGAGGACCAGCACCGGGCGGCTCATCCGGCACCTGCCAGGTGCTCGTACGCCGCCCGCAGGTGCTCCTCAGACGGGTCGGCCAGGATCCGCGGTCGGGCCAGCCCGGCGAGGACGACGAAGCGGAGCTGCGAGCCGCGGGACTTCTTGTCGACCCGCATCGTCGCCAGGAGTTCGTCGAACCCGGCGCCGTCGAACCGGGTGGGCAGGCCCACCGCAGCCAGCGCCGTGCGGTGCCGCGCCGCCAGGTCGTCGTCGAGTACGCCGGCCAGCCGGGCGAGCTCGGCAACGTAGACCATCCCGAGCGCGACAGCCTCGCCGTGCCGGATCCGGTAGGACGTTGCCTTCTCGATCGCGTGCGCCATCGTGTGGCCGTAGTTGAGGACCTCGCGGCCGGGGTGCCCGTCCGTACCACCCACCTCCTTGAGGTCGTCGACGACCACCGCGATCTTCACCGCGATCGCGCGCTCGACCAGCTCGCGGAGCTCTGCCGACCGCGGCTCGAGCGCGTCCGCCGGGTTCCGCTCGATCAGGGCGAGGATCTCGGGATCGGCGATGAAGCCGCACTTCAAGACCTCGCCCAGGCCTGCGATCAGCTCCGGTTCGCCGAGGCTGCCGAGGACGTCGAGGTCGCAGACCACGCCGGCCGGCTCGTGGAAGGAACCGACCAGGTTCTTGCCGGCGCCGGTGTTCATACCGGTCTTGCCCCCGACGGCCGCGTCGACCATGGCGAGCAGCGTGGTCGGTACGTGCACGACCCGGACACCGCGCAGCCAGGTGGCGGCGATGAAGCCCCCCATGTCGGTGGTGGCGCCACCGCCCACGGTGACGACCGCGTCCGAGCGGGTGAACCCGGCGCCGCCGAGCTTCTCCCAGGCGTCGAGCGCGACCATGCCGGTCTTGGCGATCTCCCCGTCCGGCAGCACCAGACGGAGGACCTCGTAGTCGCCGAGGCCGGCGATGACGCGGTCGGCGAGGTTCACCAGCGGCTCGGGGTAGCACACGGCCACCCGCTGCGGCCCGCCGCCGAGGATCTCGGGCACCGAGGCGAGGACACCGTGGCCGACCACGACGTCGTACCCTTCGACAGGCTCAGGGCGTCGCGGTTCCGTCGGACCCACGTGCATCCGGGTCTCGGTCGAGGTCCCTGTCTCAGGCATGGTCCCCATCCTGCACCTCGTCGCGAAGACAGGCGAGCACCCGGTCGGCGACCTCGGCGGCGGTGAGCCCGTCGGTGGGCACCGTGTACCGGGCGACCGAGGCGTAGATCGGGGTCCGCTCGTCGAGGAGCTGCTTGATCCGCCCACGGACGTTGCCCAGCAGCAGCGGTCGGGAGACGCCGAGCCCGACCCGGGACGCGGCGTCGGAGAGTCCCACCTGGAGGAAGACCACCGGCTGGTCGGCGAGCAGGGCGCGGGTCCGCTCATCGAGGACCGCACCCCCGCCGAGCGCGAGGACGCCGTCGTGGTCGGTCAGGGCCTCGGCCACAGCCGCACGCTCGAGCTCGCGGAAATGCGCCTCGCCGTCGTCGACGAAGATCTCCGCGACCGGTTTGCCTGCTACCTGCTCGACGACGTGGTCGGTGTCGAGGAAGTCCAGTCCGAGAGCAGCAGCCATCAAGCCGCCCACTGTCGTCTTGCCGGCGCCCATGGGCCCGACCAGGACGGCCTGGGGGCCTCTCCCGGATCCGGTCACGAGTACCTCAGCGAGCCGAGGTAGCTCTCGAGGTTGCGTCGGGTCTCGCCGAGCGAGTCGCCGCCGAACTTCTCCAGCACGGCGTCGGCGATCACCAGGGCCACCATCGCCTCGGCGACGATGGCCGCGGCCGGGACGGCGCAGACGTCGGAGCGCTGGTGGTGCGCGACCGCCGGCTCACCGGTGACGACGTCGACCGTGCGCAGGGCGCGCGGGACGGTCGCGATCGGCTTCATCGCGGCCCGGACGCGGAGGACTTCGCCGGTCGACATACCGCCCTCGGTGCCGCCGGAGCGTCCGGTGACCCGGCGCAGCGCGCCGTTCTCGGTGACAATCTCGTCGTGCGCCAGGGAACCGGGGGTGGCCGCGAGCTCGAATCCGTCGCCGACCTCGACTCCCTTGATCGCCTGGATGCCCATCAGGGCGCCGGCGAGCTTGGAGTCCAGGCGCCGGTCCCAGTGCACGTGCGAACCGAGGCCCGGAGGAAGCCCGTGGACGACGACCTCGACGACACCGCCGAGGGTGTCGCCGTCCTCGTGCGCCTGGTCGATCCGGGCGACCATCGCCGCCGAGGCGTCGGGGTCCAGGCAGCGGACCGGGTCCTCGTCGACGCGCGCAGTGTCACCGGGCTGCGGGACCGAACCAGCCGGGGCAGGCACGCCGCCCAGCTCGACGACGTGCGAGAGGATCTCGATCCCGCCCACCTGGTCCAGGAAGTTGGAGGCGACCCGGCCGAGCGCTACCCGGGCGGCGGTCTCCCGGGCGGAGGCGCGCTCGAGGACGGGACGTGCTTCGTCGAAGTCGTACTTCTGCATGCCGGCCAGATCGGCGTGACCGGGCCGAGGACGGGTCAGCGCGGCGTTGCGGCCGGTCTCCTTGAGCAGGCTCGGGTCGACCGGGTCGGCCGACATCACGGTCTCCCACTTGGGCCACTCGGAGTTGCCGATGGTGATCGCGACCGGCCCGCCCTGGGTCTGCCCGTGACGGACGCCGCCGTTGATGGTCACCTCGTCCTGCTCGAACTTCATCCGGGCGCCACGGCCGTAGCCGAGGCGGCGACGCGCGAGCGCGGCAGCGATGTCGGCGGAGGTCACCTGGACGTGCGCGGGCAGGCCTTCGAGGATTGCGACGAGGGAGGGGCCGTGAGACTCCCCCGCAGTGAGCCAACGGAGCATGCGTGGAGTCTTTCACGGTCGCGGCTCTGACCCGCAGCGCCCGTCAATAGCCGAGACCGCGGGCTATCGCCGGACCCACGGCGACACCGAGCAGGGCGCCCACGATCATGGCCGGCCCGAACGGCACCCGGGTCTTGAGGAACGCCCGGTCCCGGCGGAGGGTCGCGAACGTCAGTCCCGGGACGATGAAGACCACGAAGCTCGCATACGTCCCGATGACCACCTGCGCCCAGCCCAGGTAGCCGAGGGTAAAACCGAGCAGGGCCGAGAGGCGGACGTCCCCGAAACCCATCCCCGAGGATCGGAACCACCAGAGAACCCAGAAGATCGAGCGGACCACCAGCATCGCCACCAGGGCCCGGATCAGGGCGTCAGTGTCATCGGTGCCGAACGCGACGGCCGCGGCGAAGGCGATCGCGACGGCATGACTGGGCAGGACCACCCGGGTCGGCAACAACCGGGTCTGCCAGTCGATGACGGCCAGCGCCACGCAGACCGGGACCAGCGGCACCAGGAAGAGCAGCGACCACTCCGGGCCGACCGATGCACCGAGAACGGCCCCGGCGACGGCGGCGTACGACGCGGTCCAGGCAGCGAGCCGCGGACGGGCCGCGAGGTCGACGTAGAGGATCTTGGGGGGCAGCGAGGACGCGACGGGCTCTGCCGACTCGCCGTCCACGGGCTCCGGCTCGGGCTCCGGTTCCGGCTCCGGCTCCGGTTCCGGCTCCGGTTCCGGGAGGGCCGCGATCAGGCGCGGGACGAACCAGCCGAGTACTGCTGCAACGACCGCCACGAGCACCGCTGCCAGCGGATGACCCTGATCGGTCCAGGTCATCGAGCCGACCGCGCTGCGAGCGTGCCTTCACCGGCGGCGCGCATCGCCGCGATCGGTGCCGGCTGTTTGGTCATCAGCTCCACCTGGAGCGCAGCCTGGTTGATCAGCAGGTCGAGCCCGCTGATCAGGATCCGACCCGAGACCAGTGCGGCTGCCGCCAGCGGCGTCGGCCACGGGTCGTAGACGACCTCGAAGACGACCGGGCACGGATCAGCGCTGCCGACCAGCCATGAGGTCTGCGCGGCGGCCGGGATCGTCGAGACGACCAGGTCGACCGCGCCCACCGGGTCACCGAGCGTGCCGACCTCGATCTGCGGACCGCGTTCGAAGCGCCCGACGACCTCGAGCGTCTCGACGGCGCGGGACGGCTCGCGGACCAACAACCTGGCGTGTTCGCAGCCGAGCTCGCCCAGGGCGATCAGCATCGACGCCGCGGTCGCGCCGCCACCGAGCACCACCGCCTCGGTGAACGGGCCCGGAACCCGCTCCTGAAGGGCCGAGATGGCTCCGGGGATGTCGGTGTTGTATCCGGTCAGGGCACCGTGGTTGAGGACGACCGTGTTGGCGGCCCCGGAGACCCGGGCCCACTCGTCGCAGCCGTCCAGCATCGGCATCACGGTGCGCTTGAGAGGCATCGTCAGCGAGAGCCCGCGCCAGGAGCGATCCAGGCCCGCGATGAACCCGGCGAGCTCACGCTCCTCGACGTCGATGGCCTGGTACGTCCAGCGCAGGCCCAGCTCGGCGTACGCGGCCCGGTGCAGCACCGGCGAGAGCGAGTGCTCGATCGGTGAGCCGAGTACGGCGCACTTCATGATCTCGGAGTCGGGCATGGCTCAGCAGGCGTCCGACGTCCGGCAGTACTGGTCGAGGACTTCCTTGTCCTCCAGGTGGCCGGCGTAAGTCTCGTTGAAGCGGGTCTCGCCGGTGCGCAGGTTGACCACCAGCCAGTACAGCCACGACCCGGCGGCCGGGTTGAGCGCCGCCTCGATGGTCTTCTCGCCCGGTGAGCCGATCGGCCCCGGCGGCAGGCCGGTGTGCACGTAGGTGTTGTACGGCGACTGGTTGTTCCGTTCCTCGGTCGTCGTCCAGACCGTCCCGGTGAGGTTGTTCGCGTAGGCGACGGTGGCATCGGACTGCAGCCGCATCCCGTCATCGAGCCGGTTGTAGATCGCCCGGGCGATCTTCGGGTAGTCCTCGTCCCGGCTGCCTTCGTACTCGAGGATGCTTGCGATCGTCAGGATCTCCTTCGGGGTGAACCCGAGCGCCTTCGCCTTCGTCGCGATATCGAGGTCCTGCTCGACCTGCTTGGTCTTGGCGATCATCTGGCGCAGCAGCTGGCTGGCCGTCTGGCCCGGGACCACCGTGTACGTCGCCGGGAACAGGTAGCCCTCGACCTCACCGTTCGCCTCAGCCGGGAGGCCGAGTTCCTTGGTCTTCGCCAGTGCCGCCTCCACTTGGGCCTTGGTGATGTCGGTGTTGGCGACGATCGCCTTGACCACGTCCTTCTTGCGATAGCCCTCGGGGATCACCACCCGGGCCTGGACCAGGTTCGCCGGGTCGATCAGCAAGGCCAGCGCCTTGGTCGCCTTCATCTGCTCGCGCAGCTGGTAAAACCCGACCTGGATGGTGCGGGAGCGGTCGTCGGCCGACGCAGCCGAGACGAACGCCTCGGCGCTCTTCACCACGCCGGCTTCCTCGAGGGTCCGACCGATCACCGCTGAGGTGTCGCCCTCGTGGATCTCGACCACCACGGCACCCGTCCCGGCCCCGGAGTAGTCCGGATCGGAGCCGGCCAGGTCGCGGACCTTGTCCAGCGCCCAGCCGCCGCCGAAGTAAGCCCCCACCAGGACCAGGGCGAGGACCAAGAGCAACGGCAGGCAGCCCCGCCGACGGGGGTCGGGACGCTCGGCGCGACGTGACCCGGCACGCGGCAGCGGCGGCCGCGTGTCGGCCCGATCGACGCGCTCGTCGTCGGGGCCGAGTCCGATGCTGCTCACGTCAGGTCCTCTCCTCGGTACCGGGCGGCGTCGTGGCGGCAGGGCTCACCACGACCTGTTCGCCGACCGGCTTCCCCTGGGTGCGCTCAGCGTCGATCGCCCCCTGCAGGATCACCACCGCGGCCGCTTGGTCCACGACTGCCCGCCGTTTCTTCCCCTTCTTACCTCGCTCACGAAGCACCGCCTCGGCGGTGACCGTGCTCAGCCGTTCGTCGACCAGGCGCACGGGCCGCGGGGCAACCCGGGCCGCCAGCTCCCGGGCGAACACTCGAACCTTACCCGCCGCCGGGCCTTCACCCCCGCTCAACGAGCGCGGCAGACCCACGTAGAGCAGGACTGCGCCGAGGTCATCGACGACGGCGGCGATCCGGTCGAGGTCGCCGTCGCCGCGCGGGACCGTCTCGACCGGGGTCGCCAAGATCCCGCTGGGGTCGCAGCTGGCCACGCCGATCCGCGCATCGCCCGGGTCGATACCTAGGCGCACGCCACGCAGCAGTGGGTCGGCCATGGTCAGCGGACTGCGATTAAGGCGCGGGCCGCGTCCAGCGCCTCGGCCACCCGGGTCGCATCGGTTCCGCCGCCCTGGGCAACGTCGTCCTTGCCGCCGCCCTTGCCGTCTAGCAACGCGGCTGCAGCCCGAACCAGGTCGTTGGCCGAGACCCCGGCGCCGCGACCGGCGTCATTGACCGCCGCCACCAGGGACGGTTTGCCGTCCTGGACGCCGATCACCAGGACCGCGGCCGGGCGGTCGGACGGCATCCGTCCCCGGACGTCGAGCGCCAGCGTGCGTACGTCGCCGCCACCGGCACCGTCGACGACCTTGCCGACGAACAGGACTCCGCCGAGGTCGACCGCCCCTGCTGCGAACTCACCGGCGCCGGCCAGCAACTGCGTGACACGGACCTTCTCGATCTCCTTCTCAGCCGTGCGGAGCCGTTCGACCAGATCGCCGACGCGTCCGACGAGATCGTCCGGTTGGGTCTTCAGCAGGCCGGTCAGTTGCGCGACGACGTCACGCTCCCGGGCCAGGTAGGCGAATCCCTCCAGACCGGTGAGCGCCTCGATCCGGCGGTTGCCGGAGCCGACCGACGACTCACCGGTGAGCACAATGGTGCCGATCTGTGACGAGTGGTCGACGTGGGTGCCACCGCAGAGCTCACGCGACCACGAGCCACCGATCTCGACGACGCGCACCTCGGTGTCGTCGTAGGTCTCCCCGAACAGCGCGATCGCCCCCCAGTTCTTCGCCTGCTCGAGGGTCATGTAGTCCCACCCGACCGCGAGGTCGGCGCGCAGCGCGTTGTTCGCCACGGACTCCAGGTCCTTGAACTGCGCCTCCGACAGGCCACTGGCCCAGCCGAAGTCCAGCCGCAGGTAGCCGGGCCGGTTGTACGAGCCGGACTGCAGCGCGGTGGGGCCGAGCACCTCGCGGAGCGCGGCGTGCACCACGTGGGTGCCGGAGTGCGCCTGCCGTGCGCCCGTGCGCCAGTCCGGGTCGACCTTGGCCAGCACCTCGGCGGCCTTCTCGGGCAGGGTGAACTCACCGTCGAGCACCCGGACCTGGTGGACCACGAGGCCGCGAACCGGGCGCTGGACGTCGAGCACCTCCAGGACGCCACCGAAGAACTCGATGGTGCCGGCGTCGGCGACCTGGCCGCCGGACTCGGCGTAGAACGGGGTGCGGTCCAGGACCAGTTCGCCGATCTCGCCCTCACCGAGGGTCGAGACCGGAGCGCCACCGGCGAGCAGCGCGAGCGGCATCGACTCGGTGGTCAGGGTCTCGTAGGCCAGCCACTCGGTCGGGCCGTTGGCGTCGAGGATCCCGCGGTAGACGCTGGTGTCCGCGTGCTGGCCCTTCTTCGACTTCGCATCAGCCTTGGCGCGGTCGCGCTGCTCGGCCATCAGCCGCCGGAAACCGTCCTCGTCGACGGTCAGGCCAGCCTCGGAGGCCATCTCCAGGGTCAGGTCGATCGGGAAGCCGTAGGTGTCGTGCAGGAGAAAGGCTTGTCCCCCACTCAGCAACGCTGGCGAGCCCGAGCCTCGCAGTTCACTTACGTGGGTATCGAAAATCGTCGTCCCGGTCTGGAGCGTCCTGCGGAACGCGTCCTCCTCGGCGAACGCGACCTGCGCGATCCGGTCCCAGTCGCCGACCAGGTCGGGGTAGCCCGGAGCCATCAGGTCGCGGCTGACCGGCAGCAGCTCGGGCAGCGCCCGGTCCTCGAAGCCGAGCAACCGCATCGACCGGACGGCGCGACGGAGCAGCCGGCGCAGCACGTAGCCGCGCGACTCGTTTCCCGGGGTGACGCCGTCGCCGATGAGCATCATCGAAGAGCGGATGTGGTCGGCCACCACCCGGAACCGGACGTCGTCGACCGGGCCCTGAGATCCGCCAGCGCCGTACCGACGGCCGGTCAGCTCCTGCGCGCGTTCGATCACCGGGAACATCACGTCGATCTCGTACATGTTCGCCTTGCCCTGGAGCAGGAAGGCGACCCGTTCGAGGCCCATGCCGGTGTCGATGTTCTGCTTGGGGAGCGATCCCGCGATGTCGAAGTCGGTCTTGCTGCGGACCGCGGAGAGCTCGTCCTGCATGAAGACCAGGTTCCAGATCTCCAGGTAGCGGTCCTCGGCGCTGAAGTCGCCGTCCGCACCGTACGCCGGGCCGCGGTCGTAGAGAATCTCCGAGCACGGGCCGCCGGGTCCGGGGACGCCCATCGACCAGTAGTTCTCGCTCTTGCCGAGCCGGATGATCCGCTCGTCGGGCAACCCGGTGGCCTTGCGCCACAGGTCGACCGCTTCGGGGTCCTCCTCGTAGACGCTCGGGTAGAGCCGCGACTCCTCGAGGCCGAAACCGCCGTCGGCGACCGGCTTGGTGATCAGGTCCCAGGCCAGGTCGATGGCGCCGGCCTTGAAGTAGTCGCCGAACGAGAAGTTGCCGCACATCTCGAAGAAGGTGCCATGCCGGGTGGTCTTGCCGACGTCCTCAATGTCCGGGGTGCGCACGCACTTCTGGATGCTGACGGCTCGCGTGTACGGCGGGGTCTCCTGACCTAGGAAGTACGGCTTGAACGGCACCATGCCGGCGTTGACGAAGAGCAGGTTCGGGTCGTCGACCAGCAGCGGCGCCGAGGGCACCGCAGTGTGGCCGGCTGCTTCAAAGTGCTCGACGAAGCGGCGGCGGATGTCGGCTGAACCGATTTCCGGGGACATCTAGTGACTGCCTTCCAGGGCGGGTGGCGCGGGGAACTGGTGGTGTTCGGTGTCCGCGGCCGGTTCGGCCGCGGAGGAGAGTGCGTCCAGCACCAGCGGGGCATCGAGGACGTAACCGAGGCGGTCGCGGAGCTCGGCCTCGCGCTCGACCATGCCCGAGCGGACCTCCTCGGCGAACAGCTGTACCCCGACCGCCAGGCCGGAGACCCGGTCCCGGAGCCCTTCGGGGGTGAATACCTCAGCGGCGCGACGAGCCTTCACCACGACGTACACGCCGGCGCCGGCACCGGCGACGAACCAGAATCCCCGCCTCATGCCGTCCCCTCCCGGGCAAGATTCTCGTTGGCCCTGTCGTCGGCGCGGATCTGGCGCTGGTACTGCTTCAGCAGCAGACGGCGGCGCTTCCGTGAGGCACGGACCTCCCGCCGCACCTCGAACCAGATCCGGTTGCGGGACTCAGCCGAGAGCGCCTTGCGCAGGCCGTGGCCCAGCGCGGCCGCCTTCACCAGCGGGACGCCGACGGTCGCGGTCAGCACGAGGCGGTCCGGCACCGCGATCGGCTCCTCGGCCGGGAGGGCGAGGTCGTGCGCGCCGCCGCCCGCGTCGGTGATCAGGTACGCCGCGGCCTCAGCCGGACGCTGGTCAGGAGCCAGGGTGAGTAGGCCGGTGAGCTCCTCCAGCCGGGCGCGGAGGTCGTCGCTCTCGCGCTGAGCGGCGTCGAGCATCGCCTCGAGGTCGGCACGGGTGCGATTGCGACGCCGTACGAGCGCGACCAGAGCAACGAGGAGCAGCGCGACAACGGCACCACCCAGCGCTGCGAGGACCACCTCGGCGAAGTCACTTCCCATGGCAGGGAACCCTACCCGCCGCGGATCATCCGGCGAATCCGCTCCCAGCGCTCGCGAAAGCCGGACTCGGCTCCCAGGCTCGTCGGCTGGTAGTACTCGGCGTCGACCAGGACGTCGGGGGCGTACTGCTGCTCGGCCACGCCGTACGGCTCGTCGTGGGCGTAGCGGTAGCCCTTGCCGTGACCGAGGTCCTTCGAACCCGGGTAGTGCGCGTCCCGCAGGTGCGGGGGGACCGATCCGATCTTGCCGGCCCGGACGTCGGCGACCGCGGCGTCGATGCCCTTGATCACCGCGTTCGACTTGGGAGCGAGGGCCAGCTCGATGGTGGCCTGGGCCAGGTTGAGCCGTGCCTCGGGCATGCCGATCAGCTGGACCGCCTGAGCTGCGGCGACCGCGGTGGTCAGACCTGCCGGGTGCGCGAGCCCGACGTCCTCGCTGGCCAGGATGATTAGACGGCGGGCGATGAACCTCGGATCCTCCCCCGCCTCGAACATCCGGGCCAGGTAGTGCAGCGCGGCGTCGACGTCGGAGCCGCGGACGGACTTGATGAACGCGCTGATCACGTCGTAGTGCTGATCGCCCTGGCGGTCGTAGCGGACTGCTGCGCGGTCCACAGCCGTCTCGGCCGTCGCCAGGTCGATGACGACGCTCCCGCCGTCGGCGGGCGAGCTCGTCGACAGCGCGGCGCCGGAAGCGGCCTCCAGGTAGGTCAGTGACCGGCGCGCGTCTCCCCCGGCGAGCCGGACCAGGTGGTCGAGCGCGTCGTCGTCAAGCTTCACGGAGTCGGCCAGACCGCGCTCGTCGCTCAGCGCCGAGGTCACCACATCGCGGATGTCGTCATCGGTCAGCGGTTCCAGGGTGAGCAGCAAGGAGCGCGACAGCAACGGCGAGATCACCGAGAAGTGCGGGTTCTCGGTGGTGGCCGCGATCAGGGTGACCCAGCGGTTCTCGACGCCCGGCAGCAGCGCGTCCTGCTGGGCCTTGCTGAACCTGTGCACCTCGTCGACGAAGAGCACCGTCTCCTGACCGGTCGCCACCAACCGGGCGCGGGCGGAGTCGATCGCGGCCCGGACCTCCTTGACCCCCGCGGCGACTGCGGAGACCTCCACGAAGACCCGGTTGGTTTGGCCGGAGACGATGGCAGCAATGGTGGTCTTGCCGGTGCCCGGCGGCCCCCAGAGCAGCAGGGACATCGACTGGTCGCCCTCGATCAAACGACGCAGCGGCGAGCCAGGGGCCAGCAGGTGTTGCTGCCCGACCAGCTCGTCCAGGGTCCTCGGCCGCATCCGTACGGCGAGCGGCGCCGAGGCGTGCGCCGTCCCTGCGAGCGAACCGCCTCCGGTGCGCGCGGCGTCGACGACCGCGGACCCAGCGACCTCGAAAAGACCGTCCTGGTTCACCACGTCAGCCTACGGGGCGAAGGCCTGCCGGGACGGTCACGTGCCGACGAAGGACTGCCTCTCCAGGTCGTACCAGGTGCTGGCGTACCCCGAACCAGTCTGCAAGGACGTCGCCGATCCGCCTGGAACGGCCTTGCCGGCTGCGTCGACACCCATCAGCGCGGTGGTGATCGGCGCGCTCGGGGCGTTGCCAAGCTCGCCGGGGAAGTGGCAAGCCACCTTGTGGCGAGGTCCGATCTGCAGCAGCGGTGGCTCCACCTTGGCGCAGATGTCCTGGGCGAGCGCGCACCGGGTACGAAAGCTGCACCCAGACGGCGGGTTGATCGGGCTCGGCACATCACCGGTCAGGCGGATCCGCTCTCGGCGCCCGCCGACCACGGCCTGCTTGATGTCAGGGACAGCGGACAGCAGTGCTTGGGTATAGGGGTGGTGGGGGCGGAGGTAGAGCGAGTCGCGGTCAGCGATCTCAACGATTCGGCCGAGGTACATCACCGCGACCTCCGGGCAGAAGTGCCGCACCACCGCCAGGTCGTGGGCGATGAACAGGAAGGAGATCCCGAACTCCTTCTGGAGGTCCTGCAACAGGTTGATCACCTGCGCCTGGATCGAGACGTCCAGCGCCGAGACCGGCTCGTCCGCCACGAGCAGCTTGGGGCGGAGCGTCAGGGCGCGGGCGATCCCGATCCGCTGCCGCTGTCCCCCGGAGAACTCGTGCGGGTAGCGGTTGTAGTGCTCCGGGTTCAGCCCGACGATCTCGAGCAGCTCCTGAACCTTGGCGAGGATGTTCTGCTTGGGCACGATCTTGTGGATCGCCAGGGGCGCGCCGATGATCGTCCCCACCGTGTGCCGCGGATTCAACGATGTGTACGGGTCCTGGAAGATCATCTGGATCTCCCGGCGCAGCGGCTTGAGCCCGCGGACGCCGAGGCCACTGATCTCCTCACCCTCGAACTTGATCGAACCGGCAGTCGGCTTGTACAGCCGGGTGATCAGTCGGCCGGTCGTCGACTTCCCGCACCCCGACTCACCGACCAGACCAAGCGCTCCCCCGGTCGGGACCTGGAAGCTCACCCCATCCACCGCTTGGACCTGGGCGATCGTCCGTCGAAGGATCCCCTGGGACCGGACCGGGAAGTACATCTTGAGGTCGTTGACGTCCAGGATCGGCGCAGCTGACGTGACCTGCTCGGAGATGGTCATCGGTCGGCCTCCGTGTCGCTCTCGGCGGGCGCCTCGGCACCCGCCACCTCACCGGCGTAGATGGACTCGGCATTGACCAGATGGCAGCGCTTCAGATGACCTTGGTGGCCGGTAACCGGCAGCAGGTCGGGCAGGACCGTGGTGCACAGGTCCGCTGGCACCTTGTCGCGGTGCCCGCACCGGGGCGCGAACGCGCACCCCGGCGGAGGCGCCAACAGGCTGGGCGGAGCGCCGGGAATCGGGGTCAGGGGTTGCTCTGGATCCGCACCGACGTCCGGAACACTCGAGATCAGACCCCAGGTGTAGGGCATCGCCGGGTGGGTCAGCACCTGCTTGCAGGCGCCGTACTCGACGGCCCGGCCGCCGTACATGACCAGAACGTCGTCCGCAGTCTCGGCCACGACTCCGAGGTCGTGCGTGATCAGGATGATGCCGGTGTCGAACTCGCGCTGGAGATCCTGGAGCAGGTCCAGGATCTGCGCCTGCACGGTGACGTCCAGGGCAGTGGTGGGCTCGTCAGCAATAACAAGCTTAGGGTCGTTGATCAGCGCCATCGCGATCATCGCGCGCTGCCGCATCCCGCCCGAGAACTGGTGCGGGTAGTCGTCGGCGCGTCCGACCGGCTGCGGGATCCCGACCCGGTCGAGCATCTCGACGGTGCGGGCACGCGCGACCTTGCGACTGACGTCGTTGTGGACCCGGTAGGCCTCGTCGATCTGGTTGCCGACGGTGTAATACGGGTGCATCGCCGAGAGCGGGTCCTGGAAGATCATCGCGATCTCCTTGCCCCGAAGGAATCGCATCTCCTCGTCGTCCACCGCCAGCAGGTCGACCCCGTCGAACAGGATCCGACCACTGACCTGCGCACGGGTATTGCGGTGCAGCCCCATGATCGCCGAACTGGAGACCGACTTTCCAGAGCCAGACTCCCCGACGATGCCGAGAGTCTTGCCCCGTTCCAGGCTGTACGAGAGCCCGTCGGTGGCCATCACGACGCCATCCGGCGTCGGGAAGTGGACCTTCAGATCCTCGACTGACAGGAATTCGTTGCTCACGGTCTACCCCTAACCCAGCCGCACGCGCGGGTCGATGTACGCGTAGGCGATGTCGACCACGATGTTCGCGAGGATGACGAACGCGCCAGCGAAGATCACCACGCCGATGATGGTCGGCAGGTCGAACGCTGAACTGGCCTGCACCGTCAGGAGCCCGAGGCCGGGGTAGGCGAAGACGGACTCGGTGATGATCGCGCCGCCGAGAAGCGTGCCGAAATCTAGGCCGGTCATCGTCACCAGCGGGGTCAGCGCTGCCCGCAACCCGTGCTTGAAGACGACGGTTCGTCGGGGCAGCCCCTTCGACTCGGCGGTCCTGATGTAATCCTCCCCCATCGATTCCAGCACGAAAGCCCGAGTCATTCGGACGTAGCCGGCCAGGAACACCAGTGCCAGCGTGAAGGAAGGCAGGAAGAGGTTCGAGGCCCAGCCCCAGAGCCCCCCTTCGGCGATCGATGTGTAGGACGGATAGGCGAGAATCTGCCATTTCACCACGACGTACTTGAGCAGGAAGACCGCGATGAAGAACGTCGGAAATGCATAGGCGACCAGCGTCAGCCCCACGATCCCGCGGTCGAGGAACGATCCCTTGGTCATCGCCGCCAGGATGCCGAAGAGCACCCCGCCGACGAGCCACATCACCAGGGCCACCACCGCGAGGGCGGCGGAGACCGGCAGCGCCGCCCTGACAAGTTCGTTGACGGTCTTGGCGTTGGCGTGGGAGTAGCCGAGGCAGGGCGCCTCGCAGTGGGTGACCAACTGAGGAGCCGCCTTGCGGAGCTCCTCGTCCGCCGGGAAGTCGCGGCCGACAACGACGCCCTTCATGAAGTCGCCCCACTGCGCCACGGTCGACTTGTCGTAGCCGAGAGCCCTGCGGGCCTGGTCGCGCTGCTGCTCGTTGCAGTTCTTGCCGCACGCGAAGCGGGCAGCGTCGACCGGCGAGGCGAAGAAGAGGAAGAAGGTGACCAGCGTCAGGGCGATCAGGAGCGCGAGACCCGTGTAGCAACGGCGGACGATGTAGGCCCCCATCAGTCGATCTCCCTCGCGTAGTCAGCTCGATGCGTGCTTTGGTGCATGCGGGTCACGTCGTTCAGAACTCTGCGCCTTCGTTGGGCGGCGGTAGCCGATCCGGCACGGAGCCTCGCTCGGTCCTGGGTGGGTGCCTCAGGGGCACCCACCCAGGACCAGCGATTCAGGTGGTGAACACCTTGATTACTGCTTGATGCCGATCAAACCGATCTCCGGGTACGAAGACGAGGCCGGCGTCGTGGTGAAGCCGGTGACCTTCGAACCGAAGAGCCAGTTGAACTTCGTGATCTCCAGTGGAATGTAGGCGACATCCGCACCGAGCTGGAGGTCTGCTTCCTTGAGCGTGGCGAGCTGGCTGTCGATGTCGGCTGCGTTCGCAGCCTTGTCGACCAGGTCCTCGAACGCCTTGCTCTGGTAGCAGCCGTAGTCCTGACCACAGGTGGTCTCAGAGAAGTTCGGCCGACTGTCGAACAACGGCGGCAGCACCGTCATCATCGACGGCCAGTCAGCACCCCAACCAGCCCAGGTGACGTCGTACTCGTCGTCGGGCTTGGAGATGACGTCGTAATAGGTGTCACTGAGACCCTCGAGCGTCACTGCGAAGCCCGCGGCGTCCCAGCTCTCCTTGATCACGGCCATGGCCTTGTCCATACTCGGCGAAGCCTGGTAGGCGAGCTTGATCGGGTACGGCGTCTTCACGCCGGCCTCAGCGAGCAGGGCCTTGGCAGCAGCCGCGTCGCCGGAGTTCGGTCCCGCGAACGCCGGGTTGTCGGTGGCGCCCGAGACGCCCGGGTTGACGATGGTCTCGCCCGGAGCCGCAGCGCGCTCACCGCCCAGTCCCTTCACGTAACCGTCCAGGTCGAGCGCGGCAGCGAGCGCCTGACGGACCTTGACGTCGGTCACCCGCTTCGTGTTCGGCGACAGGTACGAGTTGAACGGCGACAGCACGTTGACGTAGCGGTCGAGCACCGGACCGGTCAGCTGGGAGAACTGAGCTGGCGCCACCCGGGCGAGGGTGATCGCAGTCTGGTCCTTTGCCGCGTCCGCGATCAGCCGGTCGTTGAACAACTCACCAGCCGTGTCGGAAGGATCGATCTGGATCTCAATCGTGTCCGGCAGGGCGAGCCGCAGGTTCTTCGGGTCGTCCGTTGCTGCGTCGTAGTTCTCGTTACGAACCAGGGTTGCTCCCTTGTTCTTGTCCCAGACGCCGCCCTCGACCTTGTACGGGCCGTTGGAGAGGACCTTCCAGGTGCTCTTCGCACCCTCGTCGAACGACTCCTTGTACGGATCGGTCATCATCATGCCGGCCACGGCCTGCGGGAAATCGGCCCACGGCTTGTTGAAGTTGAAGGTGACCGTCTTCCCGTCGCAGGTGACCGCCTTATCGAAGTCGGCCTGTCCGTCACCCTTGTAGGGGCCGTTGTACGCCGGCGCGCCATCCTTCAGCGGCACGTCGATGTAGCTCAGGGTGTAGTTGGGTCCGCCGGTGATGACGTCGTTGGCGAAGACCCGGGAGGTGCCGTACTTGACGTCCTCACAGGTTATGTCCGAGCCGTCCTCCCACTTGACGCCGTCCTTGAGGGTGAAGCTCCAGACCTTGCCGCCCTCGGTCGACGTACCGGTGTCGGTAGCCAGGTCAGGGACCGGGGTCGTCGAGACAACGGGGTCCTCCGACATCGGGAACGCCAGCAGACCGCGGTAGAGAAGCCGGCGGAAGTGCGCCAACTCGACCCCGTAGTAGATGCGCTGCGGGTCGGTGCTCTCGTAGGGGAAGTGCTGCAGCACGGTGAGCGTGCCGCCCTTGACGCCGGCCGTGCTGTCGTTCGCGTTGTCGGAATCCTCGTCGCTTCCGCATGCGACCAAGGTCAATCCGAGGACCGCCGCCGCGCTGACGGCGAGAGTCCTTTTCAGCTTGATACCCATTGTTCCTCCTCGCTTGTGCAGCACTATTGGCCGCACGTTCGCCGACGGGTGCCGACGAGGTCTTGGTAGGTCGAGCGGCCGGTCACCGGTCGCCTTTCGGGTCGAGTGCATCGCGCATTCCGTCGCCGAGCAGGTTGAAACACACCACGATCAGGGCGATCAGGAACGCGGGGGCGAAGAAGTAGACGAAGTCGGCCTGCGCGTAGCTCAGCGAGTCGCGCAGGATGTTTCCGAGGGTCGGCGTCGGGGGGCGAATACTGACCCCGAGATAGCTCAGCGCTGCTTCGGCGGAGACGAAGGCAGGAAGCAGCAAGGTGAAGGTCACCAGGATCGGCGCCCACAGGTTCGGCAGAATCTCTTTGAAGTAGATCCGCAGGCGGGACGCACCGAGCAGGTGTGCCGCCTGGACGAACTCTCGCTCCCGGAGCGACAGCACCTGCCCTCGGACGATCCGGGCCACGCTCGTCCAACCGAACAGACCGAGGACGACGATCACGTAGAAGGCCTGCGCCGGATCGCCCGCAGGAACGTCAAGGACCTCGGTGATGAACGCGACCCCAACCGCGGAGAGCGCCAGCAGCATCAAGGTCTGGGGGAACGCCAGGGTCAGGTCGGTGATCCGCCCGATGACCGCGTCGATCCAACCGCCGGACGCGCCCGAGACGATTCCGAGGACGACCCCGAGGGTGACCGCGATCAAGGTCGCCGTGATCGAGATGCCCAACGAGAAGGTGATGCCGTACCAGACCCGAGACAGCACATCCCGTCCGATCCCCGGCTCGACACCGAGCGGGTGGTCCCAGGAGATGCCGCCCCAGGCGCCGACCGGCAGGGTGTCAGCGTCCAGCAGTTCGTCGTGGGTCGTGAACGGGTCGAGCACCCCGGTCTTGACCAGGATCGGTGCCGCCAGGGCTGCGGTGAAGTACAGCACCACGACCGAGAACGAGACCATCGACAACTTGTCCTTGCGGAACCGAGCCACGGCCAGTTTGAGGGGCGACTTGCCTTGGATGTTTTCGCCGACCAGACCGGTCGATGCGACTACGTCGCCGCCGGGAGTCCCGTGGGTCTCAAGGTCGCTCATCCACGTCCTCCACCGCCTAGTCGGTTCGCAGCCGGACCCGATTTCCGACGCGGATGCGACTCTATGCCAACGGTTGTGACGGAGACCTCAGTCAGCGGTAACGATCTGGTCTCATCCCTTGGTACCCGGTCAAGCGGGCATTCCAGGTCACGAAGGGGTCACGGTTTGGCGTCCACGCCAGCTTCCTTGCGCTGCTGCGCGGTGATCGGAGCCGGAGCCGCGGTGAGCGGGTCGTAACCGCCACCGCTCTTCGGGAAGGCGATCACGTCGCGGATCGAGTCGGCCTTCGCCAGCAGTGCGCAGATCCGGTCCCAGCCCAGTGCCAGTCCGCCGTGCGGCGGGGCGCCGTAGGCGAACGCCTCCAGCAGGAAGCCGAACTTCTCCTCGGCCTCGGCCTCGCCGATGCCCATAACCTCGAAGACCCGCTTCTGGATGTCCTCGCGGTGGATCCGGATCGAGCCGCCGCCGATCTCGTTGCCGTTGCAGACGATGTCGTAGGCCCATGCGAGCGCGTTGCCGGGGTCGGTGTCGAAGGTCTCCAGGTCCTTGGGCGAGGTAAACGCGTGGTGTACCGCGGTCCAGGCGCCGCTGCCGACCGCGACGTCGCCCGACGCGGTGGCGTCGTCGGCCGGCTCGAAGAGCGGCGCGTCGACGACCCAGAGGAAGCTCCATTGATCTGTCGCTTGTCCTGAGACTGTCGAAGGAATCAGACCGCAGCGACGGCCGATCTCGAGGCGGGCGGCACCCAGCAGGGCACGCGATGGCTTCACCGGGCCAGCGGCGAAGAAGATGCAGTCGCCTGGGTTCGCGCCGACGTGGGCGGCGAGGCCCGCGGTCTCGGTCTCGGTCAGGTTCTTCGCGACCGGACCGGCGAGGGTGCCGTCCTCACCGACGAGGACGTAGGCCAGGCCCTTGGCGCCGCGCTGCTTGGCCCACTCCTGCCAGGCGTCGAGCTGCTTGCGGGGCTGGCTCGCTCCCCCGGGCATCACCACGGCACCGACGTACGCTGCCTGGAACACGCGGAACGTCGTCTCCGCGAAGTACTCGGTGCACTCGACGAGCTCCACGTCCATCCGCAGGTCCGGCTTGTCAGAGCCGTAGCGGCGCATCGACTCGGCGTAGGTCATCCGCGGCAGCGGGGTCGGTACGTCGTACCCGATCAGCTTCCAGAGGGCGACCAGGATCTCCTCGGTCAGCGCGATCACGTCGTCCTGCTCGACGAAGCTCATCTCGAGGTCGAGCTGGGTGAACTCGGGCTGCCGGTCGGCGCGGAAGTCCTCGTCCCGGTAGCAGCGGGCGATCTGGTAGTACCGCTCCATGCCGGCGACCATCAGTAGCTGCTTGAAGAGCTGCGGGCTCTGCGGCAGGGCGTACCAGCTGCCCGGTGCCAGCCGCGCCGGCACCAGGAAGTCGCGTGCGCCCTCCGGGGTGGAACGGGTCAGCGTCGGCGTCTCGATCTCGACGAAGTCGTAGCCGGCCAGGACGTCGCGCGCAGCCTTGTTCACCCTGCTGCGCAGGCGCAGGGCCGCGTTCGGCCCGCTACGGCGCAGGTCGAGGTAGCGGTGCTTGAGCCGTGCCTCCTCACCGACATCGACGTGATCGTCGATCGGGAACGGCAGCGGGGCGGACTCGCTGAGCACGACGATCTCGGTGCCGACGACCTCGACCTCGCCGGTCGGCACGTTCCGGTTCACGTTCTTCGCGTCGCGGGCGACGACCTCGCCGACCACCTTGAGGCAGAACTCGCTCCGCAGCCGGCCGGCCACCGCCTCGTCGCGGATGACGACCTGGACTACGCCGCTGGCCTCGCGGAGATCGATGAAGGCGACGCCGCCGTGATCGCGCCGACGAGCCACCCAGCCTGCGAGGGTGACGGTCTGGCCGACGTGCTCGACGCGCAGGGCGCCGGCGTCGTGGGTGCGGATCACTGGTTCTCCTCGTTGTTGCTCGTGCTCGTCGAGACCTGCGGCCTGACGTCGTTCGCGGGGGGCGTCCAGGAGGCAGGGTCGATCGCGACCTGGTCGCCGTTGCGGATGTCCTTGAGCTGCGGCCGCTCCCCCGCCTCGTACGCCGGGAACAGGACGTACGGGATCCCGCGGCGCTCGGCGTACCGGATCTGCTTGCCGAACTTCTGCGCCGCAGCAGCCACTTCACAGGGAATGCCGTTGGCGCGCAACTGGGTTGCCAGGGCATCGCTCGCGGGGCGGCTCTCCTCTTCGTTCACCGCGACCAGGACCACGCTCGGGACCGAGCGGTCAGCGGTCAGGCCGTCGGCGGTCAGGGTCACGATCACCCGCGACAGCCCGAGCGAGATCCCGACGCCCGGGTACGTCGTCCGGCCGTCCGAGGCGAGCCGGTCGTAGCGGCCGCCTGAGCAGATCGAGCCCAGCTGCTCGTAGCCCGCGAGCCGGGTCTCGAAGACGGTTCCGGTGTAGTAGTCGAGACCGCGGGCGATCCGCAGGTCCGCGACGACGTCGACCCCGTCGATCCCCTGGCAGCCGTCGACGACCTGCGCCAACTCGTCGAGACCTTCACTCAGCAGCGAGTGCTCCACGCCGAGGGCCTCGACCGCAGCCACGAAGGAAGAATCGGTCGTCCGGATCTCCGCGAGCGCGAGCACCGCACGTGCCGCCTCCGGCGTCGTCCCGGCGTCGGAGACCAGGAGGTCGGCGATCTTCTCGGCCGGCACCTTGTCGAGCTTGTCGACGACCCGCATCGCTTCCTCGGGGTCGGCGATCGCCAGGCCGCGGTAGAAGCCCTCGAGGATCTTGCGGTTGTTGATCTGCAGGGTCGCGCGCGGAATCGGCAAGCTGGCCAGGGCCTCGGCCATCACCCGGGCGACCTCGATGTCGTGGTGGAACGGCAGCTCGCCGGAGCCGACGACGTCGATGTCGGCCTGGGTGAACTCGCGGAAACGCCCCTGCTGCGGCCGCTCGCCGCGCCACACCTTCTGGATCTGGTAGCGCCGGAACGGGAAGTCGAGCTTGCCGGCGTTCTCCAGCACATAGCGCGCGAACGGGACGGTGAGGTCGAAGTGGAGACCGAGCACCCGATCCTGGCGAGCGTCCTTGTCTCCGTCCTCTTCCTGGAGCCGGCGCAGCACGTAGACCTCCTTCGAGGTCTCCCCCTTGCGGAGCAGCTGGTCGAGCGGCTCAACCGCGCGGGTCTCGATGTTGGCGAACCCGTGCAGCTCGAAGACCCGGGAGAGTTCGGCGATGACCTGGGTCTCGACGATGCGCTGGGCGGGGAGCAGCTCGGGATAGCCGCTCAGCGGCGTCGGCTTGGCGGCCATCACAGGCCCCGCGTTGCGGGTGGTACGGCGCGGTCGCCAGCGGGGTTCTCGATGAGATCCAGCAGGAACGGGTTGGTCGCCCGCTCCTGGCCGATCGAGGTCTGCTCCCCGTGTCCGGGGAGCACCACGACGTTGTCCCGCAGGGTGAGCACCTTCTCGCGCAGACTGCGTAGCATCGTCGGGTGGTCACCCCCGGGCAGGTCGGTACGGCCGATCGAACCCGCGAAGAGCAGGTCGCCCGAGAAGAGCACCTCGGCAACCTCGTGAACCGCCTGCCCTGAGCCTGTCGAAGGGTACGGGGTCCGGAATGTGACCGATCCCGCGGTGTGACCCGGGGTGTGGTCGACCAGGAACTCCAGTCCGGCGAGAGTGAGAGTCTGCCCGTCGGCGATCTCCTCGACCCGGTCCGGCTCGGCGAACTCGTACTTGCCGCCCAGCATCATCGCAGTGGTCTCCGCGGACATCCCCGCCATCGGATTGGCCAGCAGGTGCCGGTCGTTGGGGTGGATGTACGCCGTCGCGTCGTAGGTGCCAGCGACGGGGGCGACGCACCACATGTGGTCGACGTGGCCGTGCGTGACCAGGACCGAGACCGGCTTGAGCTTGTGCTCCCGGATCACGGCCTCAACACCCTGGGCGGCGTCCTTGCCCGGGTCGATCACCACGCACTCGGCACCAGCGCCGGTCGCGACCACGTAGCAGTTGGTGCCCCACGGCCCGGCCGGAAAGCCTGCGATCAGCACTGAATCTCTCCTGCTCCGGGGGTGGACGAACGGCCCCCAGCCTACTGTCCCCTGGAGCGCGGCCCACCCGGGCCTGGTGATGGCTACGATGAACCCCGCAACGGGTGCTCCGATCGGCCCGATGCCCGGAACAACCAGGCCAGACGAAGGGGTCAGCAGTGACCGCGCAGGGCAACGAACCCGAGAGCTTCGGACGCGTCGACGCCGACGGGACCGTCTACGTCCGCATCGGCGACGAGGAACGGGTCGTCGGGCAGTACCCGGTAGGCACCCCCGAGGAGGCGCTGGCGTTCTACACCAAGCGCTTCGAGGGCCTCGCCTTCGAGGTCCAGCTCCTCGAGCAGCGGGTACGCGGCGGGGCGATGTCCCCCGACGAGGCGACGGCGTCGATCAAGCGGGTCTCCGAGCAGCTCGTCGAACCGCACGCCGTCGGTGACATCACCTCCCTGGTCGCCCGCCTCAACGCCCTCAAGCCCGTCATCGGGATGCAGCGTGAGCAGCGCCGTGGGGAACGCAGCAAGCGCGTCGAGGAGTCCCGCACCCGCAAGGTCGCGATCGTCGCCGAAGCGGAGAAGATCGCCTCCGGGACCGACTGGCGCAACGGAGCGAACCGGCTGCGCGACCTGCTCGCGGAGTGGAAGGAGCTCCCCCGTCTGGAGCGGGCCGCCGACGACGAGCTCTGGCACCGTTTCTCCAGCGCCCGCACGGCCTACACCCGGGCGCGCAAGGCGCACTTCGCCGTACTCTCCGAGCAGCGCGACGGCGCTCGCGTCGTCAAGGAACGGCTCGCCAAGGAGGCCGAGGCGCTCGCCGATTCGACCGACTGGGGCGGGACTGCGATCAAGTACCGCACTCTGATGGCCGAGTGGAAGGCCGCTGGCCCTGCTCCCAAGGATGTCGACGAAGCCCTCTGGAAGCGCTTCCGCGGCGCTCAGGACACCTTCTTCGGAGCCCGCGACGCCGCGAACGCCGAGCTGGACCAGGAGTTCGCGGCCAACGCCGAGGTGAAGAAAGCGATCCTTGTCGAGGCGGAAGCGTTGCTCCCGGTCACCGACCTCGCCGCCGCAAAGAAGGCGTTCCGGGACATCTCCGAGCGCTGGGACGCCGCCGGCAAGGTACCGCGCGACCAGATGAAGCCCCTCGAGGCTCGCATCCGCAAGATCGAGCAGGAGATCCGCGGTCTCGAGGACGACCAGTGGAAGAAGTCAGACCCCGAGAAGTCCGCCCGTGCCGACGGGATGATCGGCCAGCTCCAGGACGCGATCGCGAAGATCGAGGCGGATCTGGAGAAGGCGCGCGCCGGCGGCGACGCCAAGAAGATCAAGGACCTCGAGGAGAACCTGGCCTCACGGCAGTCGTTCTTGCAGATGGCGGAGAAGGCTGCCGCCGAGTTCAACTGACCCGTCGTGAAAGTGCCCGTGAGTGCGCTGACCCGTCGTGAAAGTGCCCGTGAGCACTCGCACTTTCACGACGGGTCGACGCATCGTGAAGGACTTTCACGACGGGTCAGCGCTAATGGGTGACGCGGTAGGCGTCGAAGACCCCGTCGACACTCCGGACCGCCTTGAGGATCGCGCCCAGGTGCTTCGGGTCGCCCATCTCGAAGGTGAACTTGCTCTTCGCCACCCGGTCCCGGCTGGTGTTCAACGAGGCACTCAGGATATTCACGTGCTGATCGGAGAGGACCAGGGTGATGTCGGAGAGGAGCCGCGCCCGGTCGAGGGCCTCGACCATGATCTGCACCAGGAAGGTGCTCGTTGCAGTCGGCGCCCACTCGACCTCGATCAGGCGCTCTGGCTGACCGAGCAGGGATGAGGCATTGGTGCAGTCGCGGCGGTGGACCGAGACGCCGGAGCCGCGGGTTACGAAACCGAGGATCTCGTCCCCGGGAACCGGCGTACAGCACTTGGCGAGCTTCACCAGCACATCGGAGGCTCCGAGCACGATCACCCCGGAGTCGCCAGCCGGCTTCTGTGCACGGCGCGGCCGGGTAATCGTGACGGTCTCAGCCAGGTCCTCCGCGGCGCCCTCGGCCCCCCCGAAGATGTCGATCACCTTGCGGACCACCGACTGGGCGCCCAGGTTCCCCTCGCCGACCGCGGCGTAGAGCGCGGAGACGTCGGCGAGTCGGAACTCGTTCGCGACCTGGGTGAGTGAGTCGTGCGTCATCACCCGCTTGAGGGAGACGCCCTCCTTGCGCATCAGCCGGGCGATCTGGTCCTTGCCCTGCTCGATCGCTTCCTCGCGGCGCTCCTTGGTGAACCAGTGCCGGATCTTGCTGCGCGCGCGTGGCGACTTCACGAAGCCCAGCCAGTCGCGGCTCGGGCCGGCGTTCGGCGACTTCGAGGTGAAGACCTCGACCACGTCACCGTGCTCGAGCTGCGACTCCAGCGGGACCAGGCGACCGTTCACCCGGGCACCGATCGTGTGGTGGCCGACCTCGGTGTGGACGGCGTACGCGAAGTCGATCGCGGTCGAGCCGATCGGGAGACCGATCACGTCGCCACGCGGCGTGAAGACGTAAACCTCGGCGGCGTTGATCTCGAAGCGCAGCGACTCGAGGAACTCGCCCGGGTCCTCGACCTCGTTCTGCCAGTCCAGCAGCTGACGAACCCATGGCATGTCGTTCGAGGCGGTCTCGGCGAGCGTCTTGTCGGTGTCGACCCCGGTGCTGACGTCCTCCTTGTACTTCCAGTGCGCGGCAACGCCGTACTCCGCGCGGCGGTGCATCGAGAAAGTCCGGACCTGCATCTCGACGGCCTTGCCCTCCGGACCGATCACGGTGGTGTGCAGAGACTGGTACATGTTGAACTTCGGCATCGCGACGAAGTCTTTGAACCGCCCCGGGATCGGGTTCCAGCGGTTGTGCAGCACGCCGAGGACGCCGTAGCAGTCCGGGTCGTTGTCGACCAGGATCCGAATCCCGACCAGGTCGTAGATGTCGGTGAACTCGCGGCCGCCGTGGATCATCTTCTGGTAGATCGAGTAGTAGTGCTTCGGTCGTCCGGTCACCCGCGCCTTGATCTTCGAGGCCTTCAGATCGGCCTCGACGACATCGATGACCTGGCGCATGAACTGGTCACGGGACGGTGACCGCTCGGCGACCATCCGGACGATCTCGTCGTAGATCTTGGGGTGCAAAGTGGCGAAGGCGAGGTCCTCAAGCTCCCACTTGATTGTGTTCATGCCCAGCCGGTGGGCCAGCGGCGCGAAGATCTCCAGCGTCTCGCGGGACTTCCGCTCCTGGGTCTCGGCCTTGACGTAGCGCAGCGTCCGCATGTTGTGCAGCCGGTCGGCGAGCTTGATGACCAGGACTCGGATGTCCTTGCTCATCGCGACGATCATCTTCCGGATCGTCTCGGACTGCGCGGAGTCGCCGTACTTCACCTTGTCGAGCTTGGTGACGCCGTCCACGAGGAGCGCGACCTCCTCGCCGAAGTCCTTGCGCAGCTGATCCAGCGTGTACGGCGTGTCCTCGACCGTGTCGTGCAGCAGCGAGGCGACCAGGGTCGGCTCGGTCATGCCGATGTCGGCCAGGATCGTGGTCACCGCGAGCGGGTGGGTGATGTACGGGTCACCGCTCTTGCGCATCTGCCCACGGTGGTGGAGCTCGGCGGTCGCGTAGGCGCGCTCCAGGAGGGCGAGGTCCGCCTTCGGGTGGTTGGCCCGTACGGCGCGGAAGAGCGGTTCGAGCTCGGGGTTGCCGACCTGCTTACTAGTGCCGATCCGAGCGAGCCGTGCCCGGACGCCGCGACCGCTGTTGATCATCGAGGTCGACAGCGACATCGGGGCTGGAACCTCGGCGGGCGGTGCACTCGGCGTCACCGGCGACACGACGGCCCGCGGCTGCGCGTCGGGCTCCGCCCCGGAGGCCGGGACAGGCACCGAATCGGGCGAGGGCGCTGCGGTAACCGCGTCCGAGACCACCGGTTCCTCCGCCATCTGGTCAGTCTAGGGCGTCGACCTGGGCGGGCACGCGCGGATCAGATGGTGCGCAAGGTGTGCAGCGGCGTACGGCCGAGGGCGGCACGTCCGTTCAGGAACCCGAGTTCCATCAGGAACGCGAACGCGTGCACCTCCGCGTCGGCGTGGTGGACCAGGGTCCGCGTCGCGGCGGCCGTGCCTCCGGTCGCCAACACGTCATCGACCAGGAGCACCCGGTCCCCCGGCGCGAGGGCATCGGCGTGCATCTCGAGTGTCTCCTCGGCGTACTCGAGCGAGTAGCTCACCGCGTACGTCGCCGACGGGAGCTTGCCCGCCTTGCGGACCGGCACGAAGCCGACCCCCAGCGCGAGCGCCACCGGGGCCGCGAGGATGAAGCCACGGGCCTCCATCCCGATCACCTTGTCGACGACGACCGCCCCAGACTCGTCGCGGCCGGCGGCAGCCAGCGACTCCACCACCGTGACAAAGGCGTCGTGGTCGGCGAGGAGCGGGGTGATGTCCTTGAACAGCACCCCCGGCTTCGGAAAGTCTGGGATGTCGCGGATCAGGGAGTCGAAGTACTCCGCAATGCGGGCCTCGGTCACTTTCCGCGCTTCGACCGAGGTTGCCGGGTCGGCTGTGGACGGTGCGCCGACCCAGACTGCTCGACGGGCGCCTTGGCCTCGGGCACTACCCGGCCCGAGCCGCTGGCCGAGGGGCGCGAGGGCGGCGCCAGGAACCCGCCCCCTCCGGGATCGACGGTCTCCTCCCCCGGTTCGTCGACGAGCGGCATGTCCTCGGCGAAGGCGGGGACGCTCGCGTACCGATCCGCCTCATTCCTGGCGCGGGTCGCGGCGCGAAGGTCAGCGGCGGCGACCTCGCGCTCGCGCTCCTTCATGTGCACCAGGAGCCGAGGTGCGACGAAGACCGACGAGTAGACGCCCACGCCCATGCCCACGAACTGGGCTAGCGCGAGGTCCTGCAGCGAGCTGGACCCCAGCGTCAGGGTGCTGACCGCGAGGATGACGCCGATCGGGATCAGCGCCACGATCGAGGTGTTGATCGAGCGGACCAGGGTCTGGTTGACCGCCAGGTTCGCGGCGTCGCGGTAGGACTGCTTCTTGCCGCGCAGTTCGGTGGTGTTCTCCCGAACCTTGTCGAAGACCACGACGGTGTCGTACATCGAGAAGCCGAGGATCGCCAGCAGGCCGGTGACCGCAGCCGGGCTCACGGTGAACCCGGAGAGCGAGTACACGCCCATCGTGATCACGACGTCGTGCACCAGGGCGACGACGCCGGCGACCGACATCTTCCACTCCCGGAAATAGCCCCAGATGAAGAGCACCACCAAGATCAGGAAAAAACCGACGCCGTAGGCGGCGCGCTTGGCCACCTCCTGGCCCCAGCTTGCCCCGATCTCGGACGGCGAGATCTGGTCGGCGTCGATGTCGAGCACGGTCGCGACCACATCGATGAGCTCGGTGACCTCCTCGGTGCTGATCGGCTCGACCTGGATGATCAGCGAGGAGTCACCCGAGGTGGTCACCACCGGGTTCCCGATGTCCTCGATGCCCGCGTCGGCCACGGCGTCCCGAGCCCGGTCGGCGCCGGACTGACCGGCGTTCTGGCTCGCCACCCCGTCGGCTCGCAACTGGGTGCCGCCAGTGAACTCGATGCCGAACTTGAAGCCGTTCAACACGATGACGGCGACGAAGAAGCCGACGACCGCGAGCGAGACTCCGTACCAGAGCGAACGCCGGCCGACGAAGTCGATCGACCTGTCGCCGGTGTAGAGCGCGTTGCCTGCTTGTGAGAAGCGGCCCATTAGAGCTTCCCTCCCTGGAGCTCGGCGTCGAGGCCGAGCGTCGAGCGGCTGAGGCCGGACATCGCGCCCCCGCCGTTGAAGAACTTGAACTGGGCCAACCATGAGACGGCGTGCTTGGTGAACCAGAACAGCACCGCGAGGTCAATCAAGGTGGAGAGCCCGAGCGCGAACCCGAAGCCCTTCACCACGCCGGTGGCGAAGAAGTACAGCACTCCGGCCGACAGCAGCGAGACCACGTTGGCGGCCATCCGGGTTTTCCGCGCGCGAGTCCAGCCGGTCTCGACGGCGACCCGCATCGACCTGCCCTCACGCATCTCGTCACGGATACGTTCGAAGAAGATCACGAAGGAGTCGGCGGTGACACCGACACCGATGATCAGGCCGGCGATACCCGGCAGGGTCAGCGTGAAGCCGGCCGTCTCACTGAGCAGCAGCACCATCCCGTAGGTGATCCCGGCCGCGACCAGCAGCGACGCCAGCACGACGGCGCCGAGCCCGCGGTAATAGAACAGGCAGTAGATCATCACGAGGCCGAGGCCGAAAGCCCCCGCCCAGAGACCGGCACTGAGCTGGTCGCCGGCCAGCGACGGACCGATCGACTCGGTGGTGGTGTCGTCCTCGAACGCGATCGGGAGCGCACCGAACTTCAGGCTGGTAGCCAAGTCGGTCGCGCTCTTCTCGTTGAACCCACCAGTGATCTGGGCGTTTCCGTCGGTGATGACGCCCTCGAACCCGGCGTTGGAGATCACCTTGCCGTCGAGCACGATCGCGAACTGGCCCTGGTTGGCGAACAGCGCGCGGCTGATGTCGGCGAAGGCGCTCGTGGCCCCGCTCTTCAGGTCCAGGCTCACCGCCCACTTCGCCTGCTGCTGCGGGATGCCGGCCGAGGCTCCTTCGAGCTCGATGCCTTCGATCACCGCCTCCGAGAGCAGGAACTTGAGGCCGTCGTCGTCGCAGGTAATCAGCGGCTTGCGCGGGTCGTCCACAACCGGGGTCGAGTCATCGCCGGGCTGCGGGCACGTGTACGCCGCGAACGCCGCCAGCGATTCCGCGTCCGGGTTCGCTGCCCAGGCGAGGACCTCCTCGACCGAGGAGGCCGCGGCGTTCTCGGTCGGCGTCGCGGTGGGTGAAGCGGTGGGTGAAGCGGTCGGCGTCGCGGTCGGGTCGGCCAGCGCGGGAGCAGGGCGCGGGTTCGGGGTCGCGGTGTCCGTGGGCGATGGCGTCGGTGTCCCGCTCGGTTCCGCGGTCGGCGACGAGCTGGGCGAGGGCGTCGGTGCGGGTGCCGCCGGACTCCCGTCTGCGATCACCGGGTTGCCGCCGGACTGGGCCACCAGGCGGAACCGGAGCTGAGCGGTGCGCTTGACCACCTCGATCAGATCGCGACGGGTCGTACCCGGGATCTCGACGATGATGAACCGGTTGCCCTGGGTGGTCACGTCGGCGTCGGCGATACCGGAGCCGTTCACCCGCTGGTCGATGATCTGCCGGGCCTGTTCCAGGCTCTCGGCGTTCGGGGAGCCGGTCGCGATCAGGGTGATCCGGGTGCCGCCCTGGAGGTCGAGACCGAGGATCGGCTTCCAGGTGCCGGCGAGTGCGACCAGGCCGAAAAGCACCGCCACCCCCGCGAAGAACACCACGAGACGCCGGCCGGGCCGGTACTTCTTGGTTGCCACGCTCTCGCTACTCCTCAGTCTTATCAGGGTCCGGCGCCGGATCAGCGTCCGATGCACGTCGTACGACGACCTGGCGGGCGACCGTGACCACGGTGCCCTCGGCGATCTCGAGCTGAACCCGGTCGCCGTCGATCGAACGGACCGTGCCGAAGATACCTGCGGAGAGGATCACCTCGTCACCGATCGAGATCTCGGCCTGCAGTTCGGCCACCCGACGCTGCTGGCGGCGCACAGACCGCGTCATCATCCACCAAAGACCGACCAGGGCGACCAGGAACACCACGAACTGCAGTTCTGGGGGCACGGATCAGGACTCTCGGTTCGGTGTCGGGTTCGGGACACGACGACCACCGCAGGATCGGGCGGCGTCACGCGGTCGAAAGTGTAACGGGCAGCACACCGGGTTCCCGACCCCGGCACGAGGTCGCCCGCAAGACGGCGTCACGCCCCGAACAGGGTCCCGTCGTCGGCGAACGGCGCCGTTGCCGGGACAGCCAGCCCGAGATGGGTCCAGGCAGCCGGGGTGGCGATCCGTCCCCGGGGGGTGCGTGCCAGCAACCCGTGCCGGACCAGGAAGGGCTCGGCCACCTCTTCCACCGTCTCCCGCTCCTCGCCGACAGCGACGGCGAGCGTGCTGAGTCCGACCGGCCCGCCACCGAAACGGCGGCAGAGCGCGTCCAGCACCGCGCGATCGAGCCGATCCAGCCCGGACTCGTCGACCTCGAAGAGGTCCAAGGCGCGCCGGGCGATGTCCCGGGTCACGACGCCGTCGGCGCGGACCTGGGCGTAGTCCCGCACGCGGCGCAGCAGCCGGTTGGCGATCCGCGGCGTACCACGGGAGCGCAAGGCGATCTCGGCGGTCCCCTCAGCCAGGGCCTCGACCTCCAGCAGCCCGGCCGAGCGGGTGACGATCTGGTCGAGCTCGGCGGCGGCGTAGAACTCAAGGTGGCCGGTGAAGCCGAACCGGTCCCGCAGCGGCCCCGGGAGGAGACCGGCCCGGGTGGTGGCGCCGACGAGGGTGAACGGCGGTATCTCCAGCGGGATGGCAGTGGCTCCCGGACCCTTGCCGATGATCACGTCGACCCGGAAGTCCTCCATCGCCAGGTAGAGCATCTCCTCGGCCGGTCGGGACATCCGGTGGATCTCGTCGACGAACAGCACATCACCCTCGTTGAGGCCGGACAGGATCGCGGCCAGGTCGCCGGCATGGGTGATCGCCGGACCGCTGGTCAGCCGCAACGGTGCCGCCATCTCGGCGGCGATGATCATCGCCAGCGTCGTCTTCCCGAGACCCGGCGGACCGGAGAGCAGCACGTGGTCGGAGGTGCGTCCCCGGCTCCTCGCGGCCTGCAGCACCAGCGACAGCTGCTCGCGCACGCGTTCCTGACCGATCACCTCGTCGAGGGACCTCGGCCGTAGTGCCACCTCGACGGCGCGCTCGTCAGCGTCCGCGGTCACGCCGGTGAGGGCGGCTCGCTGCTCCAGGAACTGGAGCTCGGCCGCCTCCATCGCTGCCTGGACCGATGCCTCGGCGCCGCCGGGTCCCGTGCTCATGCGCGACTCATCGACTGGAGGGCGAGCCGCAGCAACCTGGCCACGTCCGGGGTCGCCATCGCGTCGGCCTCGACGGCGACGGCGGCAACGGCGCGGTCGGCTTCCTTGCCGGACCAGCCAAGACCGACCAGTCCGCCGTGCACCTGGCTCTGCCAACCCGCGACGGCCGCAGCGTGGACCGGGACGCCGGCTCCTGTGGTCGCGCCCGGCGGCCCGATCCGGTCGCGCAGCTCCAGAATGATCCGCTGGGCGCCCTTCTGACCGATGCCCGGCACAGCGGTCAGCGTCTTGACGTCGTCCGACCCGACGGCGCGGCGGATCGCCTCGGGGTTCAGCACGGCGAGCATCGCCTGGGCGAGCTTGGGACCGACCCCGCTGGCGGTCTGGACGAGCTCGAACATCTGCTTCTCGTCCTCGTCGGCGAAACCGAACAGGGTCAACGAGTCCTCGCGGACGACCATGCTCGTCGGCACCGTCGCCTCCGACCCGCGGCTCAACTCGGCGATGGTGTTCGGCGTGCAGTGCAGCTCGAGGCCGACCCCGCCGACCTCGATCACGACCGAGGTCAGGCTGACGGCGGCAACGGTGCCGCGGACGAAGGCGATCATCGCCGAACTCCCTGGGTTGCGGCCACCGTCGCGGCCTGGATGCGGTTGGTGGCGGCTCCGCGCCAGAGGTGGCAGATCGCCAGGGCCAGGGCGTCCGCGGCGTCCGCGGGCTTGGGGGGCGCGTCGAGCCGGAGCAACCGGGTCACCATCGCACCAACCTGTGCCTTGTCCGCTCGTCCGCTGCCGGTAACGGCCGCCTTGACCTCGCTTGGCGTGTGCATGGTGACCGGGATGCCCCGGGTGGCCGCCGCGACCAGCGCCAGTCCGCTCACCTGGGCGGTGCCCATCACGGTCCGCACATTTGCCTGGGCGAAGACCCGCTCGACGGCGATCGCGTCGGGGTTGGTCGCGTCGATCCAGGCCTCGATCCCGCGGGAGATCAGCAGCAACCGCTGCTCGATCGGGAGATCGGCCCCGGTCTTGACGACGCCGACCTCGACCAGGCTCAACGGACGCCCGATCTGGCCGTCGACGACGCCGACACCGCAACGGGTCAACCCCGGGTCGATGCCGAGAACACGCATGGCTGGTCACTCCTGGCTGATCGGTCGTACGAACACCTGTTCGGACAAACGTAGCCGGTCCCAGGAGCGCCGGGGACCCGACTCGCCGGATCACGGACATCCGCGGGAGCCTCTCGGCGTGCTCAGGCGTCGAGCGACGCCATGATCTCGTCGGAGATGTCGAAGTTCGCGAAGACGTTCTGGACGTCGTCCAGGTCCTCGAGGGCGTCGATCAGGTGCAGGACCTTGACAGCGCCGTCGGCGTCGAGAGCAACCTGCATCGAGGGCACGAAGACCGCGTCGGCGGAGTCGTAGTCCACGCCCGCCGTCTGGAGGGCTGTCCGGACGTCGACCAGGTCGCTGGCCTGGCTGACGACCTCGAAGGCCTCACCGAGGTGGTTGACGTCCTCGGCACCCGCGTCCATCGTCGCCTCGAGGACGTCGTCCTCGGTCACGGTCCTGTTCTCTTGCGCGACCGGCACGATCACGATGCCCATCCGGTGGAAGAGGTACGCCACCGAGCCGGGGTCGGCCAGCGAGCCGCCGTTGCGGGTCATCGCCGTACGGACCTCCATCGCGGCCCGGTTCCGATTGTCGGTCAGGCACTCGATCAGGATCGCGACGCCGTTCGGGCCGTAGCCCTCGTACATGATCGTGATGTAGTCGGCCCCGCCGGCTTCAGCGCCCGATCCGCGCTTGACCGCGCGGTCGATGTTGTCCTTGGTGACCGAGGACTTCTTGGCCTTCTGGATGGCGTCGTACAGCGTCGGGTTGCCGCTCGGGTCGCCGCCACCCATCCGGGCCGCGACCTCGATGTTCTTGATGAGCTTGGTGGTCATCTTGCTGCGCTTGGAGTCGAGGGCAGCCTTCTTGTGCTTCGTGGTTGCCCACTTGGAGTGGCCGGACATCAGCTCACCTTCCTTACGTGTTCGGTGACCAGGTCGACGAAGACCTGGTGGATGCGACGGTCGCTGCCGACCTCGGGGTGGAAGGACGTCGCCATCAGCGGCCCCTGACGGACCGCGACGATCCTACCCGCGGCCGCCGGGTCGACGGTCGCAGCGGACGACACCCGGGCCAGCACCTCCACACCAGGTCCGACCTGCTCGACCCAAGGCGCCCGGATGAAGACCGCGTGCACCGGCCCGTCGATGCCCTCGACGTCCAGGTCGCCCTCGAACGAGTCGACCTGGCGCCCGAAGGCGTTGCGGCGCACCGTGATGTCGATGCCGCCGAGGGTCTCCTGGTCAGCGGTGCCATCGGTGATCCGGTCGGCGAGCATGATCATCCCGGCGCAGGTGCCGAAGGCGGGCATGCCACCACGGATCCGCTTCTGCAAAGGCTCGAAGAGTTCGAAGGCGCGGGCCAGCTTGAACATCGTCGTGCTCTCACCACCCGGGATCACCAGGCCGTCGCAGCGCTCCAGTTCCTCGGGACGTCGGACGCCGATCGCATCCACCCCGAGGTCCGTGAGCGCGTGCAGGTGCTCACGGACATCGCCCTGGAGGGCGAAGACGCCGATCGTCGGAGTGGCCACGGCACCATTGTTCCAGGCTGGGACTCAACCGCAGAGACTGACCACGGCCACCGTGTACGTCCGGGTGTTGGACGCCGACGAGTTCCAGGTGACCCCGCCGAACGCGCGGTTCGCCACCACCCAGGCCGTGCCTCCGCTGATGGCGGCGGTGAGCGTCGCCGACGTACCGGCGATCGTGGCGGTCTGGGAGCCGCCGCTGCCGTAGTGCAGCGTGTAGCCGGTGGCGCCGGCGACCGCCGCCCAGTTGAACTGCACCGAGAACAGGCCAAGCGCACCGCAGGTGAAGGTCGCGGGCGTCGCGATCGCACCGGAGGTCAGGGTTGTGCCGGTCACGGTGACGGCCTCGGTCCACGGCGCTGCCCAGGCGCCGACGACCTGGCCCGGACCGAGGACTGCGAGCGCCACCCCGGACGCCACCGCCGCGCTGTGCCGTCCCGCCGGGAGCCGGTGCCGCTTGGACGGCGGGCCGGCGCTGGGCGGACGGCCCCCGTCACCTCTCCCGAGGAGCAGCAGCAGGCTGACGACCACCCCGCCCAGGACGACCAGTCCCCACGGCTGCGAGGCCGCCGCCACGAGCCGGCCCAGGAACGGGACGTGCCCGATCACGCGGTAGGCCGAGGAGACCCGGTACGCCTCCGCGTCCGGGGTCGCGTTGGCGTCACCCTTCAGCGTGAGGACCGCCTCGTCGCCGACCTCCTCGATCGAGACCACGCGGTGGGTGACCCGGACGCCGGTGCTGGTGCGGACGCAGACGACGTCCCCGACCCCGATCTCGGCCGCGGACACCTCGTCGGCGAAGGCCAGCGTCCCGGTCGGCATCGTCGGTCCCATCGAGCCGGAGCGCAGGTAGACGGGCCGGATCCCGACGGCGAACCCGACCGCGGTGGCCAGCAGCGCGAGCCCGCCGAGCACGGCGACGGCGGTTAGCAACCAATCCGGGAGACGTCCGACGGCGGCGCGCATCAGCTCACGTCCGAGGTTCCGGTGGCGGTGAACGTCGCGGTCGCGGTCTTGCCCTGGAGGCTGTTGGCAGCGGCCGCGTCGAAGCTGATCTGGAAGCACAGCGCCTCCGTGCCCGCGGCCGCGATCGGTCCACGCCGGGTGCCGATGATCGCCGTCGAGGTCACGTTGGTCAGCGCCGTCGGCCCATAGATGGTCGATCCGCCGGTACAGGTAGCCGCGTTCCCGCTGCCGGACCTGGCACCGCCGGCCACGATCGTCAGCCTGAGTGCCGCCGCGGTGTTGAACGTCGCGGCGTCGGCACCGCCGAGCCCGCCGGTGAGCGTGTACTTCAGCGGAACGGTCCCGTTGTTCTTGACCGTGAGGACCTCGGCAGAGGTGTCCCCCGGCAGCATCGGGGTGCCGGACATGCTCAGGGTGCTGGTGACGTAGGCATCGGAGGTGTTCACCTGGAGGTCAAGGACACCGGCCGTGAACGTCGTACCGGTCACGGTGACGTCGTCGGTCCAGAACGCGAAGCTGCCGACCGCGAGGACGGGCGCCACCAGCCCGAGGCCGAGCGCTGCGCGCAGCCTCCTCCTCGGTCGACGCCGACGGTGCTCAGCCATGACGTCGTCCCACCGTCCGCCGCACGAGCGCCAGCCCGGTCCCGAGGCAGAGCGCCGCCAGCAACAACGGCCCCCGGAGAGCGGGAGCACCGGTGTCGGGCATCGTCGGCCGGCTCGGAACCGTCTCGGTGAGCCGTACGACGAAGGTCAGCGCCACGGCTGCGGTCTGGGAGAGGTTGTCCGAGGCGGCCCGGAGCACGGCCCGTACGTCGATCCGGCGGCTGTCACCGACCCCGATCGCGATCGAGTCCAAGGACGGTCCGACCTCGCCCACGACCGGCATCCAGGACCCGCCGGCGATCCGCGCCCGCAGCTGCACCTCACCCGAGCCCAGCAGCGCATCACCGTCCTCGGCCGAGACCTGGAGACGCACGTCGGCGGGGGTCGATCCGCGGTTCTCGACGTAGAAGGACGACGTCCGGGCATCGCCGGGAACCCAGCGGACGGCCGGGTCGAAGAGCGGCGCCGGCAGGTCCGCGGACCACGTCGTACCGTCCTGGCTGATCAGGACGGCGCCCCCTCGGGAGTCAGCCGTCGCCGTCGCGGTCGCGGCCGGAAGAACCGTCGCGGCCCCGAGCAGCACCCCGACGACCGTCAGGCGGAGCCGGCGTTTCATCGGGCCGCCTCCCGAAGTCGGACCCGGAAGCCAGCCGTCAGCATGTAGGCGGCGTACACGAGCAGGCCGGCGATCACCAGCGTCTGGAGTCCCTGCCGTGCCGAGGAGGACAGCAGCGTGGTGACGTAGCCGACGTACGGGACGTCGTACCAGCGCTCACCGCGGACCTGCACCGGCCGGATCCAGCCCGGGTCTACGACCGGGTTCGCATCACCCTGGGTCCGCACGACCGGTTCACCGATCGCGCTGATGCCCTGGGCGACGACCCGGTGCGTGACGACGGTCGGATCCCCCGACTCGCGCTGGTAGGTGATCACCGACCCGAGGCCGATCGCGCCGGGCGCGACCGGACGGGTCACCACCAGCGATCCGGGACCGAGCGCCGGCCGCATCGACCCGGTCAGGATGACGTACGGCGTACCGCCGCCGAGACGGGGAACGAGCACGGCGGCCGCGACCACGGCGGCAACGGCGCCGATGACCAACCAGCAGACGGCGCGCGCGAGGACGCCCGGCCGAGCGCGATGCCGATGTGCGCCTAGCGTGCTCACGGTTCCCCCTCTCCGGCCGCGGCGGGCCCCGATCAGGGGTGTGTCTGGACCAGGCTGACGACGAGGTCGTCGAGGCCGGCCGTCATGCCTTGGGCCGTGAGGCCCGACGTCGCACTCTCGAACGTCACCGTGATCACGGCGTTCAGCACGTCACCGTCGTTTGCCGAGGTGATGTCCGCACCCGTCGCCACCGCGTTGCCGGCCAACGTGTAGGTGGCGCCAGGAGTGAGTGCACTGGAGAGGTCGTTGGCTCCGGTGATCGAGGTGGCGTCCATGGTCAGGTCGGCTGCGAGGTGCGCTCCGCTCGCGTGCACGGTGTAGTCGCAGGTCTTGGTGATGACATCACCGGGGACCACCAGCGTGACACCGGGCGTGTACGCCGTGGCGCCGCCGGCTGCGTCCAGGGTCCAGCTGCTGCAGACCTGCCCGACCTCCTGCGTCAGGGAGAGCGTGCCGGAACTGATCGCACCGCCGGTCACGGTCTTGCTGTCGCTCCAGTAGGCGAGCGATCCCGCGCCGCCCAGGAGCAGTGCTCCCGCAGCGGCCGCGGCCAGCGCGCCCTTCGTGGTCTGATTCATGGCTGCACTCCTCCGGAGTCTCGGCAGAGACCCCCTCGAAGCCCCTATCGGCACGTTCCGGGGGCAACCTGAGCCGAAAAGCCGTGCGAGATCTCAGCCGTCGCGCACGGAGGCCAGGATCAGGTCGTCGAGCGACGTCGCCGGGTCGATCACGATCCCCCGATCACGTGCGTGGCCGTCGATCTGGAACCACACCGAGCGGGCCAGGTGGGCGGCAAGCACCTCGACCGAGGGCACCCTGGACTCACGGGCGAGCCAGAACCTCACCGTGCCGACCGCTTGGCCGACGATGCCGAAGACGAGTGGGTCCAGGATCTGGCGGTCCTCGTCGGTGAGCTCGACCTCGAGGAGGTTGGCGCCCGAGGTCACCAGCATCGCGATCAGGTCGCCGATCTGCTTGGTCGTCTGCATCACGTCGTCCAGGCGGTCGCCGTCCTGCGACTCCGCCGCGCCAATCCGGTGCAGGGCCGGGTGCGCATCGGCCCACGACACGTAGGCGAACACGATCCGCCTGATGATCTGGTCGATCGTGCCGCTGAGCTCGAACTCAGGGACCAGGGTGTCCATCAGCATCTCGAGGATGCGCCGCTGCACCTCGCGGTCGAGATCCGCCTTGTCGGCGAAGTGCCGGTAGAGAACGGCGCGGCCGAGCCCGGCCTCCTGCGCGATCTGGCGGACGTGGATCTCCTCGCCCTCGGGCGTGCGCTCAATGACCGCGATCGC
Organism: Marmoricola sp.; assembly: GCA_046598425.1. Lineage (GTDB taxonomy): Bacteria > Actinomycetota > Actinomycetes > Propionibacteriales > Nocardioidaceae > Marmoricola. Next base: position 19,771 of record JBKJIN010000067.1, on the reverse strand, counting down.
GGCGTCGAGGATCTGCGTCCGACGCTCCTCGCGATGCGCAGCCCACCGCTCGTCGCGTCCGTCCGACGCCGGGGCAGGCTTGCTGGTCACGCCTGCAAGCCTAGGCCGTCCCCGAGGGACGGAGGTGGTCAGGCACGACCGAGGACCCGCAGGGCACGTTCGCCGCGTCGACCGCGACGATCCGCGGTCGCCAGCCGGACCATGGCGTCGAGGTCCAAGAGCTTGACCCGGGGCCGGCCGATCGCGGCGCCGAGGGCGAGCTCGGCGCGGTCGATCGCGTGCCACCCGGCGAGGTCGACGACCTCGACCCCGGCCAGCGCGACGGCCAACTCGGACGCGTCCCGGCTCGGACGATCGAGGATCCCGGCCTCCAGGTCAACGAAGAAAGACGCGACCGTCTCCTCCGCGCAGGCCTTGTTGGTGCCGATGAACCCGGTCGGGCCGCGCTTGATCCAGCCGGCGACGTAGGTGCCCGGACGGACCCGACCTTCCTCGTGGGGCACCGTGTGGGTCACGTCGTCGAACGGCAGACCGGCCACCGGGACAGCCCGGTAGCCCACCGCGCGCAGCACCATCCCGCACTCGAGGACCTCGGTCTCCCCCGTCGCGACGACCTCGGTCCGGCCGTCACCGGGGACCAGGCGGGTCCGGGTGACCTCGAGCCCGGTGACGTGCTCATCCCCCCGGACCCGGACCGGGGCGGTACCGAACCGGAGCACGATCCGGCGAAGCCCAGGAACCGGCGTACGGAGCGCGAGCTCGGCGAGCAGCCGGGTCTTGGCACTGTCCGCGACGATCGGCTCCCCGCCGTTGTCGATGACGACGTCGACCTCCGTCAGACCGGCCAACCCGACCAGTTCGGGCATCGTGAACGCCGCCTGTGCCGGCCCGCGGCGTCCGAGGACGACGACCTCGCGCACGGCGCTCCCGCGCAGGGTCGCGAGGGGAAGGTCGGCGATGTCAGTGCCGCGCAGAGCCTCGGGGTCGGCGGTCAGGATCCGGGCGACGTCGAGGGCCACGTTGCCGTTGCCGACCACCACGACCCGCTCGTGACCCAGGTCGACCGCGGCGTCCTGGTGGTCGGGGTGGCCGTTGTACCAGGCGACCACGTCGGTCGCGGAGGTCGAGCCGACCAGGTCCTCGCCCGGGATGCCGAGTACACGGTCGGTTGACGCGCCGACGGCGTAGATCACGCCGTCGTAGTGGGCGGCCAGATCGTCGTGGCTGATATCTCGACCGACCTCGACGTTGAGCTGGTAGCGGAAGCCGGGCTGGCCCTCGATCGCGGCGAACAACCTGGCCACCTGCTTGGTGTGCTGGTGGTCGGGCGCGACGCCGGCCCGCGCCAGCCCGTACGGCGTCGGCAACCGGTCGTAGACGTCCACGCTGACTCCGGCGTGCTTGAGCAGCTCGTCAGCGGCATACAGGCCCGCCGGACCGGCACCGATCACCGCGACGCGTACGTCGTCGCGCGCGACCGTGCGCGGGGTCGGCACGTGAGCGAGCGGGGTCCGGTCGGCGTGCGGATTCTCGGCGAAGTAGAGCCGGTTGAGCTCGATGAAAGGGAGCTCAGCCGCGGTGAGCTTGGTGTGCGGCTTGATCGCGTCGACAGGGCAGGCCGTCACGCAGGCGCCGCAGTCCACGCAGCTGTCGGCGTCGATGTAGACCATCTCGGCCTCGGCGAAGCCTGGCTCGCCCGGTGCCGGGTGGATGCAGTTGACCGGGCAGGCGACGACGCAGGACGCATCGCTGCAGCAGGACTGGGTGACGACGTACGGCATCCGATCAGGCCGCCTGGGCCGAGGGCTTCACCGGCTCGCTGCGGAACCGGGCGCCGGGACCGTCGATCTTCAGCGTCTTCCAGACCCGACGCGAGACCGGGTTCATCAGGTCGAGCTCATCGGCCAGGGCGCGCACGTCGTAGAAGACGTCACGCAGCATCACGCGAGCCTCCGGGCTGTCCCAGAAGACCTCTTTGAGGACCTTCTTCGGCACGCCGACGGCCCGGGTCATCTCCTTGCCCGGAACCATGATCGCGTCGCCGAGGACCCGCATGACCACCGGGAGCACTACCGACAGCACGGCCTTGCGGACCGGCCCGACCTTGGGGACGTTGCGCTTGAGGTACTCATGCGCGAAGGAGATGTGCCGGGCCTCCTCGGCCACGTGGATCTGCATGATCCGCTGGAGCAGCGGATGCATCTCCTGCCCCTCGCGCAGGATCGCCTTCTGCAGGTGGTCGATCGGCTCCTCGCCGGCCAGCACCCCCATGAAGAAGACGATCGACAACGGTCGTGCGGCCAACGGCAGGAACTGCGCCAACATCCGGAAGTACCGCGGACCGCCCGGGACGTCGACCCCGGTACGGTTCACGAACTCCTGGAACATCTGGGTGTGGTGGGTCTCCTCGGTCGCCTCGTGGGTGATGTAGCGGTACTCCAGCGAGCCGTTCGGCAGGCCGATCACGTACTCCATCAGGCCCCGGATCAGGATGTTCTCAAACTGCAGGCCGACTTTGGCGACGTTCGCCTGGCGCCAGATGCCGATCTCGATCTGGCGCTCCAACGGAAGCGCCTGGTACCACGCGCTGCGGCCGAGGGCGTCGGCCTTCGGAAGCACCCAGCGCGGGTCGTCGTGGGAGACGGCGTAGTCCGGGTTGTCCCAGTCAATGTCGGTCCAGGGGTCGAAGTTCTGGTGCACGGACCCCTCGGACAGGGTGCGCAGCTTCTCATCGTAAGTCTGGGTCGCAGTCATGCTGCGAGGTTAGTGAGACACCGCGTCACAAGTAAAGCGATACGCGTGACTTCGTGTCACAGATAACTGCCTGCCCCGGGAGAACTGTGGTTCACCTCACGGTGAATCGAGCGTTCTTAACCCGTCGCGTCGGGGCGCCGCTGCCACCGGGCTGCGACCTCGACCCGACCTTCGTCGAAGTGCGCCGCCAGACCGGCCCGGGTAAAAGCGGCCAGGGCGTCGCCGAGCAAGGTGTCCCCCGGCGCCGCATTGGCGGTCGACCCGTGCCAAAGGTTGACCTCGAGCATCCCGTGCTCGACCGCGTGCCAGACGTCGGGCGCGGTGAACCAGGCGATACCCCGTGGGGACGGATCGCGAACGGTCAGTTCGTCGCGCGCGGACCAGTGGTCCGGACAGCCCTGCAGGACCGCGACCCCAGAATGCTCCAGCGCGCCGAACGCCTGCTGCAGGCGGTCGTAGTCGGTCGTCTCCGGCCAACCCTCCGCATCGGCGTGCCAGTGCGCGACGGACTCCGCGATCCACCGGGACGCCACGGCGTCCGCGTCCAGGTCGGGGTGGTCAGCGCGCAGTGCGTCGACGACCTGCTCGTGCACGTCGTCGGCCGAGCCGAGTCCGGACCGCACCACCGCGTCGACCCAGGACCGGGTGCCTGCCGTCCGGTCCGGGCGGCCGCGCCCCCTCACCAGCCGCGTTCGGCCAGACGGTGCGGCTGCGGGATGTCCTCGACGTTGATGCCGACCATGGCCTCGCCCAGACCACGGGAGACCTTGGCGACCACGTCGGGGTCGTCGTGGAAAGTGGTGGCCTTGACGATCGCCGCGGCGCGCTGGGCGGGGTTGCCCGCCTTGAAGATGCCCGAGCCGACGAACACGCCCTCGGCCCCGAGTTGCATCATCATCGCGGCGTCGGCGGGGGTCGCGATACCACCGGCGACGAAGAGCACCACCGGGAGCTTGCCGTTGCGGGCGACCTCGCAGACCAGGTCGTACGGCGCCTGGAGCTCCTTCGCGGCGACGTACAACTCGTCGTCGTGCAGGGCGCCGAGGCGGCGGATCTCGCGGCGGATGGTGCGCATGTGGGTGACCGCGTTGGAGACGTCGCCAGTGCCGGCCTCACCCTTGGAGCGGATCATCGCCGCGCCCTCGGTGATCCGGCGCAGCGCCTCGCCGAGGTTGGTCGCACCGCAGACGAAGGGAACCGTGAACGCCCACTTGTCGATGTGGTTGGCGTAGTCAGCCGGGGTCAGCACCTCGGACTCGTCGATGTAGTCCACACCGAGGCTCTGCAGCACCTGCGCCTCGGCGAAGTGGCCGATCCGGGCCTTGGCCATCACTGGGATCGAGACGGCCTCGATGATCCCGTCGATCATGTCCGGGTCGCTCATCCGGGAGACGCCGCCCTGGGCCCGGATATCGGCGGGGACGCGCTCGAGCGCCATCACCGCTACTGCCCCGGCGTCCTCGGCGATCTTGGCCTGCTCGGCGTTGACCACATCCATGATCACGCCGCCCTTGAGCATCTCGGCCATGCCGCGCTTGACGCGCGAGGTGCCGGTGCCGGTGCCCGAGGAGTCGAATCCAGCGTTGTCAGGGGTGAGGTTCTGGTCAGCCATAGGAGAAGTTTACGTCCGCGGGGCGACCTGATTTCCCCCGGGTGCAGGGCGTGAACTACGCCTCGGCCTCGTTGCGAGCCGCGTCGATCGCGATCGCCTGCTCGCGCACGACCAGGACGCGCTGGAGCACGGTCACAGTGTTCGCGACCGCCAGCAGCCCGAGGCAGATCGGAATCGCGATCAGCCAGTCCTCGCCGCCGCCGAGCACGTTGATCAGGTCCGCCAGCCCCGTCGTGACCAGGACGAAGACGAGCCGGTCGGCCCGCTCGGCGATGCCGACCTTGGCCTGCATGCCCAGCGACTCCGCCCGGGCGCGGGCGTAGGAGGTGACCGAACCCATGCTCAGGCAGTAGATCGCGAGCGCGGCCAGCCAGTCGTTGTCACCGGGACCGACGTAGTACATCGCCAGACCGCCGAAGATCGCTGCATCGCCGATCCGGTCCAGCGTCGAGTCCCAGAAGGCACCGAAGACCGAGGCCTGGCCGCTGGCACGGGCCATGTAGCCGTCCATGATGTCGCTGAAGACGAAGGCGGTCACGACCAGGACGCCGGTGAGCAGCTTCCCCTGGGGGAAGAAGATCAGGGCACCGGCGCTGACACCAATCGTGCCGACGAAGGTCACCGTGTTGGGGCTGATGCCCCAACGCAGGAACAGGTTGGCCAGCGGCGCCCAGACGTTGGTCCAGAACTGGCGGAATCTCTCAAGCATGGTGGCAGCAGGCTAACGGACGGCGCCCCCTTCGGGCGCGACCGGTTCGCCGACGCCGAGCATCGTCGCCACCGCCGGGAAGACCAGCACCGAGACCAGGCCGGCGCAGACCAGCCCGGCACCGGTGACGGCGTCCAGACGGCCGGTTGCGACCCCTATCTGGCTTGCCGTCACGATGAACGGCAACGAAGTCGCCTGGAGCAGCGCAACGGCCGCTGACCGTCTCGGCCCGAACCGCCGCAACGAGAGCAACGCCGGAGTACCGCGGACCACCAGGAGCACTCCCACGAACACGGGCACCCGGGCGAGCGCGGACGGGTTCTCGACCAGTCCCCCGACGTCGAGGCGCAACCCGCTGGCGACGAAGAAGACCGGGATCAGGAAGCCGTACCCGACGGCGTCGAGCTTGGTCCGGAAGTGTGGGTGGGTCGAGGAATTCCGGTCGAGCAGCCCGACGACCGCACCGGCCATGAACGCGCCGAGGATACTCTCCAAACCGAACTTCTCGGCGAGCACTACGAAGGTGATCAGCAGCAGCATCGCTGCGCGGACCCGGATCTCCGCGGAGGAGTCCTGGAGCCGCACGATCACGTCGCCCAGCCGGAGCGACTGCGCAGACCACTTCACGACAACGGCGATCACGAACACCAGCAGCACGAACTGGACGAGCAGCACGATCTTGGCGCCAGTCCCGCTCTCCCCGCCCGAGAAGAGCAGCGAGAGCAGCACGACGGCGGCGAAGTCGGCCACCGAGGACGCGGCGATCACCGACTGCCCCAGGTCGCCCTCCAGGGCCTGCTGATCCTTGAGCACTGCGACCACCAGCCCCAACGACGTCGCTGACATGGTGACGGCCAGCAGCAACGGGTGGTCGACCCAGCCAATCGCGTCCAGCGCCAGACCGGCGCCCAAGCCGAGGCTGATCGAGACCGCGAAGCCCGCGACGGCAACGCCGAGAAGCCGACCCCGGAGCTGGTGGACGTCGATCTCCAGCCCCGCGAGGAAGAGCAGCATCGCCAGGCCGAGGAGGGCGACGATCTGGACCGCCAGGTCGGGCTCGATCCACCCGAGGACCGAGGGCCCGACCACGATCCCGGCCACGATCTCGAGGACCACGGCGGGTACCCGCAGCCGAGGCGCGAACCCGAGCAGCAGCGGCGCGAGCACCGCGATCGCGAGCACTCCCAGAAGATTGACGAACTCGACGTCCGGCAACGTCACCAGCCCTTCCCAGAATCGGCCCAGCTACAGCAGTGCCGCGTCCTGCTCGACGTGGAGCAGCACCGGCCCTTCGGTCGCGAACATCCGGGCCATCGCAGCGGGAAGCTCCTCGCGCCGGGTGACCTTGATCCCGGTGGCGCCGCAGAGCTCGGCGTACGCCGCCCAGTCCGGGTTGTGCAGCGAGGTGTGCCAGACCGGGAAGTCACCGGCAACCTGTTCCTTGGCGATCTTGCCCAGCGCGTGGTTGTCCAGCAGCACGTGCTTGACCGGGATCCCGAACTTCACCGCGGTGGTGACCTCCATTGCGTACTGGCCGAAGCCGCCGTCGCCGGTAACCGCCACCACCGGCCGGGACGGGTCCGCGGCCCACGCTCCCAGTGCGGCCGGGTACCCGAAACCGATCGAGCCCAGGTAGCCCGACATCAGCACGGGTTGACCGGTTGACTCCAGGTAACGGCCCAGCGAGTAGGCGTGGTTGCCGACGTCGACGGTGACGACGGCGTCGCTCGGCAGCGCGGCCGATAGCGCCTCGAACACCGCCGCGGCCCCGACCCCCTGGCCCCGGTCGTCGGCGACGCGGCGTCGCTTCTCGGCACGCCAGAGCTCCCACCGGGCAGCCACATCGGGACGCTGGTCGGTGGCCTCGCCCGGCACGAACCGTTCCCTCAGGGCCGTCAGGCCAAGTGCGGTGTCGGCAAGGACCGGGTAGGTGATCGGGTGGAACCGGCCGATCGCCCCGGGGTCGTCGTCGAGCTGCACGATCTCCTTGTACGACGCGATCCCGGTGTGGTTCGAGAACGAGGCCCCGACGACCACCAGCAGGTCGGACTCGTTCATGAGCCAGCTCGCCACCGGTGTCCCGCTGCGGCCCAGGACCCCGGCACCGAGCGGGTGCAGGTCCGATACCAGCCCCTTGGCCTTGAAGGTCGTCAGCACGGGCGCGTTGAGGGCCTCGGCGAAGGCGTGCAGTTCGTCCACCGCCGATCTGGCTCCGTGCCCCACGACGATCACCGGGCGCTTGGCGCGGTTGATCGCCGCCGCCGCGACCTCAAGCGCCTGGGGATCAGGTGCGATCCGCCGGTTGGTGGTCCGACCGAGCGGGCCCGTCGCTTCCTGGGTGCTCGGCTGGACCTGGACCTCGTCGGGGAAGACGAGGTGCGCCACGCCGCGCCGGTCGATCGCGTGCTTGACCGCCAACGACGCCAGCTCGGCGTGGTCGCTGCCGCCGGCGACGGTGGCGTTCCAGACCGAGACGTCGCGGAACACCGCTTGCAGGTCGAGGTCCTGGAAGGCTCCCCGACCGACCACGTTCGAGGGCACCTGGCCCGAGAGGGCGATCACCGGCGAGCCGTCGAGCTTGGCGTCGTACAGGCCGGTGAGCAAGTTCGTCGATCCGGGCCCGGCGATAGCGAAGCAGGCGGCGGGACGGCCGGTGAGCTTGCCGTAGGCGCTCGCCGCGAACGCAGCCGCGCCCTCGTGCCGGATGCCGATGTAGCGCAGGTCCCCGCGCTCCTCGGCCTTCCGCATCGCCTCGGCCAGGCCGAGGTTGGAGTGCCCGACCATGCCGAAGACGGTGTCGATGCCGTGCGCGACCAGGGTGTCGACGACGACGTCGCCGACCGTGCGGGTCAGTGCCTTCGTGGCCGGCAGTTCGACGTAGACCCCGTCCTCGCGCTCGTCGATCGCGTAGGCGGTCACCGAGTCGCCGAAGCCTTCGGGCGGCTGCCCGGTGATCGGGTCGTAGTCGTAGCCGTGCCAGGGGCAGCGCAGCCACCCGTTCTCGATCGAGCCCTCCCCGACCGGGCCACCCTGGTGGGGACAGCGGTTCTCCAGAGCGCCGAGCTTCCCGCCGCAGCGGGAGACCGCGACCGGCCGTCCGTCGAGGACGACACTGCCGACCCGGCCCTCGTCGGGGACATCGGCGGCGTCGATCCGGTGCCAGTTGTTCTCCGTCATGGTTCTCACCGTGGCATCACCGGGCGGTCCGGGTCGATGGGCGGAGCACGTGCGTCACCATTTCGTAAGTCGTCTGCGGCCACCGCGTGGTCACCGGTCACTAGGGTCGGAGTATGGCCAGTGAACCCGCCAGCACCCGTCATGCCCTGCACGCCGTCGCCGAGCTCGTCCTCGCGGCCGGCCAGTACGCCGCCTGCGCACGAATCACGCTCCGCTCCACCGAGGACGGCTTCGCGACCCGTTACGAGCCCGACCTTCGGGTCCGCGGCACCGAGGTTGTGGGCCCGACGGGGCACAGCCCGATCGACGGGCGCACCGCCCGGGAGATCGCCGCCGCAGTGGGTGTCGAACTGCTCCCGCTGACCGACGTGTACGCCGACGGCGCGGCGTACGGGCCGGACGTGGTGCTGAGCCTCGACCCCGACGCGGCCGCGGTCCTTGCCCGAGCCTGGTCCGAGGGTCACGACGCCCTGCTCCAGATGGCACCGGAGGCCGAGCCGATCCTCTGGCCCGAGCACTTCGACATCGGGATCAGCCTGGGCGAGGTCAACCTGGGGGTCTCCCCCGGCGACGCGTTCTCTGAGGCTCCCTACGCCTACGTTGGCCCCTGGACGGTGCCGGCGGGCGACGCGTTCTTCGACGCGCCGTTCGGCGCAGCCCGCCCGATCGCCGACCTGGGTGGCGCGGACGGCATCGCGGCCTTCTTCCGCGAGGGGCTCGACCGGCTGGGCGCGGACCGGAATTGATCGCCGCAAAGCTGTAAGGAACCTACGCCCCGCGCCTCCTACTGGTGAAGGACCACCAGACCAAGGAGGCACGACGATGACGTGGAACGCCGCGAACCCGTCTCTGCGCGCCATAGGATCCGGGCGTGGATGCACTCTCGGGACCGACCGACGCGGAGCTGGTCGCGCTCGTCCTGACCGCGGACCGCGAAGCCTTCGCCCTGGTCTACGACAAGTACGGGACGAAGCTCTACGACTTCGCTTACTCGATGCTGCGACACCGCGAGGACGCGGCGGACTCGGTGGCGGACTCATTCGTGATCTTCGCGGAGCGACTCCCGCAGCTCCGCGACCCCGACCGGCTCCGGCCCTGGCTCTACGCGATCACGCGAAGCGAGTGCCTGCGACGGCTGAAGGCACGCAAGCGCATCTCCTACGGCGACGACGAGCAGCTCTTCGCCATGCCTGACGACGCCATCACCCCCGAGGAGTCCGCCGAGCGCGCCGCGCTGGCCAAGATCGTCTGGGACGCTGCCGCCGGGCTGGCCGACCGCGACCGAGCACTTCTCGACCTGCACCTGCGTCAAGGGCTCGAGGGTGCCGAGCTCGGCGAGGCGATGGGCGTCTCCGCCGCCAACGCCTACGTGATGCTGAACCGGCTGCGCGCCCAGGTGGACCGCTCTCTCGGCGCGCTCCTGATCGCCCGGATGGGCCGCGACGACTGCGACGACCTCGACGACCTGCTTGCCGACTGGGACGGGACCTTCTCCCCGCTGATCCGCAAGCGGGTAGCTCGGCACGTGGAGAGTTGTGAGACCTGCTCGGAGCGCCGCAAGAAGATCGCCAGCCCGTGGATGCTGCTGGCGACCATCCCGGTCTTCCTAGCCCCGCTCAGCCTGCGGGACCGGGTCGTCAACGACACCCAGCTGGTGGCCTTCCACGTCCCGGGAGACGCAGGCGGGGTACCCGTCGCAGGCAGCAGCGGTCATGGTCGCAAGCGCGCCGGGCTCGCGGCCGCTGCTGTCCTTATCGCTGGTTCGGTTCTCACCACGACCGTGGTCTGGCCCGACAACGACGCCGACCCGACGAGCGCCCTCCCGGCGGCCACCGCTACCGCGGGTGTGCCCAGTCCGGTCCCGACCGCCACGACCTCAGGCGCGCCCACCCCGAGCGTGACGGCTTCCGCCTCCGCTGAGCCGTCGGCTACTCCGATCGCCTTGGCCCCGGGCGCTCTCGCCCTCTCGACCACGACGATCGACCTGGGCACCACCGCGATCACCGGCAAGGTCGGGCTGAGCAATGCCGGCGACGAGCCGGTGGCGTTCGAGATCACCTCGGCCCCGGCCTGGCTGACCGCGTCCCCCGGGAGTTTCTCCCTCGGCCGCGGCCTAGCCACCAGCCTCACCGTTACCGCCGACCGCAGCAAGGTCACCGAGGGCGCCACCTCCGGCGACGTGGTGATTGAGTGGTCCGGGCAGACCTCGACGGTCAAGGTCTCATTGGTGCAGGAGAACGACCCTGTCGTGGGGCGGCCGAGCGCGGCCGACCCGACGTGCGCCAAGCCGACCGTGAAGGCGTTCGTGAGTGTCCGGGACGAGAGCGTGCTCACGTCTGTCCGACTGCTCTGGTCCGGGCCGAACGGATCCGGCCAGGCAGACATGTCCCGATCCGGGTCGCAGTGGAGCGCCGCAATGGGCCCGTTCACCACCGGCGGCCCGATCATCTTCCGAGTCGTCGCCACGGACAGTCGCGGTAACACGGCGACGAGCTCCTCGGGATCTGCGAACGCCACCCCGTGCCCCGGCTGAGCTCCGCAAACTTGTAAGACTCCACCCCCTCCGGCCCTCCTACTCGTGTCCGCACGAGATCTGGGAGGCACCCGAGATGAACCGCATGCTCCGCACCGGAGTCCTGACCGCCGTCCTCGCCGCCGCGCTGAGCGCGTCGGTCGTGGGCAGCGAGGAGCCCCCTGCTCGGGAGAAGGCTCCCGTCGTAATGGCCCCGCTGGTCGTGCCGTACCGCCCCGCCGTGACCGCACCCCGCTGGGTCGGCGCCCCGACCCGGGTCGTGATCCCGGCGATCGGGGTCGACGAGGGCCTGTACGGCGTCGGGCTCAAACCCGACGGCGCGATGGCCACCCCCGACTTCGGAGACGCCGGCTGGTACCAGCTCGGTCCGCGCCCGGGCGCTGTCGGCCCGGCGGTGATCGTCGCCCACGTGCACGGGCCCGCCGGAGACGACGTCTTTGCCCGGCTCCACGAGCTCCGTCCGGGCGACCGGATCGGCGTACGCCGGACCGACGGCGCCGCGGCCTTCATCGTGGACTCGGTCGAGCAGACGCCCAAAGAGGCGCTCCCGACCGACCGGATCTGGAACCGGACCGACGAGGCGGCGCTCCGACTGATCACCTGCGGCGGCACGCCCGACCCGGTCACCCGGATGTACCCGGACAACACGATCGTCTACGCCCACCTGGCGGCCTGATCAGCGTCCGGACAGCGCCTCGAAAAGTCGCGCACACACGCAGAAAAGTCGCGCCGAAAAGGTCTCGAAGAAAAGTGCAAGAACCCACCCGCCTCGGTGCTCCTACCTACAGCAACACCGAGAACTTCCGCACCGAACCAACCACCAGCACCACCAACCCAAGGAGACACGTCATGAACCGCATCGCCCGCAGCTTCCTCATCGCCCTCCCGCTGTCCGTCGCCGCCCTGACCATGGCCCCGGGCACCGCCAGCGCCGAGACCCCGGCCCCGGTCCCGGGCCCGATCATCGCGATGCCCTCCGAACCCGACCAGCCCGGCCCGAAGGACATCGCCAACCCGACCCCGGCACCGCAGCCGCCGAAGGACATCGAAAACCCCGAGCCGGTCGAGCCCGACCCTGCCCCGGTCCCCGACGACAAGGCCCCGGCCCCGCAGGACGACCCGAACCCGGCCCCCGAGGGCCCCGGCGACATCACCGACACCACCGACTGCACCCACGGCTGCAACGAGGACCCGACCCCGGACCTCCCCCTCGACAGCGGCGACGGTGACACCGGCGAGGAAGACCCGGAGGAGCCGAACGGCGCACCGGAGGAGACCGACGAGGTCGCCGCCCCGCAGGCCCCGGCAGACTCGTTCACCACCCCGACCCGCGTCGACGCCGGCCTCGGCCAGAGCGATGACAACGGCGTCGAGCTGACCTGGCTGCTAGCCGGCGGCGCGCTCGTCACGGCTTCAGGAGCTGCCTTGGCTGCCCGCAAGCGGGCAAACAGCCGCTCCTGATCTGGGGGGAACGAGGGCCCTGCACGCTCCACCGCCACGGTGGGGCTGCGGGGCCCTCGTTCTGTACGCGTCAGGCAGTGGTGTCCCAGGCCGCGGCGAGCAGGCTGCGGGTCTCGGTGAGCAGCTGCGGCAACGGCTTGGTCCGCCCGATCACCGGCATGAAGTTCGCGTCCCCGGACCATCGCGGCACGACGTGCTGGTGCAGGTGCGCAGCGATGCCGGCGCCCGCAATCGGCCCCTGGTTCATCCCGAGGTTGAACCCCTGCGCCCCACTGACCGCCCGGATCGTCCGCATCGCGTGCTGGGTCAGCGCCGCGACCTCGGCGGTCTCCGCAGCAGTCAGGTCGGTGTAGTCCGCGACATGCCGGTAGGGACAGACCAGCAAGTGGCCGGAGTTGTACGGGTACAGGTTGAGCACGACGTACGCCGTCTCGCCGCGATGGACGATCAGACCGACCTCGTCGTCGGCGTCCGCTGGGATCCGGCAGAACGGGCAGGCCGCTGCGGAATCATCCGTCGGCTTGCTCTCCCCCCGGATGTACGCCATTCGGTGCGGGGTCCAGAGGCGCTCGAGCTGGTCGGACTCCCCGATGCCGTCCTGCCGGTGTCCATCCTCAGGCTCGCCCACGGCTCAGACCTGGACGCGATCGGCGACGGCCTTGGCGACCCGGGCGATCGCCTCGTCGATGGGGACGCCGTTGTCCTGGCGGCCATCGCGGTAGCGGAAGGAGACCGCGCCCGCCTCGACGTCATCGGCGCCGGCGATCAGCATGAACGGGATCTTCTGAAGCTGTGCGTTGCGGATCTTCTTCTGCATCCGGTCGTCGGAGTCGTCGACCTCGACGCGGAGCCCCGCCACCTTCATCTTCTTCGCGACGTCGTACAGGTAGTCGGCGAAAGTGTCTGCCACCGGGATCGCCTGCACCTGGATCGGCGCCAACCACGGCGGGAACGCGCCGGCGTAGTGCTCGACCAGAACCCCGAAGAACCGCTCCAACGACCCGAACTTGGCCGAGTGGATCATCACCGGCTGGTGCTTTTGCCCGTCGGCACCGTTGTACTCGAGCTCGAACCGGGCCGGCTGGTTGAAGTCGTACTGGATCGTCGACATCTGCCAGGTGCGGCCGATCGCGTCGCGGCACTGGACCGAAACCTTCGGGCCGTAGAACGCGGCGCCGCCCGGGTCGGGGACCAGCTCCAGGCCGGACTCGAGGCAGACGTCCTCGAGCACCTTGGTCGCGATCGCCCAGTCCTCCTCCGAGCCGACGAACTTGTCCGGCTTGGAGTCGTCCCGGGTGGAGAGCTCGAGGTAGAAGTCGTCGAGTCCGAAGTCCTTGAGCAGTCCGAGGACAAAGTTCAGCAGGTGCTTGATCTCGTCCGGCGCCTGCTCGGCGGTGACGTAGGAGTGCGAGTCGTCCTGGGTCATGCCGCGGACGCGGGTCAGACCGTGCACGACGCCGGACTTCTCGTAGCGGTAGACCGAGCCGAACTCGAAGAGCCGTAGCGGGAGCTCGCGGTAGGAGCGTCCGCGGGAGCGGTAGATCAGGTTGTGCATCGGGCAGTTCATCGGCTTGACCATGTAGTTCGAGCCTTCGAACTCCATCGGCGGGAACATGGTGTCCGCGTAGTACGGCAGGTGCCCCGAGGTGTAGAAGAGCTGGTCCTTGGTGATGTGCGGGGTGCCGACGTACTCGAACCCCTCCTCGATGTGACGCTGGCGGACGTAGTCCTCCATTACCCGCTTTAGCACGCCGCCCTTGGGGTGGAAGACGGCCAGGCCGGACCCGATCTCATCGGGGAAGCTGAACAGGTCGAGCTCGCGACCGAGCTTGCGGTGGTCGCGCCGCTCGGCCTCCTCGATCCGGTGCAGGTGCTCGTCGAGGGCTTCCTTGGTCTCCCAGGCGGTGCCGTAGATCCGCTGGAGCTGCTTGTTCTTCTCATCCCCGCGCCAGTACGCCGACGCCGAGCGCATCAGCTTGAAGGCCGGGATCCGCTTCGTGGTGGGCAGGTGCGGCCCGCGGCAGAGATCCTTCCAGGCGACCTCGCCGTTGCGGTCGAGGTTGTCATAGATGGTCAGCTCGCCGACGCCGACCTCGGCTGCCGCACCTTCAGCAGCCTCTGCTGCCGAGCCCTTGAGGCCGATCAGCTCGAGCTTGTACGGCTGGTCGGCCAGCTCGACCCGGGCGTCGTCGTCGTTGGTGACCCGGCGGGAGAACTTTTGGTTCTCCTTGATGATCTTCCGCATCCGGGTCTCGATCTTGACGAGGTCGTCGGGGACGAACGGGACCTCGACGTCGAAGTCGTAGTAGAAGCCGTTCTCCACCGGCGGGCCGATGCCGAGCTTGGCGTCCGGGAAGAGGTCCTGGACCGCCTGCGCCAGGACGTGCGCGGTGGAGTGCCGCAGGATGTCGCGACCGTCCTTACTGTCGATCAGGACGCCCTCGACATCGTCACCGGCAGTGAGCTCGTAAGCCAGGTCCTTGAGCGCACCATCGACCCGGGCCGCGATCACGTCGGCCTCGTCCTTGAACAGCTCCCAGGCCTTGGTGCCGGCACTCACCGTCTGCTCCGCCGTTCCGGCCGGGCTGATCACGGTGACGAGTACGTCGGACACAGGTGCTCCTGAGGTAGGGGGACGTTCGCTGTGATCGTATCGGCGTGTGCCGTGCCGGGGCGCACGGGTTTCGCCGGGAGCCCCCGAAGTGTCTGGCCAAGCCCTCGACCGAATGTGCCAGGGCGCGCAGATGGCCACGCTCCCACCGGGAGGACTCCCTGTGCTGCTCGAGACGCAGCGCCTGGGCCTGAGTTTCGTCGCGCCCGACGCCGAGGTCGCCTACCAGACCTGGCGACGCCGGACCGTGGCGCCGTTCGTGCCGTCGGCTGCGCGGATGGCGGCGACACCGACGTTGCCGGCGCCCCAGACGATGGTGGAGATCATGCTGGGACTCTAGGTCGAAGGTGGCACGTCGAGCCGGACCCGGAGCCCTGGCGGCGACAGATCAGGCTGCCGGCATCAACCCGCGGATGATCGCGGGCAAGCGCTTCATCTCGCTCTTGGAGACGCAGGCGGTGACTCCGAGGGCTTGCGCGGCGTCCTGCGTCTCCTGGTCGAGGAACGCCGAGAACAGCACGATCACCTGGTCGGGGTAGATCGCGAGCATCTGCTCCGCGACCTGGACGCCGGTCAGACCGGGCATCCGGTTGTCGAGGACGACCACGGCAGGCTGCGGGGGCGGGTTCAGTTCGGCGTACCGCTTCAGGGCCTGCGCACCGTCCGCCGCCTCGTTGACCTGGAGACCGTCCATCTCGAGAAAGATCCGCGCGACCTGGCGGATGTCCTGCTCGTCGTCGACGAGCAGGACTGTCGCTCCGTGAATCGAATCATTTTTCATGGTGCTTCCACACTAACCGTTCGCGCTCGGCAGGGCAGTTCAACAATGAAGCGGGTTTCCTCGCCGACACCGCTCTCCGCCCAGATACGACCACCGTGCGCCTCGACGATGCGCCGGGCGATATAGAGCCCGAGACCGGTCCCCGTCACGATGCCTTCGCGGGCCCGCACGAACTTGTCGAAGATCTTCGACAACTGATCGGGATCGATCCCGGCACCGCGGTCGATCACGGTGATCCGGGCGACCCCGTCCGCCTCCTCCAGCACGACCTCCACCGGGCTGTCGCCCGAGGAGTACTTCAACGCGTTGTCGAGCAGGTTCGAGAGGACTTGCTGGATGCGGTCGGCGTCAGCCTCCACGATCACCTCCGTATCGGGGACGGTGAGGACGACGTTGATGGGGCCGCTGACGAAGGTGTCCACCGACACCCGGACCTCGTCAGTCAGGTCGATCGGATGGGTGAGGTAGCCGAACTGCCCGGACTCGATGCTCTCGGTGTCGAGTACGTCACGTGCCATCGCCTGCAGCCGGCGAGCATTGGTGAAGGCGCGCTGGACGGCACTGTGCCGCTCCTCGTCGCTCATCACGGGCCAGTGGTCCAAGGTCGTCTGCAGGAAGCCGAGGACGCCGGAGACCGGCGTGCGCAGCTCGTGCGAGACGACGGAGATGAACTCGTCCTGCGCGCTGTGGAGGTCCCGCAACCGCTTCTCCGCCTCCCGCGCCTGACGCAGGCGTTTGGACAGCAGCCAGGTCAGCACGAGACCGACCCCGAGCAGCAGCAGGACCAGTGCCAGGCCGGCGGTCTGCAACGGACCAGCCAGGGGTTCGACGAACTCCGCTCGACTCTGGGTGAAGACGACCTGCCAGCCGACCGCGGGAACGTCTGCCACGACGACGAGATCGTCACCGACACGGTGCAGGCCCGGGCCTATCTCGGTGACGCGCTTGTCCGGGACCACGGCACCCAGCCCCGACGAGAGCGTGGTAGCGACGACGGCTCCGTTGCTGTCGAGGAAGCGCAGGGCCGCGGTGGTGTCCTTGCCTCCTCCCGTTGCCCGGATCTCGACGTTGAACGCCGAGTCGGGCGTCACAGCCTGCTCAAAGATGAACGCGCCGCGAACACTGGTCGGGCTCGCACCGCGGATGGCAATGGCGAACGCGTAGGACGGCAGCTCGGTAGTCACGCCGTCAGAGGTCACCGGCAGGACCACGGCGGGTGCAGAGGACAGGGTCTTCGTCACTCCGGCCCAGCGCGACGGGTCGTACTTCGCTCCCAGCCGGTCGGGGCGGAGCAGGACGCCGCTGGTGATCGTCCCGGCGGCGTCGACGAGGAAGAAGCCGGAGATGGCCTCCGGGTCGATCGCGAATGCCTGCAGCGCAGCCTGGTCGGCGGCACTGCCGCTGGTCAGCTCCCAGGGGCGGGCGCCCAACCCGCCGATGGAGGCGAAGCTCGACTCGATGCGCGCGTTGAAACTGTTGGCTGCCGAACGGACCTGCGCCACCTGCAGGTCCTCCAGGGCGTGCGTCCCGTTCGTCGTTGCCGAGCGGAGCAACCCGACGACGACCAGAGCCACTGCGAGCACTGCGAACAACACAGCGGCGGGAAGCAATCGGTCACGTGTGAACATGGCTCACTCCTGGCTCGGGGTCGACGACAGCGTCGGTGGTGACGATCGGGTACGCGACCGAGAAACTGGCGCCGCCGGTCTCGGCTTCATCCAGGCGAACGTGGCCGCCCATGGCAGCGGCGAACTCCGCGACGATCGCCAGACCGAGACCGGCACCTCGGGTCCGGACAACCTCGTCGCCCGACCCCCGGTAGAACGGGCTGAAGACCTGTTCACGCTGATCGGCCGAAATGCCCGGGCCCTCATCAGCGACCACGAGCTCGGCGCACCCTTCCGCCTCTCGGGTGCTGACCCGGATCGTGCTGCCCGGGTCCGAGTACTTCACTGCGTTGCCGACCAAGTTGGTGAGAACACGTTCGATGGCCTGCCGGGAACCGCTGACCTGCAGCCCCGTGCCCGGCTGGTAGATGAGGTGATGGTCAGCAACGAGATCGGTCTGCTCGTCGAGCACCTGGCCCACCACGTCGGCGAGGTCGAGCAGCACCGCACCGGCAGCGAGTCCGTTGCCCGACTGCAACCGGGAGAAGTCCAGGATGTCCTCGACCAACGTGCTCAGCCGCTTGGCGATGCTGTCGACGTGGGCGGCGTACGCACGTGCGTCGGCCGGCGTGAGCTGGTCCCAGTTGTCGTGGAGCAGGTTCGCGTACCCCGCCATCGTGACCACCGGTGTCCTCAGCTCGTGCGAGGCGGTGGCGAGGAACACCGTCTTCAGCTCGTCGACGGTGCGCATCCGGCTTATCAGGTCGAGCTGTTGCCTGAACACGTCGGCGTTCGTCAGCGCGGAGGTGAGCACCTCACTGGCCGCGAACAACGTGCGTACGTCGGAGCGACTCAGGAAACGGCCCGCGGTCACGTGCAGCGTGGCAACGATCCGTCCGCCGCGGGAGAGCACGATCGCCAGGCTCTGCCCTACCGGCAGCTCCTCCCGCCCCCGCGACGGCGCGGCGGAGCCGGGCGTCACGCCGAGGACGAAGATCGGCCGGTCGCCCTGGGGCGTCGGAGCGGTCAACGACAAGCCACGCAGCCCCAGTGCGGCGGACAGCGCGGTGGTGACCGCGGGGATCACCTCACCCAGGTCCAAGCTGGTCTGAGCCAACGTTGCCAGCTCGGCGACGGTGGCACTCGTCTGTTGGAGCTCGCGGAGCTCGTCGATCTGGCGGCGAGACTCTTTCTGTCGTACGAGGAGCCAGCCCGCGACGGCGAGACCGGCCGACACCAGGAGCATCGCGACCAGCCATGAGCCCAGCGGCGTGCCGGTGGGCCCGGTCCAGACCGTGATGGTCCACCCGGACGCGAGGTCCGCTCCGAGCGACGTGGTGAACGACGCCGCGGAGCGGGGTCCGCCCGGCGGATTCGACGCGACCTCCCGGTCGGGACCACTCACCGCGATCCCGCCATCCTCGGGGATCAACGGTTTCAGGGTGGTCGCAAGATCCAACGGCACTGTCACGAACCCGGACAGGCGGTCCCTGCGCTCTTGCGCGGTGCGCGGCGGTCCTGACCCGGCGTACCGCCCGACCACGACCATCCCACCAGCAATGTCGTCGAGGACCGGGAGACCGGAGTCCCGCGCCAGTACCAGAGTCGCCGCGGGCACTCCTTGAGTCACTGCCGCACTGGCCGAACGTTCGGCGGATGTCGCCTCCTCGGCCTGGCTCAACGCTGTCCGGAGGGCTTCGGACACCACTGTGACGGCGTCCGCCGCGGCGGACGCCGCTTCGCGCTCGGCACGCACACCGTCCAACTGACGCCCGGCGAAGACGGCGACCACCGCCGCGACTACCGCCACGACCACGACGGCCAACGCCATCAGCGACGCGGATCGCAGGCCCCGGATCACGGTGCGTCCAGTGCGGAACGGAGCACCCGGAGGTTGCCTTTGGCGAGGAACGGTACGCCGATCACGGCAGCACGAGCGCGAAGCTGGGGACTCTGGTAGTTGCTGTAGATCACGACCCGGAGGCCTGGGCGGTCTTTGACCAGTCGTTCTGCCAGGGTGAGCCCGTCGTCTCCTGGGGGCATCCGGTAGTCCAGGACGACAGCTGCCGGCGACACCTCGGCGATGAGCAGTTCGGCACCGGCAGCATTACGAGCGCCGAAGACCTCGTGACCCTCTAGGCGCAGATCGGTCAGCGCGAGATCCAAGGCGTCGGCATCGTTGTCCGCCACGACGACGCGCATCACGAGCCGTCCCCGAGTGCCCCCCGGGCCATCTGCGACTCGGCTCCCGCCATTAGCAAACCCACTTACCCCAGCGTCGCCCGGAACCGATGGCGTTGACCCGGACACCCGGGGCTCCTAGAGCGTGGCGGAGGACTCCCCCTCGCCGACCTGATCATCGTAGGACCGAAATCTCCCGGATGGGGCTTTTGTTGGAGAATGCAGCGACCCGGAGCTCTGGTCCTGAGCGGACGTCTCGCTCGCAGCGGACATGACAAGGCCCCTGCCTGCGTTTCAGCAGAACAGGGGCCTGCCTCGTGGTGGGCGATACTGGGTTCGAACCAG